>JBBRRB010000012.1:0-133771 GCA_038225555.1 Bryobacterales bacterium
CGGAACAGTCAAGTCGGGTAGCCGCGCACCGAAGCTGTTCGCGATGACGGAGATAGCCAGCGGCAAGAATGCCGGCGATGGATTGCAGTTCCTCTTTCGGTATGCCCAAGACGATTCACCTCGCTGTGGATTGGCACCACAACGAAAGTCCGCTTGGCGGTCGTTCCGCTGTCGAGTGGCTGGTGAAGAGTGCGAATCACCCTTCGCTGTAAACATACGCAAGGAATTCGAAAAGTGTAAACCGAGACGAACGGAGGTGTTAACCGCGCGGAGGAACTCTCCGGAGAAACGGAGAATTCAGGCAGAGGGGTGCGGCGGGAGCCCCACCGAAGCCTTCACCAGGACTCTCCGCGACCGGAAAGGGAGAACAGGATTGTCGGGAAATGTATGCAGTAATTAGGGATATCTCGCGAGGAAGAACAAGTCAGATGGCGTTAACCAAAAGTGCGCAGGCGTTCGGAGGGGAATGGTTTGGCTCCCCGAATAGAATTCGAACTCACAACCTTTTGGTTAACGGGTATGTGTTTGAAACATTGTGCGCTACGCACTGGAGAATGAGAGCTCGACATGGACGGTCGCCGCCAAGGAGCTGACGGCCTAGAGCCCTGGGCGCGGCCAGGCGCAAGTCGTCGTTATACTCGACCTGTTCTGCCCCTACGCAGCCTCTGCCGCTTTGCGGCCCAACCATGGCGTTCTGTCCTGTTAGAGACCGGAGCATTTTGCCCGGGATTGTTTCAAACGCAGTTCATGGATCGCAACCGCGACAACGCCGCTCCGGACCTGAACCCGGGGCGGCGTTTCGGGGAAGCATAAGAATTGGCGGCCTACTTCGCGGCGCGGTAAGTGCGCTCTTCAGCGGCGTTCTTGGAAGACTGGATCGTGTGCCCGCCCTTGCTGCCGAGGATGCTCACGAAGCCGCGCACGGTGTGGGCCTTATGCCGATGTCGGCATAAGGCCCATTATGCCGACGTTCGGATTATGCCGACCTGTGTTGGTAACCCGGTCTGTGGGGCGGAAATCGCTGCGATGGAGTCGGCATAATCAGTGACGTTTGACCACATGCTACGGTCTCCTCTTTCAAATCTCGAAGAGGAGTTCTCATGTTGGTCAAACCCATTGAAGCACCGGCCGTATGCCCACGCGATGCCCTTTTGCAGGACTTTGAAGGCGAGCTGCTGCAGCAAGGATACGCACCAAGTACCGTTCACAAACAGAAGAGACTGTTTGCCGATCTGAGCGATTGGCTGCAGACTCAGGAGTTAACCGCGGGCGATCTGTCATTCCGACTGGTGGATCGTTTCTTACGCGACCGCAGATCCGCGGGCTTCGCTAGACACAAGACGCACAGGACCCTGCGTCCGATCCTTGATTATCTCCATCGGCTGAAGCTAGCTCCTCCCCTTGAGGCGCCTGTGCTCGAAGGCCTTGCAAGCGTAATTCTGGAGCGGTACCGGCGCTTTTTGACCATGGAGCGTTCCTTGATGGCAGCTACGGTCGAGCGGTATATCGATCGTCTGCGCCCATTTCTGGATAGCAGGAATTCTGCAGATGGCCTTGCCCTGGAGCTTGGTAACCTGAGCCCGGCCGATATCATCTCGTTTGTGGTGCCGCGGTGTCCTCGCCAAAACAGCGGCACGGCGAAGTTGACAGTCACGGCGCTTCGGTCGTTCCTTGGCTTTTTTCATCTTGAAGGCATCACGGAAAGATCGCTCGTCTGCGCCGTGCCATCGGTTGCCCGTCGCCGATTGGTGGGTTTGCCCAAGGGGCTTGAGCCCGATCAGGTTCAGCGCCTACTTGCGTCATGCCATGCAAATACCCCCGTCGGCTGTCGAGACCTTGCCATTCTGACCCTGCTGATCCGGCTGGGACTACGACGCGGCGAGGTCGCAAAGCTCATGTTGGACGATATCGACTGGCGAGCGGGCACGATCGTAGTGCGCGGCAAAGGAAACTGTATAGAACGCATTCCCTTGCCGCAGGACGTCGGTCTCAGGCTGGTCGAATACCTGGAACAGGCCCGCCCCGTGAACGCACTGGGCCGGGCCGTATTCGTAAGGTGCGTCGCTCCCCATCACCATCTCACCCCGACTCGCGTGAGCACGATCGTGGCGGATGCTGCACGGCGGGCCAATCTCGGACGCGTCCACGCGCATCGCCTGCGCCATACCGCAGCAATACAACTTATACGTGCCGGTGCGTCACTACCGGAAATCGGTCAACTCTTGCGTCATCTTCGTACCGAGACAACAGCGATCTATGCCAAGGTCGACCGTAACGGCTTGCGCATGATTGCGCGCCCATGGCCGGGAGACGTCCAATGAGCGCCCTTCGCCAAGCTCTCACAGACTATCTGGCCATGCGTCGCTGCCTTGGTTACAAGCTTGACAAAACAGAGAGACTTCTCGGTCAGTTCGTTTCCTTCGCCGAAGATCGCGGCGAAAAATGTCTGACAACCGAAACGGCGCTGGCCTGGGCAACTCTCCCCGCAGGTGCCGACGCAAGCTGGACTTCCAGGCGACTTGCCGAAGTTCGTATCTTCGCCCGACACCTCCATGGGATCGACCCTGCCACCCAGGTGCCGTCAATGGGTATCCTGCCAGGTCGAGCGCGCAGAGCAACACCGTACCTCTACTCGCCACACGAAATCTCGAACTTGATGTCGGCGACAGCGATCCTGCGCGGGTCCCACTTGCAGGCAACGTATCGGACACTGATTGGCGTGCTGGCGGCAACCGGAATGCGTGTCGGAGAGGCGATCGGCCTCGACAGCGATGACTTCGACGCGATCAATGGCCTGCTCACGATCCGCAACGGCAAATTCGGCAAGTCCCGCGAATTGCCGTTGCACCCAACCGTGGTCACGGCCCTGCAGGACTACTTGCGCCGCGATGATCGTCCCCATCAGGCGAGCACGTCGGCGCTGCTGTCGTGTTCGGCAGGCAGGCGACTGCGCTACAAGAACGTGCAGCCGACATTCCAGAAACTGCTACACCACTGCAGTATCTCACCACGTTCGGCGGCATGCAGGCCAAGGATCCATGATCTCCGGCATGGCTTCGCCGTCAACACCATCATTGATGGCTACAAGGCAGGCGAACCCGGGAACCGCATGGCGATCTTGTCAACCTATCTTGGTCATGTCGACCCTGCCAATACCTATTGGTATCTGTCGGCCGCACCGGAATTGCTGGGGCTGGCCGGCGATCGGCTTGAGCGCCACCTTGGAGGTGATGCATGACCGCACTTGCCACGACTTTGCAGGCGTTCTTCACTGACCGCCTCGTCCGTCAGCGTCAGGTCAGCCCGAACACTCTCTGTGCATATCGGGATACCCTGCGGCTATTGCTGGTCTTCGCATCAGACAGGAAAGGCAATGCCCCAAGCAAGCTGGATATCGACGATCTGGACGCTTCGCTGGTCGGGGCCTTCCTCAACGACTTGGAACAGCAGAGAAAGAACAGCGTGCGCACCCGCAATGCGCGGCTTGCTGCCATCCGTTCCCTGTTTCGATACGCGGCGCTTCGGCATCCAGAGCATGCTTCTGTCATCGAGCGCGTTCTTGCCATTCCACCAAAGCGCTTCGATCGACGGCTCGTGACCTTCCTGACCGAGGCGGAAATCAACGCCTTGCTCGCCGCGCCCGATCGGTCGAACTGGACCGGGCGGCGCGACACCGCACTGTTCAGCCTCGCTGTCCAGACCGGTCTTCGAGCGTCTGAACTGACAGGTCTGTGCTGCGCCGATGTCCATCTCGGATCCGGTGCGCATGTGAGTTGCAACGGGAAGGGACGAAAGCAACGGATCACGCCGCTCACCTCGGGCACAGTCGCCGTTTTGCGTTCCTGGCTGACCGAGCGGGCCGGTCAGCCAGAAGCCCCGCTGTTCACCACACAAACTGGAAGAGGACTCAGCCGGGACGCTCTCGAGCACAGGCTTGCCAAATACGTCGGGAAAGCCACCGACGTTTGTCCGTCGCTGGCACAAAAATCGGTGACCATGCATGTATTGCGGCATTCAGCCGCCATGCGATTGCTGCGCGCCGGCATCGACACCTCTGTGATCGCACTCTGGCTCGGTCACGAACAGATCGAGACGACCCAAATCTACCTACACGCGGATCTGGAGATCAAGGAACGCGCTCTGGACAAGACAGCTCCGATAGAGACAAAACCCGGCCGTTTCCGACCGACCGACAAACTGCTCGCCTTCCTGGAAGCTCTCTGATTATGCCGACTCCATCGCAGCGATCACCGCCCCACAGACCGGGTTACCAACACAGGTCGGCATAATCCGAACGTCGGCATAATGGGCCTTATGCCGATGTCGGCATAAGGCCCACACGGTCCGGGGCTTTGTCAGCATCCTCGGCAGCAAGGGCGGGCACACGATCGAGTCTTTAAAGAACGCTGCTGGCGAGCGCAGCTACAAGATTTCGAAGTAGGCGCAACCGCAGCTCCAACGAACGACGCCGCCCTGGGCTCCCGAGCCGGACGGCGTTTCTGCTGGTGTGGGGCAAAATACTCTCAAAACGCGCGCCGCGGCTAATGGCTTAAACATCTGCGTGCCATCATCATATTTGCATGGGGCGGAAATGGGCCAAGGCTTCATCTGGACGCCGTGGTCGAGAGTAACGGCGGACAGGCGACATCAACCAGCTTAGGAGCGCGAAAGGACCCCGTAGCGGTGAATGCGTATTTCTGACAGTAGCTCGCGAGCAAGTAAGTGACGCGACGGGTCCGTCACGTCACTGGAACGCGGAGTCTTTGGGCTACCTGAGGCTTCCACGCAGCTTCACCAACTGCTTCGTGTTTCAAACGCTGGATTGGGAGATTGATTGGAGGTGTGCTACTGGCGTTGCATGCGCTTGGACGTATTCGTGCCGCCGTTCCGAACCCGCGAGCCCGGTGTCCGCTCTGCTTCAGATCGTGTCGCCTTGCTTGATGATTCGCGCCACGTACTCAAGTCGCCAAGCCGATCCCCGGCGGGTCCGCGGCGCCCGTCGATTTAATGCGCAGCGATTCCGCGCAAAGTGCCGCCCTCTTCGGGTGCGGCTCCCGTGTGTTCAGCGCCCGCTTCCCCGGGTTGCCGCGCACGATTTTCACATGCGGAGGAACTGGTTTTTTGCTTCTCATACGTCCATTTTGCGGTAAAAAAACCCTCCTGCACTCGAATAGCCACTTAGACGTAAGTCGTTGAAACTGCAAAGTGCGCTACATAGCCCCCCCTATACCAATTTCGCGGTCGCGCAAAAGTTCCCGCGCGTGCGGTTTTTTGCGCTTCTCGCTAGAGATAGATTGCTCCCTACCGGTACCTTCACGGGAGCGCCGCCCTCGCGTCTTCGGCCTCGCGGATCAGGAGCGCTACCTTCCTTTTCATTCTCAGCCGGAGGCCTTCAGTGAGTTGCGGGTGGACGCCCTTAGAGGAATTGCAAGTCAGGTGCGCCAGCTGGACGTTGCCAAGGCTATGCGCGCCGCCAAGACTGCTGGGAAGAACGTGATCTGCAGTAGAAGCCAGGCGATTGGGCGGCAGGACGCTTCGATCGACAGGCAGTTCGCAGATATGGCACTTCCCGTTCGACTGCTCGTATACGTCTGCGAAGTGAAGCGGGATGTCTGACATCGTCCCGCCGGCCCGACGTGTCTTGGCGGCGCGCTTGCATGCCCTGGTAGAGCAGCGAGTTGAGCAGAATGCGTTCCGTTTGGTTAGATAGCCCGCTACGAAGGCTCGGGCCGCACTCGCCGCAGCGACGTTCTATCTCGGTGCTTAGGCTTGCATGGAAAGCTTTGTTGCGTCGTCTGCCCTGCTCCAGGTGGCACTCTCGCGCACCGCATAGCACTCTTCCGCGCCTGCCCCGCGATCGGACACCGCATATCTCGCATCTGCTGCAGTGCCAGTGAACCCAGTCGTTCGCCCGCAGCGGGCAACGGGGTTGCCGCCGTCCTCCGGAGCAGCCAGATCGCCTTCAAGTGACTCTTCCGCCCGTAGGCGGGCTTCACATATCCGCCCCCGATGAGCGGCCTTGCGGCCTCCAAGGACCGAAAGCCCAGCGAGGCGCCGTCGGAAGCATATAAGGGGATCTGTTAGTTATTTAAAGACAAGTGGAGTGTTGGAAAGGAAGGGAAAGGTTTCTTGAGAGTCCCGTCTCTCGGGCGTGGCAGGAGCGCACAATCTCAGGAATGTCAGGAACGGAAATCAGTCGTCGAGAGTGAAGTGAATCGGCTTAGGACGGGCGGCGGGCGCACTGGGCAACGTCCTTATACGGGAAACAAAATGTTGTCGTCTCCAGCAAACAACAAGCCTAAAGAGCGGTGCCCACGGTGCCCATTCTCCAGATCACATTGAGGGCAAAGGCTTGGTTATGGGCAGCGTCGAATCTGACACGGTGCCCAAGGCTGTCCACGGCTAAATTGGGGTTTGGACTCCAGTTGGACTCCGGCAGTTAGATCTTTGGCGGGCGGGGAGCTGTAAGTGTTTGAAACGTTTTGGTGGACCTGGTGAGATTCGAACTCACGACCTCTTCCATGCCATGGAAGCGCGCTCCCAACTGCGCCACAGGCCCATATTTTCAAACATTAGCTATTGGGCAAACGTGTTTGACTCTCTTGTGCCACAAGGGGAACTCTTGACACAACAGAAGTTTACCACACTACTCAATGGAGACCGTCGTGCCAGCCTGTGTGGAGTACGGGCCCGCTCGCAAGCGGATCGACACGGCAGGGCCCACGGGGCCATCGTCCGGAATGAGAATATTTATCTGTTGCAAACCCGAAGTCGAATTTGGCGCCAACCCGGCGAACACCACTTGCGCTGGAACTCCGCCGAGGGTCGCCGTCACTGGCTGTTCCAACCTCGCCAAACCATCCGCGCCGGGGAGCATCGCTCTACCGAAACCGGTCCCAAAGACCGCCAGATACGTTCCGCGTTTCGCCGCGATCGCCGGAGCCACGCTGCCGTTAAATGCCACGCCTCCGGACGTCAAAATGTTGAGCACCGCGGCCTGTCCGGCTCCCGTTTGCGTTGCCGTGAACAAAGCCGGCGAGGCGTCCACAATGTCAATTAGCGTAGTGCGCAGAAGGTTTTGACCTCGCCATACATTGAGTTTCAGTCCCGTCATCGTAGTCATCTGCGGCGGCGTCACAAAGTTGACCTGTGAAGCTCCCGCGTAGAGCACCTCGGCGTTGATCCCGTCGATCGAAACGGTAAGATTCGAATCCCCGTTCAGTTGCGAATCAATCAGCGACAAAATGGTGTTCGGGCCCGCAGCCCCCTCCATAAAACTCGCGCCGTTCACGATATGCAGTTTCGAGTCGAGCGGCGGCCCCGAGAGATCGGCTCCGCGGATGTCGACGGCCCAGAAGGGCGTCCGCCGATCTGGAAAGAAGTCCCAGAAACCGCGTTGTTCCGTAGGGCCCGCGGTGAAATTCCCTGCCCCGTCATAGGCGAATGAATCCGAGAGGTTCGGCCCATTTGCCACATTTTCCGATTGGGTCAGCACGGCGCTCCATGTTCCAGCCGGCAGTTGCAGTTCGATGTACGCATCCCAGCATTGAGAAGTCACCAGATCCGGGGCCACTTTGCCGCAACCAGCATCCCGATTGACGGCTACCAGAGCGCCGTTGGCATCGAATAGGGACAAGGTTGGATCGAAGCCGCCGCGCGGAAGTTTGGTTCCGGCTGAGTTCATTCCGCCGGCGTACGAGAGAGTCTGGATGATGACCTTGGAGGGTTGTGAGAGGCTAAAGTTAAACGTTCGTACGTCATCGTCTTGACTGAAATTTCCCGCATAGGAGAAATCCGCCGCGAACGTCTGCCCTCCTGCAAGAAAGGCGAGCATAATATAACAATCGGCTTGGAGCATTGATATGTGAGTGCTCCCACGCGGAATTAATTCTCTACCGATCTCTCTGCAAATCGAATAGAGAATAATCGCTTCCGATCACACTACTCTCACGAATGATCTATCCTTCCGGGCGTCGCTACGCCGCACATGCCCTAGTTACACTTTTCGTGAGTCTTACAGCTACTCCTGGAATATGGGCCGACTCGCTGCCTGTAGTCGCTGACGCACATGTGAACAGCACCTTCCCTACGGTCAACTTCGGGAATACACCATTCCTGCAGATCGGCGGAACCGCCAGAGCCTACCTCAAATTCGACCTTTCGAGCTTGCCTGCCACCCTATCCACGGACGTGGCGAAAGTGAACTTGCTGCTCTGGGTCGGCAGGACTGGTAGCGGGGGGGCCTTACAGGTGTCGGAAGTAGCTGGCGGCTGGGACGAAGCGGGTCTTACCTGGAATTCACAGCCCACTACTGGCGGGCAGGTTGGCACCGCGCAGGCGAGTGTGGCGTCGCAGTTCATTTTTATAGACGTAACGAGCTCTGTCCAAAAGTGGTTGAAGACCCCGGCGGCGAATAACGGATTTGTGCTGGACGGAATCTCGCAAACGGCGTCGATCTATCTGGATAGCAAGGAAAGCGTTACCACCAGCCACTTGCCGGAGCTTCAAATTGTGCTGCATAGCGGCACAGGCTCGACCGGCCCGACTGGCGCGACTGGGGCGACCGGGCCGCCAGGAGCGGCAGGCGCGAACGGAAGTGGGGGAGCTCCAGGAACCAACGGCCTGACCGGAGCCGCGGGGGCCCAGGGTCCGCCGCTTTCCTTTCACGGCACCTGGAGCAGTTCGACCCTCTACGCCACCGGGGACGCGGTTTCTTACAGCGGATCCAGCTACATCGGCTTGTCAGGGAACAACTTAGGCAACGCGCCCAGCAATGGCGCACCTTGGGCTTTGCTGGCGCAGGAAGGAGCGAATGGAGTCGCGGGACCGACCGGGCCGACCGGAAGCGCTGGCGCAACCGGACCGATTGGACCTGCTGGGTCGACTGGTGCCCCCGGACCGACCGGCGGAACCGGGGCGACCGGAGCCAGCGGAGCCCCAGGCGCAACGGGCGCTACAGGACCGCCAATCTCCTTTCGGGGGAACTGGAACAACTTGGTTACGTATGCCACGGGCGACGCTGTCTTCTTCAGTGGATCCAGTTACATCAGTTTGTCTGGCGGCAACGTAGGGAACACGCCCAGCAACGGAGCGCCTTGGGCTTTGCTGGCACAACAAGGATCGACTGGCGCAACGGGATCGCAGGGACCGGCAGGAAGCACAGGCGCAACCGGAGCCGCCGGGCCCACTGGATCGACAGGTTCCAACGGCGCCAACGGTGCAACCGGTTCGACGGGGCCAGCAGGAGCCGCTGGCTCAACCGGGGCCACGGGCCCGCCCATCTCTTTCCAGGGGCCCTGGAACACCTTGGTCACCTATGCCACCGGCGACGCAGTCTTCTATATCGGATCCAGTTACATCAGCCTGTCTGCCAACAACATAGGCAATGTGCCAACGAACGGCGCACCTTGGGCTTTGCTGGCGCAGCAGGGATCCGCTGGCGCGACCGGCGCCCCCGGCGCTCCGGGAGGGACTGGACCAACAGGCCCCGCTGGAGCGTCAGGCTCAGCGGGAGCGGCTGGGGCGACTGGAGCCACCGGGCCTGCCGGGCCCACCTCCAACGTGTACCCGACCTCCGCGACATTTCTTCCGAAGAGCGGCTCGTTCGTTACCATTGCCGATGCCGACACCAGTAACTACTTCATCATTGACGACAGTTCCTCCACTGCCGGTCACACTCAAGTCCAATTGCCAACTTGTGGCACCACGAATCGAGGTAAGTTGATCAGTTTGGTAGGGTATAACGGAGTCGGTGTTGGGCCGAGCTTCAACACAGTCGGCCCCATCGTCCGAGCTGGCGGTCTCGACAAAATCGCCCATAACGACTACGCCAACGGAGTGCTTTCCGTGACTGCCGGACCGGTGACATATGACGGTTTCCAAAAGGGAACCTATGGCTTTCTGTGTACCGGGAACATCACCGGCGCGAACGGCGCGAATGGTGTTTGGGCCGAAATATTCCCGTAAAAAAAGAGGCGACTCTTCGGCGTGCTTTCACTTACCATCGTAAGTGGACTCATGAAGATCGCCACTTACAACGTAAACTCCATTAGAAGGCGTCTTCCGTTGGTGCTCGACTGGCTCTCTCAGAATCAGCCGGATGTTCTTTGCCTGCAGGAGACGAAAGTACAGGACCAGGAATTTCCGGCGGAAGCCTTTCGCGACGTCGGTTATCACTCTGCCTTCCGCGGAATGAAAGCCTATAACGGCGTTGCTACCTTAACGCGAAACAAGCCTGACCGTGTCATCCATGGGCTTCATGAAGGTCCCGATAACGAAGATGTCCGAATTATCCAGACCATAGTCGACGGCATTCCGATCATCAATACATACGTGCCGCAAGGCTATTCGATCACCTCGGAAAAGTATGCGTTTAAGCTCGCATGGTTCGACCACGTTCGACGCTATTTCGAGACGCATCTGGATCCCGCTTCGCCCGCGATCTGGCTCGGCGACCTGAATATCGCTCCCGAGCCGATTGATGTCTACCATCCCGACCGAAGAGCAACGATGTCGACTTCCACATCGACGCTCGCACCGCCTACCAGCGGACAGTCTCATGGGGCTTCATCGATGTGTTTCGAAAGCTCCATCCTGAGCGGGTCCAGTATACATACTGGGATTACTTCCGCAACGCCTTTGAACGAAATTTCGGCTGGCGCATCGACCATATTCTTGCCACCCTGCCACTCGCCGAGCGCTGTCGCATCGCCGACGTCGATCTCGGCCCGCGTAGGGCTGAGGGCGCATCGGACCACACGGTCGCCTGGGCCGAATTCGACGAACCGTGAAACTCCTCCTCCCAATACTCCTCGCGATCCCGACATTCACCCCTCTGCAGCGGGTAACCCGCGATCCGATTCTCAAACCCCAGGGCGAGGGCTTCGAATCCGCCGGCGTGTTTAATCCAGCCGTGATCATGCACAACGGCAAGTTCGTAATGCTTTACCGCGCCCAGGATCGCAAGGGGACGTCGCGCCTGGGATACGCGAGCAGCGCCGACGGCATCCACTTCGCCAGAAACGCGCAGCCGGTGCTCTCGCCCGAGGCACCCTATGAAAAGGATGGCGGCGTTGAGGACCCGCGTCTGGTGAAGTTCGGCGACACCTTTTACCTCACTTACACCGGCTACAACAAAAAGGACGCGCAGCTCTGCCTCGCCACCTCCAAAGATCTCATCCATTGGGATCGCCAGGGTGTAATCCTGCCCGCATATATGGGCAAGTGGAACGTTGGCTGGACCAAAAGCGGTGCCATTCTCGACCGCAAAGTGAACGGCAAATATTGGATGTACTTCCTGGCGACAAACAAGCTGAAGCAGGACCTCACCGGCGTGGCTTACTCCGACGACCTCCTGCATTGGACGGAGGCGTTAAGCGAACCGGCGCTTGGTTCGAGGAAGGGTCAGTTCGACGAGCGCGTGGCAGAGCCGGGACCGCCGCCAGTCTTCACCAAGGATGGCATCCTGCTGTACTATAACGGAGCGGATTCCAAGCTGGTCTACCGAACTGGATGGGCGCTCTTCGATCCGAAGAATCCCGCAAAGCTGCTGGCGCGATCGCAACGCCCCATCTTGAGTCCAGAGCTGGATTGGGAAAAGACCGGCCAAGTGCCGAACGTCGTGTTCGTCGAAGGGCTGGTGCAGTCCCCAACCCGTTGGCTCTTTTACTACGGCGCGGCCGATCAATACATCGGCGTCGCGGCTCGTTAGACGAGCAGACGAACGAGCCCCGCTTGACTCCTCTCTCGCCGCAAGGTATAACCGAACAATATCGTTAGTCTTAGGTTCCGGCATTCTATTTTGCCGGGGAGGGAACATGTGTAGTATTCCAAAAGGGTTACGCTCGCTGGCGCTTCTATCCGCCTTTGCGATGCTGGCGTGTACCGTGGCGATTCAGCCAGCCAACGCACAACTGGTCTACGGCTCGGTCGTTGGCGTCGTGGAGGATCAATCCGGTGCGGTGGTCCCGGGCGCAGCCGTGACGCTCGTCAACAGAGAAACCGCTTTAACGCGCGAAGCCAGCGCCGATGCCGAAGGGCGTTACTCGTTTGTGAACGTGCTTCCGGGTCGCTATAATCTCAAGGTCACCGCCAAAGGGTTCAGGACCACGAATGAATCCGACTTCGAGGTGAGTCCCACTCAGGTGGCCCGCCTAACTGTGAAGTTGGAAGTAGGTCAGCTCTCCGATCAGGTGACGGTGGAAGCGACAGCCGCGCTGCTCCAGACCGACAAGGCTGACACTCACACGGAGATCGGTGCCAAGGAGATTCAGAATCTCCCGCTAGGCGGCTACCGGAATTATCAGTCGTTGATCAACCTGGTACCCGGCGCGCTGCCAGCCGCCTTCCAGAACTCGATCACCGATACGCCGGGACGGGCGTTGGCTACCCACATCAACGGCGGCAACGCGCAGACCAACATGACCCGCATTGACGGGGCCGAGAGCGTCAACGTTTGGCTCCCCCACCATGTCGGGTATGTCGCACCCGAAGAAACCATTGAGACTGTGAACATTACAACCGGCTCGGCGGATGCGGAGCAGGGACTTGCGGGCTCTTCGGCCATTACGCTGGTCACCCGCTCGGGCACCAACCAGATACACGGAAGCGCTTACGAGTTCCACGACGATCAGCATCTCAAGGCTCGCAACTTCTTCCAGGGTTACGGCACTCAGAAACCCATCAGCATCTACAACAACTACGGGGCCACGCTGGGCGGCGCCATCATCAAAAACAAAGTTTTTTACTTTGGCAGCTTCGATGGAACCAAGCAGAAGACTGGATCGCCGAGCTTCTACACAGTACCCACTGCGGATCAGCGATTGGGCGACTTCAGCGCGTACTCCACCAAGATCTATGACCCGGCTACCGGCAACTCCGACGGCACTGGCCGCACGCAGTTTCCGGGCAACATAATCCCGGCCAACCGCATCAGCTCCATTGCGCAGAAACTTCAGTCGTTCTACCCCGCTCCCAACATCGGAGGCGCATTTACCAACAACTACACTGTGGCAGGTGGACCGACTCTGGACCGCGATTACTACGATCTGAAATTAAACTGGAACCGTAACGAAAGGCACGTAATCTGGGGCAAATATGGACGGATGCAGGCGAATGCAGGGGGCGGCGGAGTCTTTGGGATTGCTGGCGGCCCCGGCCTCGGCGGTGCTGATCCGGGGCTCGGCCACACGGTAACCCAGATCGCAACGATAGGCCACACATATACGCTCTCGCCGAATTTGCTGCTGGACGGAGTGGTTGGTTATCAGCGTCAGGTGCAGACGGTAAAAGGCAACGATTACGGAACAAACTACGGAACCCAGTTCGGCATCCCCGGAGTGAACGGACCGGACATTCGCCAGAGCGGTTTTCCCGACATCGTGATCTCGAATTACACCGGCATGGGCGTCCCTAACTGGATGCCCCTGTTCCGCAACGACGAAAGCTACACTAACAGCGATAACCTGACGTGGACCAAAGGCGCGCACGAGATTCGCTTTGGTTTCGATCTCGTCAGGCACCATTTGAACCACTGGCAGCCCGAGATCGCTGGTGGGCCGCGCGGCGATCTCGAGTTCTATGGTGGCGTTACGGCGCTGAGCGGCGGACCATCACCCAACCAGTACAATGCATATGCGCAATTCCTTCTCGGTCAGAGCAGCTACACCTCGAAAAGCCTGCAGTACATCCTTTCCACCGGACGCGAATGGCAATTCGGGTGGTACGCTGCTGACCGTTGGCAGGTAAGTCAAAAACTTACGGTGAACATCGGCCTGCGCTACGAACTATATCCGCTCATGACACGCGCAGGGTATGGCATTGAGCGCTACGATCCGTCGAGCAACCTGGTTTATCTGGGTGGACGCGGCAATGTGCCCACTAACGCAGGCATCTCCGTCAGCCACAAGCTGTTCGCGCCCCGCATTGGAATTGCCTACCGCTTGGATGACAAGACCGTAATCCGCTCCGGTTATGGAATCAATTACGATCCTATTCCATTCTCTCGCCCGTTGCGAGGATGGTATCCGCTAGTCATCAACAGTAACCAAGTGGCTCCGAATGGATTCGCGCCGATCAGCACTCTTTCGCAGGGCTTACCCCCCATCGTTGGACCTGACATTTCGTCAGGCATCGTTCCGCTTCAGAATGGGTCGGACGAGCGGAGTCCGGGCAACTTCATCCACCGCGGATACGTTCAATCCTGGAACTTCACGATCGAACGCAAGCTGCCTCAGAATATACTGCTTTCGGCCGGATACGTTGGAACACATTCCGTCCACCTGCTCGCGGATCGAAATCTCAACAATTCGGAACCGGGGACCGGGACCGCAGGTTTACCCTACTTCCAGCAGTATGGACGCACCGCTCAAACCCTGTACTGGGATGGCTACCTGAGCTCCAACTATCATTCCCTGCAGGTCTCGCTCAATCGATCGTTTGCAAACGGCTTGTTGCTGAAAGGCGCATACACTTGGGCCAAGGCGATCGACTACACGGATGACGACGGGTGGGCCAGCGTCGGGTTTAACTCCGCCTCGCAGTTCCAACGCAATCGCGCAGTTGCCGGCTTTGATCGCACCCAGGTGTTTCAAATGGCATGGGTTTACGAGCTTCCTTTCGGCAAGGGTAAGAAGATGCTGAACAGCGGCCCGGCCGCCTATGTGGCGGGCAACTGGCAATTGAACGGGATCTTCTCCGCTTACACCGGCATTCCTTTCACCGTGACAGGCGGCGCGGCGATCTTTAACTCCATTGCTAATACGCAGACCGCGAATCAACTGGTTGGAAGCGTCACTAAGACCGGCAACTTCGGACCTGGGCAGTTCTACTACGATCCGAAAGCTTTTGCTCCCGTTACCTCGGCGGTATACGGAAACAGCGGGAGGAATATCCTGCGAAACCCCGGCACCGCCAATGCGGATCTGAGTCTCTTTAAGGTGATACAAATCAAGGAGAAAATCCAAGTCCAGTTCCGGGCGGAGGCGTTCAACGTCACTAACTCCGCGCACTTTGGCAACGGAAGTGGAAGCGCAGTAAATGGAAGCGCCAGTTCGGGCAGTTTCATGCAGATCACGAGCGCGACAGGCGAACGTCAGTTCCGTTTCGGGCTGCGCTTGCAGTGGTGAGGCATGTGGTTTAGCAGTTCGGGGCGGTCCGCGATGCGGGCCGCCCTTTTCTTTTTGGTCTCGATTCTTCTGGCCGCCCAGTCGGACGACCTCGCGATCAAGTCGCGCCAAGCAAAAGAGTTGATGGCCCAGGGGCGTTTCGCCGACGCCATCCCGCTCTATCAGGAACTAACCAAAGCACTTCCCGCCAATACGGGACTTCGGCTGAACCTAGGCATTGCCCTCCAAATGGCCGGATTTCAAAACGAAGCCATTCCTCAATTCGAGCGCGTTTTGCAAAACGAACCCAATTCTGTGCCAGCTCAAGCCATGCTCGCCAATGGCCTCCTCAGCCTGGACCGTCCAAGGGAAGCTGCCGTTCACTTTCGCAAGCTCACCACCCTTACGCCGAACGATCCCCGTGCGTGGTTCGGGCTCGGGCGCAGCTACGAGATGCTGGCAGGCACGTCCTTTGAAGAGTTGACGAAGACAGCCCAGGGGTCCGCTGAGTGGCTGACTCTGGTCGCCGAATCGCGAGTCGCTCGGCGGCAATACCGGGCGGCCTTTTATTTCTACAAGCAGGCGCTCGAAAAGCAATCAACGTTTCGGGACGCACATGCTGGAATCGCGACAGTGTACCGCGCCACAAATCATGCAGACTGGGCTCAGGCCGAGGAGCGGAAGGAAACGGCGCTCGATTGCGTTCGGGAAAAGGCCGCCTGCGACTTCAAAGCTGGCCGGTTTCTGGAAGCGGCGGCCGCGAAGTCGGCCTATTGGCAGACGCGCGCTTTCAACGATCTGGCGAGGCAATCGTTTTCGAAGCTCGGCAAGCTGCCCGAATCCGTGGAACTGCATGCGCTGACGGCGGAGATGATGAGCGGCCATGGCGACTTTCTGCCTGCTGCCGACGAGTGGCGCGCCGCGTTGAAACTCGCTCCCGGAGACGCGCGGATTGAGCATGAACTCGCCAGGGCTCTTTATGAGGGTCAGGACTACGCGAAGGCGCTCCCTATGCTTCGGGATCAGCTCAGAAGAGAACCGGCTTCCACCGATCTGAATTTCTTTGCCGGTGACGCGTACTTGAGATCGGAGCAGCCCGACCAAGCGCTGCCATATCTGATGACGGCGGTGAAGCTGGAGGCCAAGTTTCTGCCCGCGCACGCGTCGTTGGGGTTAACGCTTATGAGGCTGAATCGTGCGGCGGAGGCAGTGCCTCATTTGCTGGCCAGCCTGGACTTAGACAACGATGGGAGCCTGCACTATCAGCTATCGCGGGCTTACCAAGCCTCCGGCGAGACGGCGAAAGCACGCGAGGCGATGGCTAAATATCAGGAGATTCAGCGCGCGACTGAAGCGTCTAAGCGGGAGTTGGAAGACAAGGTCCAGATCACGGCTCCGTGACTTCAAGTACGCGGTCGGCTTTTATGTTGTCCAGAGTTTGAGTCCGGCCGCTCGGCCATGCGATCACGATCTTCGGCACGGTGCTGATGGACCCAAGCCCGAAGTGTACGCCAGCGTGGGAGGAACTCGCGTACCCGAGCGAAGTGGTCATGTGATTCGTCTGATTGCCGATCTTGATCACTCCGCCAATCCCGTCGCGATTGCTCCGGGTTCCGTGCAGTTTTAGAATCAGCCAGTGTCCGGCATTGGGGCTGACGTTTTGCCATAACTCAGCAGGCTCACCGAGGGCTGAGACCACCACGTCCAGGCGGCCATCTCCATCAAAGTCAGCAATGGCCGCTCCGCGGTGAGCCCGAATCGCGCCAGCCAGACCCGGGTCGTTCGAATCACCAAACTTGCCATTTCCAAGATTCACAAAAACGCTATTCGGCTGCTTGTAGACTGCAGCTTCCACCTTCTCTACCAAGTCGTTCACATGGGAGTTGGCAGTGAACAGATCCTTCCAGCCGTCGTTGTTGAAGTCGGCGAATGCAGCCGCCCAGCCGGCCCGCCCCCGACTGAGCTGCGCTATGCCGCTCCCGAACGTGGCGTCATGAAAACTGCCTTTCCCGTCGTTGTGGAAAAGCGGGAACGTCTCGCCATTCAGGGCGGTGACGGCGATATCGGGCAAGCCGTCGTTATCGTAATCGCGAAAATCGGAACCCATGCTGGCGACAGGCTTGCCATGATCGAGCAGGGCGACTCCAGACAAAAGCGCCACTTCCTCGAACTTGCCTTTCCCAAGATTGTGGAAGAGGAAGTTCGGCAGATTGTCATTGGTTATGAAGGCATCCAGCAGTCCGTCCCCGTCGTAATCTGCGAACGCGACTCCCATGCCTCGTCCCCGAAACCGTCCGATGCCGGATTGTGCCGAGACGTCCTCAAACTTCCCATTCCCAAGATTGCGGTAGAGCTGATTCGGGCGCGGGTCAAAATATTTGGGATGGCAATAGACGCGGAGCCCTCTCGATGCGTCGCCGCAGAACCGGTCTGTATCAGCCGACCATGCTCCGTAGTTGATGACGATCAGATCGAGCCGACCGTCGTTGTCGAAATCGAACCAGCCTGCTGCAACGCTCCATTCGTCGCTCTTGATTCCGGATTTGGCGGTGACGTCTTCAAACTTGCCGTTGCCAAGGTTGCGATAAAGCTTGTTCTGATGCACGCCCGCGACGAACAGGTCTACGTTGCCATCGTTATCGAAATCGCCAGCCGCGACTCCCATCGAATAGCCTTCCCCTGACAGCCCTGACTGTGCGGTGACGTCGCGAAATTTCCAATTGCCTTCGTTGTGGAAGAGGCGGTTGGCGTACCTCGGCGAATCCTTTTTGAGCGAGGGAACCGCGGCGCCGTTGGTGAAGAAAATATCGGGCCGGCCGTCGTTATCGTAATCGAACGCCGCTACCCCGCCAGGCATGGTCTCGATGAGTTGCTTGTGCGCGGTGGGGGAGTTTTCGAGAGTGAAGGTCAGACCGGAGGCGTCGGCGCTGTTGCGGAAGCGTATGGGAGAGGGTTGAGCGGCCAGCTGCAGCGCGAGAACTTCAAGCCCCAGAATAGCCAGCCAAATTTTCATGATTTCGTAACGCTTCTTGCCGAAAGCAAGCCAAAGCTCGCGGCGTCTATAGAGAGTGCGATTTCTTGCATTGGCAACGGACTACGATGGAACTCTGGCGCATGACGGATTGGTAAACGCCGACACTCTGGAAGCATTGTGCCGCTTTCGGGAGTCCGGGCGCAAGCTCATTCTCGTTACGGGCCGCCGGCTCGGCGAACTGCAAGCGACCTTTCCCGAACTGGACGCGTCTTTCGACATGGTGGTCGCCGAGAATGGCGCGCTACTTTACACTCCCAGCACGCAGGAAGAGAAGGACCTAAGCGAACCTGCTTCCGATGTATTCGTGGCGGCTCTGCGACAACGGAAAGTCTCACCCCTGGCAATCGGGCGTGGGATCGTAGCCACTCTTGACAGTGAGAAAGAGAAGGTCCTCGAAACCATCTCCGACCTCGGACTCGAACTCCAGGTCATCTTCAACAAGGGCGCATTGATGGTGCTGCCCTCCGGCGTGAATAAAGCTTCGGGCCTGGATGCCGCCCTGAAGCTGATGAAATTATCCGCGCACAACACGGTCGCCGTTGGGGACGCGGAGAACGATCACACGTTCATGAAATTTTGCGAGTGTTCGGCTGCCGTTGCGAACGCGCTCACTTCTGTCAAGGAGCGGGCGGACATTGTGCTGACCCTTGATCATGGCCGCGGCGTTGCTGAGTTGATGACTCACATCCTCGATAACGACTTGGCCCACGTTGAATTGGCCCGTCACGAGATTTTGCTCGGAACCCGCGAAGATGGCGAAGAGTTGCGGCTGCCCGCGTATGGGGGCGGACTGCTGATCGCAGGCACCTCGGGCGGGGGGAAAAGCACTCTCACGACGGGGCTGCTTGAACGTTTGGCCGAATCGCGATATCAGTTCTGCGCCATGGATCCCGAAGGCGATTATCAGACGTTTGAAGGTGCAGTCATGTTGGGAGACGCTAAACATGGTCCAACAGCCGACGAGATCTTAGGCGTGCTGGACGATCCTGGCCGCAGTGTAATTGTGAACCTGATGGGCGTGACGTTCGAGAAGCGTCCCGAGTGGTTCGAATGCCTCCTTCCCCGCCTTCAGGAGCAGCGCGCTAAGACTGGTCGGCCGCATTGGATTCTGGTCGATGAGGCTCACCATCTGCTGCCCTCCACTTGGGAATCGGCCGGGGTGGTTCTCCCGAAAGAGATGACGAACCTCATCTTAATTACGATGGAACCGGGTCATATCGCAAGTCCCGTCCTGTCGTCTATCGGCATGATTGTCGCTGTAGGATCTGATCCGAAGAACACTTTGACGTCCTTCGCGCAAGCGGTCGGCGTCGAACCACCCGAAGTGAGCGATTCGGAGCTGCCGAAAGGCACTGGACTGGCTTGGTGGAAGGATGGCCGTCAAGCGCCGGTTCGGTTCCAAGTAGCGCCTTGCAAGACAGAGCGAGTCCGCCACAGCCGCAAGTATGCCGAAGCTGAGTTGACGCCGGATCGCAGCTTCTTCTTCCGCGGACCGGAAGGGAAGCTAAACCTGCGCGCTCAAAATCTCGTAAATTTCTTGCAGTTGATGGACGGCGTGGATGAGCAAACCTGGCTGCATCACTCTCAAAGCGGCGAAATATCCGCTTGGTTCCGGAAGAACATCAAGAACGACGAATTAGCTGACGAGGCCGAGAAAATCGAGCATGAGAGCCACAGCGACAGTGCCGATCAGAGCCGGGCAAAGTTTCGCGAATTAATCGAAGCGCGTTACACGATTCCTGGGTAGTAAATCTAACCCCGCTTGAGAGCGGCCTGCACGCGGCTGTGTTTCTGTCCGTACGCGAAATAAATCACCAAGCCAATTGCCAGCCAAATAATTAGACGAGCCCAGTTGAGCCATCCGAGCTTGTACATCATATAGCCATTGAACAGCACTCCCAGAATCGGGACCAGCGGGACCCAGGGCGTGCGGAATGGCCGGTTCTGGGCGGGATCGGTGCGCCGCAAGACCAGGACTGCAATACAAACGATCACGAAAGCCAGCAGGGTTCCGATGTTCACCATCTTGCCAATGTCGTCGATGGGCGTGAGGCTTCCGACTACCGCAGCCAAGACACCCACGAGGATGGTGTTTTTCCAAGGCGTCCGAAACTTGGGGTGGATTGCGGCAAAGAAGCGCTGAGGCAGCAATCCGTCGTTGGCCATCGCATACAAGACGCGCGTTTGGCCAAGCAGCATTACCAGCATCACGCTAGTGAGTCCGGCCAGCGCGCCGATCGTGATCACGTGCGAAGGTCCAACCAGCCCGCGGTCGAGGAACGCACGCGCGATTGGCGCTTCGATATTAATGTCGCGCCACGGAACCATCCCAGTCAGCACAGCCGCGACTGCGATATACAAAGCGGTGCAGATCAGCAAAGAAGCGATGATCCCGATTGGCAAATCCCGCTGCGGGTTCTTGGCTTCCTGGGCGGTTGTCGATACGGCGTCGAATCCGATATAGGCGAAGAATATGTACGCGGCCCCGGCCCCGATTCCGGAGAAGCCAAACGGCGCAAACGTAGACCAATCAGCACCCCAATTCGCTTTGTTGATGTAAGTAATGCCAAGGCCAATGACGAACAGGACAACTCCAACCTTGATGATGACGATGACCGCGTTGAACTGCGCGCTTTCTTTGATGCCAACGGTGAGGATTGCCGTGATTACCAATGCGATCAAGAATGCAGGCAGGTTAAAGCCAACTTCCACGCCAAATATATGCGGCGCGTTCAGCAGGTCGTGCGCTCGCTGAACCAGCTCGGGAGAGTGCGCTTCGGCAATCGCCATCACTTTTTGGATAAATGCCTGGGTCCCCGGTACAAGCGTGCTATCGGAGGTCTGGGCCATCTGACGGGCAATGATCCCCTCGGCAGTGCGAAGCGCGGTCCAGTGGTCATAAGCAAGCCAGAGGGGCATCTTGATGTTGAAAATGTTCAGCAGCTCGATAAAGTGATTTGACCAGCCCGAAGAGACTGTGCTCGCTCCCATCGCATATTCCAGCGTCAAGTCCCAGCCGATGATCCAGGCAAAGATCTCGCCAAGCGTAGCGTATGCGTAGGTGTAAGCGCTGCCCGCGAGCGGAATCATGGCAGCAAATTCCGCGTAGCAGAGCGCCGCGAAAGCGCACCCGAGTCCCGACAAGACAAAGGACAGCATCAGGCCGGGTCCGGCGTAGTGGGCACCCAGCCCCGCCATTACGAAAATGCCGGCCCCAATTACCGCGCCCACTCCTAAGGCCGTCAGCTGGAGGACTCCCAGTGTGCGTTTTAAGCTGTGTTCGCCCGTTTCCCGAGCTTCCTCGACGAGCAGGTTCAGCGGCTTTCTAGCCAGCAAGTTGGGCATTAGTACTAATGAGCTCCCGGTGATTTCGAATCGTGCAGCCGACGCAATATTGTGACACAGTTCGGATTAGCAAATCATGTTAGCGTGACAGAAGAACGATGCGGAAGAAGGCAGCTTGCGAAATTGAAAACCAACTCGCGGCCCGCCGTCAGCAGCGCGGATTCACGGCAGCCGCATTGGCCGAGATGGCCGGGGTTAGTCGGCAGACTATTTACGCCATCGAAGCGGGGAACTACGTTCCCAACACGCTGCTCGCGCTAAAGCTCTCACGAATCCTCGAATCGAAGGTGGAGGAGTTGTTCATATTGGCGAACGATGCAGCCGAGCCTCCCCTGCGCCATGAGCAAGTGGAGTTGCTGGCAGGCGCCGAACCTCCTCAGCCCGGCCAGCCGGTCCAACTATGCCGCGTGGATCAGCGTATGCTGGCAACCGCTCCAGCCCCTCTACGCTGGTATTTCCCGGCCAGCGACGGCGTTGTCGCAAGCGGCGTAAAGCATCAGCGGACCAAGGTTCAGATCTTCCACCCTCAAGAGGAGTTCTCAAATCGCATCCTCGTGGCTGGGTGCGACCCGGGCATCTCCGTCCTCGCCCGCCATGTGCAGACAGCTGGCATCGACTTGGTGCTCGCTCACCGGAATAGCTCCCAATCGCTGGAATTGCTGAAGGACGGCTGCATTCACGTTGCTGGGACCCACCTCCGCGACGAACCCACCGGAGAGTCCAACCTTCCCGAGATCGGCCGTTTGTTCTCCAAACAGTCTGTTGCGGTGATCTCCTTCGCAGTGTGGGAGGAAGGGATCGTCACCGCGCGAGGCAATCCGAAAGGCATTCAGGGAATCGAGGATTTCGCCCGAGCGGATGTGCAGATCGTCAACCGCGAATCGGGCGCTGGCACGCGCAGGCTGCTCGATTCGAATCTCAAGCGGCTCGGAATAGATGTCGGCAATGTGCAAGGTTATAATCGGATCGCCCCGGGCCATTTACCCGCCGCATGGCATGTGCAATCCGGCATGGCCGATTGCTGCATCGCTACTCGCGCTGCCGCCCGGCTGTTCGGCCTTGGCTTTCTCCCCCTCGTCAGCGAACGCTACGATTTGGCGATCCGTACGCGGCACCTGGACATTCCGGCGATTCAAACAATGCTCGATGTCCTCAGCCGGTCCAGCTTCCGCCGCGAGCTGGAAAGCTTGGGGGGGTACGATACTAGAGCCGCTGGACAAAGAATGCTCTAGGAGCGGCTCGCCGGTCTGCTACCATCGACTTTTAATGCACAAATATTGTCTTCAGATTGCCTTCCTGGCGATCACTGTTTGCGCTTTGGCGACCGACGGATTCGCTGGTTCGGCATCGGTGGATTCGGGTTATGCGGGCGCTCCCGGCGAGCAGAATTGCTCGTTTTGTCATCTGAGCGGCAACGCATTCGGCAACATAAAGGTTACTCTGACGACTGGTGGATTCTACACTCCTGGCGCCAAACAGCGGCTCACCGTAACTGTCGCCGACCCCAGCAAGGTCCAGTGGGGCTTTCAATTGACCGCTCGCCAAACCAACAGCACCAGCACGCAGGCAGGCTCCTTCACTCCTATCGATCCAAACACGCAGGTGGTGTGCAACGAAACCTCGCTTACCGCTTCGAAACAGCAGTTTGGCACATCGCCCTGCCCGTCTTCAAAGCCGCTGCAATGGATTGAGCACACGCCGCTTGGGAATTTTGCCGGCCAGCAAGGTATGGCGTCCTGGCAGTTCGATTGGCTGCCGCCCTCCACTAACGTCGGGAGCGTCACTCTTTACGTCGCGGGAGTGGCTTCGATCGGTGGCGGGAACGATAACGTTTACACACAGAAGTACGTGCTGACCGTACCCCTGCCGAATCAGCCCAACGTCACGAGCGCGGTAAACGGAGCGAGTTACCAGGGCACGATATCGCCGGGTTCCTGGGTGACCATTGGGGGCGCGAACCTTGCAAATTCAACTCGTGGCTTGGGCTCGGACGACATTATCAAAGGCTCTCTGCCAACCCAGTTGGATGGCGTAGGCGTAACCATCGATGGCAAGCCGGCCTTTGTCGAATACGTAAGCCCCACTCAGCTCAATGTGCTCGCGCCATTAACGATTTCCTCGGGCGCGGGACTCCAAGTTCAAGTGACGAATAACGGCTTGGTGAGCAATCCGGGCACGGTGTCCGCTCAGTCCGCAGCGCCCGCTCTGTTCGAATGGAACAACAAATACTCGGTCGCCACTCGCACGGACTTTAGTTTGGTTGGCCCGCCGAATCTTTTCCAGGGCGCAACCACTGTTCCCGCCCGGCCCGGCGATGTCGTTATCTTATGGGCAACGGGGCTCGGGGCCACCACGCCAGCCGTGGCCAACGGGCAGTTGACTCCGACCGGCGCCGCCTTTTCGGTTAGCCGTCCGCCGTCGGTCATGATCGGAGGGGTATCGGCGCAGGTAATCGGCGCGGCGCTGGCAACCGGATTCGCAGGCCTGTACCAGATTGCGGTACAAATTCCGAACGGGCTCGCTGACGGAGATCAGCCGGTTACCTTGACTTCGAACAGCGCGACGAGTCCGGCGGGAGTGTTTCTCACAATTCGCGCGGCCTCGGCCAACTAACGAGGTACCGCGTCTACCAGACACGACAAGCGGGTTCCCGCACCATCGGTTGCCCTTCTTTGCACGCGAAGGCCTCTCTAAATTCGGGCATGTTGGAGAGCACGCCGTTCACCCGGAAACGCCCCGGCGAGTGCGGATTTGTTTGAGCCATGAGACGCTCCATCTCCTCGCGGGTATTCTCGCACCAGATCTGTCCCCAACCAAGAAACAGCCTTTGCCGAGGCGTGAAGCCGTCGATGGTTTTCGGGTCCTTGCCCTTCATGCTATCCATCAGCGCCATGAACGCCAGGCGCAAGCCGCCGTTGTCGGCTGTGTTCTCGCCTAAGGTAAGCTTGCCGTTCAGATTTACTCCCGCGACGGGACTGAAATTCCCATACTCCTTTACGAAACAGTCGGCTCGCGCCTCGAACTCTTTCGCGTCTTCCGGGGTCCACCAATCGCGCAGGTTGCCCGTCGGGTCGAACTGGCGGCCTTCATCGTCGAAGCCGTGCGTCAATTCGTGTCCCACCACGGCTCCGATGGCCCCGTAATTCACCGCATCGTCCAGCTTGTTGTCATAGAAGGGAGGCTGCAAAATGCCGGCCGGGAAGTTGATATTGTTCTCCACGGGATTGTAGTATGCATTGACCGTGGGCGGGGTCATCCCCCATTCTTTCGTATCCACAGGTTTTCCGATTTTGTGTATGTGGCGACGCACTTCCGCTTCGGTTGCCCTCTGGTCATTGCCAAGCAGATCGTCACGCTGGATGGAAACGCTGGAGTAGTCGCGCCACTTGTCCGGGTACCCGATCTTGTTGGCAATCGCCTCTAGCTTAATCAACGCTTCTTTCTTCGTAACGGGAGTCATCCAGGTAAGCCTATCCACATCCAGCCGAAGCGCGCTTTCGATTTCCCGCACCATCTTGAGCGTGCGCTCCTTGCCTTCAGCGCCAAACGTGGCGTCGACATATTTCTGCCCCAACGCCTCACCGAGATCGTTGTCGACGTACTCCACGCAACGCTTCCAGCGGGGCCGCAGCTCTTTTGAGCCGGTCAGAATTTGACCGTAGAAAGCAAAGTTTTCGTTCACGAATCCGGCAGGCAAAAGGGGTGCCTGGTTGCTCACGAAGTGCCAGCGCATGTAGGTCTTCAAGTCCTCGAGGCTGCGTTGCACGAATGTCGATTCCAGTTGGCGGAAGAAGGTCGGCGACTCGACGTTTAAACTCTCGATTCCTGGCGTGCCCATTCCGGCGAAGTACTTCGGCCAGTCCATGAAGGGGGCAATCGAGAAGAGCTCATGCTCGCTCATTTTGTGATAGATTTTTTGCGGGTCTCGGCGCGAAACGGTGTCCAATGAGCCCTTTGCAAGATCGGTTTCGATGGCCATTACCGCGTCAGCATTCGCAACTGCTTTCTCTGTCGTCTCACCGAGTAACTGAAACATCTTCTGAATATGCGTCACATATTGTTTCCGGAGCGTGACCGATTTCTCATCGGCTTTCAAGTAGTAATCGCGATCCGGCAACCCGAGGCCGCCCTGCGACGCCTGGGCGATATTCATCTTCGAGTTTTTAAAATCCGCACCAGAATCGAAGTTGA
This sequence comes from Bryobacterales bacterium, assembly GCA_038225555.1. Classification (GTDB taxonomy): domain Bacteria; phylum Acidobacteriota; class Terriglobia; order Bryobacterales; family Bryobacteraceae; genus JANXQZ01. Next base: position 25,675 of record JBBRRB010000012.1, read on the forward strand.
AAAATGCGTTTACGTTAAGACGATGTAGACGAATGATTTCGTCCCGCAGGCCAGCTTTGGCCGATATGGATGCGATCCGATCCAGTTCGGGCTTGATCGGGCCGATACCTCTGCGGTTGATCGTTTGCTCGTCCATGCAGGATGCATAGAAATCGCCGATCTTTTGATCGATCGGGCTGCGCTGCGGAGTTTCGGCTGACGCCTTCTCGAGAATTCCGCGCAGAATCACGCGGTTCCTTTCTTCCAACTCGTCGAAGCGGCCCCAGCGCGCCTGATCGGCTGGAACGGGATTTTTCGCGAGCCATGTTCCACAGGCGTATTGATAAAAGTTGACGCATGGGTCGGCTGTCTTGTCTACATTGGCGGGGCTGAAGCCTTGTCCGGCGAGGGAATTGCAGAGGATAGTAAATGTGGCGAGAAGAGCGAATTGGTTCACTCTTCCATCTTAATTCCGGTTAGGCGATGATGGCCTAATCGGGCTTTTCGGACAGGAGCCGTGATACTATCCGCTCTGCGTCGTTGACGGAACCGGCGTCGAATAGGGCGTCCTCGGCGGCGCGAAGCGCTTCGAGACTAGCCACCGAACTCAGAGCAGCGGGAATCTGATACGTCGGGAAGCGTCGCGCCAGAAGACGGCGGAGAGTGTCGTCGGCTTCCGTTAGTCGACCCTTTTCGAGACCCTTTTCGAGACCCTTTTCGAGCCCCTCTTCCAGACCTTCTTCCCGCCCTTCTTCCCGCCCTTCTCGCCGTTCCCGTTTTCCCATCGGCGAGAAAGGGTACAGCTCTCTAACCAATTTCTCCATGATCGCGGCATTCATTTGGGATTCCTCAAGGAGACGCTCGACTCCGCTTTCATCATACCGTATCTTGACGAAAGTCCAGAACCAACTTCGTGCGTCCTCCGTCCCTTTCTGGAACACTCTCCTGGCACCTTCTAGCATCTGCTGGCGACTTGTCCGCACCAGCGGAAGCACTGACAGCAGGTTCGGTTTCTCCCATGCAAGCACACTCTCAGCGTCGATCTCCCACATCTTGACCGTTTGGAAGTTGATCGACATCAGCCCGGGCACTTCAAGCGCAGGCAATTCCGCATAGCTTTTGGGGAAATCGTCCGGGTATACAACCGCCAGGGTGCATTCCACCGGCAAATTTTTTTCCAAGTACACCATCAACCCGTAGTCCAGGATCTGTTTCCGTGCGCTGTTGGAATACTGAGCCTTGAATTCAAAAATGTCGACGTGCTTACGACCGTGAGACTCTACGAGGAAGCCGCAGTCCAGGATAATCTTCTTGGATGCCAGCTCTTGGACGATGGGGACGATGACCGCGTCGTGTGGCGGAGGTGGCCTTTGCAGCAATTGATACAAGGCGCGGGGATCGTCCGAAGCGATTGATTTCAGATACCCGTCATACTGCTGAGGCATGCGAAACCGGAGAATAGCATACCCTGCTCCTGCAACCGCGCCATAATTCATGCATGCGGTCCAAAATATGTGCTGGCGCAATATTGATGTTTTGCACGGTCATAACCTGGAGCCAGACTAGCTCTCGGACCCGGCGGGCCAATCCAAGAACCTCAGGGCCGACCGCGACCTACCAGGGCCTGGCTGGAACGTTTCACGGAACGCTGAAGCAGCTCAACAGCAAGGAGATCGTAATTCAGACCACCGATGACCAGGCGGTGGTGATTCGACGATCGAGAAAGACTAAATTCCTGCGCGATGACAAGCAAATTAAGGCCACCGACATTCCAATGGAAAGCACCGTTTCGATTGACGCCGCTGAGGACATCGACCTAAAGCCGACGGCAATCACAGTCACAGTCGAGAAGCCGTCCAAGCAGCCAGCTAGCCAATGATCGCGGTGGTCCAAGCCAACCACGCTGGCTGAAATCGGCCAACATTCTCTCTGCAATTTGAAGAACAGGCGGATTTTAGATTTGGCGTTGGAATTGCTCCCACCACGAACGTGAAAGGATGGCTAGATACATGAGAAGCATCAGTCCGAAGTGGGTTTTCAGCTTGGGTGTCGCTGTGGCATTGAGCAGCGGTCTGGCGAGCTACGGGCAAGATAATCCGGCTCCGAATACTCCGTCGTCAGGAGGGTGGCGCAGGTTCGGAGATTCAAATCGAGGCAGTACCAATCCTAATCCGGCAGACGCGAACGTCGAGCAGGAACCAGGCGGGCCAGGCAGTCAAAGGGGACCAGGCTATGCGCCCGCTCCGATTCCGCCTACGCTGACACTTCCGGTCGGGTCATGGATCACGGTTCGCGTCGATCAGCCGCTATCGAGCGATCACAATCAAGCAGGTGATTCGTTTAGCGCGACGCTGGTTCAGCCGCTCGTGGCCGATGGACGCGTGATCGCACATCCGGGACAGAGAGTGCAGGGCCGCGTTGTCGAAACGCAAAAAGCAGGCCGAGCCAAGGGAACGTCTCGATTAGGGATCGAGCTGACAGAGCTCGCGCTTGTCAATGGCGTGCAGGTCCCGTTGAAAACGCAGCTTGTCGAACGAAGAGGCGATACGTCAGTGGGCCGTGACGTCGGCGCTGTCGGTGTCACCGCAGGCGCTGGAGCGGCGATTGGGGCAGCTGCAGCCGGCGGGTTTGGAGCTGGGCTGGGCGCACTTGCTGGCGCAGGAGCGGCTACTATCGGCGTGTTAACTACGCGCGGCAAAGCCACCGTCGTCTACCCGGAAACTCAGCTTACGTTCCGTCTGGAGCAGCCAATTACGATCTCAACCGAGAGGTCTGAACAGGCTTTTGAAACCGTGCGAGGTCAGGATTACGAGCGGGCTCCCTCCCTTCGTCAACGCCCGATGGGGCGTCCAGGGCCGGGTTATTATCCCGGCTACTACCCGCCTCCCGCCTACTACGGTGCTTATCCGTATTTTGGATCGAGCTTGTATTGGTCTTCAGGTCCCCGCTTTTATTACGGTCGAGGATACAGAGGCCGCTGGTAGCGGCGAGGCGTCGACTGGTAAACTGAATTGTCGTTAACTCCGGCAAGGCGGTCTTACCAATCATGAATTCCAGGCGAAATTTCATCGGGACCATGGCGTCCGGCATCGCGACCACGCTTGCGTCCCCCAGGGGAGTGCTGGGGGCGAACGACCGCATTCGCGTTGGCATTATCGGGATCGGCGATCGCGGCACGGAGATCAGCCACCAAGCCCTTCAGTGCGAAAACGTCGATTTTGTGGCCTTTTCCGACGTTTACACGAAACGGCTGGAGAATGCCAAGCGCCTGGTTCCCAATGCAGCAACCTACCTCGACCATCGCCGCCTTCTGGACGACAAATCCATTGACGCCGTCCTGATCGCCACACCGCAGCATCTGCACTGTGAACATTTCGTCAATTCGCTGAATGCTGGCAAGCACGTGTACCAGGAGAAGACGATGGCGTTCACGGTTGATCATGCCAAGCGCATGCGGATCGCCTACAAAAACGCTGGCAAGCGAACAGTGCAAATCGGCCATCAATCCTGCTCTTCAGGACAGGTTCCCGACGCCATGGGTTTCCTCGCCGACAACAAGCTGGGCCAGATCACGGCGGTGCACATGCACATGTACCGCAACACGCCACACGGCAAGCCGCAATGGTCAAGGCCGGTATATCCGGACATGACTCCGGAAAATATCCTCTGGGATTCATTTCAGGGCGACGCGCAGAAGCATGCGTTCGATCCGAATCGATATATCAACTGGCGCTTCTTCTGGGATTACTCGGGCGGCAACGTTTACGAAAACATGTGCCATCAGCTCTCGTTCTGGTACAAGTGCCTGAACCTGCAGATTCCAAAAGCCATCAGCATGACCGGAGGCGTTTATCTCTGGAAAGACGGACGTGAAGTGCCGGACACCATGAACGTCTCGATTGAACAGCCGGAAGAGATGCTAGTGAGTTGGGATTCGGGCTTTGGCAACAGCCAACTGGGAGTCAGCGAGGATGTGCTCGGAACCGACGGCACCATTTCGAAAGGTCAGCAGATTCGCTACACGCCGCAAAAGGTGAATCAGCCCACCGGCATGGAACTCGTGGGCGCCACCGGAACGTCACCCAAGGCCCACATGCAAAACTTCTTCGACTGCATCCGGTCTGGACAGGAAACCAACTGTCCGTTCGATCTCGGTTTCCGCGTTTCCGTAGCCTGTAGAATGGCCGTAGAAAGTTATCGTCGGGGGCGCAGCGTTCGCTGGGACGCGCACAAGGAAGACATCGTCTAGCGTCGCACGGAAATGGAATTCGCATACACGGCGGAGCAGATCCAGCTTCGCAAAACTGTTCGGGAGTTTGCCGAAGCCGAGATCGCGCCGCACGTCCTGGAGTGGGATGAAAACCAGATCTTTCCGCTCGATGTAATCAAGAAGGCTGGCACGCTCGGCCTGCTCGGTTCGATTTTCCCGGAGGATCTAGGCGGATCGGGCCTGGGCTACATCGACTACGCGATTATCATCGAAGAGCTTTCTCGTGTGGATCCTTCCGTTGGGTTGATTGTAGCCGCGCACACTTCGCTGTGTACGAATCATATCTTCCTGGCCGGCAACGACGAGCAGCGCCGCAAGTACATTCCGAAACTTGCGACTGGAGAATGGATCGGCTGCTGGTCGCTCACCGAGGCGGAAGCTGGTTCGGATGCTGGCGGCACGCGCTCAAAAGCTGTGAAGGACAGCGATGCCTGGGTGCTGAACGGCGGTAAGACGTTCACCACCAACGCCCACTTTGCGGACGTGTGCGTCGCTATGGCCGTCACGGATCGCGCCGCGGCGAACCATGGAGTCTCAGCGTTCATTCTTGAGAAGGGGATACCAGGCTTCCAGGTCGGGAAGAAGGAAAACAAGCTTGGAATGCGGGCGAGTGCGACCGGGGAAGTCCTCTTTAGCGATTGCCGCCTGCCCGATTCTCAGTTGCTTGGCAAGCCAGGCGAGGGGTTCGTCGATAGCCTGCGAATTCTCGATGGAGGCCGCATCTCGATCGCGGCTCTTTCCGTGGGGCTCGCGCAGGGAGCGTTTGATGCGGCTTTGAAATATTCCCGGCATCGCAAGCAGTTTGGCCGATTTATCTCCGAATTTCAGGCAATTCAGCACAAACTGTCCGACATGGCAACTTCCATCGAGGCAGCCCGGCTGCTTACCTATCAGGCAGGCTGGATGAAAGACCAGGGTAGGCGGGTGACCAAGGAATCATCCATGGCAAAGCTATTCGCGTCAGAAATGGCGGTCCGCGTGGCCGACGAGGCGGTTCAGATTCACGGCGGCTATGGCTTTATCAAGGATTATCCCGTCGAGAAGTTCTATCGCGACGTCAAGCTCTGCACCATTGGCGAGGGCACTAGCGAAATTCAGCGGCTCGTAATCGCGCGGCAGCTCTTGAAATCGTGACTTCGATTCGGGAATGGGCCGACCAGATTCGCGGTGGGAACCTGCGTGCTCTGGCGCGTGCCGCTACTACGATTGAAAATCGACAAGCCCGGGCCGACGAGCTTCTGAAGGAACTCTTTCCGTATAGCGGGAAAGCAGCGATTATCGGAATCACGGGTGCCCCCGGTGCGGGTAAGAGCACTCTTGTCGATCAACTCGCAGCGCGGTTCCGGGGGGAAGGTAAGCTGATCGGCATTATCGCTGTGGATCCCACGAGTCCGTATACGGGCGGCGCGGTATTAGGCGATCGCATCCGAATGCAGAGCCATCATGCCGACCCGGGCGTTTTCATTCGTTCGATGGCGACCCGCGGCTGGTTGGGAGGCGTTGCTCGCGCGACGAGTGATCTGGCGCTTCTTCTGGATGCGGCCGGTCGCGATGCGGTGCTGATCGAGACCGTAGGGGTGGGGCAGGACGAGGTGGAGATCGCTCGTTTGGCCGATGTGACCGTTGTGGTTCTGGTGCCCAACATGGGAGACGATGTGCAGGCGATCAAAGCCGGTATCATGGAAATCGCCGACGTTTTTGTAATCAATAAATCGGATCAACCCGGCGCGGATCGACTGGAGCGGGAGATCAAGGGAATGCAAAGCCTTTCGACCCGCAAGGATGGCTGGACGCCTCCGATCGTTTGGACCGTGGCGAGTGAGAACGAGGGAATTGATAAGTTGCTGGTGGCGATTCGATCTTATCAGGACAGGGGCCGCAGGGAAGACTGGGCGGTGGAGAACTGGAAATTACGGCTTAGGGAGATGCTGGGGGAGCGATTGCTGGAGAGCTTTGAGGACGGTGAGTTCGACGATGCGGCGCACCAGGTGGCTGCGCGATCGGTGGATCCTTATACCGTTGTGGAGAACTGGGTGGGCGGTAGGCCGGCTGAAAGCCGGCTGCAGGCAGGATTGCCTGCCCCACAGATCGATCATCTGGGCATTGCGGTTCGCTCGATCGAGCACGCCTTAGCTTTTTACACGCAGCAGCTTGGCTTCGAAGTTTCGCTTCGAGAGACGGTTGAGACTGAAAGAGTGCATGTAGCCATGCTGCCCGCTGGCGGTCCTCGCATCGAGCTGCTAGAAGCCTCCGCTCCTGATTCCACCATCGCTAAATTTATTGAGAAACGAGGGGAAGGGTTGCACCACGTTGCCGTCAAGGTTGCCAACCTGACGGAAGCGGTAGCGCGGCTGCGGGCTTCAGGAGCCCGGTTGCTCAACGAGCCCCAAATAGGAGCGGGCGGCCATCGGTACGTGTTCGTCCATCCGGCATCGGCGGGGGGCGTTCTCTTCGAACTCATACAGGAATGAAACCAACCATCGGAATTATCGGGGGAAGCGGGCTGTATGCCATGCCCGGCTTCGAAGCCGAGGAAGAGCTTCGGATCGACACGCCTTGGGGCAGTCCATCCGATCCCTATATTGTGGGCAAGCTTGCGGGCCGGGAGGTCGCCTTTCTTGCCAGGCACGGCAAAGGGCATCGGATCTCGCCTTCGGAATTAAATTTCCGCGCGAACATCTATGGATTCAAATCGCTGGGGGTGGAACGGATCGTCTCGCTGAGCGCGGTGGGGTCTCTGAAGGAAGAGCACCAGCCGCTCGCGTTCGTAATCCCGGACCAATTCTTCGATCGCACGCGCGGCCGCATCTCCACCTTCTTTGGCGAAGGCATAGTCGCGCATGTCAGCTTCGCCGATCCGGTTTGTCCGCAACTTTCGGAGGTGGTTGGGAAGGCTTGCGATCAAGCCGGGGTTGACTTCCATAAAGGGGGAACCTACCTCTGCATGGAGGGCCCTGCCTTCTCAACCAAGGCCGAATCGAACGTTTACCGAAGCTGGGGCATGGACGTCATCGGCATGACCAATTTGCAGGAAGCAAAGCTGGCAAGAGAAGCCGAGATCTGCTACGTGACCGTGGCGATGGTGACCGATTACGACTGCTGGCATGAGGAACACGACGCCGTGACAGTGACCGATATCCTGGCGAACCTCAGCAAGAACGCTGAGAACGCTTGTAAAGTGGTAGCCGCAACGGTGGCCGCAATGCCAGCCGAACGCGTCTGCAAGTGCGGATCGGCGCTGCGTCATGCTCTGATCACAGATAGCAAGACCATCCCGGACGCAACGCGAAAAAAGCTGGAGCTGCTGGTTGCCAAGTACATCGGCTGAGCAGGACGCCCAGGACGTTCTCGCCGCATGCCTTGCGGGCTCCACGCGTCCGGCGCAAGCGCTAGAGCGGCTGATCGAGCCGAGCGGGAATCGCGCGCTGTTCTCAATTGTGGTGGAGCGCCTGGCGGATCTGTTCGAGCCGAGACTCTGCGCCGTGTACGCCGAGTTGTTTTCCGAGGTGATCGAGCGGACCATTCCCGAGTTGCGCGCCGAGCAGTTGCAGGACCGCTATGCCCGCGTTCGCCAACCCCGGCGGTTTGATCGCGACCCCCTCGGTATCGACAACGTATACGTCCTGTCACGCGTAACTTTAGGAGCGGACGTAGCGGTGACCAGCATTGTCCTCGATGCCGCCAAACAGCTTTTCCCGAACGCCTCTCTCTATTTCGTGGGACCGGAAAAAAGCTGGGAGCTGTTTGCAGCAGACTCCTCTCTGGAGCACCTCCCAATCAGCTATGGCCGGTCGGGATCTCTGGCAGACCGTCTCTCGATCTGGCCGGACCTGCGCGCCGCGCTCAGCACTCCCCGCAGCATCGTGATCGATCCAGACTCGCGTTTAACCCAACTCGGGCTGCTGCCAGTGTGTGCGGAAGAGGATTACTATTTGTTCGAAAGTCGCTCCTTTGGCGGGGAGTCGGACGAGGCTCTGCCGAATTTAACTCGGATGTGGGTGGCCCAGACTTTCGGAGTTGAAAGAACGAAGCCATTCATCGCTCCTTTACCTGCTACTGGCAATCCAGCGGATGTTACCGTCAGCTTCGGCGTCGGCGAAAATGCAGCCAAGCGCGTTCCCGACCCGTTCGAGGAAAATCTGCTCCGCTTACTGGTCGAGCGCGAGTCCTCCATACTGGTGGATCGCGGGGCGGGAGGCGAAGAAGCGGCGCGAGTGGAACATGCTGCCGATCGCAGCGGCGGAAGAGCCGGCCTGTGGGATGGATCCTTCGCGGGGTTTGCCGCCCGGATCGCGCGGAGCAGTCTGTATATCGGATATGACTCCGCTGGCGGGCACGTCGCCGCAGCCACCGGCGTTCCGATGGTGAGCATCTTCGGCGGTTTCGCCTCCGAACGGATGTTTCACCGCTGGCGTCCTGTTGGGCCGGGTCCGATTCAAGTCGTTCGCGCGTCTGACGCCCAGACCACGCTCAGGGACGTTGTTGCCAGCCTTCTTCCCTCGGACCGCGACTTACACTGAAAACATGCATCGTTCGAAAGCATGGTTGGTTCTTTGGGCTTCGTTAGCCTACGGTGCCGACTTCAGTGGAACATCGGCCTTGGAATATACGCGCAAAGCGGTCGCTTTCGGACCTAGGCCACCTGGCTCGCCCGCTATTCACAAGCTGCAAGCCTTCATCGAAACCCAACTGAAAACGACTCGTTGCGAAATAAGCTCGGATGCGTTTACGACCGCGACACCGGTCGGTCCCGTGTCCATGCAGAACATCATTGCGAAGTTTCCGGGCAAGTCCGGTAGCTCCGGCAGGTCCACCGTGATCACTGGACATTACGATTCCAAGTCGATGCCTGGGAAGGTTTTTCTCGGAGCGAACGATGGCGGCTCGTCCACGGGCGTGCTACTTGAATTGGCCCGAATCTTGCCCGGGATTCCGCACGCCGATGACATCTACCTGGTGTTTTTCGACGGAGAAGAGGCCTACGGACAGTGGTCCGAAGCCGACTCGCTGTACGGCAGCCGGCATCTGGCGGAGCGCTGGTCGAAGGACGGAACGCTAGCCAAAATTCGCGCCTTGATTAACGTCGACATGATCGGCGATAAGGATTTGGGAATCTTGCAGGAGATGAATTCGTCGGCCTCGCTGCGACTATTGGTCTGGGATACTGCGCGCGAGATGGGATATGGCAAATACTTTCTCGACTCCGGCTTCGCGACCGAGGACGATCACCTGCCGTTCCTGCAGCGCGGAGTCAATGCGCTCGATTTAATCGACTTCGATTATGGCCCACATAACGAAAACTGGCACACCGAAAAAGACACGATGGACAAACTGAGCGCCCACAGTCTGGAAGTAGTGGGAAATGTTCTGATCAACGTGATCCGCAAGCTAGAGAAATGAAGCGGGTGTATCTTATCGCGACTGGCGGCACGATAGAGAAAGTCTATTCGGAACAGACCGGCAACGTTGAAAATCTCGACACCAAGATTCAGCGTTACTTCCGCTTCTTGCGGTTGCCAGACACCGAGGTAAATGTCAGGCACCTCATGAATAAGGACAGCTTGGAAATGACTCTCGAAGACCGGTTGTCAGTGCTTGACGCGGTGCGAGACACTCTCCGCGAACCATGCCCGGTCGTGATTACTCATGGCACCGATACGATGGTAGAGACCGGATTGCTGCTGAAGGAAAAGCTGGGCGAGGTACCGATTCCGATAGTAATGACTGGGGCGATGACGCCGCTTGGTTTCGAAGGTAGCGACGGTCTCCAAAATTTGACCGAGAGCCTGCTGGCTGCGCGCCTGCTGCCAGCGGGCGTTTGGGTAGTGCTGCATAACCAGGTCTTTCCCATCGATAGAGTGCGCAAGAATCGGGAACTGGCCCGGTTTGAATGGATCTGATCCGCAGGTGGGGCTTCGGGCTATTCGCGTTCGGTTCTCTCTACGCCTTCGAGTTACAACCGGAAACCGTGCAAGCTTATGATCGGTACGTCAAATTGACGGAAGCGGAAGCGCGCGAACGATCAACGAAGGGGGCTTACCTTTGGCTCGACCAGCACAAGCGAGAGAAGTCGCTAGTTTGGCTGAACCAAAACTTCGTCGTGGCGCACAAGACAAATGAGGCGGAGGTTCCAAACGGGGTTATTCAGGATTGGATAGGCGAAGTGTTTCTGCCTGGAACGACCATCGAGCGGGTTCGCGACGTTCTGCTGGATTTCGCCAGATACAAAGAGTTCTTTCCGTCTGAAGTGGTTGAGTCGCGACTGGAGAAGCGCGACGGCGATCATTTTGAAGCCTTCCTGCGGTTTTCGAAGAGACAGATCCGGAAAGTAATGTTGAATGTTAAGTGCTCTGTTCAGTATGAGGCGCTGGATCCATTGCACGTCTCCATCGCGGCGCGATCCACGCGGATCGGAGAGGTTCGGAATCCAAGCAAGAAGCCTTACGATGAAGAGCAACCGGCGGACAGCGAGTACGGCTTTCTGTGGCGCTTGACCTGGTATTGGCGGCTGGAACAGGCGGATAGCGGCGTTTACGCGGAAGCTGAGGTTATTTCCCTGTCGAGGGACGAAGGGCTACTGGGCCGAGGTCGCCTGATGAACGGCTTCGTAGATCGATTCTCGAAAGAATTGACCCAAGATATGACCGAGCGAATGCGTAAGCTTTTAGCGCCCGGACACTAGTCAGGTTCTTTGCTTGATCCGGTCGAGTCATTCGTCTGTTGTTATTTTGTGAGAGGAAATTGCCGGTTCGCCCACTACTAAATTACAAATACAATTATGCGGTTATTATTCGCTCGAGCTACCAAGGGAGCGGTGTTGGTGCATCCTCTCGATCCCGCACCGAAAACGGCTGTCTTGGTTCCAGGATTTCGCGAAACGCGGGCTATCCGGACATTTTCGCGTGGGTGGACCTCCAAAACCGCGCGCTTTCGCCCTACTGCCGTGGCCGGACCAATGGACGCGATGCTCGATTTGGCCCGTCGGGGGGTTCGGATGAAGCACGCGATCATCGTGTTTAGCCCCGACTTCGATTCCTGCCTCACGAAGAGGGAGCGCGATAAGCTTTGGCTCGCTTTTGGGGTTCCAGTTTTCGAGCAGGTGCTTGGACCGGGAAACGAATTGCTCGCGAGCGAATGCGAGGCACACGACGGTCTGCATCTGATTTCAGGCTCGCCCCAGCGGCGTCTGGATCGGTCGCGCTGCGGGTGCGGGAGCGAACTTCCCCGGGTTATCCAGGTGGAAACGTTGCAGTCGCTCCGGGCATCAGCCTGAGCTTGCTATTCTGGTTCCGGCGGACGCTGCTCGCGTTGGCTCTGTGGCGGAATTGGCAGACGCGCCAGACTTAGGATCTGGTACTCGAAAGGGTGTTCCGGTTCGACCCCGGACAGAGCCACCATTAGCACTCGGGAGGCAAGGTGACGACGGTGGACCAGAAGCTGTAGCAAGTTTGAATGAAGCGGAAAAATTGGTGCAAGTCGCCGGGTTTCGAAATAAAGCAACTGGCATGCAATTCGTAAGCTTCGCGGATTTCGGCTGGATTGTTCGAGCCGGAAACCACTACCACCGGCATCGTCTTAATTCTTGGATTACTCTTGATTTCCGCCAGGACCTGAAGTCCGGGCTTTTTTGGCATATCCAGATCTAGAAACATGAGGTGGGGCCGCGGCGCGCCCGCGTGGTCGCCCTCTTGCCGCAGAAACGCTAAGGCTTCGACTCCATCCCTCAGACAGTGCACGTTGTCCGTTATGCCAATTTCCTTGAAAGCTTCCAGAATCAGCCGCGAGTCGGCAGGGTTGTTCTCTATGATGAGCAATTCCAGGGGCGCATCTTTCGCTGAGAAAGGTTTCGACAAGGTGGCCTTAGTTTACCAGCTTACAAATGCGTAAGTGGGAATTAGTCGAGGAGGGGCGCCCGATGCGTGACGAAGCTTCCACTACCTACCTGGGAGCAATCGAGGACGCAGACCAGTTCGGGCGCCGCCTCTACCCAGAGGCTTGGCAACGGGGATGGAGCCGCGCATTGCTCAAAGGGGTGCTCGGCGACGGCGCTGCGTGGATCTAGAATATTGCCAACCAACACTTCCCCGGGGCACTTCAGATTGTCGATCTTTATCATGCCCGGGAACACATTTGGGAATTGTCGGCAAAGCTCTTCCCGTCCGATGGAAAAGAGCGCAAACGATGGGCTAAAAAGAAGATCAAGATGCTCAATGCGGGACGCATCGAAGCCCTGGTGGCTGCGTTTGCCGCCTTTCCCACATTAAGTGCCGATCTGCTCGATGCCCTGCGCACCGAGGCAGACTACTTTAAGCGAAACAAGGAACGGAGGCGTTATCCGAAATTTCGAAAGCTCGGATTGTTTGTCGGATCGGGCGTTATTGACGCTGGTTGCAAGACCGTGATCGAAAGCCGGCTCAAGAGATCAGGAATGTTTTGGACAGTTCGCGGCCAAAGCAATTCATTGCACTTCACCCCGATGCCGTGGTCCTCTGCGGCGGGCCGGCTTTGCATGACGGAGATAATTTGCTGAACGCTCGCGTGATTTTCGAAGTGCCGTCTCCGTCCACCGCTGCCTATGACCGGGGTGAACAATTCGATCGCTACCGACAAATTTCACCGCTAACCGACTATGTTCTCCTCGCCCAGGACGAGCCAGCCGTCGAGCATCGCTGGCAGGGAGTTGGAGGCGAATGGCTCAGTCGGTCATACACCGGACTCCACTCCCGAGTGCGTTTAGACTCGATCGCCTGCACACTCCTGTTGTCGGATGTATATGAGCGGCTTGGGATGTCGTGACTCAAGCCCAGCCCCGCAAACGGTACACCGACAACCCCAGCCACTCCCGCAACGCCAAATTCGAGTTGAACATGCTCTGGGCATCGGGAAGCAGCCGAAACGGCAAGTCTCCTTCATCCCAACCAGACTGATAATCGGTGGGCACTGGCGTCACGTCCATGCCGGCACGCCTGAAGATCGCCACCGCACGCGGCATATGAAAGGCTGACGTCACTAAGAGCAACCGCCGGGCACCTTTGGAGGCCAGGATCGGGGCGCTCAGCGTTGCGTTCTCTCTCGTATTCCGCGACTCGGTTTCAACCAGGATCGCATCTGCTGGAACACCCCAAGCTTGCAGGAGATCCTTCCCCGCCAAAGCCTCGGAAACTGAGTGTCCGCGAAACATGGGCACATTTCCTCCGGTCAGCAAGACCAGGGGCGCTTTGGAAGCCTTGAACAGTTGGGCACCCATCCATAAGCGATCCGCCGACTCGTTCATTTCGGCGAACGGATGCATTCCGCCCGGACTGTGCAAGTATCCGCCTAATACTACAATTGCGTCGGCTTTCGGAGCGTCGGATGGAGGGACGGTCGGATACTGGCTTTCGAGAGATCGCAAGAATGTTTCGGCTACCAAGTGGCTGCTTAACGCCCATGTGCCGGCAAGCGCGACGAAGACCAAGCCGCCAGCAAGCACCGGTCGACGGCGTCTGAGAAGCGCCGCGACAACCAGAAGCACGATGGTCAGCCCCGGCGGGAACAGGAACGCTGGAGCGATTTTGCTGAGATAAAGGAACACCCAGTCTAATCTTTCGCAATCGCTTGCAGCCTATCGATTCGCTGGCGCATGGATTGCGTAAAGCACGCTACATCTTCCGGCGAAGCGCCGCTGCTAGCTAGTCCGCGTCGAAGCTGGTCGTCGGTGATCCGGCCGAGATATTGAAGAAGCCATTGAACATCGCTGACGCGAACGCCCTGCACGATGTCCTCGTTGTGCTTGCCCTGATAGCCCCACCGAACGATGCCTTTATCCACCCCTTGGACGAAACCAGGCGTCTGACTGGCGTAATCGCGGCATCTGAACTTGCTTCTGATTCCAGGACCCCATCGGCCGAAAGTTGCGCCCCAGTCGCTGATCATGTAGAGATACTTTGGTCCGTTATCTCCCTGCGTCTGGAAAATTGCCAGATTAGAATCCGCGAGCGTGTCGTTGGCGGCCGCATCGCGATCGCGCGCGTCTTTCGTATCCCAATTGGATAGCAGCATTACCAAAACCTTGAGGCCATTCAGTTGAGGCGTTCCTAAAAAGGGATTGCTAGGCCAAGTCCAGTTGAATGAGTCGAGGAATTTGGGTGAATCCGTGCGCAACTGGAAGCGCGCGTCGGTGAAGGATCCATCGCCCTGAACAAAACTCCGGGCGCGCTTGAGATTGCGAGCGCCGACGAAATGGCCACGTGTGACAAAGTACTCGGTTTCTACCGGAAATCCGCAAGCCCATGCCATCCGAGTGGCGAAAACGCTGGGCTTGGCTTCAGGTCCGAACTTCACGCTCCAGGTGCGGCCAGCTCCATCCTTCACCTTTACTTTGGGATTGGTGCCGGCCTTGTCTTCTTCCACGAATTGAAAGGGCGGCTGCGGCACGGTTCGCTCCCCGCCTACGCCGTTTGCGAAGTCGAGCGACTCCACATTACCCGGATCGGTCCAGAGAATGTTTTCGCCCGGGGGAAGATTTTTTCCAGCGGAAACGGTCTCGAGTTTTTGATAAGCGACAATTGGAAAGCAGGCCGCGCAAATTGCCGCGAAGATCCACAAGTTTCGACGAAGAGTCGGCATCAAGCACAATGTTAGCAAGTAGACGCGGCGTACAAGGTGACTCGTGACAAGCGATTCAGGTCTCGAGATAGAAATCAAACTGCGGCCCACCAAGGGTCTGAATGAAATCCAAGAGCGACTGGCAAGCAATGGATTCGCGATTTCCAAGCCCCGTGTCTTCGAATCGAATACAGTGCTGGATACCGTTGACCACAGAATGCGCCAATCTCGCGAGCTGATCCGGATCCGGCGGGTGGGAGAGTCCGCCATTCTGACCTACAAGGGGAAGCCGCAGGCGGGCAAGCACAAATCGCGCGAGGAACTCGAAGTTGAGGTGACGGATGCGGCGAAGATGGAATCGATCTTCTCCCGGCTTGGATACTCGCAGGTATTCAGATACGATAAATTCCGAACGGAATTTCAGAGGGAAGGCGATCCGGGAACGGCGACGCTCGATGAAACCCCAATCGGGTTGTATTTAGAACTCGAGGGCACGCCAGAGTGGATTGATTCGACGGCCAAACAAATGAATTTTACCGAAGAGGATTACATTACGCAGAGCTACGGAAGTCTGTACGTTGAATTCTGCAAGGAGCGGGGAACGGCCCCGTCCGACATGGTGTTCACATAGTGCGCGGCAACCTTGGACCACGGATCATGCCTATGGTCGCCCTGCTGGTTGCCGTCGGCACGCCAGCTTTCGCGTATTCGGTCCTGACGCACGAGGCGATTATCGATACTGTCTGGGACGATTCTTTGAAGCCTCTCATCAAATCGCGATTCCCTAGCGTCACGGACGCGCAGCTGCTGGAGGCGCATGCCTACGCGTATGGCGGAGCGATCATTCAGGACATGGGCTACTATCCGTTCAGCAGCACGCTGTTCAGCGACATTGTCCACTATGTGCGCAGCGGCGACTTTGTGGTCGCCCTAATTCATGACGCGCAGGATCCAAATGAATTCGCTTTCGCGCTCGGCGCGCTCGCGCATTACGCGGCTGATAACAACGGACACCCGATCGCCACCAATCACGCGGTACCCATCCTTTATCCCAAGCTTCGCGCCAAATATGGCGATCCCATTACTTACGAAGACAATCCTGGCGCGCATCTTAAAACCGAGTTTGGGTTCGATGTTCTGGAAGTCGCACATGGGAGTTACGCTCCGAAGGCGTATCACGACTTTATCGGATTTCAAGTGAGCAAGCCTTTGCTGGAGAGGGCTTTCCTGGAGATTTACTCCATACCGCTAAAGGACTTATTTTCAAGTCTCGACCTGGCCCTCGGCTCGTATCGGCGGACTGTAAGCGGAATGATCCCGGAGATGACGCGAGCGGCGTGGGACTTGAAAAAGGACGAGATTGGGAAAAGTACTCCTGGCGTTACCCGTCGGAAGTTTATCTACAACCTGCAGCGGTCGAGCTATGAAAGAGAGTGGGGAAAGCAATATGAACGGCCCGGGCCAGGAGCTAAACTGCTCGCGTTCTTGTTCCGATTGCTGCCCAAAGTTGGACCGCTGAAGGCGCTCGGATTCAAGGTGCCGACACCGGCTGTCGAAAAGCTGTTTATGGAGAGCTTTAATCAAACGTTGACCTCGTACCGTGCGTATATCGGCGAAGTCCGGACAGACAAGCTGCGGCTTGCAGACAGCAATCTTGATACTGGAAAGGCGGTGCAGGAAGGCACGTATCAGTTTACGGATAAGACTTATTCGAAGCTGCTGGAGAAGCTGGCGGATCAAAAAGCAGATGTTTCGCCGGAACTGCGATCAGCTATTCTATCGTTCTTTCCCAAGCCCGACGCGAGCTTAAGTGAGAAGGCGAGGCTGGAGTTGGAATCGTTGCGCGGAAAAGGGCTGTAGCGGTGGACAGTATGATCGAAAGTGCATGCGTCGTCTGATTGTTCTCGCGGTGCTGGTCCAAGCAGGTGCAGCGCAGAGCACGGCACCTGTCGTCATCACGACACAATCGCAAGAAGTGCTCCTCGATCTCGTATTTAGGGACAAAAAGGGGCGGCTCGTTCGCGACGTGAAGCCCGAAGAGATTCAGATCACCGACGATGGCACCCCCGTAAAGATGATCAGTTTTCGACTGAATACTTCCCAGTCGGGTGGCGGATCGCAGGTGAAGACTCCCGCCGCTCCAGACCTCCTGCGGGAGTTTCGGCTGGTGACGCTGGTCTTTGACCGGCTCAGCTTGGAGCCGGGACGTCTGGCCCGCGATGCGGCTCTGGAGCTGATTCATCAAGCTTCTGGCCCGAACGTCTATTTCGCTGTCCTGGTCGTGGAAAGCCGACTGCATCTGCTTCAGCAATACACTTCAGACCAGACTGTCCTCAGAACTGCGATCGACGCGGCAACCAAGAGAGCGAAAGCACGGGAGCGTATTGATGGGGACCAGGCCGAGCGCATCCTGCGTTCGCTAGCAGGGGATGCAAATGCGGCCATGCAGGTCCAGCGCGGGGATCTCAGCGGTCTGAATGAGCGCGGCCCCGAGCGCAGGATGGCGGACATGATGCTAAATGTTCTCTCCATATCTGAATCGAGCGCCCGCTCCGTCCAGAGCCGCCCTTCGATCGGCGCGCTGCTTACGTTGGCGCGGGAACAGGAAGCTCTGCCGGGCCGCAAGACCATCGTCTATTTTTCAGAAGGCTTGCAACTTACCACCGCCGTCATGGAACAGTTCCGGACGGTGATTAGCGCCGCAAATCGTTCGAATGTGAGCATTTATGCAGTCGATGCCACGGGTCTGGCAGTCTCCGAAAAAAACCGCGAATCGAGCGACCTCGTCAATCGCTCGGCGGAGCTGAGCAAACAGCAAGTAACATCGAATGGTACTGAGGCGGTGTCGGTGGCGCAGGTCAAATCCGGAGACACGATGGAGATGGGCCTGCGAAGCAGTTACCAGAGCCCCTTGCAGGAACTGGCGAAAGAGACCGGGGGGTTCGTGATCACGGATTCCAATGACTTCCGCAAGCCGATGAAGAAGATTTCCGAAGAGCTTTCCTCCTGGTATGAAGCAGCCTATTCTCCGGCGATCAGCTCATTCGACGGGCATTTCCGTCGCATCTCAGTGACGGTAAATCGGCGCGACGTGCACGTTCAGTCCCGCGCCGGGTACTTCGCATTACCGTCCGGAAGCACTCAGCCCGCCAGCCCGCATGAAGCCGCGATGCTGAAGGCGCTTTCGTCAAAACCGCTGCCCTCAGCGCTTCCTTTCAAAATTGCCGCCTTTCAACAAGGGCGGCAAGGCACCGACTTCACTGCTAGCGTTGTATTCGAAATTCCAGCGAGCGAACTGCAACTGGATCCCGACAACGGCGGGGACATCTTGCGAGCGAGCGTTTCCGTGATGGGGGTAATTCACGACGGGTCGGGCAAAGTCGTCCACAAGCTGATGCGCGACGTCGCATACCAAATTTCGAAAGACAAAGCCGAACTGTTCCGCAAGGAGACGCTGTCCATCGCCGAGCCGTTTGCGCTGCCCTCCGGCAACTATAGGCTGCAGACTGTCGCCTTTGACCGCAACGGGAGCCGCATGGGGGGCGGGGAAACGGATGTGTCTTTAATGGAAGCGAAAGCTGGGCCCTGGATTAGCCCCCTCGTTCTGGTGCGCAGGCTGGAGCCCGATGCAAACGCTGCTGGAGGACCGCTGCGGTTCAAAGGAGCGCGCGTTATTCCGGAGCTGTCCGGGTGTGTAGCGCATGGGGAATCCGCGACGATCTACTTCACGGTACAGACCTCGCCAGGGGCCAAAGCGCCACCCGGCTTAGCGCTGGAACTCAGCCGCGGTTCCGAGGTGTTGGGACGCTTCCCGATGACGCTGCCGGCAGGTGTGAAACCTGGGGACCAGTTGCCGTACGTAACCTCGATTCCGACGTCAAGCATGGATGCGGGTGATTATGTGGCCAGGGTTATCGTGCTGGAGGATGGTACGGAAGCAGAGCAGAAGATGGGATTCCGGGTGGAAGGCGGGTTAGCTCATGCCGCATCGGCGACGGCGCCTGCCCCGGCCTCGATTCCGTCGCATCAGTTTGCCGAGCCTCAGCCGGTGCTATCGGTACTGCTTGCACCAGAAGCGGGCGAACAAGAGCGCCTCATCAAAGCTGCCCGGGAACACGCTCTCTCCTACTCAGGCTCGCTTCCCAATTTCTCCTGCCGCCAGATTACACAGCGTTACCTGGATCCATCGGGGGTTGAGAACTGGCGCTTGCGCGACACGATCACCGAGCAGCTACGTTATCACGACGGTACTGAGAACTACACGATGATCGCTGTGAACGGCCAGCGAACGAAGGTGAATCGTACGGAAATGGATGGCACTACTTCATCGGGTGAGTTTGGCAACCTGCTCCGGGCAGTTTTTTCGCCGCAGACCGAGGCTCTGTTTGAGTGGAAAGGCTGGTCAGGCTCTGGTTCCGATCGGCAGCACGTGGTCGCCTATAAGATCGCGAAGACTCATTCCCCGTATAGTCTCAGTGAGGGTTCCCGGCGCTATAAGCCGGCCATTCATGGCTTGTTGTACGTGGATGACGGCACGCAGCGGGTGCGGCGAATCACCGTCATCGCGGAGGGTATTCCAGCAGCTTTCCCGATGCAGGAGTCGACACTCGATTTGGAGTACGATTACGCGAAAATTGGCAACGAGGACTTCCTGCTGCCCAGCCAAGCTGTGCTGCGAGTCCGCCGTGGCCGCACGAGGCTGACCAGGCATGAGATTCGTTTTCGAGATTATCGGATGTATACCGTGGAGAGCAGCGTAAAGTTCGACCTCGGCAAGTAGGCCTTTATTGCCTTTCCGCTCCCTGACCGCCTAGCCTGCACGAGCTGCAGATGAACGCGCTGAGAGTCGCGCGACTGAATGGTGGTCGCAAATGCAGAGAGTGCAGACGTGAGTCTGGAGCCGTCGCCGGGTTACGGCGACTAGCTTGAGGATCAGCCAGAGTCGCCACCCTTTTTCGGACGATGGACTTCGGCGAACTGGGCGTAAGCGTGTTCGGGATCACGTCACGTTTGCGGATAACGAGGCAAATGCATCCGTAAAATCTGCGTCACACCGGTGGCCAAAACAAGCAGCCAGATGCTGCAAGAACTATTGGGAGCAAGGGCAACATTGGTGACGGCTTTCGACGTGGAGAGAACCATCACGGTGCCTCAGCACCCGCTGTTCACTGTCGTGCTGCCACGCAGTCCTATTGGATAAACGCGTTAAACGCGATCCCCTGTAGCTGCGCGGCACTCGCGTTGGTCAAGTGAAGGACATTCCGGTGGCGCCATTTACGGTCAGACTTGTGGATTGGCGCCCCGGCTCGTGAAGGCGCACGCCAGGAGTCCGCTCTATAAGATCAGGGTCACTCGCCAGGGGTTAGAATGCACCAGGATAACGCGTTTACGCCCCATAATTAGCTATGCTAAACGAACAAGCTAAAGATGATTCGCCTACTTCTCCTCGGCCTGCTGTTCGCTGCATCTGGTTCGTCGCAAAGCATTGCGTCCAAAACCGCGACCATGCGGAAGATGCCTGGATACTTTCCTATTTATTGGGACGATAAGGCAGGCAAGATCTGGCTCGAAATCGATAAGTTCGATACCGAGTTTCATTACGTGAACTCGCTCCCCGCCGGAATCGGTTCCAACGATATTGGGCTGGACCGCGGGCAGATCGGCGACTCGCGCATCGTTAAGTTTGAGCGCACGGGACCACGCGTGCTACTGATCCAGCCCAACTACAGCTATCGCGCGGTAACAGGAGATGCGATGGAGCGGCGCTCGGTGGAACAATCCTTCGCGCAGTCCGTGCTGTGGGGCTTTGACGCTGTAGCGGAGGAGGGCGGCCATGTGCTAGTGGATGCCACGCCTTTCTACCTGAGCGATGCTCATCGAGTGACGCAGGCCCTTCAGCAGGCCAAGCAAGGCGCGTTTCATGTCGATGCAACTCGGAGCGCACTCTACCTCCCCCAGACCCGGAATTTCCCGAAGAACACCGAAGTGGAAGCGACGCTTACTTTCGTGGGCGACAATCCTGGCGCATTCGTGCGGGAAGTGACGCCCAATCCTGAATCGATCACCGTGCGAGAGCACCATTCCTTCGTGCAATTGCCTGGACCCGGCTACCAGCCCAGGGCATTCGACCCGCGCTCCGGATTCATCGATACCAGCTATTTCGACTACTCGACTCCGCTATCGGAACCTATCGTCAAGCGCTTTGTCATCCGGCATCGATTGAAGAAGAAAGATCCTGCCGCCGCTGTAAGCGCGCCAGTCGAGCCGATCACGTATTACCTCGATCCGGGTGCGCCGGAACCGATCCGGTCCGCGCTGCTGGAAGGGGCGCGCTGGTGGGATCAAGCGTTTGCGGAGGCGGGTTACAAGAACGCGTTTCGCGTGGAGTTGCTCCCTCCCGACGCGGATCCGATGGACGTGCGCTACAACCTGATCCAATGGGTCCACCGGTCGTCTCGTGGTTGGTCGTATGGTGGAGCGATCACGGACCCACGTACAGGCGAAATCATCAAGGGTCAAGTGACGCTCGGGTCCTTGCGCGGACGCCAGGATTACCTGATTGCGCAAGGCCTACTATCGCCTTACACCGATGGCAAGACTGCGCCGCCGGAACTCGAGCGCATGGTGCTGGCGCGCTTGCGGCAACTTGCCGCGCATGAGGTAGGCCACACGCTTGGCCTCTCTCACAACTTCGCCGCGAGCATCAAAGATCGGGCTTCCGTGATGGATTATCCGCCGCCGCTGATCAAGCTGACCGGTTCCGGAGCGCCGGATCTTTCGGACGCTTATGCGACGGGCATCGGCGCATGGGACAAGATCGCGATTACCTATGGGTACCGGGACTTTGCGCCAGGCGTGGATGAGAACAAAGAGCTCGATGCATTGATGCGAAAGGCGACGGGCGACGGATTCCTCTTCATCTCGGATCGGGATGCGCGACCCTTCGGAGGTCTGCATCCGCTCGCGCATCTTTGGGATTCAGGAACGAACGCCGTGGATGAGCTGAACCGGATCATGCAGGTGCGAGCGCGCGCTCTCGGCCGTTTTTCGGAGAATAATATCCGCGTGGGCGCGCCCATGAGCACCCTCGAAGACGTGCTGGTGCCGATTTACCTGCTGCATCGCTACCAGACTGAGGCGGCGTCCAAGGTGCTGGGCGGCTCCTTTTACTCCTACGCATTGCGCGGCGATGGACAAAAGGTAACGGAACAGGTACCAGCAGCGGAGCAGAACCGTGCGCTGGATTCATTGCTCGCCACCATTCGACCAGTGGCGCTCACGTTGGCTCCAGGCCTCCTTGCCTTGATTCCTCCTCCGGCGCATGGCTATGCCCGAAGCCGCGAAGATTTTCACAACCATACGGGGCTCGGCTTCGACCCGCTCGGGGCGGCTGAGTCGGCTTCGAATCTGACCGTGGGGCTTATCCTGCAGCCCGAACGGGCGGCGCGGCTGGTCCAATATCACGCTCAAAATGCTTCCATGCCTGGAATTGGTGAAGTAATCGACAAGCTGATCGCCGCCACTTGGAAGGCCGAGCCCGTGGCAGGATTGTCCGGCGAGGTGCAGCGAGTGGTGGATGCAGTGGTGCTGTACCATCTGATGGCGCTCGCTGCAAATGAGGGCGCCTCGCAACAGGCGCGCGCCGTCGCATACGACCGGCTTGAAGTGCTCAAACAGTTCCTAAACCGTGTGGCAGGAAACGACCTCGCTGCACGCGCGCACTACCGTTTCGCAGCCGCCCAAATCGACCGCTTTCAAAAAAATCCGAAGGAGATTCCCGTTTCTAAGCCACTGGAAGCACCGCCAGGGCAGCCGATCGGGTGCGAAGAATTCGCGCTATCGTCTAGATAGATCATGAAGAAGATCGTTCTCATCGAAGACGATGCAGACTTGTTCGCTCTCCTGAAATACAATCTCGAGCGGGAGGGATTCGCCTTTACTGGTATTCAAACCGGAAAAGACGCTCTGGAGTTTTGCCGCCGCGAGCATCCCGACCTGATCATCCTCGACATCATGCTGCCCGAAAGCGACGGGCTCGAAATCTGCAAGGGGCTGCGCCGACACGCGGAACTCAGCGCCGTTCCGATCATCTTCTTAACCGCCCGAGCCTCGGAGACGGACCGCATCGTCGGCCTGGAGCTCGGTGCCAACGATTACATGGTGAAGCCCTTCTTTATCCGGGAACTCGTGGCGCGAGTTAAGACCCAGTTGCGAACCCACGTAGTCCCCCAGCGCAGCATACGCTCCGGCGCGCTGGAACTCGATAGGCGCACTTGCCGCGTGCTTTTGAACGGCGCTCAATTGAGCCTCACCGCCACCGAGTTCAGGCTACTGGAGTACCTGATGAACCGGCCCGGTGCCGTCTTTAGCCGCGAACAGTTGCTCAACGCCGTCTGGGGACATGACCGCGCCGTGACTGACCGCACGGTGGACGTCTATATTCTGAGGCTCAGGCAGAAAATCGAGGCCGATCCCGCCAATCCGCTATACATCCGCGCGATCCGCGGATTTGGGTACAGTTTCAACGAAGCCGCCGTGGCTGAAACTGCCGCCGGTTAGAATAGATTAGAGTGATCAAACCGGACCGTATCAAGGCGCTGATCGAGGCGCTCGACACACGTATTCTCGTCATCGATGGCGCGATGGGCACGATGATCCATCAGGAGCCGCTGTCGATAGAGACTGATTTTCTGGGACGTGAAAATTGCCCGGAGATCCTCGTGGTTACTCGTCCCGAGTTGATCCGGAACATCCATCGCGCCTACCTCGCAGCGGGGGCCGACATCGTGGAGACGGACACGTTCGGCGGTACTCCTCTCGTGCTCTCCGAGTTCAATCTACGCGACCGGACTCACGAGCTTAACGTAAAGGCCGTGCAGCTGGCCCGGGAGGCGGCGGACGAGTTCTCAACTCCGGATAAGCCGCGCTTTGTAGCCGGGTCGATGGGTCCGACGACGAAGGACTTGAACGTCACCGTCACGACAACATTCGAGACGATGCGCTCCAATTACTACGAACAGGCCAGGGCGCTGATCGATGGCGGAGCGGATCTCTTGCTCGTCGAAACCGTTTTCGATACCGGCAGTTTGAAGGCGGCTCTATTGGCCATCGACCAGCTTCAAACCGAGATCGGCCAGTTCATTCCGGTGATGGCTTCAGTCACGATTGAACGCAACGGCACAATGTTGGCGGGCCAAGGGATCGACGCGCTGTATGCCTCGATTGCCAATCACAATTTGCTCGCCGTGGGGCTCAATTGCGCGACAGGGCCGGACCTAATGACGGACTACATCCGAACGCTGTCCGAGATGTCCGCTTACCGCATTTCATGCTATCCCAACGCTGGCCTGCCGAACTCCGACGGAAAGTTCGGGGAAACGCCGGAATCCCTCGCGGCGCAACTCGAGAAGTTTGCGGACCATGGCTGGCTCAACATTGTGGGCGGCTGCTGCGGCACAACTCCAGAGCACATCCAGGCAATCGCGACGATGGTGAAGACCAAGCAGCCCCGCCCCCTAAAGGCTTCGGATCATCGCGCCTACTATTCCAACAAGGAACTGGTGGAGGCCGAGGAAAGCAACCGTCCCCTGATCGTCGGCGAACGCACGAACGTCATCGGTTCGCGGCTGTTCAAGAACATGGTGGCGGAAGAAAAGTGGGAAGAGGCGACCGAGATCGCGCGCTGGCAGATCCGCAATGGCGCGCATGTGGTGGATGTGTGCCTGCAATCCAGCGATCGGGACGAGATGGCAGACATCCCGTTCTTCTACGAAAAGCTGATTCGCAAGATCAAAGCGCCGATCATGATCGACACCACCGATCCGAAGGGAATCGAGCTAGCGCTGACTTACTGCCAGGGCAAGTCGATTATCAATTCGATCAACCTCGAAGATGGAGAGGAGAAGTTCGAGAGAATTTGCCCGATGGCCAAGGTTTATGGCGCGGCGCTGGTGGTGGGCACGATCGATGAAGACAAGCTGCAGGCGCAGGCGTTCACGCGCGAACGCAAACTGGCCGTGGCCCAGCGTTCGGTGAAGCTACTGACGGAGAAGTATGGGATTGAGCCGGAAGATATCATCATTGATCCGCTGGTGTTTCCGTGCGCGACTGGCGACGAAAATTATATCGGCGGGGCAGTGGAGACGATCGAAGCGATTCGGCTAATTAAGGACCGGATCCCGTTCGTGAAGACCATCCTGGGCGTCTCGAATATTTCATTCGGACTGCCTGCGTCGGCTCGGGAAGTAGTGAACTCGGTTTTTCTGTATTACTGCACGAAGGCCGGGCTGGACCTTGCAATCGTCAATGCGGAAAGGCTGGAGCGCTTCGCTTCCATTCCTCCTGAAGAGCGACGGCTTGCGGAGAGTCTGCTGTTCAACACGCCAGGGATTGACATGCACGGGGTGCCGGAGGATTGGCGCTTGCAATCCCGCGAGGAGAAGGCCGCGGTCAATCAGTTGCACATCGCGGCAATTGCGGAGCATTTCCGCGGAGCCAGCAAGAAGGAAAAGAAGAAGGCTGCGGACCTACCGCTCGATCAGCGTCTTGGCAACTACATCATCGAAGGCACCAAGGACGGTCTGGTTGCCGATCTGGACCGCAAAATGGCGGAAGGCGTTGCGCCGCTCGACATCATAAATGGACCGCTAATGACCGGGATGGCGGAAGTGGGGCGGCTGTTCAACAATAATGAACTGATTGTGGCCGAAGTGCTTCAATCGGCCGAAGCGATGAAGGCGGGCGTCAATCACCTCGAGAAGTTTATGGAGAAGGCCGACACTGCCGCGCGCGGCAAGATCGTGCTGGCCACGGTGAAGGGCGACGTGCATGACATTGGCAAGAACTTGGTTGAAATTATCCTGGGAAACAATGGCTACGATGTCATCAATCTTGGCATTAAGGTTCCGCCTGAGGATCTGATCAAGGCGTACAACGAACACAAGCCCGACGTCATCGGTCTTTCCGGTCTTCTCGTCAAGAGCGCACATCAGATGGTGACTACTGCAGGCGATCTGCGCGATCATGGTATCCGCGTGCCTCTGCTCGTAGGCGGGGCGGCTCTCTCCGAGAAATTCACCAAGACGAAGATCGCTCCTGCGTACGCCGCTCCCACACTCTACGCCAAGGATGCGATGACCGGGCTGAGGCTGATGAACGAGATGATGGACGCGTCCACCCGCGACCAGATTTTAAAGTCTCATACCTACGGCGAGCTTGTAGAAGAGCCTGCAGGCGTCAGCGAGCCGATTGTACTGGCAGGGCAGGCGAGGAGCCGGAAGGTTCGGCCCGATCTCCCGATTCCGCCCGCGCCCTATCTGGATCGCAGACTGCGCGATGTGCCGAATCTGCCCGAGCTGTGGAGTTACATCAATCCCTACATGTTGTACGGACGCCACCTCGGCTTCAAGGGCAATTTCGAGAAGCTGCTGGCCGAGCGGGACACCAAGGCGCTTAAACTTTTCCACGATATGGAACAAGTGAAAACAGCGGTGGCGAAGTTCCTCAAGGTGAAGGCTGTCTGGCAGTTCTTCGAGGCCGAGCGCGACGGCAATCGAATTCACCTCTTCGCTCCCGGCGGCGCATCGCCCATCCATATATTCTCGTTCGGGCGTCAGCCTCGAGAAGACGGGTTGTGTCTGAGCGATTATATTCTCGACGCCGACGCTTCCGGACGTCGAGACCATCTCGCATTGTTCGTGGTGACGGCGGGCGCGGGTATTCGCGAGCATGCGGACGAGGCGAAAGCGGCGGGCGAGTTCTTCAAGATGCACGCCCTGCAGGCTCTGGCTCTAGAAACCGCCGAAGGCACCGCAGAGTGGCTACACAGGCGCATTCGGGAAGACTGGGGTTTTCCTGACTCGCCTGCCATGACAATGCAAGAGCGTTTCACATCCCGATACCAAGGCAAGCGTTACAGCTTCGGCTATCCAGCCTGCCCCAATCTGAACGATCAACAGGGGATCTGGAAGCTTCTCCAGCCCGACGATATCGGCGTTCGCCTCACGGACGAGATGATGATGGACCCTGAAGCCAGCGTTAGCGCGCTCGTGTTCCATCACCCTGACTGCGCATATTTCACGGCGAGCGAAGTCGAAGAGCCCGCGCTGGTCGGTTAGGCCCGCTGTATGTGTATAATCGGAGGTTCATGCTCGAGTCCTTTGGCGTTTCAGACCCAGGCTCGGTCCGAGCGAACAACGAAGATTACTATCTGATCCTCCAAGATAGAGGACTCTATCTGGTCGCGGATGGTATGGGGGGTGCCCAGGCTGGTGAGCACGCCTCGCGTTTGGCTGCCGAGACCGTCGCACAATATTTTAGCTCGAGCGATCACCACGATTCTACGGCTCTGGCCGAGTCGTTCGAGGAGGCGAATCGGACTGTCATGGGCGCAGCCTCGAAAGACCCCGCTCTGGACGGCATGGGCACTACTTTGGTAGCCGCCCTTGAAGCGGGTCACGAGATACTAATCGCGAGCGTGGGCGACAGCCGCGCCTATCTTTTCGAGAATGGCCGCCTCACCGCCATTACCGAGGATCAGACTTGGGTGAACGAGGTGGGCCGCCGCCTGGGCATCGACGAAACCAGCCTCAAGCATCACCCGATGAAACATGTGCTCACGATGGCAATCGGCGTGGGTCCTCAGCTTCGCGTTCACTCCTATAATCAGCCGCAAAGGCCTGGCACCCAGATCCTGCTGTGCAGCGATGGCTTGCACGGAGTTGTGGACGCTGAAACGATTTCGGCTGCGCTGGCCCAGGATGTATCGCTGGAACAGAAATGCCTGGGACTGATCTCGGCGGCGAAGGCCAACGGAGCGCCCGATAATGTCACGGCGGTCTTGATTCGGTGCGCGTAAGATTGAGATGAGCGATTCTCCCGTTGACCGGTCTGTATTGCTGCTGCATCTGGATTACACGGCTTGGGCCAGCGGTTTGCTTCTGGATGCCTGCACGAAGTTAGAGAAACCCGAGGCTGTGGTCACGCTGCGGCACATCTATTATGCAGATCGAGTTTGGTTGGCGCGTCTGGAAGGGAGGGTGCAGGTATTTCAGGATGATCCCGAGCCTGGGCTCGACGATTTGAAGCAGGTTTGGCCGACGCTTCTGGCTCGCTTTCGCGAGTTCGTGTCCGGGTGGCCGAATGAGTTACTTTCCTCCGAACTCACCTATACGAATATGAAGGGCGAGGCGCATTCGGTGGCGCGTTGGAAGGTTTTGCTGCATGTGGTGAATCACGGGACGCTGCATCGCGGTCAGGTGATGGCGATGATTCGGCAGATGGGTCATCAGCCTCCGGCTACTGATCTGATCTATTTTTATTTGCGAGCTTGAGGATTTATCCAGCTTTTTTGTCGCCGATCCAGTAGCGAGGACCGGGACCAAGTCGGCTGGCGCGATCACCTGGGTTGGCAAGTTGACAATCCTTCAATGACAGACAGCCGCAACCAATGCAGCGCGTAAGACCCGCCCGGAGACGCTCCAGTTCGGCGATCCGCTCATCGATGCGCTTGGTCCAACTCGCAGAGATTTTCGCCCAATCCGAACGTTCGGGAACGCGGTTTTCCGGCAACCTCGCCAGTTCTGCGGCAATCTCGTCGAGCGTTAGACCCATGCGCTGAGCGAAGACGACGAAGGCGATCCGGCGAAGAACCGCCCTGGGATACCGGCGGTGGCCCGATCCGGCTCGATCAGACTTGATCAGACCTCGTTCTTCATAGAAACGGAGTGCCGACGCAGCAACGCCGCTTCGGCGCGAAACCTCGGAAATCGTAAGCAGGCCGGACATTTTGGGAGATCTCAATTTTGCGCTTGACTTAAAGTTCACTTTAACTTGTAGTCTGGGCGTATGTCAATCTTTAACGATGTTCGAATCGCCATCACTGGCGGCACTTCGGGCCTTGGCTTAGCCCTCGTCCGCGAACTCTCGAGTCGCGGGGCGAAAATCGCGTTCGTCGCGCGCAAACGGGACGGAGTGGAACGTGTAATCCAAGAGCTCCCGGCCTCGACAGGGATAGTCGGCGACGTGTCTTTGAAACTGCATATTCATCCCATTGCATTGCAGATCTTGGGCGCGCTGGGAGGACTCGACGTTCTTATCAACAACGCGTCCGACCTGGGACCGGCACCCTTGCGACTGCTTGCCGACACGGACTGCGAAGATGTTGAACGCGCACTCGCGGCGAATGTCCTGGGACCGTTCCGTCTGACGAAGGCGCTGCTCGGTTCCTTAGCCGCCTCCGCCCGGGAAGGTCGCGGAGCCGCCGTGATAAATGTAACTAGCGATGCCGCCATTGCGGCGTACCCGCGTTGGGGCGCCTATGGCGCAAGCAAGGCAGCACTGCTTCACATGAGCCGCATCTGGGACGAGGAGCTCAGCTTGGACGGCGTCAGAATTCTTTCAATCGATCCAGGCGATATGGATACACCGCTGCACTCAGCCGCCGTACCCGATGCAGACCCCTCAACGTTAAAGAGCCCCGACGTTGCGGCTCGCGAGTTCGCCGACACAGTGGCGGCCGTGCTGGCAGGCAGATGATCGCCGCCAGTGTTCCAGTCCAACGCCCGCCCGAGGCCAAGCTATTGACCGTTGATCGCCGCGGCAAGATTGAGCACCGGGCACGCGCCGAGTTCGCGAATCTATTGCGCCCGAATGATGTGGTGATTGCGAACGATGCTGCAACCTTGCCAGCGAGTCTTTTCGGACGGCATAGCCGTACTGGCAGCCAAATTGAAGTGCGTCTCGCGGGCCGTGACTCGCTCGACCTAGTCAAGCAATTCTCAGCGATTGTCTTTGGGGCTGGCGACTTCCGCACGCGCACGGAGGATCGGCCGAAGCCGCCAACGTTGCTGCCTGGCGACCGAGTGGATTTTGGCTCGCTGCAGGGGAACGTCATGCGATTGCTGAATCATCCGCGCCTCATCCTGCTGCAATTCGACGGTTCGCCGCGGAAGATATGGGAAGGGCTGGCTCGGCTCGGGCGGCCCATTCAGTACGCACACATTCCGACCCCGCTCGCCATTTGGGATACTTGGACACCGATAGCCGGTCCGCCAGTCGCATTCGAGCCGCCGTCCGCCGGTTTTGTCCTCGACTGGAGCACGCTCGCCTCTATGAACACGCGGGGGATTCGCTTTGGGACTATCACGCATGCAGCCGGGCTCTCGTCGACTGGCGATCCAGAGCTGGACGCGCAGTTGCCCTTGCCCGAGCCGTACCGGATTCCAAGATCAACGGCGCTGCTCATAGAGCACGCTCAAGCGACGCATGGACGAGTGATTGCGATCGGCACAACGGTTGTCCGGGCGCTGGAACATGCTGCGGCAATCTCCAGCCTCCTCCGCGCAGGCGAGGGGTTGGCAACGCAGAGACTCGGCGCATTCAGCCGGCTCCGCATGGTGGATGGAATCCTCTCTGGCACGCACGAGCGAGGCACCAGCCACCACGAGCTGCTGCGCGCGTTCGTCGATGACGAAACACTTTCTCGGGTGGACCAGGAGTTGGACATCCGCGACTACCGCACACATGAGTTTGGCGATTCAGTATTTGTCGAGAAAGCCGACGTATTCTATGAATGTGGGTATTAGCTCGACGGTCCAGCGAACCGATCAGCTTCAACAGCCGTACCCGTCCAAACCGATCTATCTCTGCATCGAAGTGTTGTCTCCAGGGGACCGCTTTAGCGAGACCGAGGCCAAGTGCGAAGCGTATCACGCATGGGGAGTAAGCTATTGTTGGATCATCGATCCGGAGAAACGCTTAGCCTGGGAGCATGCCGCCACTGACCGCCCGCGTCAGGTTCAAGAAGGTGGCCGGATCTCGACGCAACATCTGGCCGTGAGCCTGGAAGACCTTTTTACTGGATTCTAACGTACAATTAAAGTAACCTGGATCACGAATGTTGAGATGGTGTTTTGCCCTCGCGGCAGCCTGCTTATGCCACGCTAGCCCCGTCGATTTCGATCGCGAGATTAGGCCAATCTTGTCTGATCGCTGCTTCGCGTGTCACGGCCCCGATGAAAAGCAGCGCATGGCGAACCTGCGGCTCGATCTAAAAGCCGGCCCTGAACTCATCGTCCCAGGCGACGCAGCACGCAGCAAGTTATACCAGCGCATCACTCATCCCAAGCTGCGCATGCCGCCGGTGAGTGCCGGTCCAGCGTTGACCTCCAAGCAAACCGAACTGATCAAGCGCTGGATCGACGAAGGCGGGAAGTGGGAGCTGCATTGGGCATATCAGCCGCCCCAGCGTCCCGGCGAGCCTGCGGTGAAAAACAAAGGATGGATCCGCAACCCGATCGATAGCTTCATACTTGCTCGTCTTGAAAAAGAAGGACTGAAGCCATCGCCCGATGCTGACAAAACTACTCTGCTCCGTCGCGTAACGTTCGACCTGACCGGGATCCCGCCCACTCCCTCAGAAATCGACGCATACATTGCCGACAAGTCGCCGCAAGCGTATGAGCATCGGGTCACTGCGCTTCTGAACTCTCCCCGATATGGCGAGCGCATGGCGATGCAGTGGATGGATTTCGCTCGCTACGCCGATACGCACGGGTACCACATCGACAGCCATCGCGAGCAGTGGCACTGGCGCGATTGGGTGATCGACGCCTTTAATACCAACAAGCCCTATGATCGATTCATCGTCGAGCAACTGGCTGGCGACCTGCTTCCGAATGCGACTCTCGATCAGAAGATCGCGACGGGATTCAACCGCAACCACATGATCAATTTCGAGGGCGGAGCGATCGAGGAAGAATATCAGAATGAGTACGTGATCGATCGGGTGGAGACGACATCCGCCGCCTTCATGGGTCTGACCATGGGTTGCGCCCGCTGCCACGATCACAAATACGACCCGATCACGCAGAAGGATTTTTATAGGTTCTATGCGTTCTTTAATACGATCCCCGAGAAGGGCCTGGATGGACAGAAGGGCAATGCCGCCCCGTTTTTACAGCTTCCCAGTCGGGAGCAGGCCGCCCGACTAGCGGAAGTTGAGCGATCGCTCAAGTCCGCGGAAGACGCGTTTTCGGAAATTGAGGCCGCGAAACTCCAAACAGAATGGGAGACGGGCCACGCTGCTGACCTCCGCCAAGCCTCGGCAAACGGACTCATCGCCCACTATGAATTCGATGGCGGCCTGACGGATTCATCGGGCCACTACCAGCGCGGGCGTGTTCTTAAGGGTGAACCCACGTTCCCCGCCGGCATCGTGGACAAAGCGGCCGATTTCGATGGAGAGACCCACGTTAACTTCGGCAATGTAGCGGATTTTGATCGCGACCGTCCGTTCTCAATAGCGGCGTGGGTGCGATCAAACGGGATTCTCGAAATGCCCGTACTGCTGAAGATCGCCGATCCGGCAAGCAGGCGCGGTTTCGAACTGTACTTCGACGAAGCGATTCCTGTGGGTGACCTTCGTCGCGGCGCGCGCATCGGATTTCGCCTGACACATCAGTGGCCGGACAATCTGCTAGACATCCGAACTGTGGATCGCCTGCCCTCCACCTCAAAGGATTCTACTCCGCGTCCTTGGTATCACGTAACGGTGAACTACGACGGGTCGGGGAAAGCATCCGGCCTGAGCATGCTGATTAATGGCAGGCGAGTCAAACTCGACGTCTTGAACGACCGGCTTACAGGCTCGGTTCAAAACGCGAGTTCGCTGGAGATTGGGAACAAGTTGGCGGGGCGTCCCTACAAAGGCCAAGTGGACGATTTGCGCATCTATGATCGCCAGCTCAGTGCAGAAGAAGTCGGCGACCTGGTGAACGCTCAACCTGCGCGCGCGTCCCTGTGGCTAGCTCCAGAGAAGCGATCCAAGGATCAGGCTTTCCGGCTAAGGGATTATTTCCTGACCTATCACGCGCCGGAGCGCACACGCAGTCTTTATGCAGCGATCAATCAGTTAAAGGCAGAGCAGAGGCGTCTCGATGCGGAGATTCCCACCACGATGGTGATGGCCGAGTCCGAAAAGCCGCGCGATACGTGGGTGCTCGGGCGCGGCGACTACCGCAATCATGGCGAGAAAGTCACGCCTGGCGTGCCCGCAGTGCTTCCCCCTCTGCCCAAAGATGCTCCGCTGAACCGCCTGACTCTTGCAACGTGGCTGACCGATCCGTCTCATCCGCTTACGTCGCGAGTTGCCATCAACCATTTTTGGCAAATGTACTTTGGCACAGGGCTGGTGAAGACCTCCGAGAATTTTGGCTCGCAAGGCGATCCGCCATCGAACCCCGAACTGCTGGATTGGTTGGCGACTGAATTTATCCGGACCGGCTGGGATGTGAAGGGCATGCAACGTTTGATTCTGACCTCAGCCGCGTACAGGCAGTCATCCAAAGTCAGCCGGGAACTGCTCGAGCGGGATCCCGAGAATCGATTGCTGGCGCGGGGCCCGCGTTTTCGGCTGCCCGGCGAGATGCTGCGCGATAATGCGCTCGCTGTCAGCGGACTGCTCAACGAAAAAGTGGGCGGCCCCAGTGTCTATCCATACCAGCCGAAAGGCCTTTGGGAAGAGATCGCTTACGGGGACGTGTTCTCGGCTCAAACATACTCGCCGAGCCATGGCCAGGATCTCTATCGCCGCAGCATGTACGATTTTTGGAAGCGCACCAGTCCGCCTCCGTCGCTCACTGCGTTCGATGCGCCGGATCGGGAAAAGTGCAGCGCGCGTCGAACGATTACGAATACGCCGTTGCAGGCCCTGGCGCTTTTAAACGACCCGACCTTTGTGGAGTCGGCGCGCGCACTTGCTCAGCGCACCTTGCAGGAAGCCGGAAAGGATCCCAACCAGCGCGTCGCGTATGCGTTCCGGCTCGCAACAGGGCGCACCCCCGAGACGCGCGAGATCGCAACGTTGCGAGACTTGGCGAAGGCAGAACTCGCGCAATATCGTGGGAATCGGGGCGAGGCACTGAAGCTATTGAAAGTGGGCGAATCGCAGTACGACACCAAACTCGACAGCGCTGAGTTGGCCGCTTGGACCACGGTGGCGAGCGCCATCCTAAACCTGGACGAGACGATCACGAAGGAGTAACGGCGCGAGTGAACGACCATCTGAAAGCAACTGAAGACTACGCGGGTCGACTCGCATACACGCGCCGCCATTTCTTCGCGAAGACCAGCACGGGGATCGGCGTGGCGGCTTTGGCTTCGTTGCTCGGCCCGCAAGCCGAAGCCAGCACGAACGGGTTGGAGGGGTTGCCGCATTTCGCGGCCAAGGCCAAGCGCGTGATCTTCCTCCACCAATCCGGCGCGCCATCCCAGATGGACCTCTTCGATTACAAGCCGCAACTCAAGAAATTCCAAGCGACTGAATTGCCTGCATCCGTGCGGATGGGGCAGCGCATCACGGGCATGACGTCAGGGCAGAGTTCGCTCCCGGTGGCTTCGTCCGTGTTCAATTTCAGCCAGTTCGGCAAGAATGGCACTTGGCTGAGCGAGTTGATTCCGCATCATGGCAAGATCGTCGACGACATCTGCCTCATCAAGACGGTGAATACCGAAGCGATCAACCACGATCCGGCGATTACATTCATCCAGACCGGCAGTCAGCAGCCGGGACGGCCAAGCCTCGGCTCCTGGGTCAGCTACGGCTTAGGTAGCGAAAATCACAATTTGCCTGCGTTCGTCGGGCTGATATCGCAATCCAGCTCCATCAATGTCGACCAGCCGCTGTTCTCGCGACTGTGGGGAAATGGTTTCCTGCCGTCTAATCACCAGGGCGTAAATTTTCGCTCGAGCGGCGATCCAGTGCTTTACTTGTCAGACCCTCCCGGTGTCGATAAGGCTACTCGCCGCCGAATTCTGGACACGGTTGCGACGCTCAATCAGCGCACGGCGGAAGCTTACGGCGATCCCGAAATTGAAACGCGCATCGCGCAGTACGAGATGGCTTACCGCATGCAAACTTCGGTGCCCGAACTGATGGACCTCTCGAAAGAGTCGGAAGCCACCTTTGAAATGTACGGACCGGATTCCCGCAAGCCCGGCACGTATGCGGCAAATTGCCTTCTGGCCCGGCGGCTCGCCGAGCGCGGCGTGCGCTTTATCCAGCTTTATAAGCGCGGATGGGACCAGCATAACGACCTGCCTCGCGATCTGGCGCTGCAATGCAAGAGCGTGGATCAACCTTCGGCAGCGCTGATTCTGGATCTGAAACAGCGTGGATTGTTAGACGATACCCTAGTGGTCTGGGGCGGCGAATTCGGCCGCACGGTTTATTGCCAGGGCAAGCTCACTGAGACAAATTACGGCCGGGATCACCACCCGCGCTGCTTCACGATGTGGATGGCCGGCGGCGGAATCAAGCCGGGCATCTCACATGGAGAAACGGACGATTTTTGCTATAACGTGGCAGCGGACCCCGTCCATGTTCACGATGTTCAGGCCACCGTGCTGCAGTGTCTCGGCGTAGATCATAAACGCCTGACGTTTCAATTCCAAGGACGGCACTTCCGCCTTACAGATGTAAGCGGCGAGGTGGTAAAGCCGATTCTAACCTGATCGGCAACCCTTACTCCACCGGGCTGAAGCTGACTTTACTATTCACGTCGGCCCTCTGAAAACCGCTATTCTGCATAGATATTCCAATCCTGCGCGCATAGAAGAATAGCAGTCGAATCTTCATCTCACCCCCGTACGTCACCGGGAACCAAAGCCCTTCGTCGAATTTCTTAAACGTCACCTTGAATCCAAGATGTTCAATGTTGGTCCCTAGCGCGGTCTTCACGAGAATAGGAATTTTGAAAGCGGAATGCGTCGTGACCAGCACAGGCTGATACTCGGTCTGATCTATCAGCGCCTCTCCGGCCCAAATGGCGCGGTCATCACCGTCATGCTCCTTCCTGGGCTCGAACTGAATCCGATACACCGAAATACCCCGATAATCCTCAACTCCGTCCAGCCGGAATTCGTACTGCTTCTGCTCTTTGGCAGTAAGAGGGAACATGTCGCGGTTGATCCCGTCCTTCGTCTTGTCGTTGGCCAATTCCTCGGAAATATCGGCGCTGATTTCCCCTTCCATTTCAAAGTGGACATGAGCATGGTCGTGATCCGGGTCGTGATATTCCACCACCTTGCCATGCTCCACGTTTTTCCCCAGGAAATGCGTGCGCTCCTTTTTGACCCCTTTCGGCGACGGTGTCACTGTGAACTCGCTGTACTCCTCATGCGACAACTTGCCGTTGGTGTGATTAATTCGAACCAGCAGATTTTGGTGGTAGACGAATGCCGAGCGCATCGCCTCTGCCCGGTCTTGATTGGCCGCCACCTTCGCCATGATGCTATCCGCAGACTCGGACACAGGTGCAGCGAAAAAGAACAACAACGGCACCCAGATCATTTTGCTTTCTCCTCCGCCTTTTTTCGAATCGATTTGGGAATTCCAAAATTGCCGCCCAGTTTGCTCAACCCGTCCAGGTCCATTGGGCCGTCAATGCTGACTACCGTCAACTGCTTCGGTTCGGCTGAGATCAGGGCAATCCCGGCAAGTCGGCCCGCCACAGTCTTAAGGTAAATATCGGAATCGCCTTCAGTCTTACTGTGCACCTGCACAATACGTTTCCAAGTCTCGTCTTTCAACTGGCTGCGGATTGGCTCGACATCGGCGTCGAGATATTCTCCCGCATTCTTGAATCCGAAGCTTCGAATCGAAATGCCTTTTATACCAGCGATTAGTTTCTTCACGTCAGCGGCATCTGCGTCGCTGTCGTCCGAGATGAACCGGCTCGCCATCTGAAGCAGGGATCCGTCCAACGTTATATTGACGGTCTCGGCCGCTTTCGCCGCCAGTCGATCCAAATTATCCAGCCTGAGCGTCTGCGCCGCACAAATCGAGGGAAGCGCCAACAGGCAGGCTGAAAAAAACATTCTTGTCATTGATTGATCCCATCCACTTTTCTTTGAATTCGTTGCAATTTAGTCGAGGTAATTTCGAGCGCCCGCACAAGTTGCGAATGGGCGGCCTGGACTTCTTCGCGATCTCGTCTCTGCTCGATACCAGCCAGTCCGAATCCTCCTATTAGCAGAGAAGCGGCTACGCATCCAGCGGCCCAAGGCTTCCAGCTGTTCACCCGATCCTGCCGCGAGTGCTGCACTTGCGCCAGCACGCGTCTGGTGAAATCGAGCGACGGTTGCTCACGCGCCAGCGCACTCCTCAGACGATCTTCAAGCTCGTTCATTCGAATTCTCCTCCCATGGTCGCGGTCAGTTTGCGCCGAAGCAAAGCGAGCGCGCGCTGCAGGTGACTCTTCACGGTCGCCACGGGCATTTCCAAAAGCTCCGCGATCTCCGCCGGGTCAAGGTCTTCCTGATAACGCAGGATCAAGATCATCCGCGGAACCTCCGTCAGCCCTGCCACCAGTTGCCCAAGGTGCTGCTTGAGCATCGGATCGGTGAGCGGCATCCAGACGAAAGGCTCCGGCGCGTCGGCCAGGCTGACATGTTGCCGAAAACGCCTCCTGCGTGTCTGATCGATGCACCGGCGGCTGGTCACCTTGCGCAGCCAGTAGCGCAGATGGTCCTGCGACTCGATCCGCTTCTGGTGCAGGTGCAGTTCCAGGAATACTTCCTGTGCCAACTCCTCCGCTACAGCCCGATCACGGAGGAAATGATAAGCCAGACTGAAGACCATCGCCTGATTCTGCCGCACGGCGGTTTCAAAATCCGGGATTGCAGCAGAGCTCGCCGCTGTATCCGCCGATGGTTGGGCCAAGGTTAGGATCGTATTGCCTCTTGCTTACTAATACGCGCCAAGCGGGCCAAAGAACGCAAAAATCAACAGCGTGCGCCGAACGATCTGATACAATCGCTGAAACAATGAAGCATATCCGTCTGTGGCTCATCTCCGGTTTTGTCACGCTGTTGTCGCTCGGCTTCGTGCTTACGCGCGGCGATGCACAGCCGAATACAGTCAAGCAAATCGTGGATGGCGTCTGGTTCCGCGAAGGCGACTTGAAAAACGCGGGTCACTGCAACAACGTGATCATCGAGATGAAGGATTATCTCATCGTAGTAGACGCCAATTTTCCGAGCGGTGCGAGGGCGGCCCTGGAAGATGCCAAGAAGGTATCGAAGAAGCCCGTGAAGTATGTATTCGACACCCACCATCACGGGGACCACGCATACGGCAATGCAGTCTGGACCAAGCAGGGGGCCATCACGCTGGCTTACGTTGGGGTGGCGCAAGAGATGAAGCGCTATGAGCCGACCCGCTGGCTGGAAACCATGAAGGCGCGCAAGGATGTGGCGGAACTGGGACTGAACGCTCCCGAGCCTCCCAAGCAGACCTTTGCGAAGAGTCCTTATCTGATGACCGATGGCGCGCGTCAAGTGCAGTTCCACTTCTTCGGCTGGGCTCACACGCGCGGCGATGGGTTCGTTTATCTGCCGAAGGAAAAAGTGCTCTGCACTGGCGATGCGGTGGTCAACGGGCCCTACAATTACACCGCCGATGGCAGCATCGGAAACTGGCCGAAAGTAGTGGAAGCAGCGCAGAAGCTCGACGTGCAACATGTTCTGCCAGGGCACGGTCCCGCGGGCGGAACCGAAATCTTGAAAGGCGAGCGTGAGTTCATGCTTGAGCTCAGGAAGACCGTGGCCGCCGCCGTAAAGCAGGGCAAGAAGCTCGACGACCTCGTGACCAAGAATGGCGAGAAACTCGTTTCCACCAGCGTAACGCTACCTGACGCTGTGAAGAATTGGGTCGGCGAGTCTCTTCCGGCGCAAGTGCAGGACGCTTTTAACGAGATCCAGCAGGGCAAGGCTGCCGGCGACATTCCGCATAAGTGACCAATTTAGCGCTCTGAATCCAGTGTTGGGCCGCGGGATCGCGATCCCGATTTACACTTGATTATGACCGAACAAGAGAAAATGGCTCGACCGCTAGCGGAAGTGGATCCTGAGATCTTCAGCGCGATCCAGCACGAAGCGGAGCGCCAGCATGCGGGCCTGGAGTTAATCGCCAGCGAAAACTTCACATCCGAAGCGATTCTGGAAGCCACCGGGAGCGTGTTCACCAATAAGTACGCGGAAGGCTATCCAGGGAAGCGGTACTATGGCGGCTGCGAGTTTTCGGACGTTGTCGAGAACTTGGCTCGCGATCGCGTCAAGCGGCTCTTCGGCGCAGAACACGCTAACGTCCAGCCTCACTCCGGATCCCAAGCGAATCAAGCTGCATTCTCGGCGGTGCTGCAGCCCGGCGATACGATTCTGGGTATGAATCTCGCCCACGGCGGTCACCTCACCCATGGCCATCCTTTGAATTTCTCGGGCAAGACCTATAAGGTGATTCCGTACGGAGTGCGGCGCGAGGACGAGCGGATCGACTACGACGAGTTGGCGAAGCTGGCTGAAGAGCATCGCCCGAAGATGATCATCGGAGGCGGCAGCGCTTACGCCCGCATCATCGACTTTCGGCGGTTCCGAGAAATCGCCGACTCGGTTGGAGCTCTATTCCTGGTCGATATGGCGCATTTTTCCGGGCTGGTTGCAGGCGGGGTTTACCCAAACCCTTGCGAATACGCCGACATAGTCACCTCCACCACTCACAAGACTCTGCGCGGCCCGCGCTCGGGAATGATCCTCTCGCGGGCGCAATATGCCGCCGCGATCGATAAGGTCGTTTTCCCAGGGGTCCAGGGAGGTCCGCTGGTCCATGTAATGGCTGCCAAAGCAGTCTGTTTCCGTGAAGCGATGACGCCGGAATTCGCCACCTATCAAAAGCAGGTAGTGTTAAACGCTCAAGCGCTCGGGAACACGCTGCATGCCGAAGGCTTCCGTATCGTGTCGGGTGGTACGGATTCACACCTGATTCTGGTGGATGTTTTCGCCAAGGGCGTGAGGGGGAAAGACGCGGAGCAGTCGCTCGATCAGGCCCACATAACGGCCAACAAGAATGCGATTCCATTCGACGTAAATCCGCCGCTCAATCCAAGCGGCATTCGCCTGGGCAGCCCAGCCGTAACGACGCGAGGCTTCCGTGAAGCCGAAATGAGAGAGACCGGTGCCCTGATATCAGAGGTGCTTCACAACATGGGTTCGAGCGGAACGATGGCCGCAGTGCGCAAGCGAGTCGGTATTTTGGTTGAGAAATTTCCGCTTTATAGTTGGAAGTTGGCACGGGCCGCGGTATAGAACCCGCCTGCCCCCATGCCGCTTCGAATCGTTATAGACGGCCGCCGGCTGCATGACTTCGGTATCGGCACTTACATCCGCAATCTGGTCCGGAGTCTGTCCCACCTTGATCGGGTGAACGAATACACGATTGTCACAGGTGCGGCGGACCATGTCGAATTGAGCAGCCTTGGCCCGAATTTCCGCCTCGCCCCCTTTCCGCGCCCGGAACGGCACTTGCTCGCGCAAATCGAATTTCCATTTTTCGTGCGCCGCTTTTCGCCGAATTTAATTCATATTCCCCTAAATGCCGTCCCCCTGGCCATTCCCCGCCCTTACATCGTGACCATTCACGATATGGGCAGCCTTCTCTATGCCAAGAAACACGGCTTGCGGAACGACTTCCGCCTTTCGCGTTTTCGGCGCGGATTGCTGAATGCTGCTCGCATCATAGCCGTTTCGAACGCTACCCGTCGAGATGTGGAAACCCTGATCGGTGTTCCCCCCGATCGCATCCGTACTATTTATAACGCTCCCGACCCGGCCTTCCGGAAACCTAACACGTCCACGATCGCGTGTGTCGGCGACGATTCGTTTCAGTATGCCCCTGAGATGCAGCAGATCCTCGACCGATATCAGATTCACTATCCTTTTCTGCTCTACGCCGGACGCACCAATCCGCAGAAGAATATCCCGCGCCTGGTGGAAGCATTCGCCGTTCTGCGGGGACAACTGGCAGACAATCCCCTGTACAAGGACCTAAAGCTCATTATTATCGGCGATGAGATTTCAAAGTACCCATCCCTTCGTCACGCGGTGATTCAGAGCCGTGTCGAGGACTCGGTCAGATTCCTGGGCTTCGTGCCGATCGAAACTCTGCGCATCTTCTATCAGGCGGCCGCCGCCTTCGTGTTCCCTTCCCTTTACGAAGGTTTTGGCTTGCCGCCTCTCGAAGCCATGGCGTGCGGAACTCCGGTAATCGCGTCAAGCGTAAGTTCGTTGCCGGAGGTGGTTGGCGACGCTGCCTGGACCGTAAATCCCGAAATCGTTTTTGATATCGCTCGCGGAATGCGAGAGGTTCTGCTCGACCGGCAATTGCGCGGGATGCTGGTCCGAAGAGGCTATGAGCAGTCGCAACGCTTCAGTTGGGAGAAGACGGCGACGCAAGTTCTAAGCACCTATGAAGAGGTGGCGTGTTCCAGGAAGTGAGTTTAGGCCTGCTCCTCGCGCCCAAACCAGACAACTCGTCCCAGAATCCGCTGGGCGACCGTTTCCGACATCGGAAGCGCTTCCCATAGCTCCGGGTGATCGGCGTCAGCGTCCGTCAGCAGGTAGAGCCGGCGATAGCCGCGTCGAATTTTCCGGAGCACGATGTCCGCGCCTCGATCAATTATGTAAAGCGCATCGGGTTTTGTCACGTCGGTTGCTTTCGTCGTGGCGATAAGGCAAATGTTCCAACCCTGGGACGAGTACTCCATCCACGGATCGTCAGCCAATCTTGCCACTAAGTTGCCGCCTAACCCGGCTGCCCAGCAAGGGACCGAGTGACGTTCGTTCCCTTCTAGCGGGGCGGTCCGAGCCAGACCAGGCCCAATTCTCGAGTCGAGGAAAGGCATCTCAATGCAGGGTTCGGATGCAGCGCGAATTCTCGCCGCCTGCTGCCGCAATTCGGGTTCGGAAATTAGGTCCAGAAGAGAGAGATGAAGACCTGCGAGGATTGCATCCGATCGCTCCATCGAGAGATTTCTCGTCCCTTTCAGCACTTTATTGATATGAGGCTGCGAAATGCCTGCAGTTCGAGCCAATCCCCGCTCCGTAACTTCGCCATTTTGGATTTTTGCGCGAATCCGTGCCATCAGCCGGTTTTGAATCTCCCCGAAATTGATCGGTAGGCCACCCAAGTGAATCCTCCGAGCCATAGGCCCACGGAAATTAAGCGTCCACGCCGAATTTAATTTGAGTCTAGCATTTGTCCTAGTACTACTAGTACTTCTACTAACTGCCCTGCATTGCGCTAGATAGCGGGCTCCTCAGGTTCGCTCCGAATTTTTAATTAAAAATAAACTGAGAATATTCTGAGATAGAAATATCAGTAGCAATTAGGCTTGGGAAAGAAGCAACAACCTAAGGGGATTAGCTCCTCGGTTAAAGGGAAGAGGTAAGTATTGAAATGGAATGGACACGATCGGAAACTCTTGGATTATCGACGCACTCCTGCGTGCTGTGCAATGGTTTGGGCCTGCGCGTAAGTGAAAATTGCGAGGACACCACGCCTTGCAACTGCGTCTTGCGAAACATCTTTCGCGCTTGCTACGCGCGTTTTCGCGAACTCTCCGCCAAAGAGAAGTTCATGTCGCAAGCACGCCTTGAGGCTGTTCAGGGCCGGGACGGAAAATGCGTGTGGAGCAGAAAAGACGAAGAATATATCGCCGATTTTACTCTACTGGCCCGCCGATCTCTCAACGAAGCGGAATATCGTATTTTCAAATATCATTTCTTATTAGGTGCCGACTGGAAATTGTGCTGCGGCAAATTGAAGATGGACCGCGGAACTTTCTTCCATTCCGTCAATCGCATTCAATCCAAGCTAGGCCGGGTCTACAGGGATGTGGAGCCCTATGCCTTGTTCCCTCTCAGCGAGTATTTCCATGGGGAACAGAAAATCGTCTCGAGCATTCGCTACACGATCGACAAGATTGTTCCGATACGGCCTCCGGTCAGAAAAGCGTCAAGAATGGCATTACCAAGCGGCCTTGGAATTGTCGACTCGAGCTCGTATCCAACAAAACTGGCTGCCTAAGGCCATATATGATCGTCGCAGGCGGGCACCCCTCCCCGCCTGCGAATCTCGGGTCAGCTAACATAAATACTCCTATGAATCCCGCCGCGCCTACGCTAGGTTTTGCCGATGTGCTCAAGGTGCCTGGCCTGGCCCGGCTTTGGGCCGCCCAAATTGTGAGCATCTTCGGCGACTTTTTGGCTATTTTTGCAGTCTTCAGCCTGGTTGCGTTTCGGCTGCATGGCTCCCCGACCCAAGTCAGCTTTATCCTCGTGGCGTATCTCCTGCCGCTGGCCTTTATCGGACCCGTCGCCGGGGCGTTGGTTGACCGCTGGAACATTAAAACCACGATGATCGCGAGCGACCTGATCAGAGCTGCCTTGGCGACGCTCCTGATTTTTGCGCGCGACCTCAATCAGCTCTATGCGATTTTTTTCGCCTTGAGCGCTGTTTCGAGCTTTTTTCTCCCGGCCCAGTCGATCGCAATCCGAACCATCGTTCCCAAGACCGGACTGATGAGCGCGAACGCACTCATGGCTCAAGCTGTGCAGGTGACGCAGATCGTCAGTCCGGCAATCGCGGGCGCTCTGGTGGCTTGGCTTGGACCCAACTCCTGCTTTTGGATCGACAGTTTCAGTTTCGTATTGTCCGGCGCCCTGATCTGGACCCTCACGATAGATCACCAGCCCGCTACCGGGCCGATCACTGTCGGATCGATCGCCTCTGCCGTGCTGCAAGGGATGAAGTTTATTCTTACCCATAGCGCTGTCTCGTTCGTCATTCTGGCAATGACTGCCGGCATGTTCGCGATTCGCTGCTTCAGCGCACTGATCGCCGTTTACGTCCGAGATGTCCTCATGGCGGGTTCGGTACTGTTTGGCGCGCTCAGCTCCCTGGTCGGCATTGGGATGATCGCGGGCACGCAGTCCATCAACAAGTTCGGCAAAAGTAAACCCAGGAACTACTTGGTGATCGCCGGGCTGTTCGGCATTGCGGTTGCGATCCTGGAGGTTGCGATCGCGGGATCGGTGGCTG
Source organism: Bryobacterales bacterium (assembly GCA_038225555.1). Lineage (GTDB taxonomy): Bacteria > Acidobacteriota > Terriglobia > Bryobacterales > Bryobacteraceae > JANXQZ01. The sequence continues at coordinate 69,444 of JBBRRB010000012.1, forward strand.
GCACCGTCGTGGGCATGTTCGCGCTGGGATTCTGCGTGGCGTTCATCTTGATTCCGGCTCAAACACTGTTGCAAGAGGAGACGCCGCGGGACATGATGGGGCGGGTGAGCAGCAGCCTTTGGTCGGTGCTCTCCTTTGCGCAAATCGGGGCCATGCTGATTGCAGGTCCGGTCGCGCAATCCATTGGAATTCGCAATTTATATTATGGGAGCGGACTCGTCCTCTTGTTGATTGCCGGCATTGGTTACCTTCATCTAAGGCGACCTGCGGCAAGGGCGTTGGAGACTCAAACGTAAGGGCGAATTAATCCCAAATCGTGAACGAATAATCGGTACTCTTCTTCGCGGCGATCAGGTTCAGGCATGCGCAGGAGAGCCGAGGGATGAATGGTCGCCATGATTTGTTTCGCCCACCGGTGGGGTTGAAAGAGACCCCGGTCGCGCGTGACGCGAAAATCGCGGCCCATCAGTGACTGGGCAGCGGTGGCCCCCAGGCAAACAACGAGCTCAGGCTTCACGGCTTCCAGTTCAGCCTCAAGCCAGGGCCTGCATGCCGAGATCTCGATTCCGCCGGGCTTGGCGTGGATTCTGCGTTTCCCGCGCTCGATGAATTTGAAGTGCTTCACCGCGTTTGTCACATAAAGAGAGCTTCGGTCCAAGCCTGCCTCGTCGAGAGCTCGAGATAACAGACGTCCGGCCGGTCCTACAAAAGGGCGGCCAGCCAGATCTTCTTCGTCGCCGGGCTGCTCCCCAACGAGTACGACTCGGGCCTTCTCGGATCCTTCTCCGAATACGATCTGAGTCGCGCACTTGTAGAGGCCGCAGCCTTCGCATTTGATCGCAGCTTCGCGCAGAGTCTGAAGCGTGGCATGCTGCGGTACCCAGGGGATTGCGGAAGGAGCTTGGTCTTTGATCATAGCTTGTACCCGAAATCCAGCTTCGCGCGTGAGGCTGCTAATCACCTGCGCCTCCGGCAAGGTCGCCCAGTGCCTAACCGGCATTTCAGCGCGCATGGCCGGGAGATTGATTCGCGCGGGGTTAAAGATTGAGGCGTAATAAGTGCGCCAAAGGTCTTCGAGCCCATCGTCGTCCGGAGCTGCTTCCCGCGGGGCACCGGGGCCGAAAATCAGATCGGCTCGATTCCAGTAAGCGCTCTCATCCGGCGTGAGAATGGCCCAGCGCATGCTCCCGAATCGCCGTGCGAAAAACGGAGCAGCGGCGCGCACGATGTGGTGATCGGGCCGATACCATGCGATGTATTCGGAGTCGCCCTCCAGGTCTATCTTTCGGAAGCGAACGAAGGCATGCATTTTGTGGATGTCGCGCTTTATCGCCTTTTCCATGAGCCGGAGTCGGCGGATATCGGAATCCACTTCGATTTTCAGGAGGTGTGGCTCGCCATTTGTTAGACGGTGGAGCACGGAATACAGCAGATCCCAACGACCGGGGTCGCGATACTGAGCGGCCACGGAGGCGAGTTTTAGAAATTCAGCGGGGACTTTCTTGACGTCTGGCTGGCGTTGATCGACCAGTGTATCGCTGAAGAGCAGGGGCTGTCCGGACTTCCCATCTACGAAATGCACTTGCGACGGTGTGACGCCAGCGCGAAGAAGGGCTCGCGCTTCCGTACGCCAAACCCCGAAATCCTGAATGACAACTTGCTTCACAACTCGCCGCTGCGGGCTTCGAATAACGCCATCTGGAGCGGCTGTGGTTGAAACCACTTAGGAAGGCTTTTGACATCGATTTGCATTGCCGCTGGGTTGTCGCCCGACGTAGTAATGAAGTACTTGGTTTTGGCGATCGAAATCTTAAGTTTCGCCAGATCGTCCAGCGTGAGAGCGTGATAGCGCCTAATCTGGAGGATGCGCTTTACGTTACGCACACCGATCCCCGGAATGCGCAGTAGGGCGGCGCGCGATGCTTTATTAACGTCGACCGGGAAAAACTCGCGGTGCCGAAGGGCCCAAGCCAACTTGGGATCCTGATCGAGAGGCAGATCGGGCGATTCCGGCGTCGTCAGTTCCTGGGCTTGGAAGCCGTAAAAGCGCAGCAGCCAATCGGCCTGATACAAGCGGTGTTCGCGTATCATGGGCGGCCGGCTGACGGGCAGTACCGGATCAGCATGGGGGATGGGACTGAAGGCGGAATAATAAACGCGCCGCAGCTTTTGCTTCTTGTAAAGCTCCGAGGCCTTCGCCAGCACTGCGCTGTCTGGAGCAGGGGTGGCGCCGACGATCATCTGAGTACTCTGGCCCGCTGGCGCGAATTTTGGACTTTGACCGCGGCGATTGGTCCGATCAGAGGCATTGGCGATGCCGAATCCGATCTTCGACATGGCGTCTTCAATTTGAAAATGACTCTTAGCTGGGGCCAGTTCGCGTAAATCAGAATCTAAAGCGAGTTCGATGTTTGCACTCAGGCGGTCGGCCCAGGCTCCGGCTTCAAGCAACAGATCCTTCGAGGCGCCCGGAACCGCTTTCAGATGAATATAGCCGCCGAAGAGATGCTCGAGCCGCAACGCGCGCGCCACGGAAATCATTTGCTCCATGGTGTAGTCGGCGTTTTGAATGATGCCAGAGCTGAGGAAAAGTCCCTCAATGTAGTTGCGCTTGTAAAATTCGATGGTCAGCTGCACCACTTCTTCTGGAGTGAACCGCGCCCGAGGCGTATCGCTCGAAATGCGATTGACGCAGTAGCTGCAATCGTAGATGCAGTAATTGGTAAGGAGCAGTTTCAACAGGGAAATGCAACGCCCGTCGGGGGTGTAGCTATGGCAAATGCCGATACCTTCGGTATTTCCAAGGCCGCCCTCGACACGCTTTCGACGAGAGCCGCTGCTCGCGCAGGAAGCATCATATTTGGCCGCATCAGCCAGGATGCGAAGCTTGTTTTCTAACTCCACCGCGCCTGTCTTTATTCTATTGTCTCAGAGCTGGGCTAACTCGGGTTCTGCAACTAAAGTAGGCGCGGTATGCCATGCCGATATTTGACCCAGGGTAGCAGCCAGAGTGGACGAAATGAGGTCGGGTCGGCAATTTCCAAAGCGTTCCTTGGCCTTCGCGGAATCGATAGACGATCCCCACATGCCGATCACGATCTTGACGTCCGGAGAGGCGGCGCGGACTCGCTGGCAGGCGGCCCGCGCGTGGGTGAATGCAAAAGGTGGAACCGCTGAAATGCACACCACATCCTCGGCTACGAGCGAAAGCCGCTTTACCGATTCCTCCCAGGCCGAATCTGCCGGGAAAGCGAGAGCAATATAACCGCTTCGTTCGAGCAGTTGCGCCAGCATCGCGGCGGTGATCTCGTCTGCTTGATCGTTGGCGGGAACGCAGATTACGCGCGATGTTTTAGGTGCAGAGGGCTGCGGCAACTCATTTCCAGCAGCAGGTTCGGTGTCCGGGCGATAGTCGGCCAGTTCCGCCACCAGTTCACCAGTGCTTAGGAATAAAAACGCCTCCCGCGCCTCGTCCAGCGTGCCTTTGTGGCGATCCTGTTCGGCCAGACTCAAGGCGGGAATGAGAACCTCATCGTAGAGTTCCAGCAGGGGTCGTCCCTTTAAAAAGGATTCAGCAACGCCGCGCGCCTCGACCGGGTCCATCGCCAGCAGCCGCTGGTAAAATTGAGCGTCGGGAGACAAGGGCGCTTCGTCACCGAGCAGGATATGCAAGAACGAGAGTTGCGGGACGTAACGGCCTAAAACGATCACGCAAACCGTCAGCGGCGTGGAGAGGATCAAGCCGGCCCACCCCCACAGGATGGTCCAGAAGACCGTGGTAACCAGGAGTGCAAGCGATGAAACGCCGGTGTGCGTGCCGTAGAGCCAAGGCTCGATAAAGTTTCCCGTCACGCCTTCTAGAACGGCATACAACACCAGCACGAGCACAGGTGGTGTCCAAGTGTTAAATACCGCGAGCGCCATCACGAAAGGCAGGGTGGCTGCGGCCATGGCTCCGATGTACGGCACGGTCCTAAGAACCGCCGCGATAACACCCCAAAGGGTTGCGTTTGGGACGCCGATCATATAGAGACCAAAACCGAAAAACAGGCCGTAGAGCGCATTCACGAGAAACTGCATCATCAGGTAACGGCTAATGCGACTCGCGCCATCGTCTAGCGCCTGCGTCATCAGGTTGAGCTGTCCCAATCCGACCAGGCGCAACAACCTGTTTCTGAGGTCTTCGCGCTTGATAAGGATAAAGATTGAAAACACGAGGATCACGCCGAAACTGCCCAAGGGTCTGAGGGCGGGCAACAATAATCGCCGGAAGTATTGGAGATCGTTTTCCGGCGGATCGACGATTTGGACCGGAGTGGGAGCGCCGGGGAGGGCAACCGGGAGGGGGCCGCCCTTTTTGGAGGTTATGGTTTTGGGGGCCTGAGTGGGGGCGCTGACAGGGGTCGGCGAGGCGGAAAGCTCCTTGCCGATTTCTTTAACGCTTTGCGCAGCCTTGCCAAGAGCTCCGCTGGTGGGAGCGTGGAATTGCTCGATCTTCTGGTGAATGTTCAGGCGGTACTGAGGAAGGCCGCTCGCTACTTCAAAAAGCTGTCCTCCCACTATCCAGCCAATCCCAGCGACGGCTGCAACCGACACCAGAATGACTAACAGCACCGCCGGAACCCGGCCGAGCCGCAAGCGTTGAACGGCGGTCACTAGAGGGGTCAGCAAGAAGCTGATCGTTAGGGCAAGAGCCAGGGGCACGAGAATTTCGCGTGCAAAATAGAGGACTAAGATGCCTACCGCTAACGGGATAAACGGTCCTGCAAGCGAAGCGGCTCGGCGCGGGGTTGCCATATGTTTTCGATTTCTACGCAAAAAAATCGCCCGGTCTATCGAGAATGAAGGACCGAGCGACTTTGTACATCAGTGCGATTCCGGCGTGGCCGGAGCCTGCCAGCTATTTCTTCTTACCTTTCTTCTCTTCGGATGCGCCATGGGCTCGCTTGGAGTGTTCGTGGGCGGTGGACGAATGCTCGTGGGCTTTCGCCGAATGCTCATGGGCGGCGTCGTGATCGCCCTTCTCGTGATGCTCAGCGGCGGTTCGGTGTGCTTTGGCCGCTTCGTCGTGGTGTTCGGCTGCTTTCTTGTGTTTATCTTTCGGCATGTGATTGAATCCTTCCGAGAGTTAGACCGTGCGTGTCGGCAACCGTTACTAAAGGTTTTAACAAAATAAGCCGCGAAATGAACGGTTGCTCATTTCGCGGCCTCATCAGATCAAAAGACTAGCTTCGGTTGAGCTAGCGTTACCCTCTCAACACTACCCTCTCAAGAGTGAGAGAACCTGCTGAGGAGCTGAGTTGGCTTGCGCCAGGGCCGCAACGCCAGCCTGAATGAGCACTTGAGCCTTGGTCAGGTTCGCGGCTTCAGCGGCAAGATCTGCGTCTCTGATACGCGATTCGGCGGTGGTCGTGTTCGTCAATTGCGATTGAGCCAGGTTAACCGCATAGCTGAACTGGTTTTCGCCGCGGCCTACGACTGCTTGTGATCGGCCGAGGATGCTGACTGCGTTGGCCAGCGCGCTTACGGCGCTTTGCGCACTGTTCTGATCGCCGATGTTCGCATTGACACTGTTGCCGAGGGTGGCTGAGGTATTCACGTTGCCGGTGGGAGGCGTAATGCCCGTTCCGCCCGGCGTGGCGCCTGTGCTTACTTGGAAACTGGTATCCGTGCTCAGGAAGCGAATCGCCTGGGTGCCATTGACGTCTTCTTTCACCGCGACGATGTTCTTCAAGGTAGCGTCGTTAGTCTGCTGAAGAGCGGTATTGATCGTGCTGATGGCCGAATCGATGGTTGCGCCGCTGCGGTTAAGAGCCGAATTCTGCAGGGTTATGCTAACCGGATGCTTCCCGCCGCTTGCGTCAGTTCCCGTGATGTTGATTGACTGTTTGTCCCCGGCGTAGAGCAGGTCGTTGAAGCTAAGAACCGCCGAGGCGCTAGCGCCGTTGGAATCGAAGGTTGAGGCGATTGAAGTCGCCGGGCTGGCAGCATTGCCGCCAAAGCTGCTTCCAAGGTTCCCGAAACCGATGTCGCCGCCAAATGCATTCAAGCGGAAGTTGGTGCTATTGCTGGACTGCAGGGTGATGGTTCCGCTGTTGTTCACCGCCTGAAGTCCGGCGTTCACCAAACTGGTATTCTGAGCGATCTGCGCGTTCAACTGCTGAACGATATTTCCCGCGCTGGCGTTGGCGCCCGCCGCCGCAACTGGATTGCTTGCCGCGACAACTCCGAGAGCCGTGGTGACGCTCGTGTCCGAACTGGCAGCAACGATAGCAACAGAGCTCGCGGTGCCAGATGCCTTGGAAGTAAGCACAAGCTTAGTGCCCGTGGAATCCAAGGTGGCCGTAGCTTTGGTGCTAAACGTGGCGTCTGTGTTCAAGGAGTTCAGCAAGGTCGCAGTGGTAGTAGTGGCGGATTGACCTACCGTTACCTGGAAAGTAGCGCCGCCGTCGATGCTGAAGCCGATCTTTCCAGCGGTGCCGCCTGCGCCGCCGCTTAGATTGATCGTGTTGGAGCTATAAGTGATTGCCGCACCGGTCAGTTTTCCGGCCGTTGCGTCCGTCCCCACACCCGTCAGATTCGCCGTGATCGCCCCGCCCGATGCGCTGCCCGCGGCAGAGGAGCTTCCGTTCAACGACACTTCTAAAGTGGCGGCAGATGCCGTCGCATTGGTTGCGCTGTAGCTCGACCCAGCCAAGCTTGTGTAATCGGTTACCCCGGCTGAGCCCGCCAGGAACGAACCAAGACCTAGCTTGTTCGTGGTGTCGCCGCTGGCTTGTACTTGGAAGGACTGGCCGTTGCTGCTGGTGAACGATAGGCCGCTTCCCGCCGATGGAGTGTTAAGCGTAATGCCAGCACCGGCCAGTTGGTTATTCGCTGCGATTTTGTTCTGAAGATCCGAAAGAACCTGTGCGACCGAAGTGGTGCCAGCCGTTGTCGTGTTCAGGGTGATGTCGATCGGGGAAGTGAGCCCGCCGCCTTGGAACGTCAGTTTGATGGAATCAGAGGTGGCGAACGTTGGTGTTGAGGCGGAGGCAACTGCCGAGCCGCTATTAAAGCCCAGCAGGGTGGATGCCGCGCCCGTGGTTACTTGCGATCCAGCCTGTCCTGCCGTCAGTACCACTCTGTTGTTTACGACACTGGCCGATACCGCGTTCGCACCCGTGAAGGTTCCGTTGGTCGCGATTGCCGCGTTGATATTGGCTGCAACTTGCGCCTTTGTCAGGTTCACCCCGGCGCCGATGCCGCTGAGCGTCACTGGGCCGTTGCTGCCAACGCTCAGGACCAGCGAATCGGTTGACCCAGCGCCGATGGTTTGGGTTGCGCTTGTGTCAGTGCCTACGATATTTTGCAGATTTGCCACTGCTGCGCTGCCCTGAACGTTCGTCGTTAGAGAGGCGCCCGTGGAAGCTGCTGCGGCATTCACCGTCACATCCGATCCAGAGCTAAATCCAAGTGCGTCCGATGCACCCGTGTGAGTTACCGTAACCTGCGACGTGGCGGAATTCGCCTTGCTGCGAATCACGATCTCATTTCCGCTCAAGTAGGCGGTTCCAGACTGGCTGAAGTTCGCGGCAGAGTTTAGTTGCGCAACGATGGAACTCTTGCTGGTCGCGGCATTGCTGCTCAACGCCACACTAACCGGATTGGCCGAACCGTCGAATTTGAAAGTTAGCGTGTTGTTGGCGCCGGTGGTGTCTAGAGTCTGATAGGCAGCGCTGCTGGCCACCGTCGCATTCTGCTCGAAGTTGCCAAGCAGTGCGTTGGCAAGGCGGTCGCCGGCCTGCACCTGGAAAGCCGCGCTGCTAGAGTTGAACGTAAGCTGCTGCCGACCCTGGGAATCGGTGTTGATGCTGGTGCTGATTTGCGCGTTCTTGAGCGCGGTGCCCTGGGCCGTCCCGTTATTCGCAGCAGCGCTGATGGCCGCGTTAACGGCATTGACCAAGTCGCTAGTCCCGCCCAGATTCTGGGTGTTCACGGTGATCTTAATCCCCTGACTATCGAACCCAGGTCCTTTCAAGGAGAATGAAGTGAAGTTAGCCGTCTGTTCCGAACCGCTGTTGGTATTGTTTGCGAGAATCTGAGCCAAACTCGTGCTAACCGCGCCAGATCCGATATCGGTGCCTGCGACACCAATCGCCTGGACGCCTTGGAGACCCAAGCTCTTGGCATCCACAGTGGAAGCACTCAGATCGATCCCGACGGATCCATTCTGAATCGCACCGGCGGAGTCAGTCGCCGATGCGCCCTTGCCGCCTCCGATGAAGACCGATAGTGACTTGGCAAACGTGCCACCCTGGTTGAGGCCGATCGCCTGTGCCTGGCGATTAATCTCGCCGACTACGTTCTGGAATTCCGAATTCAGCACGCCGCGGTCGCCCGTGAATGTTCCCGAGGCGGACTGCGTCGCCAGAGTGCGAGCGCGGTCAATGAGCTGAGAAATGTTGTTTAATCCGCCATCCGCAATTTGCAGCTGGCTCAAACCGTCGTTGGCGTTTCGAATGCCCTGTGTCAGCACGGACTCATCGGACCGGAAGCCGTTCGCAATGGCAAGACCTGCGGCATCGTCGCCGCTTTGGATGATTCGCAGACCGGAAGTGACGTGGTTGATCGTCTTTCCCTGAAAATCGCTGCTCGCTCTGAGATAGTTTTGGGCCGCCAGCGAAGCGACGTTGGTGTTAATGCTAAATGACATTGTTCTCTCCTTGAATGGAACTCAAACCATACTTCTTTACGGTTTGGAACGCGTTTGCGTCCTGCAAGCTCTCAATTACACTTATCGAGACACTTGCGGGAAACTTGAAGAAATGTGGAAGTTTTCGAGCGAATTTTTCAATCGCTCCAAATCCACTTCGCGCGCGGCCGCTCGATTCTCCGATTGAGTGAGGTGCAACTCCTTGCGCAGGATTGACACCTGTTTCGGAGCTTTGATGCCGATCTTGACCGCCTGGGACGATACTTCCAGGAATTCAATCTCTATCTGATCGCCTATTAACAGGGATTCGCCCGCCCGGCGACGCAACACTAACATGCCTCTTCCCTAGCCAAGCCTGGAACCGCACGCCGATGCGAATACTTAAAGTCGCAGCGGATGGCCTGCACTGCCATGCGATTGTCTAAATTCACCGCGATTGGCGCCATTAAATTGGCCGTCGCCGGCAACCCCTCTTGAATTGAGAGAAGGGCGAGCGCGAGAATCTCCGACCCGATCCGCGGCTGGCGGCCCGGTGCCATTTTGAGACTGCATAAATCCTCAATTGAAACAGACAACTCATATTCGGGATCGATGACTAATACAGGAATGGCAATGAAACAAAGGTCGGCCCGCGTGGCGCTCTGTAAAAACACGAGCGGCCGTATAGCAGGCATGTCGATCAAAACAAAACTGTTTTCTCGATCGAACGCAGGCAAGCCTTCAGGGAAGTGAAAGACATCGGTGCTCTCATATGGCATCGTGCCGAAATATTTGGTAGCAAGAAGCGGCATCCGTCATGATGGTATGCACGTCTCGCACCACGCCGGAACTTAAGCGAGTAAAGATGTTAGCGGCGCTTGATCCGGTAGTCTTCGGCGGCCGACATCCTGACCAATCTGCACATTTCAAAAAGCCGCGAACGGGCCCGCATTCCGATGCGCTCCTCCAGAAAATACTTGCCGTGCAAGTCTTCTTGAAGGCCGGTGCCGCGCTTGTCTCCTGCCTCGGGGTCGCGCAGGTTGCTGGTGATAATGGTGCATTTCTTGTGATTGCAGCGATGCGTCACGATCGAGGTGATCGTATCCTCCACCCAGTCAGTCACCCGGTGGGAGCCCAGATCATCGAGCAGCAATATGTCAATGTCCAGGGCGGTTCGGTAGGCCTCGCGATCCATGGTTCCCGAGGCTTGGTCGTACCCGCTGCGGATGCGATCAAGCAAGTTCTGAAAATCGAAAAACACGCCTTCGAACCCCCGGGCGATCAGTCCGCGCAAAGCGGCCACTGCCAAGTGCGTTTTGCCCACCCCCGGCGGGCCGAGAAAGAGAAGGCCAGGCTTGGGCAACGCCGGAAATTCGCGCATAAACATCCGCACGTCGTTCATCGCCAATGCCAGATGGCTGGCGGCAACCGGATTGTCCCTGGGCAAGAGAAAGGAATCGAGCGAGGCGTTCCGATATAAAGGAGGCAGATTGGCCCGTTCCTCGACCCGACGTTCCCGCCCCAGCGCGATGCACCCGCACCTGGCCGCCGAAGAAATTCCGTCGCGCTCGCTGATCTTCCAGCCAGTGCCCCCGCACAATTCGCACGTGTCTTCTGGCATGCGAACTATGGTACCAGCGGGGCGCAAACCGAGCGCTAATCCGCAGGCAGAGTAAAAAAGAAAAGCGAACCCACCCCGGGTTCCGACTCGTGCCAGATGCGGCCCCCGTGGCGCTGCACGATCCTTCTGCAAATAGCCAGTCCCAAGCCCGAGCCGGGAATGCCCTTGCCGTGCAGCCGCTTGAAAGGCTGGAAAACCAGAGGCTCCTGCTCCGGCGCAATTCCCTGGCCATTATCGGCTACGCAGAAACGCCATTCCGCGCCCCGTCGGTTGACGGTGATCTCAATCTCCGGCCGGGCTTGTCTACGGTACTTAATGGAATTCGAGATCAAGTTTTGGAAAACTCTGGCGATTTGCTCGATATCCGCAGTGACTTGGGGCAAGTCCTCAGAGCTGACCCGCGCATTGGCCTCGTCAATGGCAGGCTGACAATTTTCGAGCGCTATCTTAATCGCCTCGTTCAAGTCCGAAATCTGATTAGGAGCCGGAGCGTTGTGCAGCATGCGCGCGTACTCCAACAAATCCCTCACCAGGTTCGTCATGCGTTCCGCGCTTTCTTCGATGGCGGCCAGATATTTGCGGGAGTCGGGGCCAAGCGCAGTTCCGGGCTGGTTACTGACCAAGCCTGTCAAGAAGCGAATGAGCCGCAGCGGCTCCTGCAGATCATGGCTTGCAAAATAGGCGAACTGCTCCAGTTCCTCGTTGGTTCGAGACAACGATTCATTCGCATCTTCGAGCTGCTGCTGTACAGTCTTGAACGCCCTGATGTCCAGAAATATGCCGGTCCAAAACACCAATTGGCCGGCTTCGTCGAAAACGGGCACGCCCCGCGAAAGGATCGGATGCCATTCTCCGTCGACACCGCGGAACCAATACTCGGCGTCGGAGGGTTTCTGATCGCGAACGCAATTCAGCCAATCTGAAATGGCTTTCGGCGCATGTTCGGGACGGAGGGCTTGAGTCCAACCAAACCCGGCGCACTCTGCTTGCGTCAACCCGACCAGCGTGCGGAAGGATTCGCTGGTGTACAGATTGCGGCCCTCGGCGTCGCAGATCCACACCCCGTAATCCATCGAGTCGCCAATCGCGCGGTAGATGCTCTCGCTTTCCCTCGTGTTCCGCTCCGCCGTCTTGATCGCCGTAATATCGCGCCGCAGGAGAACCAGACGATCCACCGAAGGATGAACCGTATTTTCATACCAAGACCCGGAGGAGTCCCGGTTCTCGAATCGAGTTACACGGCTCGTATCCCTGGCCAAACGCAGCCAAGGGATGAACTCCTCGCCCCTATCCGACAGCACGTTCGGCATCAAGTCCAACAACGACTGGCCCATTATACCCGCGTTGCTTCCCAGCATCTTTGCGGCGGGCTCATTCACATAGGTCAGCCGCCAATCGTTATCGGCAATTAAGATCGGATCCGCAACTTCCGCCAAAATAATCTCGAGCTGACGCGTCACGCTAACAAGCTCGTTCTCCACGGCTCTTGCGGCGGTAATATCCTGCACCACCGTGCTCACGCCCAGAACTTCGCCCCGGGGACTCTTGACCGGGTAATACCCCGCCAGCCAATAGCGTGGCACCCCGGGAGCGGCGCGCGTGGTTCCCCGGATCTCCTGGCCGACCACAGGCTCGCCGGATCGGATCACCTGAGTCACAAGCGGCTCCAGCACGGCGCTTAACTCGGGGAGAACCTCCTCCAGCCGTTTACCCAGATGCTCTGAAACCGAAATCCCGTTGAGCGCGGCCAGCCGGGCATTCAAACTGATAAAGCGGTGCTCAAGATCGGTAAATCCAATTCCGGCAGGCGCGCCCAAATACAACTGTTCGAGCTCGGCTAGCTGCCTTTCGATTATCCGCTGGTTCAACGCGGCACTGGCGGGCGTCAGATCTGCGCCCCTGATGTCGCGAATGATATTCACGGTGCCCACGATCACCCCAGCCTCATCCCGAACCGGGCCGGATGACAGCGCCAAGCGGATGCGCTCCCCCCCGCGAGTTAGCCGGATCGTTTCCAGTTGTTCGATGCGCTCGCCTCGATGGACCCTCTCTCGGATGATGGCATGTTCGTCCCGGAACTCGGGCGGAACCAGGGGCAAGGCCGGCTTGCCGATAATTTCGTCGGACGAGTGGCCGAAGATGCGTTCGGCCGCCTGATTCCAAAAAAGGATAATGCCGTTCAGGGACTCCCCGATGAGAGCTTCGTCCCAAAAAATCGATGAGGGAGGCGAGCTGATGGATTACCGCGTCCGCCGACTGGGCGGGGTTTGGCGCGAACGACACCATCGCGCCGGTTCCTCCGCGAAACGAAAACTCGCGGCGGTTCCATTTCATCCGGATTTCAGTCTCGTTAAATCCAAACAATAAGCCTAATTCGCCTGGGCCTCGAAGAAATAATGTGGGTGAAGTTCCGATTACATCGCGGGAGGCCGGCGCATTTAGCATCGCGATGGCTGCCGCATTTACAAAGACAATCTGGTCTTCAAATTCAATCCAACAGGGCGTTGGACTCAGCTCGATTAAAGCTTTGAAGATTTCGGCGTCGGTTTCTTTCTGTTCTGCTTGGAACGTAAGCTACCCGCTTTTGGATTTAATCAAACCAATTTACGGACAAACCTATCCTATAGGAAACATCTTAACAATAATAGCATCTATATTGCAATTCGATTAAAGAAGAGTGATAGCAGACTCCTTAACGTTACACGCTTGTTGCGGATTTTGCCGGGTAACGACGAACTTTTTCAGGATGAGTATTCCGTCAAACTGAATACATGGCGGATTTCTCACTGGCCGAAGCCCGCCGCATCGCGTTGAGGGCGCAGGGTTTCGACAAACCCCGTCCGAGCGGTCGCATCAATTCTCAGCACATCCGCGCGATCATTCGACGCCTCAGCTTGGTTCAACTCGACTTCGTTAACGTGCTGGTTCCCGCCCACTACCAAGTCTTCTTTTCGCGCCTTGGCCCGTATGATCGAAGCATTCTCGACCGCCTTATTTACCAGCAGCGCGAATTTACTGAGCAGTGGGCGCACGAGGCGTCCATTGTCCCCATGAAAAGCTGGCCCTTGCTGCGCAATCGCCGCGAGACACATCGGGTGCGGCCGTGGGGTTTCGAAGAATATTTGTCGCAGCATTCGAGCTATGTCGAATGGGTGCTTGAGCAGATAAGGGAACGAGGTCCACTCACAGCCGAGGAATTGCCCACACCGGAAAATGGCCCCCGGCGCGTACCCAATTCCTGGTTTGGGAGCGTTCCGAGGGCCGTGCTCGAGGCGCACTTCGGTCGCGGGTTGCTGGCGATAGCCGACCGGTTGCCGAGTTTCGCGCGCGCCTACGATATGAGCGAACGAGTGATCCCGGCCGAGCATCATGAAACCAGGATCTCGCGAGAGGACGCCGAGCGCGAACTCATTCGCCTATCGGCGATTGGCCTCGGGATCGCGACTGCTGCCGATTTAGCCGATTACTATCGCATGCCGGTAGCGAGCGCTCTGCCCCGAGTCCGCGAGTTGGTGGATTCGGGCATAATTCGAGAAGTGCGCGTGGAAGGATGGCGGGGGTCGGCCTATCTGCATCGCGACGCACGCGTTCCCAGAAGAATTATCGCCGCGGCACTGATCTCTCCCTTCGATCCGCTGATCTGGTTCCGTTCCCGCACGGAGCGGCTCTTCGGCTTTCATTACCGATTCGAAATTTTCGTGCCTCAGGAAAAGCGCAAGTGGGGAGTCTACGTCCTGCCCTTTCTGCTCGGGGACCGGCTGGTGGCGCGAGTGGATCTGAAAGCGGATCGTACGGCAGGGAAATTGCGCGTCGTGGCAATCCATCTCGAACCTGGTGCCGATCGGGTCCAAGTTGCCGAGGCGCTCAACGTGGAACTCGCGCAGATGGCTGAATGGCTTGGCCTGGATCCTCCGCCAGCTTCTTCAGCGTCAATAATTGTTTCCTCATCATGATCAAATCGCCCCAAGCGAGAAGTCTCCTGCGAATGGGACCCAGGCCCCGCACTCGCAGCTTCGCTACCAGTCTACCGGGGAGAATGAGGTAGCTCACCGCCACCTGGCCAAAGCGCCGAACAGCTTTCGGGCTATCCATGAGTATCGTTAAGTGGCGATCGCGTTCATACGAGACCAGGCGAAAGATCGTCATCATTCTCTGACCTTCGGCCATTTCCTCGAGCCCCGGAGTTAAGTGCCGAGGGCTGCGTCGGCCTAGGTTGTCGATCCAGTCGTAACTATAGGGTGCGATCCGCAACTGACAAAGCCAACGGAAAACGGTGGGAGCAGACGCTCGGCAATCGACCGCGCGAAAGAGAATCATTTCCGCATCCGGGAGCAAATCGTCGCAGGGAAAATGCATCCCGCGCTCCGCCGCTGTGGAACCCCAATCGAGCGCGATCGGCATGCTAGTAGAAACGCGCGATCCATTCGGCCACGAGCACCGGCTTAGTCGCTCCTTCCAGCTCCGCTGTCACTAGCCAAATGACTTGCTGATCGCCCGTTTCATGCACCGCTACACGTCCCCGAATGCGCGATTCCGCGGGGACGGGCGATATGAAACGAACCCGGTTCAGCCCATAGTTCACGGTCATTTTGAAATCGCCCCTCACTTCCACCACTTGATGGGAAAGATAGCTGAGCAGCGAGAGCGTGAAAAAGCCATGCGCGATGGTGGTTCCAAACTGCGATTCGGCGCGCGCACGTTCGGGATCGACGTGTATCCACTGGTGGTCATGCGTGAGATCGGCAAACCGGTCGATCATCTCCTGGGTAATTAACAACCAGTCGCTTACGCCCACTTCCTGGCCTGTAAGTCCCTTCAGTTCTTCGAAGTTCAACACGCGTGCGGCCATTTCCGTTCAATGTAACACTGTCGGTGATTGTCTGGGGTTCTCCGCGATACCATAAAAGATTCGCTACATGCTTCGATTCGAAACAGCGGGGGAATCCCACGGCGAGTGTCTCGTCGCAACCTTAATAGGGCTGCCGGCGGGCATCCCGATATCGCTTGACGCGATCAATCGCGAACTTTGGCGTCGCCAGCAGGGGTTCGGCAGAGGCGGCCGCATGAAGATAGAAACGGACCGCGCCGAGATCGTCGCCGGCGTGCGGCATTCGCACACAATCGGATCGCCCATCGCCATCATCATCCGCAACGCCGATTGGAAAAACTGGACCGAGGCTTTGCCCGTAGAAGATACCGACGGTGGCGAGGACAAGCGCAAACCTGTCACGCGCCCCCGTCCAGGCCATGCCGATCTGGCCGGAGCGATCAAGTACGATTACCACGATGCTCGTTACATATTGGAGCGAGCCAGCGCCCGCGAGACTGCCGCGCGCGTAGCGGCGGGAGCCTTAGCAAAGGCCTTCCTGGGCCAGTTCGGAATCGAGATCCTGAGCCACGTGATCGCGGTTGGGACAGCGCGTCTGGAGCGCAACGCGGAATGGGAAGAACTAGTCACATTGAGCAAGAAGGACGAGGTCTTGCTCGGCTGCGTCGACCCCGAAACGGAAAAGCGCATGAAGGACGTGGTGGACGTGGCTTTCCGCACGGGTGACACCGTGGGCGGAGTGTTTGAGGTAGTTGCGCATAACCTGCCGATCGGTTTGGGGTCGCACATCACCTGGGACAGTCGCCTGGATGGGCGGCTTGCACAGGCAATCGTATCAATGCAGGCCGTGAAAGGCGTCGAAATTGGTTTCGCAGCCGAAGGATCCGCGGCGTTCGGTTCGAAGGTCCAGGACACTATCCACTACAATCGCGAAGAGCGCAAGTTTACGCGCGGCGCCAATCGTGCTGGCGGCCTCGAAGGCGGAATGACCAACGGACAAGACGTGCTGGTCAGAGGATTTCTCAAGCCGATCTCGACGTTGCGGCGGCCGCTCGAATCCGTCGATCTGGCTACTCGCGATTCCGCCAAGGCTGCATATGAACGAAGTGACGTGGCAGTGGTGCCTGCAGCAGGCGTAATCGGAGAAGCCATGGTGGCGCTGGTGCTCGCACAGGCGTTCCTCGAAAAATTCGGGGGGGACTCGCTCGCGGAAACGCGGCGCAATTTCGAGGGCTACAGGGAGCAAGTCAAGAATTTCTGATGGTTTACCCAATTGTTTTTTATCCCGAGTCCGTGCTCGAGACTCAGGCGAAAACCGTGGAGGAGTTTGACACGCCGGAGCTGCACAAGCTGGTGGACGATATGTTCGAATCGATGTATGCTGCGAAGGGCGTAGGCTTGGCAGCGCCTCAAATCGGCATCTCCAAGAGAATCGCAGTGGTCGATCTCTCGGTCGGCGAAGACGCGGCCCAGAAACTTGTGCTGATCAATCCGGAGATCTCCAGCAAGTCTGGCACGCAAATCAGCGAAGAGGGCTGCCTCAGCATCCCGGGCTTCCGGGAACAAGTGACGCGACCGAACAAGGTGACCGTGCGAGCCCAAGACGCCAAAGGCGCATGGTTCGAGCATTCGGGCGAAGAGTTGCTGGCCCGCGCGCTGCTGCATGAAACGGATCACCTGAATGGCCGTCTTTATTTCAGCCATGTCAGTTCGCTCAAGCGCGATCTCATCCGCCGCAAGGTTCGCAAATTGATCAAGGCCGGTGAATGGAAGTAGTGTTTCTCGGCACGCCGCAGTTTGCAGTGCCGACGCTTAAGCGCCTCGTGGACGCGGGTCACCAGGTATCGGCGGTGTTCACGCAGCCGGACCGTCCCAAGGGGCGCGGCGGCCAGTTGGCAACATCGGCTGTGAAGGATGCGGCTCTTCGACTCGGAATCCCCGTGCACCAGCCAGAGCGTATCCGTCGTCCGGAATCAGTAGAGCAACTGCGTGGCATGCGGCCGGATGCGATGGTTGTAGTCGGTTACGGCCAGATCATTCCCCAGTCGATCATCGATATCCCAACCTTGGGGATCATCAATGTGCATGGCTCCTTGCTTCCGAAGTATCGCGGAGCTGCGCCCATTCAGTGGGCGGTTGCAAACGGTGAAACGATCACGGGCGTTACCACGATGCGGATTGACGCGGGCCTGGATACTGGGGATATGCTGCTGAAGTGGAGCACGCCGATAGGACCGGAAGAGAGCGCGCTGGAACTCGGGCCTCGCCTCGCGGAGGCTGGCGCCAATCTGCTGTTGCAGACTTTGCGCGGATTGGAGGACAGCTCGATTGCGCCTGAGCCTCAAGATGCGAACCAGGCCACGCTTGCACCAATCCTGAAGAAAGAAGCCGGCCTGATTGACTGGTCGATGCGGGCGGAGGCCATCTTCAATCGCTCGCGCGGGCTGCTGCCTTGGCCTGGAACCTATACTTCCTTTCGCGGACAAATGCTGCATATCTGGAAGTCGCGCGTTTTTTCGGATGCGGTGAACAGCGCCACCCCAGGGCGGGCTTATGCGTTGCATCGGCGGCTGCTGGCCGACTGCGGCGCTGATTCGACACTCGAGCTTCTGGAACTTCAGATCGAAGGTCGCAAGCGCATGACCGCTGAGGCCTTCCTCAACGGACAACATCTGGTCGAAAATGAAATCTTTGGAGAGAAGAAGAATTGAATCTGCCGCTAGGCTACAAATATTCAGCCGTGTTCGCGGGAATTCGCAAGACGGAGAAGGACGATCTCGGACTGATCGTGTCCGATTCACCGGCCAAAGCGGCTGCCGTGTTTACGCAGAATCAGGTGAAGGCCGCTCCCGTGAAAATGGCCCGGACGCACCTGAAACGGTCGAAGGGAGTCGTCAAGGCTATTCTGGTGAACGCCGGGAACGCGAACTGCGCCACCCGTACAGGAACCACGGTGGTGGTGAACACGTGCGCCGCTCTTGCGCAAAGGCTGAAGGTGGATCCCGAGCAAGTACTGCCTGCGTCGACGGGCGTAATCGGGGTCGAGTTGGATGAACGGCTAATCCTCAAAGCGCTTCCGCGTTTGGTTCGCGGTCTCTCGCCGGACCGCTTCGAAGATGTCGCCCGCGCCATGCTTACAACCGATC
This sequence comes from Bryobacterales bacterium, assembly GCA_038225555.1. GTDB lineage: Bacteria > Acidobacteriota > Terriglobia > Bryobacterales > Bryobacteraceae > JANXQZ01. The sequence continues at coordinate 87,713 of JBBRRB010000012.1, forward strand.
TGGCGGTGAAAATGGCAGACCGTGAGGTCGCTCTCAAAGACGGAATCGTCCGCGTGGCGGGAATGACGAAGGGCTCTGGCATGATTCAGCCGAACATGGCTACCACGCTGGGCTTCATCATGACCGATGCCGATCTTACGCCTCGTCAGCTTCAAGAAATGCTGGACGCGGCGGTGAACAGAAGCTACAACCGGATCAGCGTGGATGGCGACACTTCCACCAATGACATTTTGGTTCTCATCGCAAACGGGGCTTCGAACGTCAACCCGGGCAAGAAGGATCGCGAGGCCTTAGCGGAGACGGTCGCCGAGGTTGCGGAGAGCCTTGCCAAGCAGATTGCTCGGGACGGGGAAGGAGCGCGAAAGCTGATCGAGATCCGCGTCACGGGCGCCGAAGACAGCCACACCGCCGAACGAATTGCCCGCAGCATCGCCAACTCTCCGCTGGTGAAGACCGCGATTGCGGGATCCGATCCGAACTGGGGCCGAATCCTCTCGGCGGCCGGGAATTCCGGCGTGGAACTTAACCCGAACAAAGTGGACATCGAAATTCAGGGCATCCCGGTCTGCCATGAAGGCTTGGCGGTGGACTTCGACGAAGCCGAGTTGAAGCAAAAGCTGGATTCCCCCGACTGCGAAATTCGGTTTGAGATAAAGGGAAAGGACAAGGCGGAAACACGCTTCTGGACCTGTGATTTGACCGAAAAGTACATCGAAATCAATGCGAGCTATCGGACGTAGGTTATGCCTGGTTCTGGCTATCGGCGTTGCCTTCGCGGACACTCACACCGATGTCGTCGACCTGTTCGCCTCCATGACCGCCGCGCTTACAGAGGATCCGCCCAACGCCGCCGGGTTCATGAAAGCGTTCGATCGAAAGCTGCCTGAATATGAGGAGCTTCATCGGGATATTAAAGCTTTGCTACTCGATTCCGGAGTGGCCAGTTCCGTCGATTGGGTGCAGGAATCGGGCGATGACGAGAAACGCACGGTTGACCTCGACTGGTTCTTGGAGCTGCGCAGTCTGCAGCCAGGCGGACCCACCCGAACCCGACGCGAAATCGTCCACTGCGAACTGGTGAAGCAGGGCAGGCATTGGCGCATCGTTTCGATCAGCCCCATCTCAATCTTTAGGCCGTGAGGTACTGCGCGCTCGTCTTTCTGCTGACGACTGCGCCTGCTCAAGACCTGCTGCCGGTTCCGGCAAAGGTCACGATCGGAACGGGCAAGCTGGCGATCAACCGAGATTTCAAGGTGCTGATCGACGGCTGCGAAGACGATCGGGTGGGCGCGGCCGTGAAAAGATTCGAAGCCCGGCTCGCGGCCAAGACCGGCACCCCGTTGCGCTTCGATACGCTAGCGGGAAAGCACGGGTCCCTAGCGATCCACTGCGATCGCGCGGGCGAACCAGTTCAGAAACTCGGCGAGGATGAAAGCTACAAACTTGTGGTGACGCAGTCGCAAGCGCGCTTGACGGCTCCCAACGCGCTCGGCATTCTGCGCGGCCTTGAGACGTTCTACCAACTTGTCGAGCCCGGCACCAGCGGGTTTGTCGCTACCACGGTCGCGATCGAAGACTCTCCGCGCTTCCCGTGGCGCGGACTGCTGCTAGACGTCTGCCGCCACTGGATGCCGCTTGAGGTGGTCCTGCGGAATCTGGACGGGATGGCGGCGGTGAAGATGAACGTCTTCCACTGGCACCTCTCGGACGACCAAGGCTTTCGCGTCGAGAGCAAGCGCTTTCCGAAGCTGCACGAACTGGGTTCGGATGGCCACTACTATACTCAGGACCAAGTACGCCAGGCGCTGGCATACGCCCGTGAACGAGGGATTCGCGTGGTGCCGGAATTCGATATGCCGGCCCACACCGCTTCCTGGCTGGCAGGTTATCCAGAACTGGGGAGCGCACCCGGCCCTTATGAAATTGCGCGGACGTGGAGTTATCTGAGGCCGACCCTGGACCCGACTCGAGAATCCGTTTACACGTTCCTGGATGGATTTATCGGAGAGATGGCCAATCTTTTTCCCGACGAATATTTTCACATCGGAGGCGACGAGGTGAATGGCAGGCATTGGGACTCGAACGCTGACATCCAGTCATTCAAAAAGGAGCATGGGTTGGCGGATAACAAGGTGCTGCAGGCGTATTTCAATGCGCGCTTGCAGTCGATTGTGAAGAAACATGGCAAGCGCATGGAAGGTTGGGACGACATTCTGGATCCTAGCCTGCCCAAGGACGTGCTGATTCAATCCTGGCGTGGGAGGAAGTCGCTCGCGCAGGCTGGGCGCCTAGGATACGACGGGGTGCTCTCCGCTCCTTATTATTTAGATGCAATGAAGAGCGCCGCAGAGCACTACCTCGCTGACCCTCTCGATGCCGACAAGGGCCGCATCGAAGGGGGCGAAGTCTGCGCCTGGGGCGAGTTCCTGACTCCTGAAAACGTCGACTCGCGCATCTGGCCGCGCACGGCTGCAATGGCCGAACGACTTTGGTCACCTCTTGGAATCCAGGATCTTTCGTCGATGTATCGGCGTCTTGCAATTTTGAGCGGGGAGCTTGAAACACTTGGGCTCCAGCACGTCTCAAGCTACGGCAAAGTATTAGAGCGTCTGCGTGGAGGCGGTACAGTGGAGGCCCTTAGAGTGCTTGCCGATGTGGTTGCACCCGTCCGAATGGGATTGCGAATGCGCACCCGCGTTTACACGCAGCAGACTCCGCTCAATCGACTCTGCGATGGGGCAGCCCCGGAAAGCGATTCGGCCCGGCTCTTCTTGACAGAGGTAGAGCGGCGGAATTGGAAGGAAGTACGCGCGTGGCTCATCCGCTGGCGTGATAACGATGTGCGTCTGCGGCCCACCCTCGACGGCAATCAGTTAATCCAGGAACTGGTGCCGCTGTCTGCCGATCTTTCTGCCTTGGGGGCGGCGGGTTTGCGCGCTCTCGACTCAATCGAGACTGGGCGCTCCTTGCCTAGGGGCTGGGTCCTGAGCCAGAGGGCGTTCCTTTTGGAGGCAAAGAAGCCACGGGCCGAAGTGACTCTTCAGATTGTGCCAGGGATCGCGAAACTGCTTTCTTATTTGAACTGAATCGTTCGACCTGTCTTCGCCGATTCCCTGGCGGCCGTCAGTATTTCGGTTACCACCATGTTGTTCTCAAGCGAAGAGAGTCCGGACGGCTTCAGGCGGCCTCGCACCACCGCCGTCAGATACGAGATGGAATCCCGTTCGTCGGCGGGCAGCATTTCTGGCGTGCGTGTTTCTTCCTTGCTATTTCCGAGTCTCACGCGCAAGCCGTCGCCACCGGTCGCGATCGCATAACCGGACGCGCCGTAGACCTCAAAATCCTTGCGGCTGAACGGCCAATTCCAGGAGCCTTGAATGATGCCTTGCGCCTTGGGGTATTGCACCAGAACCGTGGCTTCATCATCAACGCGCGGGTAAATGTCGGGTTTGTCGTGCTGAGTAATGGCGGTCACGGCGAGGGGGCGCTGATTCCCCATCATCCACGTCATCAGGTTGGCGCCGTAACAGCCAAAATCGAATAGAGCGCCCGCGCCATTCTTCACGGGATCGCTCAACCAATTGAAGAACTCGGGACCCGTGTGAATCTCCTTGGGACCCTGGTGCCCATCCATCGCCACCATCTTGCGGATCTCGCCCGCTGCGTGCTGCTGCTGGATCAACTCCCAGATAGCGCCGTGGCTCTTGTACCAGGTTGTTTCGTAATTCACGATGACATGAATGTTGCCCCGCGCCGCGGCCTTTTGAATCGCGCGGGCGTGCTCCATGCTGACGGCGAGCGGCTTCTCCATCATCACGTGAATGTGGCGGGTTGCGCAGGCTTCCACTACCGCCGGATGATCGTAGGTGTTGGTGAAGGAGGCCACTGCTTCCGGTTTCACCTGGTCGAGCATCTTTTTCAGATCGGTGAAGAAAACGGACTCTGCGAATCCATATTTCTGGGCATATTTGTGGTGCAGTTCCGGGTCAGGATCGAAGATTCCAACAATGTCGACATTGCCATGGGCTTTGGCTGCCCGAAAAAATCCATCGACGTGGCCGTGAACGAGTCCTGCGATGGCGAGGCGCAACGGTTGAGCATTGGCGATTTGGGGAATCAACAGAGTGAGGAGAATCGAAGGTAGCGTTCTCATAAGTGTGAAGCTAGGATAGTTCGTCGTCGAAGTGCACCTGCTGGTAGAGCTTCCCGAGCGGGATGGTGCAGCCAATAGAGGCGAGTTCAACGTTGGCTTCCAGGCTGGTAGCTGAGCTTATCAGCCAGCGGCCATCGGACTGCCGTGTGTGGACCAAAACTTGGACGTGTTCCTGTGCGACCGTGACAAACTCGGCAAGCGACTCGATCCTTTGGTAATGGTCGAACTTGCGACCCCGATCATAGCCCTCGGTGCTCGGCGACAGTACTTCGACGATCAGTGTTGGGTTCAGCAGCGTGTCGCGTTCGAGTTGCGGTTTGCCGCATACAATGACCACGTCCGGGTAGGTGTACAGACCGGTAGTCGAAACGCGGACGCGCATATCGCTTGCCACGGCAGCGCAGGAGTCTCCCCGCAACTGCTGCTTCAACAAGAACAATATTTCCGACGTGAGCAAATTATGATGCCAACTAGCTCCCGACATCGCGAACATCTCGCCCTTGTGATATTCGCTCTTGAATTCGGCCTTCTCCTCAATCGCCAAATAATCATCAGGTGTGAGATAAGGGACCGATTGGCTCGCCATCAACGCCTCCGCTCATTCATGTTAACGCAACTCGCGATTGTTACGAAGCTTTACCAGATCGCCATAGGCCGCTTTTCAATATCTCTCGTTCTTATAAGCAGGAGAGAAAAATGAACACCCCAAAGACCATTTTCGCCGCCTTCACCGTGACTCTAATCGCTGCTGGCGGCCTACTCGTCGCGCAAACTACCCGCCAACATCAAGGCGTGGCGCACCTTGAGAAATTATCGGCTGCCCTCAACTTGACTGATCAGCAGAAGCAGCAAGCCATGTCGATCTTCCAAGAAGAACGCGCCGCCGCGAAGCCGATCAGGCAAAGCTTGAAGCAAGAGCATGCTGGCAAATCCCCCGAAGAAGTGCAGCAACTCGCTCAAACCGACGCGCCCCAATTGGCCCAGCTTGCGACCGTCCACGCCGCGGCTCTTACCAAGCTGAACGCTATTCTTACACCCGACCAACAACAGAAGTTCGCGAGCATGCATCATCGCGAACGAGCGAAGCAGTAGACGACCATCTCCAAGCCTCACGGAGCGGGATCCGTTGTTCCGCTCCGCGCCCCGATGATCTACAATAGCGGCATCAATGGACGCAATTAAATTTGAAGGGGCCACTCCGATACTGCCCGTTCGGAGCCTATCGGCCAGCATTAAATACTATGTCGACGTGCTCGGTTTCAAAATCGATTGGCAGCAACCTGGAATCTTCGCATCCGTATCGCGAGACCGCACGAGCATTTTCCTGTGTGAAGGCGACCAAGGTCACCCAGGAACGTGGGTGTGGATTGGCGTCGCCGATGCCCAAGCCCTTTTCGACGATTATCGCGCCAGGGGTGCGCGAGTTCGCCACCCGCCTACAAATTATCCCTGGTCATTCGAAATGCAAATCGAAGATTTGGATGGAAACGTCCTTCGGCTTGGCTCCGACCAAAAGGAAGATGAACCGTATGGCGAATGGCTCGGCATGACGGGCGATCGCTGAATCATGTTGAGTTGCTACTCTTCCCGGAGCGCTTCCATCGGATCGAAGTGAGCCGCTCTCCAGGCGGGAATGGCGCTGGCGAGCAAGCCTGTGACGGTCACAACGCAAATGACCGCCACCCAGGTTAATCCATCTCGGGAGCTGGCGCCATAGAGCTGGCTCGCAATATAACGATTGACCGCAAGCGCGCCCGCCGAACCAATAATCAGTCCGGAGAAGACCAGCACCATTCCCCTGCGCGCGATAGACGACGCGATCAGGCCGCTATTCGCTCCCAGCACCATGCGAATCCCGATCTCGCGCCGCCTGAGGGCGATGGTGTATGCGAGTACGCCGTAGAGCCCGAGTGCCGCTAGAAGCGTGCCGGCGGCAGCGAAAACCAGGATCAGGGAGACCACCAGACGCCTTGTTTCGAGCGATCGGTCAATCCAAGTCTGCATGGGCGCGATGTTGTATACGGGCTGATCCTTGTCCGCTTCCGTGACCAGTTGTCGAACCGTCGCCGTCATCGAGTCAGTTGTCAGCGGACTGCGAATCACCAGCGACATATCCGTGCTCGGATATTGCAGCGCACTGAAATATAGAACCGGGCGGGTTTCTAAGTCCAGCCCCGACGTCTTTACGCTTCCCACCACGCCGACAATGGTGAAAGGCTTGTCCCACGCCATCTTGATTTGCTGCCCAACGGGATCTTTCCCAGGGAAGAAGCGCTTGGCCATCACGTCGTCAATGACAGTAACCGGCTGCGCTCCGGCACGATCCTGGCCGTTCAACCCGCGGCCCGTCAGCAACGGGATGCGCATCGTCTGAAAGAAACCCGGGAGAACATTGTTGAGAATCGCGTACGGGTCCACGCGCGGCTTCGGCCTCCCCAGGATCTCGAAAGTGTTTACGCTTTCGCCATAGCCGAATGGCAATTGAGTGCAAGCCGACGCGTCCTCCACGCCGGGGGAGCGGGCGATCCGCTCGAGCAAAGCCTGGTAGAATCGTCCGCGCGATTCATTGTTTGGGTACCGCGCCCTGGGCAGGCTCACTTGCAAGGTGAGCACGTTGCGGGCTTCAAAGCCAGGCGAGGTATCCAGAATCCTGAACAGGCTGCGAATCAGGAGGCCCCCGCCGATGAGCAGGGTTGTGGCGATGGCAACTTGTCCCACTATCAGAGAATGCCGAAGCCGTTGTTGCGCCCCGCTTGCAGTGCGCTGATGCCCTCCTTCTTTGAGGCCTCGGGACACCGTGACGCGAGTTGCGAGCCAAGCGGGGTACAACCCGCACGCCAGCCCCGTCAAGAGCGTGGTAACAACGAGGAACAACAATGCTGGCAACTCCAACTGAGGCTCGCCCGCGTGCGCATATTCCGCGAGCATTTTCACCCCTCCCTCAGCGATCCAGCATGCCCCGATTCCTCCCGCGACTGCCAACAACAGAATCTCCGTGAGCACTTGCCGCGCCACGCGAAATCGGCTCGCTCCCAAAGCCCTTCGGATGGAAAGCTCGAAGCGCCGCTCGGTGGCGCGCACAAGCAGCAATCCCGCCACGTTCGAGCCCACAATGACGAGTAGACAAATCACCGCCGCGAACAATATGTAAAGCCAGCGACGAAGCGAGCCGTCATTATCTTTGTCCATCGGCAGCAGGAAGAATCGCCAGCCCTGTTTTTCGAGAGCGGGCGGATAATCCTCGGGGTGCTCCAGGGGCATCTGGCGGCTGAGTTCGTCCATGCGTGCCGAGGCTTGTTCGAAACCAACACCCGGAGCGAGACGACCATACATCCGCAAGAAATGCGCTTGATTGGAGCCGCGCCGTGTTTGCGCCGGATCGAACGTGATCGGCACCCACATCTGCGTTACCTTGTTTGGGAATTGGAACGTTCCCGGCATGATGCCCGCGATTCGGTACAGTTCGCCGTTTAGCTGCAAGGTGCGGTTGAGAACGCCTGGATCGGCCGCGAACTCGGCGCGCCAATACGCATCGCTTAAAATAACCGCGTGAGGTCCGTGAAAGCTTTCCTCCTGGCTGCTGAAAGTTTCGCCCATTACAGGCGCCATGCCCAGGGTGCGGAAGAGACTGGCGCTCACGGCAACAGCGTTCACTTTCTCGGGCCGATCCACGCCCGTGCGACTCAAATCGAGGAAATAGAATACTCCGGCGTCAGCGAACAACTCGTGATGCTCGGCCAGGTCGAAATAATCTCGAGGAGACGCGCCGATTCTCGTCAGATGCAATTGCGGATAGCGGTTGTGAACGGCTACCAGGCGATCCGGTTCGGGGTAAGGAAGAGGCTTGAGGACCGCCGAATACAGAACCGAGAAAATTGCAGTTGATGCGCCTAGACCAAAGGCGAGCACGACGATGCAGATCAGCGAAAATGCCGGGCGGCGTCTGATCTGTCTCAGCGCTTGGCGGATGTCCGGCCAAAATTCCCGCACGCTACTCGGGTCCCAAGAGGGCGTTCAGTTCAGCAAGGCGGGTATCGAGTTCTTTGCGCAACACGTTGTATCGTTCGATCGCATCGCGCCCGATTTTCTGATCGGTGGCGTTGGTCAGCGTGTACAGATACGTGATGTGAGTTTGCAATTCGGGCTTGCTATACCGAATCGGCGGAGTGATCAGCCGCGACGCGAGCTGATCGAGCCGCGCCGATTTTGGGAGCGGCCTTGACGCGCGCTACCGCTTTGTTCACGTCGCTCACCAGATCGCGAACGCGCGCGTTATGCTCGAACTGTTCACGCAGATCGGCCGTGGCGACCCCATCCTTGGTGACGCGCGGATCTTCGATGATCGTGAGTGGCTGAGTGGCGCTCCATGCGCCCGCCGTCAGCCGGACCGTATACTTTCCAGGCACCGCCATCGGCCCGTTTGGGCCTTCCGGGCGCGTCTTGCTTTGCCACGGACCCGGATAGCGCAGATCCCAAGTGAAACGATGCATGCCTGGACCCTGCTCTAACCTGACTGGCACGGCGCGTGGACGGAAGCCGCTCTCGTCCTCTTCGCTGGGCGCGGCCTCTTCAGCTTTGGGCGCAGCGCTTGTAATCTTGCGCACCACCTTCCCTGCTCCGTCGAGGACTTCCATCGTGATCTCATCGGACGAGGCGCTTGCCAGATAATAGTCGATTGCCGCGCCCGGGCGGGGATACTGAAGACCCGATCGGGCCGGGCCTAAACCTTCGAGCCCACCCCGAACCGTTGTTCGCACGGCTTCGCGCGGCGCAAACAGATAGGCCTGTGAAGCGGTCAGCTTGTCGCCGGCCTGATGAAGCGGCGTCAAATTATCCAGTATCCAGAAGGACCGGCCTTGTGTAGAAACCACCAGATCCTTGTGCGCCACCTTGATGTCAGTGACTGGCGTTACCGGCAGATTCATCTGAAACGGCTGCCACCTGCCGCCCTTGTCGAAGGAAACATAAATCCCGAATTCAGTGCCAGCGTAAAGCAGTCCTTCGCGATCCGGATCTTCGCGAACAACGCGGGTCGGCTCATCGGCGGCGATTCCGTTGGTCCCGTCGGTGAGTCGCGTCCAACTCTTGCCGAAATCGTCCGTGCGGTAAATGTAGGGCGCAAAGTCGCCAAGCAAGTAACGGTAGATGGCCGCGTAGGCAGTTCCGGCACGACGCGGGCTCGGCTCGATATTCTGCACGCGTCCGCCCGGCTGCAAGGCTGGAGGCGTTACATTCGTCCAGGTCTTACCGTCGTTCTGGGTCACGAAAATAAGTCCGTCGTTCGAGCCAGTCCAAATCAGCCCCTTCCTAACGGGCGACTCGCGAATAGAATAGAGCGTGCTGTAGACCTCCTCGCCAGTAGCGTCGCGCGTGATGGGCTCGCCGCTCGCTCCTTGGCCTTCGGGCGGGTGAGCCGTCAAGTCCGGGCTAATCTTCTCCCAAGTGACCCCGCCGTCTCGGGTGCGATGAACGAATTGAGAACCATAGTAAACGGCTACTGGTTTGTGCGGCGAAACCTCCATCGGAGAGACGCGCTGAAAGCGGTACATGAGTTCCCCGCCCGGGTTTCCATATAGCGACTGCCCTCCAATCCAGTACCGCTCTTCATCGTTCGTGTTCAAATTCTGTCGGCTGAACTGGCCCTTGCAGCCGCCGTAGACAATGTCGGCGTTGGCTGGATCGGGAATGATTGGTCCCGTTTCGCAGCCAGGGCCGACGCGGAAGTCCTGCCCGTTGCCGAGCGCGAGGCTGGGCGCGATCACAGTGGTATTGTCCTGCTGCGCGCCATACACGCGGTACGGATACTGATTATCGACCGCGACTTGGTATATCTCGGCAGTGGGCTGGTTCGCCTGCGTGCTCCAAGTCTTGCCTCCATCGAGCGAAACGTTCGCGCCCCCGTCGTTGCCCTGGATCATGAACTGCGAATTTTTTGGATTGATCCACACGTCGTGGTTGTCGCCATGAGGAACCGGCGAGGACTGGAATGTCTTGCCGCCATCGATGCTCTTGAACCAGCCTTCGTCTCCCACCCACACGACGTCCGCGTTATTTGGATCCGCGCCGATGGTGGTGTAGTAGAAGGGCCTCGTGATGATCGAAGCCGATTTGTTCACGAGCGCCCAAGTAGCTCCGCTGTCGTCCGACCGGTACAGACCCGACCCTGGCTTCGCTTCGATCAACGCGTAGATACGATTCGGATTGGCCGCCGAGATTGCCACATTGCTGCGGCCGAACAGATCGCTCGGTAATCCGCCCCCGAGTTTCGTCCACTTATCGCCGCCATCCGTACTCTTGTAGAGGCCGCCCTCGCGCGCGCCGCTGATGATGGTCCAAGGCTTGCGCTGTCCATGCCACATGCAAGCAAAGAGCACGTTCGGGCTACCTGGCTGCAACTCGAGATCGGCCGCGCCAGCCGTGTCGGACACGGACAGCACGAGCTTCCACGACTTGCCGCCATCATTTGTGCGATACACGCCGCGCTCCTTGTTAGGGACGAACGGATTGCCAGTCGCCGCGACATACACGATGTCGGGATTCGATGGATGGATGCGCACCGTGGCGATCTGGCCGACATCGCGCAGCCCGGAGAACGTCCATGTCTTGCCAGCGTCCCCGGACTTATAAATACCGCGACCGATCGATACATTGCTGCGAATCTTTGAAGATCCCGTCCCCGCATAAACGATATTCGGATTCGAAAGTGACACTTCCACTGCTCCCATGGAAGCAGCGGCGAAGAAGCCGTCGGATACGTTGACCCAGGAATGGCCCGCATCCGTTGTTTTCCACACGCCCCCGCCAGTGGACCCCATGTAGAAGGTGTAGGGCTGCGAAGGCACGCCCGTGACGGTGGTGACGCGACCTCCGCGTTCAGGTCCGATCATGCGATAGCGCAGGCCCGACCACATGGCCGGATTGGGTTGAGTGGCCGCCGCAAGAGTGAACGCGAACGTCCAAAGCAAAACATTTCTCATGGGAATATTATCTTCGCATGGTGGGGCAGGAAACCCGCTCTTCGAGTTTGCCCCACATCTACTACGGGCCGAGGAACGACCCGGGACGATTCAACCAGGATCCTTACCGCTCGCCTTATCGGTGTTGCCCGTTTTGCGAAACGAAGCCAAATCCGGCGCGGCCGTCTTGAACTCCGGGGTTTGAACCGGCTGAGTGAACTTGAGAGTGGCCGCCTTGGCTTGGCCGGGAGGAGCGTTCACATAGTTTTCGATAGCTCGATTGAGTTCCGCTTGCTCGTGGTTGGTCTGCTGGCTCCTGGATTTCATGAACTCGGCATGGGCCTTGTAGTAGGATCGTTCGGCTGCGGCGGCATAACGCATGATCAGGGCGAGTTGGGCGGAGACAGGTTCGCCGGCAATGCATCGGTCTAGCAGGTCGGCTTCGATGTTCTGAATGCGCCCGAGCTTCCAGCGGGCTTGGGCCATGAAACCGACGAGGAGGCCTTCATGCTCGGTGGACGGCTGCATTTCTATGATGATGCGCTCGACTAGCGATTCGAAGTTGTCGGGATCTTCGTCGGCGAGGATGGAGAAGCCGGAGGAGAGTCCATGGGTGGGAGCGTTCTGGCTGGAGGCGGATTTGCCGGCGTCCGTGACAGGGCCGGTGCTTGCTTGCGCGTTCTCGCGATTGGAAGCGGCTTGTGCTTGGGAACTCATTCTGATTTGAATATAGGGGCGGTGTCAAGGGAATGAGGGGGAAATGGGGGAAGGGTGTGCGGTAAGAGGCTTGTTCTCAATAAAAACATTTTGGAGATTTGTGCTACTGGGTTTGGGTTATCTCTCAACGGCGGCTGCCCCAACTTGCATCACCACAGAACGCGCGGCCCCGCCGGAACCGTCCGACACCTGAACCAGAACGATCCGAATCAGATCATTTTTCGGATCGATCCAACCCTCGGTACCAAACGCGCCGCCGTGTCCGAAGGTGCCTGGCGAGTGCAAGAGCAAAGTGCCCTCGGGCTTGTCGATTATCTCAAACGTCAGTCCATAACCCGTCCCACCCAGCCAGCCTGATGGATTCACCTGCGGAGTAAACACGCGCGTCATCGTCTCAATCGACTGGCGCGACAGGTAATGCTTCCCGCCGGACGACCCGCCATTGAGCAGCATCTGGTAAAACTTCAAAAGATCGGGCGCGGTCGAGTAAAGGCCGAACTCCGGCGCGGGATATTTCGCGTTGGGTCGATACTTGGCGGGATCGCCGGCCAGTACCTCCGCACCCGAACGCACCAGTCTGCCATCGGCGTGTTTGTAAACCAAGGCGATGCGGTCCTTCTTATCGTCAGGGGCGAAGAAGAACGTATCCTTCATCCCCAGGGGATTCAGAATGCGGGTCTCGATGAAATGCACATACTCCTCGCCGGAGACCACCTCCACAATGCGGCCGAGCGCAGCGATGCCCATGTTGCTGTAGCGCCAACGCGTTCCGGGTTCGAACTGCAGCCGCTCATGCCCGTAGAAGCGAACCGCCTCCGCGAGCGGGACTCGGAGCGTGCGAGGGTTGTCGCTCAGCTCGCCGTCCGGGTCGCCCGCAAGCCCGGAAGTGTGGGCCATCAACTGCCACACCATGGGGGGATGCGCAGGCGCGTGTGCGGCAGTATTGCCGTTGGGCAGCCTCTCCTCTACGAGCTGGCCTTTGAACTCGGGAAGGTAATCCTCCACGGGTCGCCGCAGTTCCAGTTTGCCCTCTTCCACCAGCATCATGATCGCAACGCCTGTGAAATTCTTCGTCATCGACATGATCTGGAATATCGAGTCCGTGGTCATGGGCTTCTTGCCCTCCACATCGCGCCAGCCGACGGCATCGACTAAGCCGATCTCGCCGCGGCGAGCCACCAGCGCGACCGCGCCCGGGATGGTCTGTTTATCCACCAGCTCCTGCAGGCGGGGGTGGATCAATTTTAGGCGCGCCGGGTCAAGCCACCCATCCGGCTGAGTTTGTGCGAGCGCGGGCAGGGATGCAAGCAGCAGTGATATCGCGCGAATGGTAGTCATCTACTCGGCCTCCCGGTTCACAACGGAAACGCTTCCATTTGAGAGCGCGATGAGGGGATCGCGCGCGGACGAGGGCGTCCGCCCCACTTTGTCCAGCCCCGCCTCCCGCAAGGCGTGTGGATCGGATTTCGAGGAGACGAATGCTATTTTGAACATGTCAGGCTGCAATATACCGCAATTGTGAGTTCCCTACATATGTTGGAATAAAAGTAGATTGCGCACGCTAATCGTTCTCTTTCTCGCCAGTTCCCTGCTGCTGCCCGCTCAAACTCGCAGAGCGAAGAAGCCAACCGCAGCACCGGCTGCCACGGTAGACCCGGATGCGTGGCCGATCATGACCATCGCCGTCGCAGGCAACCACAATTACACGTCGGAGCAGGTGCTGCAAATTGCCCAATTGCGAGTCGGCGAGATTGCCGGCAAAAAGGCACTGGATGCGGCGCACGAACGATTGATGTCGAGCGGAATCTTTAACAGCGTCGCATACAAGTACGTTCCCGCAGGCAAGGGAATCGCCGTAAGCATCGATGTAGTGGAAGTGAACGCTTTCTATCCGATCCTGTTCGAAGATTTGCCCGTGGATGAAGCGCAATTGCGCACGTGGCTGAAGCAGCAGGATCCGCTGTTCGGTCCGAAGATCTCCGCCACCAAGGAATCGCTGGCTCACTACGTTGACCTGGTGAGCCAATACCTTGCGGCGCACGATCATGCTCAACCGGTAACCGCGAAACTGAGTTCGGAAAATCCGCCTGACCTGATTATTCTCATCCGGCCCGCGACGGCACGGCCATCGGTAGCGCAGGTGACTGCCAAGAATACTGGCGAGATTCCGGCCGGAGTAGTGCAGAGCACGCTCTATGGCGTCGCGGTCGGGAGCATCTACAGCGAGCCTCGCATGCGCCAGTTGCTGGATTCGTCCGTGCGTCCGCTTTATGAGGCGGTGGGGCGCGTGCGGGTGGCGTTTCCCAAGATCGAGGGCGAGCCCGCCAAAGACGTGAAGGGGATTGCGGTAACGGTACAGGTAGAGCAGGGTCCGGTATTCAATTTCGGCAAGGTGAAGTTTGCCGGGGTGGCGAACGAGGTTGACGAACTGCAGAACCTGGTCAAGATTAAGTCGGGCGTTCTGGCGAATTTCGATGACGTGCGCAAGGCCCAAGGACGGCTGGAGGACCATTTCAAGCACATTGGGTACTTGCAGGTAAAGACGGAAGTGGGCCGCGATGTTCATGACGCGGAGAAGACCGTGGATTTGACGTTTCGGATCGAGACGGGTCCGCAGTTTACTTTTCATGAGCTGACGATCGCGGGTCTGGATATTACTTCCGAGCCGACGATCCGCAAACTGTGGGGACTTTATCCCGGGAAGCCCTACAACCCGGATTACCCGGAGCATTTTCTGGAACGGGTGAAGGAAATGGGCTTGTTCGACAATTTGAAGAATACAGCCTTCGAGCGCAAGATCAATGCGGACGAGCATACCGTGGACGTAACGCTTACATTCAAATGATTCTCAACTATGGCGGGCTGGACCCGCATTTGTCGGACTTCGAAAATTCGAAGGTGTTGATCTGGCCCGTGCCGTATGAGAAGACTGTGAGCTACGGGCGCGGCACGAAAGAGGGGCCGGCTGCAATCATTCAAGCGTCTCGCTATATGGAGACCTACGATGAGGAGCTTGGGGGCGAAACCGCGGCGATTGGCATTCACACGCTGCCTGCGATGGACGCGGAACGCGAGCCTGCGGCGATGATGGCGGCGTTGCAGCAAGAGGCTGGGCGATTGCTGGACACGGGCAAGTTCGTGTGCATGTTGGGAGGCGAGCATTCCATTTCGCCACCCGTGGTTCGGGCGTTTCGGGAAAAGTTTCCAAGGCTGTCGGTTCTGCAGATCGACGCGCATGCGGACCTGCGAGATAGTTACGAAGGCACCGGGCTGAGTCATGCTTGTGCCATGCGTAGAGTGGTTGAGGCGTGTCCAGCGGTCCAGGTTGGAATTCGATCTCTCTCTTCAGAAGAGGCGCTCGCGATCCCTGGCTTGCCTACTCGGGTCTTTTACGCTCAGGATATTGTGGGCCGGACGGACTGGGTAGAACGGGCTGTGGATGCACTGAGCGAGGATGTGTATTTGACGCTCGATATTGATGGGCTGGACCCTAGTTTAGTTCCTGACACGGGCACTCCCGAGCCAGGCGGGTTGATGTGGTACGAGGTGCTGGGCTTCTTGCGAATGCTGGCCGAAAAGCGAAATGTGGTGGGGATGGACTTGGTGGAACTATGCCGCTCATCGACTAGCAATGCGTCGAGTTTCCTGGCTGCGAAGCTTATTTATAAGACGCTCGGGTATGTGTTCCGGGACCAAGTCCCTCCGCTGCGATAAGCTCACCGGCGGCGCGAGCGGCTTCGGAACCAGGCCGGTCGTGCATGCCCACCAGGATCGCGCGGCGCGGTGAATCTGCGGGAAACAACGCCGCTGCAAGTCCATCTCCGTTTCCTCTTGGATGGTGTGAACACGAGGCAGTACCGGTCTTGGCGAACACGTCGACTCCAATAGCGCGCGCGGTGCCGTAGCGAGCCGATGAACGCATCCCCTTTAGAATCGCGGCGGGTCCAGGCTGGGTTCGGCGGAGTGCTAATTCGCAATACGCGCGGACCAGGCTGAATGGCGAGACTTGCCAGCCATCACCCAACCCGATCCATGCGTGGGGGTCGTTGGATAGGGGCGCGGACAATCCATAATCCGTGGCGACCCTGGCTACCTCGTCAGCCGGACAAACTCGAGCCAGTTCCAGGAAATAAGCGTTGCACGAATACGCGACCGCCTGGGTGAAATTGATGCGCCCGTGTCCTTCCGCCTTCCAGCATCGCTTGCACGTAAACTCCGGGAATGCGAAGCCATGCGATGCTCCATAAGCGAGAGCAACGAAAGGCTTCAAAAGCGATCCGCCTGGTACGGGCTTGTCCGGGTTCTGCCAGTCATTCTCCAGCAAGTACCCCGTTCGAATTTCCACTTGCAGGATGGAGCGCTCGGGGCGTTTTGCCAGTCTGGCAAGCATCAGCATCGCAACGCGCCGCGTCATGGCTTCAGCTTGTAGACCACGTTCTGAGAGACTGTGGCGCCTGCGTCATGCACCACGACGGAAGCCGAGTCAAGGCGGCCGAGCATGGATTGACCAAAGCTTCCGACGGTCTGCGAGAAGAACATCGGGTTGTCGCCAGACCGGAGCGGGTTATCGATCAGCCGCATCATCTTTTCGAAGTTGGCGAGCTCTCGGCCGTGTTGGTATGCCGCTGCGTAGCGAGCGCGAAGTGCCGAAGGAGGATTGCCAACACCGGCGAGAATGGCTTGGAGAAACTCCGGTCGGTTCGCGAGAATGAGCAGCGGTCCGCTCGTGGCAATAGCTCCTTGTGCGTTGAAGGCAGCTTTCGCGGCGGCGGCGTCCCAATTCGATGCGCCCAGCAGAACCACGGCCGAATCGATCCCCACGAAAACGCCGTCCGGCAACAAGCGAGTGCCGCCGACGTACAGCATCGCTTGCAGTTTCGTTGAGGCGAGCAGCTTTCGCGCGTCGTCAGGAAGCGAGCTCGGTCCGATGGCAAGCGGGGCTTCGTCTATTCGTGTTTCGAGATCCGCCTCCGTGCCGACCACTGAGTCCAGAGATTGCGTAACGGGTGCCCGATAGCTCTCCGGACCGCTGCCTGGTTGCGGCTCTAGAATCTTTGCGCGCATCAGCTCAAAAGCCTGCTCCGCCGTCGGGGATGCCCAGGCGCGATACACTCCCGCGTTGGCAGGAACTACGCGCACGATTTGCGAGACTGCATCCTCGTTCCATGACGGCGTTTCTTCCGCGACTCGAAACAGGAGGCGGTTCTCGGCGATGGAGGCAGGGGTACGCGTAACGTCCGACACAGCCGAGCTGAATTGTTTTAACTCCGAAGCATTGCGCTGAATCCAGTACGACCGCATGTAGGGACTTTGCAGCAGGCGAGGCAGGTTCAGCACCAGCCTCAATTCGCCCGGAGTTTTCGCCGCTTGCGCCGACTGCGCGTACCAGGGTTCGGCCGTCATCCCCGTTGCATTTTGAGCTGCCAGAAGAGCTAGCGCGCCAGCTAACAAGTCCTCGCGGGTAGCTAGCATCAGGTAATCTTTTGCCGAAGCGAACGCTGCCACTCGCTGGGACGTCTTGTCGTACTTGACGTAATAATCCAGGCCGGAGGATTTGCGCGGCTCGTACTTTCCGCGTGTCTTCCAAAGGGCGCTATCGGTAATTCGGGCCGCAGGCATACGCGTGATATACAGAAATTCGAGCTTGCCGATATCGTAAATGGCCAACGCCGATTCGGCACCCGCCACGTTTGAGAGCAGCGCCAGATCCGGAGGCACGCCAGCCGCAGCGGCGAACTCGCCTTGCGCGCGCTGCAATTTTAGAAGCAGGTTAGATCGCGAAAACACCTCATATTGATCGCTCGCCAGCCACAACCGTTTCTCTGCGGAATTGTTCCACCCGTTCATCAGGGACTGGAAATCCTTGGCTTCCAGGTACAGCGCCGGGCCTGCGGGGAAGAGCGCCGCCACGGGCCGGGGAGTGCCGCCACCCACCTGCGCAGCCATCCACACGGCCAGCGCCAGCAGCCCGAAGATGACTAACGCACGCTTCATCGAATGCCTCCAACCAGCCGAGACCGCACCGCGTGATCCTGCTCCAGATTTTGCGTGATCACTGGACGCCGGGCGTCGTTCGCCGCTTGTACTTTCAGCGCCGCTTGCACTCGCTTTACGTCCGTATCGGACGACGCCAAGCGGTAGAGAGACTCCGCTGCTTCCAGGTCACCAAGCGCTTCGTGCGCCTTCGCCAGACCTTTCGCAAATTCGCCTGGAGGCAACCCGGTTGCGGCTGCGATTGCGAGCTGCCATCGTTTGGAGGCGATGGCCTCACGAATCAGATCGAATTTCGGCTTCTCCGGACCCGGGTCGATTGCGATCGCGGCACGGAGCAGTCGGATCTTTACGGCTGGATCGCGGCTTTGCGCGGCGGCTTGTATGCGGGCGTCGTAGAAATAGGCTTTTTCGGCTTGCGCTGGCGCGATCCCCGGCCCCGATAGGAGGGCGAGTTCTCCCGAGGTGCCGGTCACTGGAGGTGCCTTTAATTCCGACAGCGCCCTCGCCGCGGTTGCTCGCGCTTCGTAAGTCGCGTCGTTCGAAAGGGCCACAGACCTCAGGGCATCCGCAGCAGTTTGAGCTTTCGCCAATTGGACACGAGCCGCAGCGTCCCACGGTACAGCCTTCACGCGTTGCTCCAGAAAGGGAATGGCTTCCTTGGGATGCCCGGTCCTGATCAGCAGCGTAGCCGCGTCCATCAGGTTGTCGAAGGGCTCGCCCACGATCATCGTCATACGGCGAAGCAGCGCCACCGCGGCTGGAATGTCGCCCTGCTCGATCCGGATCTCGGCCAACCCCGTAAACACTCCTACACTTAAGAGCCGCGCGTCAATCTGCTTGGTATAGACGAACTCCAGGATCTGCCGAGCAGCCGCGTGGTTGCCGGCTTTCTCCACCTCCGTTGCAGCATTGCGAATTTCCTCGAGTTTTCCGGCAGGATCCGGATCGGCCGCATAGCGTTTCAGCAATGCGGTTAGGCCATTTGTCTGCGCCGCAATGCGGACTTCCAGAGCCGTATGCTTGGTCGGGATCTCGGACAGAATCGGCTGAGCTTCCTGTCCGCGCTTATGTTCAAGCAGATAATTGATGAAGTCGATTTGATATTTGCGGAGGTCCTGCTCCATCTCCGGTTTCACCCGCGCGGCATCGATCATCGCCCGGTACACGGCTGCCCGCTGCGCCTCAGGGATCCAATCGGCATTCACCACTGCGGAAAGAAACGCAGCAGGTTCCGGAGCCGAACGACTCAGGTCAATCAACCAAAGAACCCCAATCGGCTGCAGCAGGCTTTCCGCGCGGTAATTTCCATTGCGCCGAACGTACGTGCGCAGAACGCGGTCAACGTCGGGCTTTAGCGCGACCTGCAATTTTGCGGTTCCGATATCTTCGAGTGTGGTTTGAAGATCGGTCCAAAAACTCTCGGCTACCCGACGCTGGTCTTGCTGACGCGCGGAGGCGTTCAGGGCCGCTCGGAACTCAGCGATGGCATCGTCCCGCTTGCCTTGCAACGCGAGCGCCACCGCCATGCGATCGTGTGCATCGGCTCGATTGGCATTCAGCTCAAGAGCGTGTCGATATTCGGCCATCGCTCGGTCTGGCTGGCTCGTTTGACGATACGTTTCGGCAAGTTGAAAGTAGGCATCGGAGGCACCCGGCCGTGCTTCCACTCCAGACGAGCGATAGTCTTCCGCATTCGCCTGCTTCGTAACGTCGAGATACTCGCCATAGCGTGAGCCATAGTAAAACCAGAGGTCGCCCGCGAGTTGCTGATCGCGATTCACTGGCTTCCCCAGCCTATCGCCGATGGTTCCGATTCCAAGAGCATCGCGGAAGGCTTGATTGACGGCCGGAGTGTTCGCGGCGAGATAGAGACCAGTCAGTCCCGTGTAGGCGCGGGTCCAAACAGGCGGAAGTCCGCGCCCACGAGCGGCGATGGCCTGCAATGCCCGCGCTTCCGTCGCGTTCTTCAGTGCGGCATTCGTCACGGCGTTCCGTACTTCCTCGGGAGCATCGCCGGATGCCATCGCATCAGCCCACTGCGCGTTCCGCGCGACTAATTCGGCAAATCGATCCAGCGGCGGACCCGAAAGGGCTCCCTGCTGATTCTTCAGTGTCAGAACCCGAAGCTCCCCAGCCGAATCCCCCGCCGCCCGAAAATTGAAGGCTGCCAAGTCGAGATAGGAGTCGCGGTTCTCGGCTTCCGGCGCAAGCGATTTCCAATAAGCCTCGAGTTGCGCGCCTAGCTCTGCAAACTGCAGACGCTTGGTTTGAAGCGCCACCAGTTCAGCGGGTCGTCGCGCAAGAGCCCGCGCCTGCAAATCATTGAGTCCGCCGCTCTGGATCGCTGGCAGAAATGTTTGCAGCCGAGTTCCGATGAAGGCCGCGAACGCCGATTTTTCTTCGGGTGTAAAGTACTGCCCGACTGCCAATCCCATGGACTGCAGAACGGAGGCGTCGAGCGGCTTGCCTGGGGTCAGCGCAGCTAACGTTCGGTACGCGGCATCGTACTGGCGGAGTCTCGTCATCACTCGGACATAGGTCTGGGCGCCGGAGGAATAATCGGTCAACAGCGAGGGCCCAGCCGCATTCACGCCTTTCAAGGCATATTCCCGGGCTTGCGGCAGCATGTTCCAAGACTCCAGCCGCTGCGCAACAGCGAAGAACGCTTCCGGCTTGGCGGGCCGGCCATCAATCAGCGCCGTATTCAGAGCCTTCACCGCCGCTTCCACTTGGCCTTGACGCGCTCGCACCGCCGCCACACTCTGCATCCACTGCGAATTGCGATAACTCAGATCATAGAGTTTGGCGTAGGTGGACGCGGCGTCATCAAATCGGAACAAGCGCTCTTCGAGTCCGGCGCGCTCCACGTAAAATTCCAAGCGATCCGGCCGCAGATCGGCTGCGGCAGCGTAGGCCGCAACGGACGCCGGAAAATCCTCCAACTGGGATTGAACTCGCGCCTGCACCATGGCCCAGCGAAAATCCTTGGGCGATTGCTTGCGAGCATTCTCGTAATAGGACACCAGTTGCGCCCCGCGTCCGTGGGCTTCTGCGTACTGCGCGGCTTCGCGCGCCAGATCCGCATCCTCGGGGTAGCGGTTCAGCACCTCGATGTACTGATCCACCGCGCCGGTGTAATCTTTCATGCGGGTCAACACCGGAATCAATGCTCGCCTCAACTCCGCAGCGCGTTCGGTCTTTTCATTCTTCAGGCGTTCGCCAAAAAAATCGCGGAGCCCTGCGTCATCGCCTTGACGAGCGTAGGTATCGGCCATGGCGGCTACGTAGCGGGGCTCGGATGGGGCGATCTTCAACAGTGGCGCCAGCAACGCGCGGGCGCGAGGATAATCGCCGGATTCCGTAGCCTTGCGCGCGGCCTCAAGCGTGAACGGATCTCTATATTCGGGCTGCGCTTGGCCTGCCGCCTGAGTGAGCAGGTCCACCGCATGTTTCGAATCCTTGGCACGCCAATGATAATCGACCGCTGCTCTCACGACTCCCAAGACAGTCGGATTTGCCCGGTACAGATCGTCCACGATGCGAGTTGCAGCAGCAGTTTCATGCCGACCCTCATAGTAGTGAACCATCTCGATCTGCGCCTGCATGCGCTCCACCGGGTCCGTCGCCAACGCGATTCGCCGCAGCCTGCCTTGCTCGCGCACTTGGTCCAACCCCCGAGCCACGGCGTTATCGTCGATGAACTGCAACACCTCCGCTGACGTGGTGACGCCAGCCGTGGTCAGCAGGAACTGGCGAATTTCATCAGCGCGATTCTCGGCCTTGAGCACCTCGGTCCGAAGCGAAACCGCCGCTAGGTTCGCGTTGGGACCCGAGGCCGTTTTGGACGTGAGATCGTCGATGAGCGCGCGTTGCGAGGGCCTGCGAGCCAACTGCACCAAGCGGGTTCGTGAGGGTCCATCTCCTTGCGCATACTCGTTGACAGCCTTATCGTACTCGCGCCGGTTCTCGTAGATCGCCCCGGCTTCGTAGGCGTACAATTTCGGATTGTTCAGCTTCCGACGGCCCTCGGCAATCAACCGCAAGGCGTCGTCGAATCGGTAGTAGTCCCAATAAACGGTGGCCGCTTCGATGTACCCGTCAGGCTTGCCAGGATCTATGGTTGCGATTCGGTTCCAGAACGGGGCCGCGCGATTGAACTGATCGCGGTCGGCATAAATGTCGCCCATGCGCGCCAGCGAACCGGAATCGCGCGGGGCGAACTTTGTCACGTTCTGCTCTAAATTGGCCGCCGTTTCAGTATCGGCCAGCGAGCGATATAAATTGGCCGTGCGCGTCTGCTCTTCAGCCTCGCCCGGAAATTCCGCCGCCACGGCTCGGAACATCGGCGCGGCCTTTTCGAAATGGCATTGCCATGCCTCGGCTTCCGCCGCAAATCGGGTCGCCGCCGGATTATTCGACGCATCGATTTTTGGCAACGCGGCCAGCTCCGTCTTCAGCTTGCCAGTGCGGGAGAGCAGTTCGAAGAAGCGGTCGCGCAGATCCGGCGCGTAGAACCAATAGGTTCGCAGGAGCGCCTCGCTTGCAATGGGGTCAGCAGTGCCTCGTGTGCCGTAAGCGCCCAGCAAGTTTCGCACGAACATCAAGTCATACGGAAAGCGCTGATGTGCGTACAGGTTGACTTGACGATAGAGCACAGGCGCGAGCGGCTGCCCTTGTGCCGCGGCGGTGAGGTACGATTCCATCTCGGTCCCGGAGAATATCTTCACTACGTCGCGCGTGAGCAGGTCGAATTGCGCGGTCTGCTTGCGGCTGAGATACCAGCGTGCGAGTTTGTGACTCCAGGTTCGATCCTGAAATTGCGCCATGGCCTTGCGGTAAACCTGCTCCGCTTCGGCACCCATTTTGTTCTGATCGAGGAAGCCGGTGAGTCGCTCATAAAGGCCGGGGTCGCTGGGATTGCGATCGATCTCGCGGCGATACAGAGCGAGCGCTTCGAGCGGTCGTTTCAGCGCCACCAGGCGACCGACGTAACGCTCCAAGATGCGTGCGTATTCGGGCGAACGCGCACCGGGCGTGCTCTTGTTCTCCCCCAGCGGGACGTTGCCGGCGGCAGTGGCGAGTTCTTTCAGGAGGTCGTCATAAATGGCGAACTCCTCCTTCGTCTGATTCTGGCGAGCATATGCATCGGCCATCGCCAACGCGACTTGCGAGCGCTGCTCGGCCTTCGCAAATGCGGTGAGGAATGCGCGACCGGATCGAAGAACGCCAGCATCGTCGCCGTATGTAACGTAGGCTTCGATCAGCTTTGCGTGTAGCGCAGCACGCGCCGCCGAGTTCGGGAATCGCTTGTCGATTTCCGAGATTAGCTCTGATGCTTGGGCTCGGTGAAAATAAGCCAAGCTCGCCTGACTCTCGGTGGCGTATTGATACTGCGGTGCGGTTGAGTTAAAGAAAAGCGATAGGATCCCATTCAGGAATCCGGGGCCGGAGTCCATGGCGGCGATGTCGCGATAGAACGACAGGTCGCCCGAACCGAATCGAACCGGCTGATCGGGTGCGGCTAGCAGCAGGTTGGCGAGGGCTTCGAGTGCGAGCTCCTGCTGATGCTCGGTGCCATAGAGACGATAGTAAGCGCGGGCTGCTTCGTCGTAGTTATGCGCGCCCTCGAACAATTGGCCGAGAGTCCACAATTCATCTGCCGTCCAGGGCGATTTGGCCGCATCTTTTCGTTGGCGATATTCGTAGAGCGCCCGCAGGGAACCAGGTAGATTATTTTGCTGCTGGTGATAGTAATAGACTCTTGCGACCGGAGCGATGTCGTCGGGATGCGCCGCGATCTGCGTGCGAGCCGCTGCCAGAAAGACGCGCAACGCATGGGTTGTTTTGATCTGATCGAAGTAGGCTTTGACAAGTTCTGCCGGCCAGAGCGGTTGAAAGTTCTGGTCGTAGATTCGCGCGGGGTCGAGTGCGAGCGCGGCCTGAGCTTGAATCGGGAAGATGCGGTCTCCCGGGAACGCTTTTCGATAATCCGCTATTGCCGATTCCGCTTCGGGGATCTGCTGCTTCGCGGCCAGCGCTTGGAAGAAGCGCTTGTAAACCACGGGGTCGGCTGGGTAGCGCGCGATCCATGCTCGGTACTCTTTGATTGCCAAGTCTGAGGGGAGCGACTGATCGGCGATCACAGCTTGGATACGCTCGAACGCCTTCCAGTTTGCAATGCCTTCCAGTGCAATGATTTCCGATTGCGGTTGAATACGGCGATGATAAAAATCCGCTAGGCTGAGGTTCGCGGCAGACTTGTCAGGGGAAAGCTCGGCGTATTTTTTCCAGTCGTTCTCGGCGGCTGCCGGATCGAGTTGTAACTCGTCCTCGCTCGCCCGGAGCGCGTATAAATCGGCTCGCGCGGGGGACGCCGCGATCAGCTTCGAGAGTTCCGGCCGCGTTTCTTTGGGGGGTCGGCGGACTGCGATGGGACCACCGGGCAGCGCCATTGGGCGGAAGAAGACTGCTTGGAGGGTACTGGGCGAGGCGAGGTCCTGTATCCAGCGGGACAGATCGGCTTTGGCGGCAATTCCACACGCCAACAGGAATGCGATGCCAGCAACCTTGGAGCCGGCTGAAAGCCGGCTGCGGCCAGGATTGGCCGCCCCACACCGACCACCCTCGGCTTCTTGTGGGGCAGGCAATCCTGCCTGCAGCCGGCTTTCCAGCCGGCCCTGACAGTCGCTACGGTTCCACTTCAATGGAGACCTCCTGGCTGCCGATATTGTGCGCGAAGTCCTCAGCCGTTACCGTCACCGCATATCGTCCTGGGGCAAGATGAGCTGGAACGAAAAGCGACCCCGTGCTCGAAGCCATCTCCGGATTCCAATGCAAGCGCACTGGCTGCGCGCCGTACATCCGGGCCGTCACAGTGCGGGTCGTTTGAGAAGCGCTCACTCGCAGGTTCACCCGATCCCCCCTCCGCACCCGCTGAGAATCCAGTTTCACGCGCACCATCGGCGGCTTGCTCGCGATCACGAACGTCTTCGACTCGCGATACACATGGCCGCCCTTGTCGCGCAGCACCAAACGCACCCGATGAACGCCATCTTGAAGGTCCGTGGGCGCCAGAAAGCGTGTTTGCCACGTGTCTTCGTCGGGCAAATAGCGGAGCTTCTTCACTGGTCCAAACGGGAAGAGCGCTACTACTGAGACGATCGATGCATCTGTCCGCACTCTCAGCAGAGGATCGCCGGGCCGGATCAAACGCGGGCGCAGGAGCGCTCTTGGCGCGGCCAGAAAGGACGTGTAAGGCGTCACGAACTTGTATTTGGTGGAGAGGCGGATGATCTCGTCGATGCTAGCTTGGTCCTCGCCTTCGCGCTCGATCTTTTCCAGCAGCGCGTCCACCCGAGCCTTGGCCCAAACCCGCGGGAGATCGGGGTGCTGCAATTCCAGCGAGGGCAGCGGAGCGGGCGAGATCATCTCCAGGCGCTTGCCATCCCGTGTACCGACCGCGGTGAAAACACTCTGAGCGGGCGTTCGATACCTCCCCACCCACGACTGCACCGATCCGGGAAACGGATTCTCCTGAAGCGGGTAGATCAGATCTACCGACGGCGCAGCCAAGCGGAAATTCTCCACCGGGTGACGTCCGAGTTTTCCGAGAAAAGCATTCAGCTTAAACTCGATCGGCTCCGTAGAACGCACCCATTCAAGCACGCCACCATTGCGCGCGAGCAGCTTCAGCAGAGGCGTGTTCGCATCGTCGCCGACAGCGAACACATAGGTGCGCGGCCGTCCCCCTCCTTTCCACTTCGCCGAGTACCATTCGGCCAGCTTGCCATTCTGAACAATGCCTTGATTCGCGCCGCCATCGGTTAATAAAACCAAGTACGCATCTGGACTTGAGGACTGCGCCAGCCCGGCTTCAAGCGCACTTTGCAAATTAGTCCCGCCTCGCAAACGGCTCGCCTTGACAAACGTCAGAGCCTTCTCCACCGAGTCTGGACTCACGACCACGGGCGCACTCTGGAACGGAGTAGCGGCCGAGTTGAAGAGCATTACGTTGAACTTGTCTGACGGCGCGAGACTCTTCAAAAGAGTTTCGAGCGCCTGATAATTGCGCTCCAACTTTTCCCATTGCATGGAGAGCGACGTATCGAAAAGCGCCACTACCGTCTTTGGCCCTAGAGACTCAGCCGACCCGGTCTTGAATCCGGCAATCAAAGCCGACGCTTCCACAAACCCGGGCTCGTTCACTGCATCCCGGTGGGCGAAAACCTCCAGATGATCGCCTGCCTTCGACTCCAGCGTATACTTCACGGCCAGATCTTCCGCCAGCTTGACGGACGCGCCCAACAATACAAATTTCACGCGATGGGCGGTTTTTTCCGTGATTTGCACCGGATATGCCTTGCCTACAATTTGGAAATCTTTCAACGCATGGGCCGAGGTCAGTTCGAAGTTCACGGTAAGCTTTCCAGCGGTTTGCAGGCGATAGGCGTCTGGCCGCAGGGGCACTGCCAGGAACGATTCGAATCGCTCGACGGGGAGAAGCTCCGTGTACTCCATCTCAATTCGCTTCGTTCCAAACGCGCGAATGGGCGCCACCTTAGCGCTGAACACGGCGGTTCTGCGGGCTTCGTCGGCGTCGTGCTCGCCCTGTTGCAGGAGACCAGGGTCGATCATCTGGTTGCGGATCGACGTGTACAATTCCTCGGCTCGTTTGCGCTCCAGAATCACGCCAGGGATGCGGGTGAGATCTTCCCAGATGGCGAAATCGGATACGGTCGCCTGGCCTGGGAGCGCAAACAGATAGTTGCCTTCCATCACGGTTCCGCGATGGCTTCCAAAAATCTGCTGGATTCGCACACGCGCGTTTCCGTTATCGATCCGGATATCGATCGACATTTCATCGAGCGAGAGAACTGCCGGATCGGGCTGGGGCTTGTCAGCCGGAACCAGCACTCCGGCATCGGACCAGGCCAGTCTCGCCACTGCAACCAACAACCAACCGAGTCTCTTCATTGCGTCGGCACCAGTCGTTCCGGAATTCGGACCAGCCCATTCTCAGTTCCCACATAAAGGTACCCGGCCGCCACGGTGAGCGCCGTGACGTTCTCGGAGGGTAGGCCGTTCGCCACAAGACTCCATCGTTCCGAGGTGCGGTTGTAAACGGCCAGCCCGCGCCCGAGCGTGCCTGCGTACACCGCGCGGTCGGTTGCCGCCATTGCGTTTGCATTTACTTCGATTTGACCCTTCAGGTCGGCAAAGGTGGTCCAGCGCCCTGCCTGATCCAGCTTAATCACCCCTGCGCCGTAGGTTCCGATGAACCACTCGTCTGCGACGGCTTGGATTGCGGTGATCCAATTTTGTTTTAAGCCTGAGTTGGCCGTCGTGTAACTGGCCCTCACCACGCCCGCGTCGAGCATTGACAGGCCGCCCAGCGTTCCCACCATCAATCTCGAATTACGCGACCCAAGAGCGTACACATGATTGTTCACCAAGCCCTGAAAGGCGTACAGGCTGGAAGTGCCCGAGGCGTCGATGGTAGTCAACCCGGCGGGCGTGGCGACGGTAATTTGGAGATCGCGCCCTTTTGAACGCAGCAGCACGTCGGTGATGTTGTTCGCGATGAGCCCGTCGGCTTTCGTCAGAACCTGCCGAGGCTTAGCGCCCCCATCGAAGATCGCCAATCCGTTCGCCGTTCCAACGGCGGTGAAGGCGCGATCAGCGGCCTGCGTGATCCGATTGACGCAGAAAACATGCTCGTCTTCAGAGTGGACGCGATGCTCGAAATCCGGCTCGAGAATGTCCAGGCCCCGGTCGAAATAGCCGACCCATAGTTTCCCCGCCCGATCCATCGAAAGGGCTGTGATATTTCGATCTGTCAGGCGTGCGCCTCGGGGTTCGAGAATGCGGCGGCCTTTCTCATACAATCCATCCTCTGCCAGCACGAAGAGACGTCCGTTGAGGTCCAGCACCCGTTCTACTTGACCCGTGCCGGATTCGCCGCCGCTGCGCGGACGAGGCTTTCGCACGGTAAGAGGAACCTCGATCAGTCCCTCTTCCAGCGTGCCAATCTCCAAATTGTCGTCGTGTACCAGAAGCGAGTTTGCGAAGTAGCCGGATCCGAGCTCGCGAATCATTCGGCCATCCTGGAATTCAGCCACGCCCAGGGCGGTACCGACATAGATCGCACTCGGTCCTGCAGCCAGCGACAAGACTCTGGAATCGGGCAGCCCCTCGGCTTCGGAAAAGCGATCCGCTTGACCCGCATGCCAATGGACCACACCTTGGTCCAGTGTGCCAACCCAGAGATCCGTTTCAGTACCCGAGAGGGCAGTGACATGCAAATTGGCTAAGGCGGGATGTACGCGCGCCAGAGTCTTGCCATCCCATGCCAGCACGCCCTCTTTTTCGGTGCCCAGCAAAACGCGCCCGGTCGCAAGGGGCAGCACGGCGGTGAGCGACCGAGCGCCGGGAGAATCGGGTCGGATCTGCCGAAACGATCCGCCTTCGAAGAGGAGGAGTCCGGCGCCGTGGGTCGCGATCCATAACTGGGAGGCGACGCCGACTGCCATGCGAACCAGCGGCGCTGGCGGAAGTTCCAGACCGGCATGATACTCCGCCACTTGTTTTCCGTCCAGATCAAAGGCCAGAAGGCCCGCGGGACCGCACACGTAGAATTTGCCCTCGAACAGGACCGCGTCGGTGAACTGAGCTGGCGAGGTGATCGGCTCGAAACCGGCTGGAACGGGTCCGTCGAGCGGAATGGATCGGTAGGCGAATCGATTTTCTTGCGTGACTTGGGTTGCGGCTTTGGTCAGGCCGCGAGAAGCATCGCGCAGCGTGGAGACGGCCCAAAATACCCCGCCTCCGCACAGGAGCACCCCTACGCCGGCGAGAGCCTTCTTCCACGAGACCCGCTGCAAGGCCACGTTCTAACTATAACCGCATGCTACACTATGGAAGTTCGAAGTAAATCCAGGAACAGTTCAAATGCCCAAGCTGAAGACACATAAGGGTGCGTCTAAACGGTTCAAGAAGACCGGGACTGGCAAGGTGGTTCGCCGCCATGCGTTTGCCCGTCACATTCTGACCTCGAAGTCGCGCTCTCGCAAACGGAAACTCAATCATGGCGTGGTAGCCGATTCGACAGATCAGGCGAAGCTAAAACGCATGATTCCGTACTAGACATTTCGCTGTGCGAACGGGCGCCGCACGTGCCTTTATCGCCAGCATTTAATTTAAGGAGAAAACGTGCCTAGAGTAAAACGAGGAACTGGTCGAAGAGCAAGCCGCCACAAGACGCTTGCACTGGCCAAGGGATATTTTCTAACTAAGAGCAAATTGCATCGCGCCGCGCAGGAAGCGGTCGAGAAAGCTCTTAAGTACGCGTATGTCGGGCGAAAGCGCAAGAAGCGCGATTTCCGGTCTCTCTGGATCGTTCGCATCGGTGCCGCTTGCCGCGCTGCCGATATGTCGTATAGCAAGTTCACGGGCGGCTTGAAGAAAGCCGGTATCGACCTGAATCGCAAGATTCTGGCCGACATCGCCGCTAGGGATACAACCGCGTTCAACGCACTGGTGGAGAAGGCCAAGGCTGCGCTCGCCGCCGCTTAATTACAATACATGGCAACCCCAGCGCGCGAAACCGATCTAGATTCACTTACACATTTGGAAGAACGCATCACGCGGGCCGTGGAAGTGCTGTCCCGCGTGCGCGGCGAAAAGGAAGCGGCTCAGAATCAGCTCGAAGCCGCTTTGGCTGAGCGCGATGCGGCGAAGAAAGAGGCCGCCGCAGCCAACGTACAGGCCCAAAAACTGGCTCAGGAACTGGAAGATTTGCGCAGCGAGCGCAAACAGGTCCGGGGGCGCATCGAAAAACTGCTCGGGCAGATGGACCTTCTCAGCGGAAGCTGACCATTATGTCCAGCACGGAACCAATCCGTGTCACTATTTTCAATCAGACCTACTCGCTCGTGTCGACCGAGGACGGGTCCGATGTCCATGAGCTCGCCCAGACGGTGGACGAGCTCATGACCTCCATCTCGCGTTCCGGCAACCTCGATTCCACTCGCACCGCTGTCCTGGCGTGCTTGCATCTCGCCGACCAGCTTCGGGCTTTGCAGCGCGATCACGATGAACTCAGAGTCGCGATCGCGGATAAGGCGAAGCACTTCAATCTTCTTCTTGATCGGTTGATCGAATAAAAAAGCGCGAGCCTTTCGACTCGCGCTTTTTTTTCCAACTGAAGCCGAGACGGCTAGGACTCGCCGCCCTCGTCGCCTTCGCGGCCTTCCTTCATTGCTTTCAAACGATCCTCGCGCCGTTTAGCACGATCCGCCGCGCGCTTGACGAGTTCCGAACCAACCAGTTCCAGGACTGCGGTTTCTGCGCCATCGCCCTTGCGCCAACCGAGCCGAACGACCCGCGTGTAGCCTCCCGTTCGCTGCCCGAAGCGCGTGCCCAGCTTATCGAACAGCTTTTGCACCGATGCGGGAGTTTGCAGGAAAGCAGCCGCTTGACGACGCGCATGCAGCGTATCGTCCTTGGCGAGCGTGATCATTTTTTCAACCAGCGGCTTGGCGGCTTTCGCCTTGGGGACGGTGGTAACAATGCGCTCATTCTCGATCACGCTGGTGACCAGGCCTCGCAAAAGAGCGCGCCGCGACGAGATGTTTCGCTTGAGCTTGAATCCAGCTTTCTTGTGCCGCATGCCTATTCACCTACCTCGGGTTCATCGAAATTATCGTCTCCGCCCAGAGGCGCCGTAAAGGGCTGAATACCGCCAGCGGGAGCTACCAGCCGACCCTGCGCATCGAACTTCATCCCGAAGCCCAGACCCAGGTTCGAGAGGATCTCCTTGATCTCGTTCAGCGATTTGCGACCGAAGTTCTTGGTGCGAAGCATTTCCGCCTCGGTCTTCTGCACCAGATCGCCGATGGTCTGAATGTTCGCGTTCTTCAGGCAGTTGTAGGAACGGACGCTGAGTTCCAGCTCTTCCACCGAGCGGTTCAGCACCTCGTTCATTTGGTTCATTGCGCGCTCTGCCGGCTCTTCCGTGGCTTCCGGCAACTCTTCGAAGTTGATGAAGATCGACATGTGATCTTTCAGCAGCTTGGCCGCTTGGCCGATGGAGTCCTGAGGCGAGATGGCTCCATTGGTCCAGACTTCGATGGTGAGCTTGTCGTAGTCGGTCATCTGACCCAGACGGGCCGCTTCCACCGAGAAGTTCACCTTGCGAACCGGCGAGTGAACCGAGTCGATGGGAATGTATCCGAGCGGCAGATCTTCGTCGTAGTTGCGGTCTGCCGACACGTATCCGCGCGCCAGCTTGATCCGCATTTCAATCGCGAGCTTGCCACCTTCGCCCACGGTGGCGATGTGCATGTTGCGATCGAGAACTTCCACTTCCGAGTCGGTTTCGATCTGGCTGCTCATCACCTCGCCAGCCTGATCCACTTTGAGGCGGATAATGCGGGTGCCTTCGCCCATCATCTTGAACGGAACCTGTTTGAGATTGAGAATAATATCGGTGGCGTCCTCAACCACGCCCGGGATGGGGCTAAATTCGTGCGCGACTCCATCGATGCGAACGGCCGTGATGGCCGCGCCTTCGATAGAACTCAGCAGCACGCGGCGCAGACCGGTTCCGATGGTGGATCCGAATCCGCGCTCGAACGGCTGGGCGGTGAACATCCCGTAACGCTCGGTGAGCGTTTCGGTGTTTGCGACTAACCTCTTCGGCTTCTGAAATCCTTTAAACATAATTTATTCCTAATGTCCTAGCGCCAAATTACTTGGAATACAATTCGACAATCAACTGTTCGTTGAGCTGAATCTGGACCAAATCCTCGCGTTTCGGGTGCTGCAGGACGCGGGCCTTCAAATTGTCACGATCCACTTCCAGCCAGTTCGGCGAGGGAGCGTGGGCAGTTGCATCGCGTGCGGCAAGGATGGTCGGATTGCTCTTGCTTTTTTCGCGCACTTCGATCACGTCATTCGGGCGCACGGAAAACGATGGAATGTTTACGCGGCGTCCATTTACCTGCAAGTGTCCATGGCGGACCAACTGGCGAGCTTGCGCGCGGCTGGTGCCGAATCCTAAGCGATAGACGGTGTTGTCCAGACGGCGTTCCAGCATGTTCAACATGTTTTCGCCGGTTACGCCTTTCTGTCGGACAGCTCTCTCGAAGATGTTTCGAAACTGGCCTTCGAGCAGCCGATAGTAACGCCGAGCTTTTTGCTTCTCGCGCAACTGGAGGCCGTAGCCGACGATCTTGGGCTTGCGATCCTTCCCATGCTGGCCGGGAGGGAAGTTTCGCTTTTCAATCGCGCACTTCTCCGAGTGGCAGCGTTCGCCTTTTAGAAACAACTTCATGCCCTCTCTGCGGCACAGCCGGCAGACAGGGCCAATGTATCTTGCCATCTAACCTTTCTCCTATCGAACAGGTGCAGTTTACGGCTCAGAGCCTTCGTCCTGCTTATTCGTTACTCGATCAAACTCGACGCTTTTTGGGCGGCCTGCAACCGTTGTGCGGAATCGGAGTAGTGTCCTTGATATGGCGAACGTCGATTCCAACCGTGGACAATGCGCGCACAGCCGACTCGCGGCCAGCGCCTGGTCCGCTAACCCGAACTTCGGCCACCCGCATCCCATATTCTTTTGCTTTGTTGGCCGCGGTTAAAGACGCCTGCTGAGCCGCAAAGGGAGTCCCTTTGCGAGAGCCGCGAAAACCAAGCGAGCCCGAACTTGACCATGCCAGCACGTTCCCGGTCAAATCGGTAAACGTCACAATCGTGTTGTTGAAGGACGCCTGGACGTACACGATCCCGGAGCTGACGTTCTTCTTTTCCTTCTTCTTAAAACTCTTCTTCTTAGTGGATTTAACCGGTGCTTTTGCCATCGTCAGTCCTTAGGTCTTGCCCGTTGCTTTCTTCTTGTTGGCAACCGTGCCGCGCCGCGGACCCTTGCGGGTGCGCGCGTTGGTGTGCGTGCGCTGGCCGCGGGTCGGCAAGCCGCGCCGATGGCGAAGTCCCCGATACGCGCCCATTTCGATGAGCCGCTTGATGTTCATCGAGACTTCCTTGCGCAGGTCGCCTTCAACCGCGCCTTCGTTCTCGATGAGCGTGCGGATGCGGTTTACTTCATCCTCGTGCAAGTCCGACACCTTGGTGCCCGGATTCACGCCCGCCCGGTACAACAGCGAAAGCGCGCGGGTCCGCCCAATTCCGTAAATGTAAGTGAGGCCGATCTCGGCCCGCTTCTTTGCTGGTAAATCTACGCCTGCGATTCGCGCCATAGTGACCTGGTTCCTTATCCTTGCCGCTGTTTATGCTTCGGGTTCGTGCAGATCACTCGCACCACGCCTTCGCGGTGGATCACTTTGCACTTGTCGCACATTTTCTTTACGGACGCTCGAACTTTCATAATTCCCTCAACTCTCTTTCAGCAACTTTACGATTCTTCCGCGCGTCCGGTCGTGCGGCGATAGATCCACCTGCACTTTATCTCCCGGACGAACTCTCACAAAATTCGCTTTAGACGGTCCCGCGAAATGGGCGAGAACCAAATCCTGATTCTCCAGCTTTACTCTCACAGCCGCCTGCGGCAGCAACTCCACCACGATCGCATCCACCGTCACGGACGCGTGAGCACCCAAGGCCCGTTCGAAGTCACCGCTACCGTGTGTTCGAAGTGCGCCGAGTACTTGCCGTCTTTCGTGACCGCAGTCCACTTATCCGCCCGGGTTTGCATGTCCGGTCCGCCCGCGTTCACCATCGGCTCAATCGCCAGCACCATGCCCTCTCTCAAACGGGGATTCTCATTGCGCCGGTCCACGTAATTGGGAACCTGCGGCTCTTCATGCAGCTCCGTGCCGATCCCGTGTCCCACCATTTCCCGAACGATCGAGAAGCCATTGTCTTCCACATGCTTTTGCACCGTGCCGCAAATGTCGAACAGCCTGTTTCCCGATCGAACCTTATCAATCGCCAATTCCAAAGCTTCCTGCGTTACGCGCAGCAGCTTTTCCGTTTCCTGACTGATCTCGCCAACCGGCACCGTCAGCGCCGAGTCGCCAAAATAGCCGTTCAACTGCACGCCCGTATCGATCGAAACGATGTCGCCCTTTTTCAGCTTGCGCTTGCCGGACGGCATCCCGTGCACGATTTCGTCGTTCACCGAAGTGCAGAGCACAAAGGGAAACTTCGAACCGGCAGCTTGCGTGTAATAGCCCTTAAAGGCAGGTTTCGCGCCAGCATCCTTCATCATCTTCTCGGCGGCAGCTTCCAACTCCTGAGTAGTAACCCCTTCCTGCACCATCTTCGCCAAATCCTGCAGGATCTGCCAAACCAGAAGTCCGCTGCGCCTCATGCGCTCCAGCTCCGCCGCGTTTTTACGAATAATCATGCCGCCCAATTAAACCTGACGAGAAATCAAACCGCAAATCCTATTAGAGATCGTTTGCGGGGAACCCTCGCTGCCGTCGATATCGAAGGCGGTTACGCCGGATTCTCTAAAATAGTTCATCAAAGGCTCCGTTTGCCGCGCATACTCTTCCAGCCTCTGGCGAATCACTCCCTCGCTGTCGTCTTCGCGGGTAATCAGCGTTGCGCCATCCTTATCGCAGACGCCAGCCACTTTAGGCGGATTGGAGCTAATACTGTAAAGTGTTCCGCAAACAGGACACAATCGGCGGCCTGACAAACGGGCAATCACTTTATTATAATCTACTTGCAAGTGGATCACCACTGGCTCAACATTTCTCGCCACAAGCAACCGATGCATCGCTCCCGCCTGCTGCAGCGTGCGCGGATAGCCGTCCAGAATAAACCCCTTGGCCGCATCCGGACGATCAATGCGGTGCTGCACCAGGCAATTCACCAGTTCGTCCGATACCAGCATGCCAGCGAGCATGCCAGCCTGCACCTGTTTTCCCAGCTCGTCTCCCGCTTCGATATGCTCGCGCAGCATGTCGCCCGTCGAGATATGCGGGGCTTGCATGCATTGTTTCAGCAGTTTCGCTTGCGTTCCCTTCCCTGACCCCGGCGATCCGAAGAGGATCACTGCCAAGGCACCGCTATTCACCGCCATGAATTCGCTAGATTCCTTAAACGCCGCTGCGGCGTCCGCGAATTCTGCCTGCCCGCGGAGTGAATCCCTCATAGTGGCGCATGATGAGCTGCGCCTCCACTTGGTTCACCGTGTCCATCGCCACTCCCACGACAATCAGCAATGACGTTCCTCCGAAGAAGAAGTTCACACCGAGCCCGTCCAGAAGCCAGCGTGGAAAGTAACTGTCGATGAAGTTCCCTACACCCGGCAGCCGCTGCAGCTTGATTCCAGAGATCATGATCTGCGGGATCAGCGACAGGATGGAGAGATACAGGCCGCCCACCACCGTGATTTTCGTCAGAATCGTATTCATGTAATCGGCGGTATTCTTGCCGGGCCGAATGCCCGGGATGAACCCGCCGTACTTGCGCATGTTGTCGGCCGCTTCGTTCGGGTTGAAGATGATCGACACGTAGAAGAAGCAGAAGAACATGATTAACGCCACGAAGAGCAGGTAGTACAACGGCTGGGCTCCGCCAATCGATTGCAGCATCCCGCTGAGGAAGGGGCTGGTCTTCACCCATTGCACTTGCATCAGGGTCTGCGGGAAGGCCAGAAGGGAGGAGGCGAAAATCACAGGAATTACGCCGCCAGCGTTTACTTTCAAAGGCAGGTGGGTGGACTGGCCGCCCATCATGCGTCGACCAACCACGCGTTTGGCATACTGCACCGGAATGCGCCGTTCGCCGCGCTCCACTAAAACGATGAATGCAACCACTGCCACCATCACCGTAAGAATAATGATCAGGTGAATCGGGGTCCACTGCTTACTGACGAGATTGCCGTAGATATTGTCGATAGCCTTGGGAATGCCCACGACGATGCCCGTGAAAATCAACAGCGACATGCCATTGCCGATTCCGCGCTCGGTGATCTGCTCGCCGAGCCACATGATGAACGCCGTGCCGGTTGTGAGGCTGAGCATTGTCATGGCGATAAAGCCGGGTCCCGGATGCATCACGAAACCGCCGTCCGAGCTTTGCAGCGTGAAGGCGATGCCGAAGGATTGAACAATCGCCAGCATGACCGTTAGGTAGCGCGTCCACTGGGTGATTTTGCGGCGTCCGAGTTCGCCTTCTTTTTGAAGCTTCTCGAGAGTGGGAACCACCACCGTCAGCAATTGCAGGATGATCGAAGCCGTAATGTACGGCATGATTCCGAGCGCGAAAATTGTCAGGCGCCGGAACATGCCTCCGCTGAACAGGTCCAGGAATCCAAACAGGGTTCCCGAATTGCGCGCGAAAAATTCCGCCAGCTTGTTGAAATCGATGCCCGGAGTAGGAATGTAGGCGCCCAGCCGGTAGATGGCCAGCATCGCAAGCGTGAACAGGATCCGCTTGCGCAAGTCCGGGATTCGAAATATGTTCGCGACGGCCTCAAAAAACTTCATGGTTTCCCCAGTTTCGTGTTCCCAGTTTATCCTTCTCTCGAGAGCTATGCGGCAGCTTCAGGAGCGCCGCCGCCGATCAACTCGGCGATACCGCCCGCCTTCTGAATTTTCTCGAGAGCCGATTTTGAAAACAGATGAGCCTGCACCGTGATCTTGCGCGTCAGCTCGCCGGACCCGAGCACCTTGAGACCCGCGCCGAGCTTTTTAATCACGCCCGCTTCCATCAAGCTGTCGGGCGTGAACGAATCGCCCGGCAGAAGCTCCAGCCGATCCAGATTCACAATCGCGTATTCCTTGCGGAAAATGTTGGTGAAGCCCCGTTTCGGCAAACGCCGGTGAAGCGGCATCTGGCCGCCTTCGAAACCGCGCATGATGCTGTAGCCCGAAACCGATTTGGCACCCTTCGCGCCGCGACCGGAAAACTTGCCTCGGCCCGTGCCCATACCCTGACCGACGCGCTGCTTTTTATGCTTCTGTCCCTTGGGCGGTCTTAAATTGCTGAGATTCATGGCTTAGTCCTCTACGATCGCGAGCAGATGCGGAATCTTGGCAACCATGCCGCGAAAATTGGCAGTATCCGGGCGCACAACAATGCGATTCATTTTCTTCAGTCCCAACGAGCGCACGATTATTTTGTGCTTCTCGGGCGTGCAGATCGGACTGCGTATCAGCTTAATCTTGATCATGCCGTCAGCCATGGCGGTTATCCTACCTTTTCCTGCGTAAGGCCCCGCATCTCGGCTACTTGAGCCCGGTCGCGGAGTTGTTCGAGGGCGTTGATGGTCGCCTTGACGACGTTGTGGGGGTTATGCGAGCCGATCGATTTGGTGAGAACGTTGGGGATGCCGACCGCTTGAATCACCGCGCGCACCGGACCGCCGGCAATCACGCCGGTACCGTCTTTTGCCGGCTTCAGCATCACCAATCCGCTGCCGAACCGCCCCAGAACCGGATGCAGAATCGTATTCTCGAGCACGTTGATCTTCCGCAGATTCTTCTTGGCGGCTTCAATGCCCTTCTTAATCGCCGCGGGAACTTCCTTGGCCTTGCCGGTGCCGAAGCCGACGATCTTCGCGCCGGGATCGCCGATGACCACCAGAGCGGAAAAGCTCAGATTCTTGCCGCCCTTGACGACCTTGGTAACGCGGTTGATGGACACAACCTGCTCCTTGAGGTTCAAGTTGTTCGTTTCAATCCGCTTTGTAATGGTTGGCATCTGTTCTCTAAAACTCCAGTCCCGCTTCGCGCGCTGCGTCGGCCAGAGCCTTCACGCGCCCGTGATATAGATAGCCGCCGCGATCGAACACTACTTTAGTGATCCCTTTGCTCTTGGCCCTTTCAGCGATCAGCTTGCCGATTTCCTTGGCCCCCCCGACGTTGCCGCCGGTACCCGCTCCAGCGCCCTTCTCGATCGAGGACGCAGCCACCAAAGTATGGCCCAGGCGATCGTCGATGACTTGCGCGTAAATGTGCTTCACGCTGCGAAACACCGCCAGACGCGGGCGCTGCGGAGTGCCGCTGACGCGCCGCCGGATGCGGCTGTGAATGCGGATACGGACATCGTTCTTTGAACTCTTTTGCATTACTTGCCTCCGGCTCCGGTCTTGCCGACCTTCTTGCGCAGCGCCTCTCCGGTGTAGCGGACGCCCTTGTTCTTGTAAGGATCCGGAGGACGCAAAGCGCGCATGTTGGCGGCAACCTGGCCGACCATTTGCTTATCGTAGCCTGTTAAAACCAAGTGGGTCAGCTTGTCGATTTTGACATCCACGCCGTCGGGCAGAAGCAGTTCGATGGGATGCGAATAGCCCAGGGTGAACGTTACCAGCTTGCCCTTCACGTCCGCTTTGTACCCTACGCCGGTGATGTCCAACTCGCGAGTGAAACCCGTGGACACGCCTTGCACTGCCGCAGCCAGCAAAGCTCTGGTCAAGCCGTGCACGGCCGCATACTGGTCGCCGTCGCGCACGAGATCTAAATGGCCGTCCGCTTGCTTAATTTGAATGCCAGGGGGAACCGGCACGGTCAGCTTGCCTTTGGGGCCTTCCACTTTTAGCACGTCGCCGATGTTCACCTTCACGCCCGAGGGCAGCGGGATCGGCTTTTTTCCAACTCTCGACATAATTTCTTTGCTCTACCAGATCTGGCAGAGCACCTCCCCGCCAACGTTTTCCTTGCGCGCGGCCGAACCGGTCATCACTCCGCGAGGCGTGGTCAGGATGTTGATACCCAGACCGCCCAGCACGCGGGGCACTTCCTTGCTGCCGACGTAGACGCGGCAGCCGGGCCGCGAAACGCGCTCGATGCGCGAGATCACCGGAACCATGCCCGGCGTATATTTCAAATAGATGCGAATGCTCTTTTTCGCGCCGTCTTCGGCCTGCTTGAAGTTCATGATGTAGCCTTCATCCTTGAGGATGCGAGCGATCTCCATCTTCAGCTTCGAAGCCGGCACGTCGACCTTCGGGTGACGGGCCATGGCGGCGTTGCGGATGCGCGTCAGCATGTCTGCGACTGGATCGGATGTGGACATATGTGTACCCCGTAATCCCTTCGGCTACCAGCTCGACTTCGTCACGCCGGGAACTTCGCCGGCGAGCGCGAGTTGGCGGAAACAGATCCGGCAAAGCTTAAACTTGCGAAGGTAGCCCCGCGGCCGGCCGCAGCGGAAGCAGCGGTTGCGGTGCCGGCAAGCGAACTTGGGCTTCTTTTCGTCTTTGGCGATTTTTGCGGTTGTTGCCATTTACTTTATAGACTCTCGTTTAAATCCACCGCCTATTGGCGGAAGGGCATTCCCATGGACCTGAGCAATGCCAGGCCTTCGGCGTCGGACTTGGCCGACGTGGTGATCGAAATATTCATTCCCTTGGTCTTCTCAACCTTGTTGTAGTCGATCTCGGGAAAAATCAGCTGGTCGCGCACGCCCAGCGTGTAGTTGCCTCTTCCGTCGAACGACTTCGGCGAGACGCCGCGGAAATCGCGAACGCGCGGAAGAGCCACGTTCATCAAGCGGTCCAGAAACTCGTACATGCGGTCGCCTCGGAGCGTGACCATCGCGCCGATCGCCATGCCCTCGCGGAGCTTGAACGCCGCAATGGACTTCTTGGCTTTGGTGACGATGGGCTTCTGGCCCGCGATCGCGCCGAGTTCGTTGGCAGCCCCGTCCATCAGCTTGGGGTTCTGGGTGGCTTCGCCGAGTCCGATGTTAATCGAGACCTTCTGAATTTTGGGAACCGCCATGATGTTCGTATAACCGAATTCCTTGGTCATAGCTGGAACTACGGTTTTGGTATACAGCTCTCTCAATCTTGCCGGCATCGTTTAACCTTTCCTATCCAGCGGCTCGCCGGATTTTCGCGCGATGCGAATGCGCCTGGCCGTGGGGCCGGTTCCTTCGATGCGATACCCGACCCGAGTCGGAATCCCGCCGGAGGTGAGCACCATCACATTCGAAGCGTGGATTGGACTTTCGCGTTCCGCAATGCCGCCCTTGATTTGTTTAGAAGGATTGGGACGGGTATGCCGCTTGATCAACGACACGCCTTCCACCAGAATCTTTCCCTTGTTGCGATCCACCGAAATCACGCGACCCGTCTTGCCGCGATCGCGACCGGCAATCACCTTGACTTGGTCATCCTTCTTGATCTTGATTTTGTAATCTACCTTCGGAGCCGTCTTTCCGGGCATTAAATTACCTCCGGGGCAAGCGAAACGATCTTCATAAATCTTTTGTCGCGCAACTCGCGGGCCACTGGTCCAAAGACGCGCGTGCCCACCGGCTCGCCAACCTCGTTGATCAGGACGGCAGCGTTCGAATCGAAGCGGATATAGGTGCCGTCCTTGCGCCGAGCCTCTTTGCGCATCCGCACTATTACGCAGCGAACCACTTTGCCCTTCTTGATCGCCGAATCCGGCGCAGCTTCCCTGACGCTGGCTGTAATAATGTCCCCGAGCCCGGCGCGCAGGCCGAGGTCACCGCCGCGAGGCAGAATGCACTGCAATTTTCGAGCGCCGCTGTTGTCTGCGACCTCGAGGATGGTGCGCATCCCGATCATGATTTCCTCCCGCCGGACTTGACCTTCTTGCGAGCCGCCGACTTCTTCTGAGCCGCCGACAGCATCTTAGGCGCTAGCGATTTCTGACCCGAAGTGGTTTGCGTGCTGGCCAGATCCACGCTGTTGGGATCCACGAGCACCTGCACCGCCTTGCGGACCACTTCGCCCAAGCGCCAGCGCTTGGTTTTGCTCATCGGGCGGCATTCGACGATTCGAACCACGTCGCCCAGCTTGGCCGTTTGCTCTTCGTCGTGAGCGTAAAACTTGTTGCGCTTGCTGATCACTCGCTTATAAATCGGGTGGCGAACGCGGCGCGTCACTTCCACGACAATGGTCTTGGCCATCTTGGCGGAGACCACTTCGCCCACCTTTTCGTTCTTGTGCCCGACTTCGTGCTGTACCGCTTCCTGCTCGGCCATCGGTTACTTTCCCCTCTTCTTCGAAACCGGCTCGGGCGCGGTATCGGGGTGCAGCGCGCGCTCGGTGAGAACGGTGAGCATGCGCGCCCGGTCCTTCTTCATCCCGCGCAGCTTCGTCAAACCGTCGGCCTGCCCCATGGACATTTGAAATCGCAGGCGGAACATTTGCTCCGGTATTTCCTTGACCTGCTTGCGCAACTCGGTGCTGTCCAACTCTCGTACTTTATCGGCTCTCATCGTAATCTCTATTGCCCGCTCGACTCTTCTCGCCAGACCAGTTTCGTCGGCAGCGGAAGCTTCTGCGCAGCCAGCCGCATCGCCTCTGCGGCAATGTCCTTAGGCACGCCTTCCATTTCAAACAAAATCTTTCCGGGCCGGATCACGCAGACCCACTCTTCCGGAGCGC
Source organism: Bryobacterales bacterium (assembly GCA_038225555.1). Lineage (GTDB taxonomy): Bacteria > Acidobacteriota > Terriglobia > Bryobacterales > Bryobacteraceae > JANXQZ01. The sequence continues at coordinate 128,868 of JBBRRB010000012.1, forward strand.
CTTTGCCTTTGCCCATGCGGGTTTCGGCGGGCTTCTTGGTAATCGGCTTATCCGGGAATAGGCGGATCCAAACCTTGCCGCCGCGCTTGATAAATCGGGTCATCGCAATGCGGGCCGCTTCGATCTGCCGGGAGGTGATCCAGCCGCAGCGCATCGCTTTCAAGCCGTAGTCGCCGAAAGCGAGCGACGATCCCCGCCACGCCTTGCCGGTCATGCGGCCGCGCTGCTGTTTTCTGAACTTGACCTTCTTAGGCATCAACATTGCGTATCAGTTCTCCTGGACGAAAGCGGGCGGCTAAGCCTTCGGCGGCCCGTCCGAGCCGCCCGGATTCTCTTGCTTCAATTCCTGTTTCCAACTCGGCTGCGGAGGTGCCAAAGGGGGCGCGATCGGAGCCGGCGGACGCGATCCCTGCTGCTCGGCTGGCGGTGGCTGCGTTGCCGCTCCCCCGCTGTGCTCCACGGGAGGAGCCGACTGAACTGGCGGGGCCGATTGGATCGGCGGAGGCGGGCTCATCGTGCTGCGGCGCTCTCCGCCACCCCGGTCTCCGGTGTGTCCGCCCCGGTCCGATCCGCGATCCGGGCCCCGGTCGCGATCCCGGCGGTCCCGGTCGCGCGGCGGACGACGCGGCTCTGGATCGTTCCGCAAGCCGGTCTTCTTGCCCTGCCCTTCAATAATATCGCCCTTGTACGTCCAGCACTTGACGCCGATCACGCCATAGGTTGTAAACGCCTCGGCGAAACCGTAGTCCACGTCGGCGCGCAGCGTGTGCAGAGGCAGCTGCCCCTGCAAATACCACTCGCTGCGAGCAATTTCCGCGCCGTTCAAACGTCCGGACACGCGAACTTTGATGCCCTTGCATCCAAAGCGCAGCGCCGAATCCACCGCCTTGCGCATGGCGCGGCGAAACGCAACGCGCTTTTCAAGCTGCAGAGCGATCGACTCGGCTACGAGCTGGGAGTCCAGCTCCGGCTTATGCACTTCCTGAATATCGATGAAAACTTCGCGCTGGGTCTTCTTGGCCAGCTCCTGCTTGAGCTTTTCGATCTCCGCGCCGCGCTTTCCGATGATGATCCCCGGGCGCGAAGTACGGATCGTAACCCGCAGCTTGTTGCCCGGCCGATCCACCTCGACGGAACTGACTCCCGCCGCCTTCAGCCTCTGGTGCAGCGATTTCTTGAGTTCCAGATCCTCGCGGAGGAGTTTGGCATAGTCCTGCTTGGCGAACCAACGCGATCGCCACGTTTTGGTAATGCCGAGCCGGAAGCCGTATGGATGTACTTTCTGTCCCATTCGCTCTCTATTTTCCCTTCGCGGGCGCTTTCGAGACCGCCTTATTGTCGCCCACCGTGACAACGATATGCGCCATCCGCCGCTGATACCGATAGGCCCGGCCCATGGGCGCGGGCCGGATGCGCTTCATGCGCGGACCCTCGTTCACATAGCACCCCGTCACGATCAGCGCGTCCACGTCGATATCGCTGGCCTTGTTCGAAGCATTGGCGATGGCCGAATCGAGCACTTTCAAAATCGTGGGCGCAAGCCGCTTGTTGGTCGAGCGCAGCACGATGCGCGCCTCATTGGCGGAAATGCCGCGAATGAGATCGATCACCAGGCGCGCCTTCTGCGGCGACGTTCGAATATATCTTGCTTCCGCTCTCGCTTCCATCAGTTCCTCGTGAGTCCGCGTCCCTTAGGAGGGCTTGGCGCTCTTCTCCGTCGATTTCGCAGCGTGCCCCTTGAACGTCCGGGTGGGTGAAAACTCGCCCAGCTTGTGCCCAACCATGTTCTCCGTAATGTATACCGGAATGAACTTTCTGCCGTTATGAACGCCTACCGTGTGCCCGATGAATTCCGGCAAAATCGTCGAGCGGCGGGACCAGGTCCGCACCACTTTCTTCTCGCTCTTTTCGTTCATCGCGGCAACCTTGATTCGAATGTGGTCGTCGGTGAACGGGCCTTTTTTTAAGGATCGACTCATGCGCTAAATCCCCTACCGCTTCTTCGATTTTCGCGTCACGATCCACTTGTCGGTACGCTTGTTGTTGCGTGTCTTAAAGCCGCGCGTCGGCTGGCCCCAGGGTGTAACCGGGTGCCGTCCGCCGGAGGTTTTGCCTTCGCCGCCGCCATGCGGGTGATCCACCGGATTCATCGATACGCCGCGGTTGTGAGGCTTCTTGCCCAGCCAGCGCGTCTTGCCCGCCTTGCCGTGCGAAGCGTTCTCATGCTCGACGTTGCCCACCTGTCCGATCGTGGCCAGGCACTCCAGCGGCACCTTGCGGATCTCGCCCGAAGGCAGCTTCAAAAGGGCAATGCCGCCTTCTTTCGAAACCAACTGAGCCTGCGCGCCTGCCGAACGGGCCATCTGCGCGCCTTTGCCGGGGCGAAGTTCAATATTGTGAACAATGGTGCCGGCCGGGATATTCTTCATCGGCAGACAGTTGCCAACCAGGATGTCGGCAGTCGGTCCGGATGAGACCATCCGGCCCACCTCCAGGCCCACCGGAGCAATGATATAGCGCTTCTCGCCATCCACGTAGTTCAGCAGTGCGATGCGGGCCGAACGGTTCGGATCGTATTCGATCGACGCCACCTTCGCCACCACGCCCGTTTTATCGCGCTTGAAATCCACGATGCGGTAGCTCTGCTTTGCGCCGCCGCCGATGAACCGGGAGGAAATCTGCCCAAGGTTGTTTCTGCCGCCAGAGCGCTTCTTGCCGACCGTCAGAGATTTCTCCGGCTCGGTCTTGCTCAAATCGGCTCGGGATACCGTCGTCGTGAAACGAAGCGAAGGCGTTACCGGCCTGTATTTCTTCATCGCCATGATCTATCTATATCTCCGCGTACTCAGGCACTTTTTGGCCTGGCTTCAGCCGCACGTAGGCCTTCTTCCAACTCGAGCGATATCCGGAGAAACGCCCCCGCCGCCGCAGCTTGCCCTCGAAAATCGCCGTGCGAACCGTGTCGACCTTGACCTTGAAGAGAGTTTCGACCGCCTGCTTCACCTGGACCTTGTTGGCTTCGGTGGCAACTTCGAAACAGAGGGTGCGTTCCTCGTCTTTCTTGATGACGCCCTTTTCGGTCACGATGGGCCGCTTGATAATGTCGTAAATGGTCATTTCGCGAGCGCCTCCGAGAGTTTGCGCGCAGCCGCCTCGGACAGAACTACGTGCGAGTGAGCCAACAGATTGTATACCGTTACCGCTCTGGTCGGGACCAGCGTGACGCCGGGCAAATTGCGCGCGCCCAGCAGAAGATTCTTGTTCTCTTCGTTATCTACGAGCAGCACAGTCTTCGCGGTCTCCAAACGACCGAGCGCGGCGGCCATCGTCTTTGTTTTGTGATCCGGTAGAGTAAACCCGTTCACCACTCTTAGTTCGCCGTCGCGCAGCTTGCCCGACAACGCGGATCGCAACGCGCCTAGCTGCATTTTGCGGGGCAGATGATAGCTGTAGTCGCGCGGCTGCGGTCCATGGGTCGTTCCGCCATGCCGCCACAAAGGCGAACGGATGGAACCCATGCGCGCCCGCCCTGTGCCCTTCTGCTTCCAGAGCTTCTTGCCCGACCCGGAAACTTCATGCCGGGTCTTCGTCGATGCCGTTCCCCTGCGCAGTCCCGCTTGATGATGCCGAACCGATTCGTAGATCAGATCGTTATTGACGGGCGCGCCAAAGACGTCGTCGGCCAAATCGAGCGTGCCGACCACCGCGTTATTCAAATCGAGTACATTCACCGTCGGCATAACTATTTTTTCGACCTTCGAACCAGCACGTATCCGCCGTTGGGGCCCGGAACCGCGCCTTTCACCAGAATCACGTTGTCCTCAATATCCACCTGCACGATTTCCAAATTGCGGATGGTCACTTGCTGATCGCCCATGTGTCCCGCCATGCGCATGCCCGGAAACACGCGCGACGGGAAGCTGGATGCGCCGATCGATCCCGGCGCGCGATGGAACATGGATCCATGCGATTCCGGACCGCCCTTAAAATTGTGCCGCTTCATAATGCCGGCAAATCCCCGGCCTTTGCTGACGCCGATGACGTCTACCTTTTCGGCGGCCTTGAACTGGTCCACCAGAACGCGATCGCCTGTCTTCAGGTCGTCGTCGCCCGGTTGGAGCCGCAATTCACGGAGGAATCTCACGCCGTCGGCATTCGCCTTCTTCAGATGTCCGGTCTCGGGCTTGTTGATGCGGGACGCCTTGACAAACTCCTGCAAACCAAGCTGGATCGCATTATACCCGTCTGTGGTGGGTGTCTTGCGCTGCACAACCACGCACGGCCCGGCCCTCAACACCGTCACCGGAACCACTTGACCGTCGGCGCGGAACACCTGCGTCATCCCGATCTTCTTGCCTAAAATTCCTGGGCTCATAAGTGCACTTTCCTAAGGCTGCGCCTCGGAACTACTTCCCCTTCCCAAACGCCTTGATCTCCACATCCACTCCGGCCGGCAAATCGCGCTTCATCAGCGCGTCCACCGTATCTTGGGTGGGCTCGAGGATGTCGAGCAGCCGCTTATGCGTGCGCATTTCGAACTGCTCCCGCGATTTCTTATCCACGTGCGGCGACCGCAGAACCGTAAATTTGTTCTTCAAGGTCGGCAGCGGGATCGGTCCCGCCACTTGCGCCCCGGTGCGCTTGGCCGTGTCGACGATCTCAGTAGTCGACTGGTCCAGGATGCGATGATCGTACGCCTTGAGGCGGATTCGGATGCGTTCTCTCAGACTCATGATTACGCCAAAATTTCCGAAACCGTGCCGGCGCCCACGGTGCGTCCGCCCTCGCGAATCGCGAACCGCAAGCCTTTCTCCATCGCTACCGGCGTGATCAGCTCCACTTCCATCTGCACGTTGTCGCCAGGCATCACCATTTCCATGCCTTCCGGCAACTGCGCCACTCCG
>JBBRRB010000013.1:0-128244 GCA_038225555.1 Bryobacterales bacterium
AAGCGTTCTCGCCACTTGCCCACAGTCGGCCTTGTCACGTTCAGCTTCTGCGCCACTTTGTCGTTCGCCATGTCGGCGGCACAATTCAGCACGATTCGAGCCCGCATCGCCAGAGCCTGAGAAGACTTCGGCCGTCGCGCCGGCAACTCCAGCTTCTGTCGCTCCTCGTCGGTAATTTCCAGAGCTTTCGTCGGTCGACCAGTACGCATGACCCAGGATCAACTACCTCGGGCTCATTCGTCAATCTATTTCTAACTCAGGACACTAGAAGTCCGACTCGGCGATATTGTGGAACGCGATGGGTTCGTCTTTGCCGACCTAGCGTAGCAGCTTGAACGTGTACAGAATGTCGCCGCCGCCGACCACAAGAAACTGCTGCCCGTCCAACTCGTATGTCATCGGACCGTTGCTCAGCGAGGAAAGCATCGGAAAATGCCAGAGAATATCGCCTTTCGCCGGATCGTAAGCGATCAGATTTCCGGCGGGATCGCCGGTGAAAAGCAGTTTGCCAGCAGTGGTCAAGATGCCCGGGCCTCCTAATCCGCCGGTGGCTCTCGTGGCGTATTCATGAGTCCAGCGAATCTTTCCAGTTTTGTAATCGATCGCCTCCAGCACGGGAACCGACCATAGTCCGTGCCCCGTGCCGCCGTAGCCCTCGGGTCTCTCGTCGGTATCGGTAAGATACGTGAGCGCATAGCCTTTGGTCGCGTTCACGAAGAATAAGCCCGTATCGGGGTCGAAGCTGGGGGGAATCCAATTCGTCGCGCCACCGCCAGGGATGTTCAGCAGAGACCCGTCCACTTGCGGTTCTTTTTTCGGATCGGGAATAGGCTGGCCTTTCTCATCGATTCCCTTTGACCAGTTGGTTCCCACAAAAGGAGCCGACACCAAGCTCTTTCCGTTGGTGCGATCCAGCACAAAGAAGTAGCCATTGCGCGCAGCTTGAGCCAGCATCTTTCGCTTTTGTCCGTTGAACTCTCCGTCGAATAGAACTGGAGTTTCAACGTTGTCCCAATCGTGCGAATCGTGCGGCGAGGCTTGAAAATACCAAGCCAGCTTGCCGGTGTCCGGGTTCAACGCGACGATGGAACAAGTCCACAAATTGCTGCCTTTTCGCCCTTGCGCCGCGAAAACGGGGTTGGGATTCCCGGTTCCCCAGTAGAGCAGGTTCAACTCGGGGTCATAAGTGCCTGGAAGCCACGTCATGCCGCCGCCATGTTCCATCGCATTTTTGTTCGGCCACGTTTCGGAGCCAGGCTCGCCAACTCCCGGTGCGCTATTCCAGCGCCATTGCGTGTCTCCGGTTTCGGGGTCTCTCGATTCAAGAAAACCGGGGACATCCATTGCATCGCCGCCTACGCCGACGATAATGTGGTTGCCCACCACCATGGGTGCCATCGTGGTGAAGTACTGCATCTTCTCGTCTGCGACTTTCTTCCTCCAACGCTCTTTTCCGTCCTTGGCGTTTAGCGAAATGAACCAGCCGTCGGGAGCCATGAAGTACAGCCAATTGCCGTACATGCCCACGCCGCGGTTGCCAACCAGATGTCCGCCCTTATCCACCCACGCGTAATGCCAAAGCTCCTCGCCGGTGCGCGCGTTGATGGCGAACACATGATCGGGAACCGTAAAGTACAGGATCCCGTTCACCTCCAGCGGCGTGGATTTGATCTGCACATTGCCCACGCCCCGCAGGGTCCCAACATTCACGCGATACATCCACGCCAGCGCAAGCGACCCGATGTTAGACGAATTGATTTGCGCGAGAGGACTATGCCGCCTCCCCGAATAGTCGCCGTTGTAAGTCGGCCACGTATCGGTGGGGAGTTTAAGAAGCGCGGCCGGGTTAAGCGTCTGCGCGCCGGAGACACCCGTCAGCAACGCCATCGCAAGTACGAGTGAAACCTTCATTTAAGCGTTACCAGGTAAGCCAAAAGATTGTGGATGTCGGCATCGGCATAGGTGTCCAGCATTTTGCGATGCGCCACCAGGCGATCTTCCACTTCCACCTTCAGGCCATTGCCGCGAGGCCACGCTCGATAATTCCCTGACGAGTCGTATAAGGAAACGTTGAAATCGTCCATTCTCTTGAGCGTACCCGCTACCTTTTCCCCTGAAGGCAGAGTGACTGTCACCTTCGCGGGAGTCGCCCGTGCTCCGCTGCCATCGAAGCGCGTAGATGCGCCTGGATAGAGGAACTGCGCCTGCAGGTCCGGCGGGGAGAACTTTGCCGCGATGTGGGCCAGATCGCCGGTCGCCGAGTGACAGTTCTTGCATTGGCCCGCGCCATTGAAATATGCTTCGCCCGCCTGAGCGTTTCCAGTGACCACGTCCAGCACTTTATAGAGACCGCGATTGGCGGCCAGTTCAATTCTCATATGTAGAAAGGCGGCGATGTCCGACGCCTGAGTGTCAGTGAATGATGCAAACGCTGGCATGCCCTTCTCGGGTCGGCCTTTCAAGAGAACCGGGCCGATCAACTCGCCCTTCTCGTCATGCAGCACGAGAGCCGAACGAACCAGATCGGGACCCTCCGCTCCATTCGCCTTCGCTCCGTGACAGAAAGCGCAGTTGGGGGCATAGAGCTTCTCACCCCGCTCGGCAGCAACGGGATCCGGAGCGGGACCCAGCCCGAGGAACTCTCGCGTATTGAAACCGCCGCGCCTCTGCGCGCTGGCCAACATGGGCACGAATAACAAGAGCGCAACTGATAAGCGCGGACAATGCATCGCTCGGGTTCCTAGAAATTCCAGTAATCGCAAACTGCGTCTCGCGCAGCGCCGTCGCGGTGCTGAGTGTAAAACCTGCGATAATCTTATCGCCAACCGCAGGAGGAATCAACTCATGCTCAAACTGTCTGGCAAACTGACAGCACCGAAACTCCGGCTAGAGCCCGGTGTTTCTTCAGCTATGCGCCCTCGGGTTCTTCTGGCCGCTCTTTGCGGACTTGTTCCGTTAGCCTTCGTGCTCTCGCTCTTTCTGGCTCCTCCCAAGGCGCGGACTGCTCTCACTGTCGTCGCACCACCGGGTCTCGAGAAGATCGAACACTTTATCTTCGTCATGCAGGAGAACCGCAGCTTCGATCACTACTTCGGGAATTATCCCAATGCCGAGGGACGTCCGGAAGGGATCTGCCTGCCAGACCCGAACGGAGGACCTTGCATCCAGCTTTATCACGACACAAACGATACCACCAGGGGTGGTCCCCACAACTGGGCCCATGCGCAAGCCGATATCAATCAAGGTGCCATGGATGGGTTCTTGGCTCAGTCCTATTCGACCTTCAAGACTGGAGGCACCTGTAAACCCCCGGCTCCCAACTGTTCCCCGGGGACGGATCCCCGCGACGTCATGGGCTGGCACGATCAACGAGAGCTGCCCAACTATTGGAGCTACGCGCACCTCTATGTTTTGCAAGACCGGCTATTTGAGTCCGTGGCTTCGTACAGTCTTCCTGCGCATCTTTATATGTTGGCTGCTCAGAGCGGCGGCTATATCGGCACCGGCCAGACCGAGCCGACCACTTATAACTTTCCCGAAATAACGGAACTGTTGACCAGCGGTAAGGTGGATTGGAAATATTATGTCGCCGCGGGAACATCGCCCGGAGCTGAAGAAGGAGACACCCAGGACCAGGCAGCCGACAAATATTCTTTCTGGAATCCTCTTCCCGCATTTCCGGCCGTCAAAAACAATCCGGCGAATTTCAGCCGATTGGTGGACGCAGGCAATTTCTATAAAGACGCCATGAATGGGACGCTGCCTCAAGTGAGCTGGGTGATTCCATCGGGCCCTCTGAGCGAGCACCCGCCAAGCAAGACGAGCACGGGTATGAATTATGTAACAACATTAGTGAACGCGGTGATGCAGAGCTCCCAGTGGAAATCTTCCGCGATCTTCATCAGTTGGGACGATTGGGGCGGGTTCTACGATCATGTGCCGCCCCCGTCCGTGGACCAATACGGGCTGGGCATCCGAGTGCCGGGCTTGATTATCAGCCCATACGCGCGTCAAGGTTTTATCGATCACAAGACTTATTCGTTCGAGTCCTGGTTGCGCATCGTGGAAGAGCGTTTCGGCATCTCGCCGATGCAGGCGCGCGACAACAACGCCCTCGATATGACTGATGCGTTCGACTTCTCGCAACAGCCGCGCGACCCCGTCATGCTGAACCCGAGCGGATCGCCTTATCCACCTGCAACCCAGAACGTCATCCATCCCGCAGGCTCGCTGGTCAGTGTTTCGTCCGCGCATTACGGCTACAGCTTCGCGCCGGATAGCATTGCGTCGGCGTTCGGGAGCAATCTTGCTTCGACGGCGGCGTCCGCCACAACCATCCCTCTCCCTACCATGCTCAGCGGTGCTTCGGTTACTGTTAAAGACTCAGCCGGAATCTCACGTCTGGCACCCCTGTTTTATGTCTCACCTCAGCAAATCAATTATTTAGTCCCAACGGGGACGGCGAATGGAACTGCCAACGTAACAGTTGCAAACGGAAGCGCAACTTCTACGGGATCGATTCAGGTCAGTAGCGTCGGTCCGGGACTCTACACAGCGACACAGACCGGCCAAGGCATGCCTTCCGCGTTTCTTACCCTGCTTCACGCGGACGGAAGCCAATCGATGCCGCAGGCGGTCGCGGGTCCGATCGACATTGGCTCGAGCGGCGATCAAGCGTACCTGACACTCTATGGAACGGGTGTTCGTTACCGGAGTTCGCTGACAGGTGTCTCCGCGAGGGTTGGAGCGCTCTCCGCTCCGGTGACTTACGCCGGTGCTCAAGGCACCTTCGTAGGCCTCGACCAGGTTAACGTTCTCATTCCGGCAGCGTTGAAAGGGAAAGGCTATCAGGTGGTCGCGGTAATGGTCGACGGTCAGACGGCTAATCAGGTTGGAATCACGATCAAGTAACGGCCCGCGTTTGGATCTCAGTGCAAATTCGTTCGCCGAGGGCGATCGTTTATGTAACTCTTGCCCCGGATCCTCTGTGAGCCGCGCAGTGTGAACAGCGATAGATGCTTCTCCGTTCATGTAGCTAACTTTCTGGCGCGAATTGCGTAATCAGTTTGAGGAATGACGTGAAGACTTACTTTGTCGCGTTTATCGTTGGTTCGGCGCTTGTTTCAGAGATTGGATGTGCGCAGGATGCGGCCGATATGATCCGGGTGATTGAAACGCCGCAGTCGCCGAGTCACCAGGGCGGCCCGGGTTCCCTCACGATAGAGCAGTTGCTGGCTTTTCATCACGTCTCGGGGTTGAGCCTGGCGGTAATTAAAGATTTCCAGATCCACTGGGCCAAGTCGTGGGGAGTGGCTGATCTGCAGACTGGCGCTCCAGCAACGAACGACACGCTGTATCAAGCGGCGTCGATTAGCAAGACGATTGCGTCGATGGCTTCGTTGAAGGCCATTCAGAATGGATTTTTCGGGCTGGATCAAGACATCAATACGATTCTGAAATCCTGGAAGTTTCCGGCGAGCCCTTACGCCGACCGACATCCAGTGACGCCGCGAACTTTGATGAGCCACACATCTGGAACGGGAGATGGCTTCGGCTTTCCTGGCTATGAGGCGGGGGCGACACTGCCGACTATTCCGCAGCTTTTAGGCGGCCAGGAGCCATCAAATACTGGGCAGGTGCGTTTGGTGAGACCTCCTTTGACGGCGTTCCAGTATTCAGGTGGCGGGGTGATGGTGGAGCAGTTGGCACTGATGGACGCCGTTGGAAAGCCGTTTAAGGAGATTGCTGAGAAGTGGATCTTGCAGCCGATCGGCATGTCGAACAGTACCTTTGCTCAGCCGCTTCCGGCAGAGCTCGATCGCCATGCGGCGCGAGCTCATGTTAACGATGGCAAGGCGATCGGGCCGAAATGGTATGTGTTTCCACAGTTAGCCGCGGCAGGGCTTTGGACCACACCAACGGATCTGGCGAAGTTCGCTATTGAGGTCCAGAACACGTTGGCGGGCAGATCGACCAAGGTCCTAACCCGGGCTATGATGCAAGAGATGGTGACACCGGTTGGCGTGGGGCCTTATGCAGTGGGATTTCAGATCTCGAAGCGGGGCGAAGGTTGGTACTTCAATCACTGGGGTAGCAACTGGGGATTTAAGAGCCAGCTGCTGGCCCATCGCGCCAAGGGCTATGGGGTCGTGGTCATGTCAAATGGGGATAGTGAGGCGGTCATTGATGAGTTGGTGGAGCGAATTGCGCGCGCTTACAGCTGGGATAGCCTGGATAAGCCAATCTCACATTAGCGTCCTTATCGAATAGTGTCCCGTTTCGTCGAACAACCACCCCCCCGCGTTGATACGACACTGGAGTCGACAGACTGAAGTATGAAGATCGTCGTTATCAATCTGGTCCGCTCCACGGATCGCAGAGAACGGATCGAGGCCAACCTTGCCCGGCTCGGATTGGGGTTCGAGTTTTTCGACGGAATCGACGCTGGGCGCGGTGAACATCGGGGCATCTCCCGATATACCGAAGCGGCAGCGTTGCGCAATTATCATCGGCCGCTCTCAGGCGGGGAGATCGGCTGCTTTGCCAGCCACTACCTTCTATGGCAGCGATGCATAGAAGCGCGGAAACCACTCGTCATCATGGAGGACGATGCTGTATTGGATGAAGGGTTTGTTCGAACGCTCGAGACCGCGTCGGAACTGATATCGACCTTTCCGTTGGTCCGCCTCGGTCTCTCGTGGGAAGCTGCGGGTAGTGAAGTTGTCTTGCCTTTACCGCACGGCTTTGAACTAGTTTCGCTTGCACCGGGAACGTACGGCACTCAGTGCTACATCTTGTCTGAGGTTGCGGCTACGGCACTGGTTGACCACGCCGCGGTTTGGTCGCTACCGGTCGACATCTACTTTGATCGCCCGCAGATTCACGGACTGGCCAGTTACGGCCTACGGCCTTATTTCGTGAGACAGGCCGACCCATCCGTCCACCCGTCCGTCATCGGAGACGAGCGCTATGGCCTGAGGCCGCAGGATCCAGCAGTGAAGATCAGGTCGGAGGTGGAGAAATTCCTGGCCGAACGCGGACGCAGATTAAAGTGACCTTTGCCCGTGTTTGCGTTCGGGTGACCGAACCTTCCGTACGAGCTACGGGTTTGGTCTTGCGAGACATCCGCAACATGCCAAGCCCTTTAGTTAACGGGCCGCCCGGCAATGTTGCCAAGACTTACGCTTTTAGAACAGAGGGGGCTGTGTTAGGCTGGCTTCCCTGAAAGCCACGCCGCCGCCGTCAAACAAAGTAAGATCAGACTTGAAAATACGATCGGGACGATGAAGGCATATCTGAAACTCACGATCGTTACAGTGGCAAAGCATACGACGAGCGTCCACGCGGTTCCGCGCATGACCGCCATGGCCTGGGGTGGAAGATCTCCCAGTTGCCATGTCAATACGGCCGTCAACACCAGAAAAATGGAAAAGAAAAGCCCGAAGCCAACAAAGAAGTCCCAATAAGTTCGGTTTGTTCCCATGATGTCAAAGTGAATCGACTGCATCAAATTAATCATCGAGTCGACTCGCCATTGGGGATCGACTTGGCGAAATCCGATTGCATGAAGGGCGGCAAAAAGCAGAAGAAGGGCTGACGCGGTTCGATAAAAAATGACTGGTTTCAAGCCTACCCCCGGTGCATCGGATAAGCGAGTATAGCACCGTAGGTTCTACGTGACTGGGCGATCTCGGAAAACTATCCGTCGCCATGTCGGTTGCCGGTCGGGGTCCCCGACGAGTTCTCTCAGCCACATCTCGCGACATACGCTGGAACAATAGAATCGGGAGCATCCGGCCCTAAAAGTTAGCGTTATGGGTTAACTACCTGCCGGTCTTGGACCCGCTGCATCAGCATAGCCGCGATCACCATAAACAATCCCCCGGCCACCACCGCATACAAGCGATTGTTGCCCAGCAAATGGTTCATAATCCATCCGAAACAAAGTGAGGCCGTAATCTCCGGCAGCACAATCGCAAAATTGAATACACCCATATAGATCCCAAATTTCTTCGGAGGCAAACACCCGGCAAGAATCGCATACGGCATGGAAAGGATACTGGCCCAAGCAATCCCTACGCCCGCCATGGAGAGCCACAGGAACCACTTATCGTGAATAAACGCAACCGAAAAAAGTCCGGCCGCGCCACACAGCAGGCATAGGCTGTGCGTGAGCTTGCGCCCAAGAGAACGCGCGATCGAAGGCAGCACAAACGAGAAAGCGAAACACACTACGGAGTAAACCGCGAAGCAGTTGCCGCCCCACTCCACACCTTCCGTATAAAGCGGCGAATTCGTGTCCGGCGCTCCAAATACGTTGCGCGCCACCGCAGGAGGGAAGTACAGCCACATGCAGAAGAGGCCCAGCCACGTCGCGATCTGCGCCACCGATAACTGCCGCATCACCACCGGCATTTCCCGGACAGCCTGGATGATCTCGCGAATGTTGTGGCCAATCCCGCTGTGGGCGGCCTTCATGCGCCGAAACTCGTCCATGTCTTCGGGCGGATACTCCTTGGTGGTGAGGATAGTCCAAAGCACCGCGCCAAAAAATATGGGAGCCCCAATATAAAAAGCCAGCTTCACCGACATGGGGATCGCATGCCCCGTGGAGCTCGCGCTCACGTGAAACCAATTGTGAAGCATCCACGGGAGCGCCGACGCGATGCTCGCGCCGAGGCCGATAAATAGGCTCTGCATCGCGAAGCCGCTGGTCCGCTGCTCCTCGGGAAGCATGTCCGCCACGAAAGCGCGGAACGGTTCCATGCTGATGTTAATGGAAGCGTCCATGATCCACAGGAAACCCGCTGCCATCCAGAGAGCCGCCGAGTTCGGCATCGCAACCAACGCCAGAGAGCTGAGAATCGCGCCAGTAAGGAAGTACGGGCGCCTGCGGCCAAGCCGTCCCCACGTACGGTCGCTCATGTGTCCGATCACAGGCTGCACCAACAGACCCGTCAGCGGAGCAGCCAGCCACAGCAGAGGGAGTTGATCCGCGCTGGCTCCGAGGTATTCATAGATCGCGCTCATGTTCGACAGTTGCAGGTTCCATCCGAACTGGATCCCGAAAAAGCCGATGCTCATGTTTACGATTTGCCAGAACCGCAGCCGCGGTTTGTCCATGCACGCTCCTAGCGCTCGAACAACAAGGTTAACTGCTTGAGGCGATCCTGCATTTCAGTCGTGAGGTCGGCGGCGCGGAACCGCCACGCCCAATTATGCTTGGTGCTGCCGGGCAGGTTCATGCGGGCTTCATGGCCAAGTCCCAAGACATCTTGCAGCGGAACGATGGCGGTATCGGCCACCGAAGCGAACAGAGTTCGGATAAACGCCCAGTTTATCTCGCTGCCATCCGTGTTGAGATAAGCCATGGCAATCTCGCGTTCTTTGGATATGTCGGCGGCACTGCGCGTGCTATCGCCTGCGGCTGTAGAGTTCCACCAACCCACCGTCGTATCGTTATCGTGGGTTCCTGTATAAGCGACTACTTCGCGCGGGTAATTATGGGGGCGAAACGTAGGTGCCTGAGGATCGGTCCCGAAGGCGAACTGCAGGACGCTCATGCCGGGAAACCCAAACTGGTGGCGAATGGCTTCCACGTCTGGCGTGATCACGCCGAGGTTCTCGGCCACGATCGGCAACTCTCCCAAGGTGCTGCAGACCGCCTCAAAAAGCTTAGCCCCCGGTCCCTTGATCCACTCTCCGTTTTTCGCGGTCGTTTCCGTGCCGGGGACCTGCCAGTATGCTTCGAAGCCGCGGAAATGATCCAGCCGCACCATATCAACCGTCTGGAACACTGCGCGGAAGCGCTCGATCCACCACGCATATCCCGAGTCCGCAATGTGATCCCAGCGGTAAACCGGATTGCCCCAGAGCTGGCCGTCGGCAGTGAAGTAGTCGGGCGGAACGCCGGAGACCATAGCGGCCCGGCCCTTTGCATCCAGGTCGAACATTTCGGGGTGAGACCACACGTCAGCGCTGTCGTGGGCCACGTAGATTGGCATGTCGCCCATCACGCGAATGCGCCGCATCTCGCAATAACGCTTGAGCTCATCCCATTGGCGAAAGAACTCGTACTGCCAGAAACGGTGAGCGTTCATCTCTTCGGGATCCGCGGCGGCAGCAGTCCACTCTGGCCACGCTTTTCCGCCATTAGCTTTTTTAAGCGCGAGAAAGCGAACGTAATCTTCCAGCCAGTACTGGTTCCGCTCTCGAAAGCTTTTGAAACCGTCTGAAGGTTTGAAACGCTCGAAGGCCTTGCGCAGCAGATCCTGCTTCAGCGGGATCACGCGGCCAAAATCGACTTCTTCCTCTGGAAGCGATTCGGCGATTTGAATTTCCGAAGCCTTCAGATAACCATGCTCGACCAGCTTCTCGGGACTGATCAGCATCGGATTGCCCGCGAAGGCCGAGAACGACTGATAAGGCGAGTCGCCGTATCCGGTAGGCCCCAAGGGAAGCACTTGCCAGATATGCTGGTGCGCCCCCGCTAGGAAATCTACAAAACGATAAGCTTGAGGGCCGAGGTCGCCGATGCCAAACAGGCTCGGAAGACTGGTGGGATGCAGCAGGATTCCGCTGGATCTCGGAAACTTCATCTCCTCATCTTATTTGATGTTAATCGTGACGGCGTTGGAACTCTGCCTATCCACGGTCAAAATTACGTTCGACTCGCCGCTGCCGCGCAGGTCGAGTGTCAACGGAACATTTACCTGATCGAGTCCCGCGAACCCGCCCTGCGCCCCGGCGTATAACACTGGCACGCTGATGCCGTGTATCGTGACCTTTACGTTGGAGAGAGCGGTTCGGTTGCGAATTCCCGTGCCGTAGAGTGTCAAATACACTGGCGTATCCAAGCCCACGTCGATCGGCGTGGATACGCAGCCCGACGAAGTGCACTCGAATACTTGAACCGTCCCCCGCAACTGCGGGTTCGCCACCTGTGTTCGAATAGCGGTTGCGGCAGCCACGCCCGTGCCCATTCCATTTAGGCTGAATAAGGTCGGCGCTACTGATTGAACGGTCGCGATGGACGACAGTGTGGCAGTCCCATTTACGATGGTGAAGGTGGCCGCCCCAGGAGCAGTGCCCTGGGGAACCTGGAAATTGATTTGGCCGGGTGAGACGTACATCAGAGGTGCGGCTCGTTCCGTTCCCGACGCGTCCTTTACATTCAGAGTGATGCCCCCGAGAGACGTCGGGAGCGGCTGCGACGCTGCTTGCGCCGTCTGGCTCGCCACGTTTGGCCCGAAAATCGAAGCAATCGATTCGGCAGCAATGGCTGGCGTGTTGGCCGCCGCCGATTGGACCGTGAACGCTGCAGTCACGGCGTAGTAGCGCGCCATCCAATACGGGAGAATGTAATCGATCCCCGCCGTCTCGGTGGTTCCAGTGCCGCCCCCGGTCAGTTGAAACGGAGTGCGCTGCCAAAGAAAATCGGTGGGAGTCCGCAGCGGAACCGGAACGGGAAGACATGCTTGGCTTCCGCAAATCGTCACCTTGCTGGTAAGGTCCACATAGAAATCGCGCCGCGGCCTCTGCAGCCATTGATCGAGCAGTGCCAAAGTCTCTGCGTCTCGCGCTGCGTTAGGACCATTCAACCCCCGGTCGATCATGTTGAAAAAAGCGTTCTGATGTCCAGCCGTGTGGTTGCGAACGATTGAGTACGCCTTCTTATACAGCTCGTTGACCGAACTGCCTTCCAACCGGATCAGGTTATAAAAACTCATGTAATCGAGGTCGAACTTGAAGTATGAGTTGTCGTCCAGCACGTCAATCCCGACCGGAGCAAGCAGGCCCAGCGACAGCAGAATTTTGAGCTCGTCGTAATAAGTCGAAAATTTATCCGGGTTCACGTGCCGTGCAACCTGGACAAACGCCAACTGTTCCTGAGGCCCCACCAGGAAGCTGGTGCTCGCCGTTCCGTCCGGCAAAACCACGGACCAGTTGTGTCCAGTTAAGAAAGACACTAGACGGGTGACTAGATCGCTGATGGCAACCTTAACGTTAGGATCGTCAACCATGTCAAACGCGATTCCGAGCCCAAAGATCACACCCGAATATTCGTCACGCGACGTGTTCCCGACCCAGATCCAGGGAGGGTTCGCATGGATCCCGTTAGGCGCTTCCTCGCTCGCGATGCCAGCCGCATAAGGAGAATTGGTCTGAACCATGCAACGCGCCAGCAAGTTGGTGCCGGTTACGTCCACAAGCCCTTTGATGGCTGCCAGAATATTCTTAATGTTTTTCAGCGCATCGGGGGATTGCGTCACTTTATACCGGAAAGACTCGGCGGCCAGGTATGCGCCACTCCAGAGTGCTGAATCACCGCAGCGGGTGTAGCCGACAGTTTGGTCGCTGGTTCCCGACGCGTACATGGGGTCGAGCACCGCCCCGAACGGCAAATGCCGCGCCTGAATATTAGCGGAAATTGCGAGTGCATCGGCCTCGGAAGCCAGCGCCATGGGGCTTGCGGAACAAGCTGCCAGAAGAGCGAGCCAGAGCGCCAGCCGGGGATTATTTTTCGCGGTCGCCATCTCTCGTTAGACGCACCGCCCCCGCTGGAGGTTTTCCTATTTCGCAGCGCATAACATCAAATTAGGATGCAGGTGGAATTCAAACCGCGTGGAATTTTCCTGCCCGACATCGATCTCTGGCTTGACAGCACCGAAGATTGTGCTTCCAACTGGATCTCGCACGGCCATAGCGACCATGCTCGCGGCTTTCACGGCAAAGTTTTTGGGACTGCCGAAACATTGAGGATCTATCGCGCGCGCTTGTGGGGCACACCCGAGCAGCCGCCCAATTGTTGTCCCGTCAACTACGGCGACCCTTGGGATTACAATGGCGCGCGTCTCACTGCCTATGCGGCCAGCCACATAGTCGGCGCGGCGCAGCTTCTTGTCGAGTGGCGTGACGAACGACTCGTCTATACCGGCGACATTAAGCTTCGCGCTCCTATTTGCGGAAAGAACACCGAAGCGATTCAATGCGATCGCCTCATCGTGGAATCGACCTTCGGACTTCCCATCTACCACTTCCTAAGCGCAGAGGAGGCCAAGGTGCGCATCGTTCGATTCGCAAGAGAGTGTCTGGATTCCAAACTCATTCCCGCCTTCATCGGCTATCCGCTGGGACGCGGACAGGAGATCGTGCATGTGCTCTGCGAAGCGGGGATCCCCACGGCGGTACACGGCTCCATCGCTCGGTTTATTCCGACGTATGAGGCGGCAGGGTACGGGTTTCCGGGATGGGAGCCTTACCAAAGTCGGCAGACCGCGGGACAGGCGCTGGTGGTGGTGCCCGGTTTTCGCAACATTCTGGAAGCGAGCGATAAGAAGTACCGCTTGGCTTATGTCTCCGGGTGGGCCGCGCTCGGCAATGCGCGAGCACGAGTTGGAGCGGATGAACTAATTCCCTACTCCGACCATGGTGATTTCGAAGAATTATTGTCGCTGGTGGAGCAATCGGGTGCGCGTGAAGTAGATGTAGTGCATGGCTACACGGAGTTGTTCGCGCATGTATTGTGCCAACGCGGGTTAGACGCTCGCGCGCCTCGCGAGGCCAGCGCCCGCGCGGTCAGCGAAGAGGTTCCTGAAGGCTGATGGATAGACTCGCCGAGATATGCGAGCTGGTTGCAAGTAATGGAAGCCGGCTGCGCAAGGTTGCCCTGCTGGCAGAGTATTTGAGAGGGCTTGCCGACGAGGATTTGGTCAGGGCTGTTTACATGCTGTGCTGTGGTCCTGTGGTGCATGCCGCAGGTAAACTCTCGATCGGGTCGGCCACCTTGCGGGAAGCTTGCCTCGCAGTCACAGATTGGGATGCTCGAGTGCTCGCGCGGTGCTATGAAGAAGTGGGCGATACGGGAGAAACCATCAGCCTGCTGCTTCACGGGCGAACTCGCAACGAGCCTTTATCGCTGGCCGGAGCAGAAGAGATTTACACTGCTCTGTTTCAATGCCGGAAGACTGCGGACAAGATCGCAATCCTGAAAGAAACTCTGATGGCGTACAGCCCATTGACGATGAAGTATTTCGTCAAAGTGATCACTGGCAATCTGCGAATCGGCTTGCAGGCCAAGATGGTGGAAGAAGCATTGGCGGAAGCCACGGGGGCGTCGCATGAAGCGGTCCGGACGGCAAATAATCGACTTGGCGATCTGGCCAACGTAGCATTGGCGGCGCGCAGGAACGAGCTGCACACCATCGAGACGCGGCTGTTTCATCCCATGGACTTCATGCTGGCCAAGCCGCTTGAAAAGCTGGAGGACCTGCCGGATCCAGCGAACTACATCGTGGAGCATAAATACGACGGCATTCGTTCGCAGCTTCACGTGGAGAACGGGCGTGCGGCGATTTACACGCGAGGCATGGACGATGTCACGCGCGCATTCCCCGAACTGGAAGTGATTGCGGCAGGGCTCGGCGGAAGCGCGGTGCTCGACGGCGAGATCCTCGCCTGGAAGGACGGTCGGGCGCTCGCCTTCGCCGTATTGCAACAGCGCTTGGCGCGCAAGAGAGTGACGCCGGAATTGATGGCCGAAATCCCCGTTGTGTTTATTGCCTACGACCTGCTCTTTCGAAATGGCGCATTGCTGCTGGACCATCCGATTGAGCAACGCAGGGCGGCGCTCGAAGAAACGCTCGCATGGCAAACTGCGCTGCTGGTTTCGCCGCAATATGCCGCTAAATCGAGCGCGGATGTAGAACGGCTTTTCGGCGAGGCGCGGTCCAGCGGAAATGAAGGCTTGGTGTTGAAGCGGCGAGGCAGCTCGTATGAACCCGGACGGCGCAGCGGGACGTGGTACAAGGTGAAGCGTCCGTACGCGACCTTGGACGTTGTGATCACGGCGGCAGAGCAAGGCCACGGGCGGCGTGCCACCGTGCTCTCCGACTATACGTTTGCGGTGAAGGACGGCGACCGCTACTTGAATATCGGCAAGGCTTATTCCGGCTTAACAGACGAGGAAATTCGCGAGCTGACTCGCTTGCTGAGGTCGGCGACGATCGAGCGGTTCGGCCGCGTGTCGCTGGTAAAGCCGCAGGTGGTTTTAGAAGTGGCCTTCGATGGCGTTCAGAAGAGTCCCAGGCACAAGAGCGGCTATGCATTGCGTTTCCCCCGTATCGTGAGATGGCGGAAAGATAAGACAGCGGAGGAATGCGATGAAGTGGAGAGGGTACGTGCGCTTTATGAGGCTTCGCTTGCCCGGTGATCTTGCAATTGATGGCGGGATGAAGTTTACTAATAAGTGAGCCATTGAGGAGCATGCCTTGACGAATTCACCGGACAAATCCAAGACCAAAAAACTCCCGTCTCAACCGAAATCGGGTAGGGGAAAAAAATATACTGCTCCGGCGTCTGTAACTGATCCACCAAGGCGGCTGCTTTATCAGTACTTGCGGGAGGAAGGCCTACCTGCAAAGAGGGCTCTAGAGCTGGTAAAAATCGGCGCTCCGAAACCTAAATGGCGCGGTTTACGATAGAGAGCTTAACTCCCCAGGTTGAGACCTGCATTGCATTTCTACGTGACTCGGGTGCGTTAAGCAGTTTTGAATCCACCGATCTTCAAACTACTCCCGCTTATTTGCGATCAGTCGCAAGAATCCTTAAACAGAAGAAATATCTCGATCTCGAGGGGTGGCGTCTAAGTCTGCGCTTAATTCGCACCATCTCGGGCGATATCTCTCCTGCCGTCCTGGTGATCGACACCCGCATCAAAGTAAAGCCAAACCTGAGAGCTTTTGTCGGCCATCGCTTCACCGATAGAATAAAACGCAGCCTTCGCCACAACCTCCAAACCATTCTTCAGCCATACGGCATCCGCGCATCCTATCCGGATTGGGAGATGAAAACAGGCCAAATCTTGGACCTGATTCTCCAGAACATCAAGTCGGCTGACTTCTGCATTTTCGATGACCGCGAAACCGAGACCCGGCCAAACGTCCTAATCGAACTGGGCTTTGCGATTGCGCTCGGGCGGCCTTACCTGTTCTTTAGCCACAAGCACAAGCGGCCCGTGCTCATCGATGGCAAGGAAGAGCGAATAGACGTGGCAGCCGACCTGCGAGGGTTGCTTTACGAGTCGTACGATGATTATGAATTCCGCCTTCTCGACGGCTACGAAGACATGGTCCCGACTTTGGCCCGCAAGCTGCCGACATTCCTCGTGTCCCACGGTTTGGCTGTTCGCGATGCGTAACCTAAACCCGGAAATATGTAGTGTACTGCTCGCTGCCAATCTCAGGAAACGACGTAAGGCTCATCTCGCCTTCCCCAGTATCCACTGTCCACAAGTGAGATGATCCGGTCCGCTTAGCACCAAAAAGGGAAGCCCCAGTGATCCGTCCCGGCTGCTTTCCCAGCCCCATTAGCACCAACGGACCCGCCAGCAGCGCCACCATCCCCGGATGCTGCTGATCCACCGCCTCCACGCGTAACTTAAGCGGCAGATCCAAATCGATGCGATCGCCAGTCTTCCACTCCCGCCGAACTTCGGCAAACTCTCCAGGCCTCACTCTCCTCGAGTTGCGCTCTCCGTTCACTTCCAAACTCGCTCCCTCAGCCCATTCCGGGATTCGCAAGAACACAGAAAATGTTCCAGGAGACGAAGCCGTCACATCCAGCCGCACATGGCTGTCATATGGATACTCGGTTGTCTGGCGCAGCTCATAGCGCGCCTTCCGCGAAGTCCACTTGACCGTCGAGGGCACATACAAATTGACGTACAACCCGCGGCCATGAAGAAAATAAGAGCTGATCCCATAATCGGCGGCCACTTGCGGAAGAGTGCCAGAACAGCACGGCCATTTATCCGGATGGACCGTCTTATGCCCGGCAAAATTGTAGTCGGCATAGTAAAACGCCGATCCATTCGGCTGAATCGGCGTGGCTCCCAGGACGGTGTTGTACAGTACGCGCTCCATGCTGTCTCCGTAGCGCGAATCTTTCGTAATCCGCATCAGATAGCGCGTGATCTTGAAGTGGGCATACGCGCCGCAGGGCGTTTCAAAACTCGAGTGCGTGCTGTGCAACGTCTCGCCCAGCTTGCCGCTGCCCGGTTCGAAGAAATGCTCGTCCGGACCCCACCCGCCGGTCGCGTAACTCTGCTCCTGAACCATCGCGAATCCATTCTTGGCAGCCCGCAGATACTTTGGTTCGCCTAAATCGAGATAAGCCCTAGCCGCCGAACTGAGCGAATTCACATGGCTATAGGCATGTTTGCCAGGCAACACATTTTCGCCGCGAGCAAGCGGATCGAAAAATTCAGCATCGTAAAGGAAGCGCTTCGCCAACTCGCGATACCGGGCCGTTCCGGTGAGCGCATGAGCGAGAAACAGATTCTCGGGATTCGTATAACTCTCATCCCAGCAGTGGCGCGTGAAATCTTCGCGCGCTTGCACCTGCGTTTCCTGACGAGCCATCGCCTTCGGGGGAAGATGCGGCAAAGCAGCGTCAGTGGCACGGCTCAGCGCGGGAATGGCGTTCGGATCCCCAGCCAACGCCGACGCATCAACCAACCCCAGCACTAACTTGTCATAGATGTACGACGGAAAGCGGTTCTCGACATAAAATTTGCCGCAGGACTGATCGTCGCCGCGAATCCTCGCACCATCCGGCCGATCTTTGCGCGAGTCGCTTCGTCTCCGGTGATGGCGTAAAATCGAGCGAGCGCAGAAAGCCATTGTCCATATGTGGCGCCCGGCGCGAACGCATAAGTGTCGTACCAGCCGCCCAAATCGCGACCCGGCGCGGGCAATCCTTCTCGCACGCGAAACGGTCGCAACATGCTGTCTTCGCTGAGATTCAGGAAAAATTCGTGATTCTCTCGAAGCTGCCGAGCGAGCGGCCCGGGAGCAAGCTGGATTTGATCATAGCGTAGCTGCGAGAGCGTGTCGGCTGATTGCGCTTGCCCAAGTCGGCAGCCTGCATACAGCGTCAAACCGCTGCGAAGTATGTCGCGTCTTGTCATACTAGTCGGGTTGCGCCCACAATCAAGACGGGCGTTTCGCTCATAAATCAATCTTGTTACACCGCTCCGAACAACTTCGGCAGCCGCGACAATTCCTCGTCGCTCGAATCGTTCGGAACCGAGCAACCCGGAGCCAATATGAACTTCTTTCCAGCCGCCCCCTTCGCTTTGATCCATTGCTTCTTCAACTCGCCAGGCGCAAGCTCGCGATATTTGCGCTCATCCAAACCAGCCATGAGCACGCCCGCATATTTCATCCGCAAATCCGACAGTTCGATATGCGTGTAGAGCGAGTAGTTGATCGCAGCAGCCGGCCAGCCCGTATAAAATCGATCTATATAAAGCTTGTCCCCGAACTTTTCGTCGCTATGCAGGTGCAGCACGTTCAGCGGCGCGGACCCGACCGCCTGCAGCACGATCTTGTCGAAAGGCTCGCTGAATTTTGCGTATTCAGTCTCAGTCATCACGCCGGCTTGAGCATTCGCGACAGCCAGCAAGATCCCGGACGCTCCCGCCGCGACCGCCCGCTTCGCGTGACTCGCCTCCGATTTAGCAATCACCTCCAAAGCAGACAACAGCTTCTGCGGCTTCTCGCGCATCAGCGCCGCAACCTCGGCCTTGGACGACAGCTTCTCGGCTACGTTCCACGGGTTAAAAATCGTTTCGATAAAATAAGCCTTGCCGCCCAGCCCCTTCCGAATCAGCTCCAAGGCTTGAATCTGGCGCGGGAAGGGATTCTGCTCCAGCTTCGGCTCGTGCCAAACGCCTGTCGGTTTTGGATAGGCATAATCGCTCATCACCTTGACCAAGTCCGTGTGGAATTTGTCGTGGAACTCAAGCGTCGACCGCGCGTGGTCCTCGGGCGGCTTCGCTTCGTCCAAAAAGTGATGCCAAAAACTGAACGGCGTCCGATCCACGTCTTCTCCTCGCAGCGCATGGTCCACCCGTTCGGTGGAAGACATGGCAGCGCCTCGCAAGAACGCCAGCGAGGAAATACCAGCAAGCAAGTCACGTCGCGAAAGCATATTGCACAGTGTATCGAATGCCCACCACGTTATCCTGAAGCTTAGCCCGATGTCCTTTGCAACCATTCCAGAAGCGATCGAGTTGTTCCGCGCTGGGCAGATGCTCGTGATCGTCGACGATGAAGATCGCGAGAACGAAGGCGACCTCACCATCGCCGCGGAAATGATCACTCCCGAAGCGATCAACTTCATGGCGAAGCACGCGCGCGGACTCATCTGCCTCTCTCTGAGCGCCGAGATCTGCGAAGCGCTCGAACTGCGGCCCATGTCCACGCGCAACACCTCTCGCTTCGGCACTGCGTTTTGCGAGTCCATCGAAGCGGCGGAAGGCGTCACTACCGGCATCTCGGCTGCAGATCGAGCCCGAACGATACAGGTCGCTATTCGTCCCGATAGCCTCCCGTCAGACTTATCCCGTCCAGGGCACATGTTCCCTCTTCGAGCGCGCGAGGGAGGCGTGTTGGTGCGCGCGGGCCAAACCGAAGCCGTGGTGGATCTCGCGCGGATGTCCGGCTTGCGTCCAGGCGGAGTAATCTGCGAGATCATGAACGACGACGGAACCATGGCGCGCGTCCCGCAACTGCTGGAGTTCTGCAAATCGCACGCTTTCAGCATGATCTCGGTCGAAGACATCATCCGCTATCGACTGCAGAACGAGCGCTTCATAAACCGGGAACGTGAGACTTGCCTCCGCACGAAGCACGGCATGTTCCGCATGATCGAATACTCAAGCGCGTTGAAGCCGGAACGGCACATCGCATTGGTTCATGGAGAGATTGACCCCGGCCGCGGCGTTCTGGTGCGAATGCACTCCCGCTGCACCACGGGGGACGTATTTGGCTCTCTTGAGTGCAATTGCCGTGATACGGTGGAGAGATCGCTAGAGCGGATCTGCCGGGAAGGAAAAGGCGTGTTCGTTTACCTGCACCAGAGCGGTCCGGGCTTTCGCGATCACGGCAGCTCTGGAACGTTGCAACACGAGACGGGCATCGGAGCCCAGATCCTTTCAGATCTCGGTCTCAGCACTATTCGATTGCTAACAAACCATCCGCGGAAGATCGTCGGATTAGAGGCGTACGGCATCCACATCGTAGAGCAAGTTCCGGTATAGGAACCGTGGGGCAGGCAATCCTGCCTGCAGCCGCCTTTCTAGGCGGCTTTCTTGCCGGCTTCCCGCCAGTATGTGCGCGCCTCGTGCGCTCATCTAACTGCGTATACGCTGCGCGCCGATTGGCTACCGGCTCTTATCTCAGTGAGCATTCAAAGCTCGCAAGAGAATCGGATGGGGATTAATAGCCACTCCCTGCCACCAGTGTTTCTCAGGCCCTAACTCCGATATGGCAAAATGCAAATGCGGCGTGCCCGGATCCGCATTCCCAGTGCTGCCCACATAAGCGATCACATCCCCGCGCGACACCTGCATGCCATCTTTCAACCCGTCCGCATACCGGTCGAGATGTGCATAGTAATAGCACAGCACCCGATCGCGATCATACTGATACACTGTGATCCCGCCCGGTTTGCTTAAGAACAACTTCATAATGGTTCCATCCACCACTGCGTGTACCGGAGTCCCTCGAGGTTCGATAATGTCGATGGCCTCATGCTTATGCCCGCTGTGCGTCTCATCGAAGGTGTCGCGAAGATCGGCGATTTTCATACCCGCGATCGGCAAACCGATCGGCGGGCCGTCAGAAGTGCCAGCCCAAACCCCCACACTCAACAAAATCGGAATCAAACGCTTGAACATAATTACTCCTTGAGAATTACAGGCGTCGCTGTCTTAACGAGGTGGGAGAGTTCCTCCGCGTCCCAATTTGTAAGCCGAATGCACCCGTGCGATTGAGAGTGGCCGATCTGTCCAGGCTCTGGAGTTCCATGAATACCGTAATGCTCTTTCGACAGACCCACCCAGACGGTGCCCACGGGATTGTTCGGGCCAGACGCAATCCGCGCCTTTTCGTCTGTAGCGACCGCGTTCCAGAATAATGCAGGGTCGTAGTTGAACACCGGATTATGCTGGATTGTCGTCACCTTCCAATCCCCCAAAGGCAGAGGATCGTGGTCGCTCCCAATCGTGGCGGGATAGCGAGCCAGCACTTCTCCGCTAGCATCCAACAGGGATACCGTTCGGGACTTCTTGGAAACTTCTACCCGAGCCGCCGCGCTCTCCAGTTTGGGTCGGACCACATTGGGAACCTTGATCTCTTCGCCCGGCTTTGACAAGTCTTTTCCAGGATTCAGCCTCGCCAGTAACTGGGGGCTGCTATGAAATTTCTCGCCCAGCGCTTCTTGCGCCGACGCATATCCGAGAGTCTTTAGTTTGGCCTTTTCAGCCATATCCACCGGAATCGGCTCAAAAGGACCCTTCACTTCTTCCCCAGAAATGGTATGAGAAATGATCAAAGGTTCATGATCGCGGTTAAGCGCGTCCCAAGTCTCTTTCGTAATGCGACCGCTGACCCTTAGATTTCGCGCTTGCTGGAAACCAGTTACCGCCACCCGCAGATCGTCGCCGAAATGTCCATCGATCTCGCCAGGTGAAAAATGCGCGCGGTCGAGCAGGATTTGCGCCCTTAAGATGGAACCAGGACCCGCCAACCCTTGCGGAAGCCGCTTCGGGCTTGCCCCCGCGACCAACGAAACCAAGACACTGGAGAGTACAAGAGCGCAAGCCGCACAATTCATATGCTCCCCATCCAGCACGTCAAGAGCCGTAGCGCCGCTCGCCTTACGGCGGCTCCTCGGCCCGCAACTTTACCGCTGCTTGGGCAGCACCTTCTGCAACTCGGGCGGAACCGCAAAGGTAATATTCACCGGCAAAACCCGCCCCATCGGCTGAATCCGGATATTCGCCGTCACCGCAGGCAAAGCGATATGCGATGTGCACGCATTGCACGCGATCGACGGATCATTCGGATCATACGAAAATACAATCGTCGACTTGCCATTCTGACCGATCTCGGCCGGTGCCACCTTCACGATGATACCTTTAACAGGCATCGGGTCCACCGTTACCGTCACCGATCCTGGCATGGCATTCGTGACGTGTACTTCGCCCTTCGAAGCCTCATAGCCCTTCAGCTCCACCTCGGTTCTATCCACATTAACCATCCGCATAATATTTTCAGCGGCTGCCATCGGGTCAGGCGGAACAACCGGCATCTGAGCCGGACCGTTAGAGTTCTCCGGCGTCACTCTGGAAATTCCCCAGGGCGTTTGCACGGCGTCCTCCTTGATGTGATACCACCACCACTTTCCATCCGAGAACTTCCAGGTGGAAAGCGTCGGAATGGTCACTGGCATATGCGTTCCGTGCCAGCGATAATCGCCTTTGCACGCTTCGGTAACTGTCGCCTTGGTGAAATTCTCGGAATAATTGATCTTGCTAACTTCGCAAGACTTATACGAGTCCTTCGAAGCTCCGAGAAAGTCGTCCTGGGCGTCGTCTGCCACCACTTGGAACGCCTGCCGGTACTTTCCGCTTATATGAGCGTCGTAAAAAATCGTCACCCGAGACCGCAGGGCCTCGTCGATCTCCGGCGGAGCCTTGTCGAACAGGTCGGAATTCTGAGCGCACGCCAACGCACACGGAAGAAATAGAGGTGATAAACGAGCAAGTTTCATAGAATACCCGGGGGAACTAACCTCAGGATACCAACCCGCAAAGTTAGAATGGTGTGCATGCAGCCGGTGCTCGATTTTCTCTTGCGATACGGGTACTGGGTGCTGTTTTTCAACGTTCTCGCCGAACAGCTCGCCATCCCGATTCCTGCCACGCCGGTCCTGCTGGCCATGGGCGCGCTGGCCGGCCTGGGCAAATTTTCGTTCGCCGCGTCCCTCCTTCTTGCGAGTCTTGCGTGCCTTATCTGCGACCAGATCTGGTACCAGTTGGGCCGCGTGCGCGGGCATTCCATCCTGAGGCTGATCTGCAAAATTTCGCTGGAGCCGGATTCTTGCGTCAGCAACACGAAAACCACCTTTGCCAAATGGGGCGCATGGTCGCTGCTGTTTGCGAAATTCGTGCCCGGATTGAGCGCAGTCGCGTCCCCTATGGCCGGCCTCACCCGCATGCCGCTGCTTAAATTTACCGCAGCCGACCTGGCCGGTTCGCTCGCCTGGACCGGAACTTTCCTCGCGATCGGCTACCTCTTCCGCAACCAACTTGAGCAAGTCGCCCAATCTCTGAACCACTTCGGCGGACGGGTTGTGTTCGGCGCACTCATCGCGGTCGGGGCCTACATCGCTTACAAGTATTGGGAGCGACGCCGCTTCATGCACAGTTTGCGGGTCTCGCGCGTGTCGCCCGACGAGCTCATGTCGATGATGGAGTCCGGTGAGGATGTCCTAGTTGTAGACTTGCGCGACGCTCTTGAGATGGAGGACGGCGTGAAGGTGCGTGGAGCGATGTGGATTGCGATGCTCGACATGGAAGCTCGCAAGCATGAGATCCCTCGCGACAGGGAAGTGATCCTCTATTGTTCTTGACCGAACGAAGCCTCGAGCGCCCGTGCGGCGCTCATGCTAATCCGGCATGGGGTGAAGCGGGTGCGTCCGCTCGAAGGCGGGCTGGACGCTTGGCTGGAGCGCGGCTATCCCGTAGATCGAGTGGAGGTCGAAAATTCCGCCGCAGTCCCGAAAAATCCCTTGACTCTGACGTAACGTCAGGCACCATCATCAATCAGTGAAGCTGCTTCAACCGCAAGAGTTCGCGGAAATGGCGGGAGTTACCATCGTCTCTACAGTGGTCAAGACCTGATGTGGTTGGAGCCGATTCTGATGCTCAAATTTCTCGGACTCCCCCTCAAGCGGATTCGGGAATTGCTTTTTGCGAGCCCGCATCCAGGCAGGCCCAATAGAATGTACACCGACCACAAGCCATGTCGGCCCGGTCGAAGGGGTAAACTAGTCCGACCCATCCGTGATTCGCACCTTACTACTTTTACTCGCTCTTGATACTGCGGCTGTCGCGGACACCTATCCCCGACAGCCGGGT
Source organism: Bryobacterales bacterium (assembly GCA_038225555.1). Lineage (GTDB taxonomy): Bacteria > Acidobacteriota > Terriglobia > Bryobacterales > Bryobacteraceae > JANXQZ01. The sequence goes on from JBBRRB010000013.1 coordinate 23,990, forward strand.
ATCGACGCGCTTCACTACACGTTCCGGCTGACCCTCTCTGACCTGACTGACGAGATTGTCGGAGAGGCCACCGTCGATCTACGCTTCCTTCAGGAAGGCCAGTCGGAGTTCACGCTAGATCTGGCTTCCGCAAGCGTCGGCAAGGGGATGACCGTATTGGATGTAAGCTCCCAGCGTGTTTCGTTGCACTTCACTCACGCTTCGGACCGCCTTCGCATCGCACTCGCTTCGGCGCCAACGGTGGGCGAACGTAGGCAGTTCACCATCCGCTACCATGGAGTTCCGAAATCCGGGCTCCGCATCGGTGCCAACAAATTCGGCGAGCGCACCTTCTTCAGCGATAATTGGCCCGACAAAGCGCGGCAATGGCTTCCGACGATTGATCATCCTTACGACAAGGCCACCAGCGAGTTCATCGTAGTCGCGCCCGTGCGTTACCAGGTCATCGCCAATGGACTGTTGACGGAGCAGACCGATCTCGGCGACGGCCAGCGGCAGACTCATTGGAAGCAGTCGGTTCCCATCGCGTCGTGGCTGAACGCCCTCGGCGTAGCTCAGTTCACATCGCGGTATTTGGGATCTGTTAAAAACATTCCCCTCGAAACCTGGGTCTTTCATCAGGATCGCGAAGCGGGCATCGCCACTTTCGAAACGCCCGTGCGTCAAGCGATGGAATTTTACAGCGATCACATCGGACCTTTTCCCTACGAGAAACTCGGAAACGTGGAAGCGGCGGGAATCAGTGGGGGCATGGAACTCGCCAGCGCGATCTTCTACGGCGAAAAGAGCGTCACCACGAAGCCAGCCACGCGACTGGTGGCGCATGAGATCGCGCATCAATGGTTCGGAGATGCAGTCACGGAGAAGGATTGGGACGACGTTTGGCTAAGCGAGGGGTTCGCTACGTACTTCACCTTGCTAACCACGGAACACTACGAAGGCCGGGAAGCTTTCGTCGCTGGATTGAAGCAGAGCCGCGAAAATATCTTCACGCTGCAGAAGAAGATGCCGGGCGTGCCAGTGATTCACGACAATTTGGCGGACATGACCAAGGTGCTCAACCAGCTCGTGTACCAGAAGGGCGGCTGGACTCTGCACATGCTGCGAGGCTTGGTCGGCGACGAAAACTTCTGGGCCGGCATCCGCGACTACTATGCGCGTTACCGCGACCGCAACGTGTCCACCGACGATTTTCGCAAGGTGATGGAAGAGAATTCCGGGATGGAATTAAAGTGGTTCTTTGACCAGTGGCTGCATCGAGGCGGATTCCCCGTAATCGAGGGCACGTGGACTTACGATGCCTCTGCTAAGCGGCTAAAGATCACGCTTGCGCAAACCCAGCCAGGCGAACCCTATCGTTTGCCGCTGGAATGTTTGGTCGGGACGCGCATCGAAAAGCTGGAACTGAGCGCACGCCGCCAATCGTTCGAGATCGCTTCGGATGGCGAGCCCGGAGCAGTGGCCTTGGATCCAGGCACCAGGCTTCTAGCCCAGATTCAGTTCGCCAAAGCCAAGACCGAGTAGTTCGGCCGATTGCTCAGAAGCATGCGGGCAACCCGGCGCGTGTCTTCGGATTCGAACCGGCACGTTCTGGCACCTTCGCGACCATCGATCCTGACCCTCTCGTCCTGATGGCTGACCCGATACGCCGTCTGCGCCCCATGATAAGTCTTGAGAGAATCTAGCGGCCAATCGGAATCGGCCACCATCCGAATCCGGCCTTCTGGCGAGATCAAGATCGTCATATCGGAAGGAACATGACCGGCATGCATCGCGCTCTCGGCCGCGCTCAGCAACTTTCCCGCATTTTCTACGAACCGGCTCATAAAACACTTATCGCCCCGGCTACGCCAACCTTGAACCTTTCTTTCGGACTGACATCGGCATCCGCCACAAACCGAACCTTCCGGAGCGCCACCCTCGCTGACGAGCGCCCGCGAGCACCCGCCCAAAAACCAATACGATCAATTTTTAAAAATGTCCACCCAATCCCCTCAACAACATCCATCATTAACTCCCTTCCCTCCGCCACCAACCCCAGCTACCCTTACCCCGATGAAACATTCCAATCAATCCAAATCTCGCGCCGAAATAAACCGCGAGAACGCGCAGAAATCTACCGGCCCTAAAACCGAGGAAGGCAAGCGCATCTCCTCCCTCAACGCCCGCCGTCATGATCTCACGGGCCAGATCATCGTCCTGCCCGAAGCCGAAATGGAAGAGTATCTCACCTTCACCTACGGATTCCACAAAGACAAAAAGCCTCAAGGCGCAATCGAACTCAACCTGGTCCAACAGTACGCCGACGTCAACTGGCGCATGAATCATTCCGCCGCCATCGAAAAGGTCAAGCTCTCCCTCACCATCGACGATGAGCGCGATTCCGTCGACACCGAATGCACCCCGGCCCACAACTCCTTCGTGGAAGCCCGCAATTACCACCTCTACTCCGAGACCCTCCGCAACATCAGCCTCTACGAAACGCGCCTCTCCAGCCGCGCCGGCAAACTTCTCAAGCAGATCAACGAGATTCAGGCCGAACGCCGCGCCCGCGAAGAAAAGGAAATGGGCGAGGCCGTTTTAATGTACGAAATGGAGCAGGAGGCTCATGCAGAACATCAAACCGCCGCACCCCGGCCAGCCCTTCGCCTACACTCCGTCCGACGATGGCTTCGTTTTTTCAATCCCGCAAATCAAGGTTCAAATCCGCTTCCGCGACCGCCTCATCGTCGCTCGCAACTGCCAGAAAGCCCGTTCCACAGCCGCGTAGCACAAGCTTGCACTTATGCTTCTCTGTGGGGCAGCCAATCCTGGCTGCATCCGACTTTCCAAGCGGCTCGACGCGCCCCAAGACCAGTCCAGTAAACTAAAAGTTCCTGCATGAAAGTAGCCCTCGGACAGACCAACTCGACCGTAGGCGACCTCTCCGGCAACGCCGCACGCATGTTGTCTTTCGCGCGCCGCGCCTCCGCAGCCAAAGCCCACGTCATCGCCTTCCCCGAGTTGTCCCTCACCGGCTACCCCCCTCGCGACTTGCTCGAAAAGGAAAGCTTTCTCGATCGCGCCGAGGTCTGTCTTGAAGAGCTCGCCCAAGCCACCGCCGAGCTAAATCTGAAAATCGTCTGCGGAACCGTCACCCGCGCAGACGCAAGCACTGGAAATCCTCTCTCCAACACCGCGGCCGTGCTAGGCGCGGGCAACATCCTCTTCCGTCAAAACAAAATGCTGCTGCCCAGCTACGACGTGTTTGACGAGACTCGCTACTTCCAGCCAGCCGACCGCCAGAATCCGCTCATTCTCGATGGAGCCGAAGCCGCCCTCACCATCTGCGAGGACGCGTGGAATGACAAGCAGTTCTGGGAGCGCCGCCTCTACAGGCGCGATCCGGTTGAGGAACTCGCGCGCGCCGGAGCAAAAATCCTGATCAGTATCAACGCGTCCCCCTATCACATGGGCAAGCGCGATCTGCGCCGCGAGATCTTCACCACCACCGCTCGCCAATACCAGATGCCGATTGTTTACGTAAACCAGGTGGGCGGGAACGACCAGTTGGTATTCGATGGAAGCAGCTTTGCCATGAACGCGAACGGAGATGTGATCGCCGCCGCAGCGTCCTTCGAAGAGGATCTAGTCTTCTTCGATTCCGAAAAGCTGACGGGCGACCGGCACGACAATCTGGATGACGAGGACGAGGCAGTCTATCAGGCGCTCGTCCTCGGCACCCGCGACTACATTCACAAATGCGGATTTTACAAGGTGCTGATCGGCCTCAGCGGAGGCATTGACTCCTCGCTGACTGCCGCCATCGCGGTCGACGCCGTGGGAAAAGAAAACGTAGTGGGCGTGGGCATGCCCGGCCCCTATTCGTCTGAACATAGCGTTACCGACGCGCGAGACATGGCGCGCAACCTCGGGATCCGATTCGAATTGGTGTCCATCAGCGAGGCCTACCAGAACTTTCTCAAGATGCTCGACCCTCTATTCGGTGTCAGTCCGCGCGACGTAACGGAAGAAAATCTGCAATCCCGTCTGCGAGGCGTTACGCTGATGGCGCTCTCGAATAAATCGGGTGCCATCGTCCTCACCACTGGCAATAAGAGCGAACTCGCCGTCGGTTACTGCACGCTGTACGGCGACATGTGCGGCGGCTTGGCCGTCATTAGCGATGTGCCCAAGACGCTGGTTTATCGCCTCTCGCGCGTAGCCAATCGACGCCATGCCAATGCGATTCCCGAGAGCGTTTTCACGAAACCGCCCTCAGCTGAGTTGAAGCCCGATCAAAAAGATACGGACTCTCTTCCGGAATACGAAGTGCTCGACGCGATCTTGCGCGGGTACGTCGAACACATGAAATCTCCGCGGCAGATCGCCGATGAGCTGCGCCTTTCTCTTGAACAAGTGCGCGCCATCGTCAACAAAGTCGACCGCAACGAATATAAACGCCAGCAAGCCGCCCCAGGACTCAAGGTCACCACGAAAGCCTTTGGAATTGGACGCCGCTTCCCGATCGCCCAGAGATTTTCCGAATGAAATTTTCAACCGTGACATGCATTGCCGCAGCGGCCATCCTGATCCTCTCCTCCCAAAGCCTGCCCCGCGAGCAACCCGGTCCGTTGCCCGACGGCTCCTTCCTCCTCCCCAGCGGCTGGCGAGTAAAACCCGCGGGCCAACAAGTTAAACTCGATACCCTCCCCATGTCGTCCGTCCAATCGCGCGATGGCAAATTCCTAATCGTCCTCAACGGAGGCTACAACCCCCCCTCCCTCTCAGTGCTGGATCTAACCACCGCAAAAATAATCGGCTCCACGCCCGTACCCGACGCATGGCTCGGACTCGCCCTCTCCGCCAACGGTCGCACCCTCTGGGTCGGCGGAGGCTCCAAAGCCAGCATCTTCGAATTTTCCTTCTCCGAACAGGGCGAACTCAAACCCGCCCGCACGTTCGAACTCGTCGCCGCCCCCACGCGCACCTACCAGGATTTCATCGGCGATGTCGCCCTCTCGCCCGATGGCCGACTCCTCTACGCAGCCGACCTCTTCCACGACACCATCCTCGTCGTCAACCCGCAGTCAGGCCAAGTGATCGAAAGATTCAAGACCGGCCGCCGTCCCTACCGCATTCTGTTCCACCCCGATGGCAAGTCTTTCTTCGTCACCAGTTGGGCCGACGCTACGCTCTATCATCACCAGGCTGACAACGGACAGCAACTCGCCCTTCTACGCTTAGGCCAGCATCCGACTGACATGCTTTGGAGAGACAAGCAGACCTCCCCCGAAGGGTCGGAAGAAGGCGATTGGAAAGCCCGCCTGTTCGTCTCGGCCGCCAACACCAACAGCGTGTACGCAGTCGGCGTGAGTGAGAGCAAAGACCTGCGCCTGATCGAGACCATCAACGTCGCCACCACCCCCATGCATCCCCTCGGCATGACGCCCAGCGCGCTCGCCTTGAGCGCCGACAAAAACCGAATGTACGTCGTGTGTTCGGACGCCAATGCCGTAGCCGTGGTCGACGTAAGCGATGCGCGCAGCCACGTGCTGGGGTTCGTTCCATCAGGCTGGTATCCCACCGCCGCACAGGCGCTGGCGGATGGGCGGCTCATCGTACTCAACGGCAAAGGGGATCGAAGTTATCCAAACCCTGGCGGACCCAACCCCACGATCCGGCCTTCCCCGCCGCACCTGGGCGGAACCGCAATCGAGTATGTCGGCCACATTCAGGTCGGCTCGGCCTCCATCGTTCCTCCCATCACTGATGAACAACTCGAAAAGTACACCAGCCAGGTGCTGGCGAACTCGCCCTACACCGACGCGAAGCTGGAAAATCCTGGCGCACCCTTGCCACCCGCGATCGATCACGTGATTTACATCGTAAAGGAAAATCGCACGTATGACCAAATGCTGGGCGACCTCGACAAGGGCGCGAGCGATGCAACCCTCGCCCTCTTCCCCGAGAAGGTCACGCCGAATCATCATAAGCTGGCTCGCGAGTTCGTTCTGCTCGACAATTTCTATGTCAGCGGAGACGTGAGTGCCGACGGGCACAACTGGTCCACCGCCGCTATCGCCAGCGACTACGTGCAGAAGTTTTGGCCCAACAGCTATGCCAAGCGCCGCGCTCGTTACGATTACGAAGGTGGTGAACCAGCCGCTACTCCAGCCGCCGGCTACCTCTGGACCAACGCGAAGGCCCGCGGCGTATCCATGCGCAACTACGGCTATTTCGCGAACGCAAAAAAGACCCCCACCGACGACGGCGTACAAGTAGAGAGCGTGCGCGACTCGGTTCTGGCACCGGTCACCAATACCTTCTACCGGCCCTTCGATCTCGAGTATCCGGATGTAAAGCGCGCCGAAGTCTTCCTCAAAGATTTGGGACAATTCGAAACCACCGGGCAAATGCCGAAGCTGATCGTGATGCGGTTGGGGAACGATCATACTTCGGGAACTGCTGCGGGAAAGATCGCGCCCTTGTCTTCGGTTGCCGACAATGACTTCGCGCTGGGCATGATCGTGGAAGGCGTGTCCAAATCTAAATTCTGGAAAAACACTGCCATTTTCGTTCTCGAAGACGATGCCCAGAACGGCCCTGACCACATCGATTCGCATCGCTCGCCCGCCTTCGTGTTGTCTCCCTATACGAGACGGGGCGTGGTGGACAGCACCATGTACAACACTGTCTCGGTGCTCCGGACAATCGAGACCATTCTCGGCATGCGCCCCATGACGCACTTCGACGCTGCCGCCCGTGCGATGGCTACCGTGTTCGCCACCAATCCCGTGATGACGCCGTACGATCCCGAGAAGCCCCGCATCCCCCTCGATGCCCGCAATCCAGCCGTCTCGGCGACCTCGGCCCGTTCCGAGAAGCTCGACTTTCACGAGGCGGACCTGAACGACGACGACGAAATGAACGACATTCTCTGGCGAGCAATTCGAGGCTCGGCACCGCCAGCTCCGGTCAGGAGCATCTTTAGCAAATGACAAATTGGAACGCCATCCGCGCCGAGTTCCCCGCGCTAGCCAACTGGACCTACCTCAACACCGCTACCTTCGGCCAAGTGCCCCGTCGCGCCACCGAAGCCATCGCCAAGCACTTCGCCCGCCGTGACGCCGAGGCCTGCAACGATTTCCTAAACTGGTTCGATGACATGGACGGCGTGCGCGAATCAGTCGCTCAACTCGTCTCCTGCCGTGCTGACGACATCGCATTCATATCCAACTCGTCCGTCGGCTTGGCGCTCCTGCTCTCCGGCGTGGACTTCAAACCAGGTGACCGCGTAGTCACGCTCGAAGATGACTTCCCGAATCAGCTCTACGCGCTTGGCGACTGCGAACGAGAAGGAGTAGAGTTCGTGGCCTGCCCGTGGGAAAAGTTCTACGAATCGATCACGGAAACCACTCGCGTAGTCGCCCTCAGCTCGGCGAATTACAACACCGGATTCGTTCCGCCCATGGAAGAGATCTCCGCATTCCTGCGCACCCGCGGCGTCCTGCTTTACGTGGATGGAACCCAAAGCGTGGGCGCTCTCCGCTTCGACATCGCCAAGGTTCAACCGGACGTGCTGGCCGTGCACGGATACAAGTGGCTGCTATCTCCGAATGGCGCGGGCTTCGCTTACGTGCGGCCTGAATTGCGAGAGCGCCTGCATCCCAACCTGATTGGCTGGCGCAGCCACATAGACTGGCGGTCGGTCGACAACCTCCACCACGGCGCTCCCGTCTTCAGCTCGAAGGCCGAGAAGTACGAGGGCGGCATGCTCTCGTTCGCCCTGCTTTACGCCATGAAGGAATCAGTCGACCTCATCCTACAACTGGGGCCGCAGGCTGTGGAAGATCGCGTTCTTGAACTGGCAGCCCTCGTGCGCGATGCGATGCGCCATGCCGGAGCGACGGTATCGGACCATCGTTCGCCGATTGTGACCGGACGCTTTCCAAACGCCGATCCTTCCCGAATCGCCACCGCGCTGAAGGCAAAAGGGGTGCTGGTAGCCGCGCGCAAAGGACAGCTCCGAGTGTCCCCCCATTTCTACAACAACGAAGAAGATATCGAAACATTCGCCCGCGAGCTAAGAGGCCTAGTCCAAGTCCTAGAACAAAAGCCGCAGGCCAAACTGGATGTTGCGTTCGCTGCCTCCGATGCTTGACGTCACACTCCCGAACTGCGCGTTCGTCACGTCGGTCACCGGTGGCGCCAGCGACGGATGGTTGAACACGTTGTAAAATTCAGCCCGGAACTGCACGTTGAACTTCTCCTTAAAACGCGTATTCTTGATCAGCGAGAAATCGGAATTCACGCGGCGCTGCGACCGCAGGTTGGGCTGGCTGAGCGAATCAGTGGGAACCGTGAAGGGAGCCGCAGCAGCAAACGCGGTCGTATCGAACCAATGATTGTCGGTTTGTCCACTGGTGAGCACCGGATCCTTTAAGCGATTGGAACGGCCGTTGGTTGCCGAAAAATTATACAGATTTGTGTTGTCGGGTCCAATGATCAGAATGGGGCGGCCGCTTTGAAATACCGAGATGCCGCTGAACTCCCATCCGCCCAGAGCCGCGCCAGCTACGCCATGGTTCAGCCAGCGCTTGCCGGGCCCCAGAGGAAAGTCGTAGATGTAGCTGAGCACCAGGCGCTGGGGCACGTCGTTCGCTTCCAGACCTCGATTGTAATTCGCGTTGTAGAGCGCGTTGGAAGGACCCACCACCCAGGTATTCGATTGGGCCGTGTTGGCGATGGTCTTCGAAAGGGTGTAAGACAGTTGAGCTTGGACGCCGTGCGAGAACTGCTTCACCACGCGCGCGGTAAAGCTTTCGTAGTGCATATCGCCGTACGGGTCCCGGAAAATCAGAACATCCAGATACTGCGGGTAGGGGCGCAGCAGCTGGCGCAGTTGGACCTTCTGAGCGCTCAACGCGCCCGTTGTGATTTTGCCGAAGAACGGATTGTCCACCAATTTGAGGAGATCCGAACCGTAGCTGAGTTCGGCCGGATCGTTCTGATTGTGCTGCCGGTTCCAGAACAGGTGCGTGAACTTCGAACCCACATAGCCGACCTCTGCCAGAATCGTGGGCGTGATCTCGCGCTGAATGCTCAAAGTCCAATCGCTCAAATACGGCTTCGGCCGATTTAGTTGATCTCCTCGGATGGCTTGGCCCACGAAATCCGCGCCGGCTGTTGGTTTCTGAATGCCGCCCGCGAACGGATTATTCCACGAACCCCCCACAGGCGGCGTATTCGGAAGGGGGTTCGGCTGCCCGAGAAACAGGAAGTTCGAAATGAACCCTCCGTTGCCGAAGTCCGTCGCGGCCGCGTTCACGCCCACGAAGGTGGTGAAGAAGATGCCCGCGCCGGCGCGAATCACAGTCTTATTGATCGGCGTCCAGGCGAGTCCCAGGCGGGGAGAAAACAGCCAGTGCTGCGGATTTTCCTGATACCCGCCAGGCTTGATCGAGGTGAACTTCCCTTTCGCTCCCGTAACCGGTTCGATGGCGTTCCAATCCACGTATCCTATCTGCCCGAACTTCTCGGCATAGGGCGTCTGATACTCCCAGCGCAGGCCGAGGTTCAGAGTGAGTTTGTTCGTGATCCGATAATCGTCCTGCACGAATAAGCTGTAATACTTCTGATACAGGAACAGCGGGTTCGTGATCGTAATAGTTCCCGCCACGGGAACGCCCAGCAGCAGACTAGCCAGGCCATTGCCGCCGTTCAAGGTGGTCGTGTTCGGGTCCGGGCCTTGCGTGTAGGCTCGATCGAAATTGAATTGGCCCGCCGAATATTGCGAATTGTATGCGTTCAGGCGAATCAATTGCAGATCGGTCCCGAACTTGATGTTGTGGCGAGTTTTGATCCAGTTCAATTGATACTGCAACTGCCAATTATCTTGCGGGTTCAAGGTCCGAGTGGGACCGCCCAGTTGCCCGAAATCGTTTGGCGACGACCCCGTAACGCTCAGACCCGATCCGGAATTATAAGTCTGCACGTTGATCGCCGGAAACTGCTTGTAAGTAACGTTGCTTAGGAAATTGGAACCGAAGCCTAACGCAGCCAAATCGTAGTTCTGGCTGACCGGAAACGAATTGAACTGCAGGCGCGTGTAGCTGATGCGGAACTCCCCCAGAAGGTTCGGAGTGAATGCGGAAGTGAAGCCGATCAGCGCCGACGTGCCAGGGTTCGAGTTGATGGATCGCTCTGCGAATGCCGGACTCGAGATCGAGCTGAAGTTGGTAGACGGCGCATATCCGGCACGCCCAAAAGTGCGGTGCTTCTCGCTGAAGTTGTGGTCCAAGCGAACCAGATAATTGTCCGTGTTGGTGATTGTCTTCCCGGTAGCCAGATAGTTCTGCACCTGCTGAGGCGTGTTGCCCGCTCTGTTCGGCAGAGGGTACAGCTTCACGACGTTTGAAGAAATATTGTTGATCCGATTCGCGGGAATCACGTTGCCCGGGAAAGCGTCCCGAACGTACTTGCCAGTGGTCGGATCCTGACGCGTTGTCAGCGGATCGTAGATCACGTCGAGCTTGCCGGTTCTATCCAGCGTTTGCGAGAAATCGCCTGCGCGCTGCGCGGTGGTCGGAACCGTATCGAGCACTTGGTCGGGACTAGCCTGCCTGCCGCCTTCGTAGTTGAAGAAGAAAAACGTCTTGTCTTTGCCGTTGTAAAGTTTGGGAATCACCACGGGTCCGCCAACATTTCCTCCGAACACGTTCCGCTGGAAGAGGGCGATGGGAATTCCATTGCGGTCGTTCTGCCAGCTATTGGCGTTCAGATGATTGTTTCGCAGGAACTCCCAGGCGGTGGCGTGCAGCGCGTCAGTGCCGGTTTTAGTGGTCAGAATTGCAACGCCGCCGGCCGCACGCCCGTACTGGGCGTTGAAACTGGCAATTTCCAGCTTAAACTCGGACACGGCTTCGATCGGGACCGAATAGGCGTTACCCCCTTCTGTGGTGCCCCGGCTCTCTGCGCCATCGATCAGCACTCCGTTCTGCTGCGCCAGCCCACCGCCGATCTGGGCCGTGGTGACGCGGCCGATGATGCCGGCATTGGCTTGCTGGCCTTGCGTGGGGATCACTCCGGGGGCGAGAGCCGCGAACGAAAGCGGGTCCCTTCCCAAGATGGGAAGCTCAGCTACAGACCGCGTGGTCACCACCGTATTCATGTCGGAACTCTGGGATTCGATTTGAATGGCCGTCGCGCTCACTTGCACGGCCTCTGTCACGGCGCCGACTTCGAGCACCGCATCTTGAGTTGCCGCGAGCCCCGTGGTTAAGGGCAAATTCTCGATGCGAGCCGCCCGGAAGCCGTTCTTCTCAACGCGCACTTCATAGGTTCCCGGCGGAATGGAAGTGATGAAGTACAGCCCCGCCGAATTCGTGGTGGTGCGCGTAACCACATTGGTGGCCACATTGCGCAGCACGATGCTGGCGTCGGGAATGATCGCTTTGCTTGCGTCCGTTACAGTGCCGGTGATGGTGGCTCGCTCCCCTTGGCCGAATGCGGCCGAGATCAGCGTAAGGGCGAGGAAGGAAATGCAGCATAGTCGAAGCGCCATAATGGTCGAAATTCTATCACTTTAGTATCGCGACCGCTCGGCTCTTTGGCGGCGGCTCCGTACTAACCTGATACAATGTGGGGTTGCGAAACGCCATCGGCCTGCTGTTGCGAACGTATAGCTACCTGTATCATCTGATCCTGTCGGTGTTCCTCATTGGCATTTCTTACATCGCCATTTCGGCGGGAAAGCCTCTCAAGCTCGACATGTTGCCTTGGGAAGGGGAAAAACTAAACCACTGGGCAGCGGGATTGGGCGTGATCGGTTTAGTTTGCGTGCTGCTGGCGGTGACTGGATTGTTTCGGTACATCTTTCCCCTGTGGACGCTCTTCGCGTTCGTCATGATGTTGCGGGGATTTTTTCTCACCCCGTATAACTTCGGCGGCGAGGATCAGTTCAAGGGTGCCGCTTGGCTGACGTTCGGTGCGTTCGGTGCCTTTTTGAGCAGCCTCAGCGTGCTTGATCGCAGCGGTCGGCGGCGGTGATGAGCAGCCGCCAAAAAAACGCTGGCCTTTGGGCGGCTGCTTCGGGGATGAGGCCAACTACATTAACTTGACGCTGCCTCCGTCATGGGCTCGTCGGCGCTCCCGCCATAGATAGAGGGCACCTTGCCGCCCATCGGACGCAGGTAGGCTGACAATTGGCCCCGATGGTGCACGCCATGCACGAAACTCAGTTGCAGGAAACCGAGAGCCGTTGTCTTCATTGTATGAAACTGAATTTCCTTCAACAATTGCTCGCCGCTGAGCGCAGCGATTTTCGCCAATCCCTTTGGGAAATTCTCCTGGTACCAAGCCGCGACATCGGCCGTATTCCGAATCGTCTCGGGCCGCTTTCCATCCCCTTCCATCGGCGTTTCAGAAGCCAGCGACATGAAGAACAGGTCGGCTGATGCGATGTGCCAGGCAAGATCGAGAGCAGTCATGCTGCGCGGGTCGGGTTGATAGCCGCCTTTGTCGGCTGGAGCAGCCTGGATCACCTTGAGAGTGGTCTTGTGCTCGGCCTTCAGTTGAGGCAAAAGAGCGCTCATTAGTAACGTGGCTTGGTCTGGTTGAAGCTGCATTTTAAGTTGACTCCTTCAGATATATTACACATACGGCGCGGCCCCGATAAATTGGAGAAAAAGGCCGGGATGTGCTAAATTAAAAGCTTTGGGACATCCTTCGCGCCTCTCAACGAGACGTCCGGTCAGCACTCCGTTCCCTTCGAAATAATGGACGCAACCTTAATACAGCTAGGTCAACTTCTGCTAAGAGCCGTACCGACGCTCATTCTTCTTTTGATTCTCCATTTGTATCTCAAGGCGATGTTCTTCAAGCCGCTCCAGCTCGTTCTTCAGAAGCGTAGGGACGCAACTGAAGGCGCTCGGGAGGCGGCGGATGCCAGCTTGAAGCAGGCGTCCGACAAAGCAGCGGAATACGAAGCGAAGCTGCAGGAAGCTCGGGCCGAAATCTATAAAGAGCAGGAAGAGATGCGCAAGCGCTGGCTGGAAGAACAGACTCGACACCTGGAAGAGACGCGACAACAGACACACGAACTCATCCACAACGCGAAACTGCAATTGGATCGGGACGTCGAAGTCGCTAAAAGCGATCTCGCTGTGTCGTCAGAAACGCTGGCCAACCAGATCGCGCAGTCGTTGCTGAGGAGGGCGAGTTGAAACGGTTCTTTTGCGGACTCGCTTTATTTGTCGCGCTGGCGGCGTGCTTGCCTGCGCAGGAGCACGCGCCCATAGTTCCTAACGATGCTGCCGAGAAGAAAGAAGGGCACGACGAGATGCTCGGCTGGAAGTGGGCGAACTTTGCCCTGCTGGCGCTGGGGCTCGGCTATTTGGGCTTCAGGAATCTGCCCGCTTTTTTCAACGCTCGCACGGTTGAGATCCAGCAAGGAATACGAGAAGCTTCTAAAATGAACGCCGAGGCCAAAGCCAAAGTGGCCGAGATCGAGCGCCAGCTTGCTGGAGTGGGCGACCAGATCGATAAACTGCGCAGTCAACTCAAATCGGACATGGAAGCAGAAGGCGTTCGCATCCAGCAAAGCACCGAGCGGAATTTGAAGCGCATTCAGGAGCAGGCCGAGCAGGAAGTGGCGTTCATGACCAAGGCCGCTCGCAGCGAGTTGAAGACCTTCTCCGCATCGTTGGCCTTGGATTTGGCGAAGCAGCGGATTCAGAGCCGGATCAACCCAGAGACGCAGCATTGGCTGGTGGAGTCCTTCGTTCACGACCTTCAAACAGCGCCCAAAGAAGGCCAGGTTTGACGGCCACCATCGTAGGCTCGCGCTATGCCCGGGCGCTGGTAGAGCTAGTCACGGCACCGGGGTCGAACGTAAAGGCCGGAGAAGCCATCGCCCAGATTAAAGCCGTTGAAGAAATGATCGTCGGGTCTCACGATTTGCATTCCGTGTTGATGACGCCGGCGGTGCAGATGTCCAAGAAGAAGGCGATCATCGGCAAACTTGCGGAAATCGCCGGCATTTCGCAGCTGATCCGCAATTTTCTATTGGTGGTCCTCGGTCATAAGCGCATCGCAAAGCTCACGGAGATTCGAGAGGCGTTTGAAGTTTTGATGGACGAGCACCTTGGCTTCGTTCGGGCCGAGGTAACTTCAGCCGCTCCGCTCGAAGCGGCTCAGATCAAAATGATCGAAGCGGAATTGATGCGCATGAGCGGCAAGCAAGTCCGGATGGAGACCGCTGTCGATGCGGATCTGCTAGGCGGCGTGATCGCGCGCATCGGCTCAACGGTGTATGACGGCTCCATCCGCGGGCAGCTCGAATCCATGCGTCGAAAATTAACGAGCGAAACATCTGCCCACAAGGCAGAACTCTAAGGCGGGAATTTAGTTTATGGCTCAGATAAGAGCGGATGAAATCTCAAGCGTTCTGCGCAGCGAGATCGAGAATTACGAGAAAGCGGTTAACGTGAGCGAGACCGGGTCCGTGATCTCGGTTGGCGATGGAATCGCGCGCATTTACGGTTTGGAAAGAGTGATGGCCGGGGAACTGATCGAGTTCCCGCACAACATCTCCGGCATCGCTCTCAACCTGGAAGAAGATCAGGTGGGCGCGGTGCTGCTGGGCGAATCCCAGGAGATCAAGGAAGGCGACGAGGTCCGGCGCACGGGAAAGATCATGTCGGTTCCGGTTGGCGATGCGATCATTGGCCGCGTGGTGGACGCGCTGGGCGTGCCAATCGACGGCAAGGGTCCCATCGCGAGCGATCAACGCAACGCGATCGAAACTCTGGCCCCGGGCGTGGTTGACCGGCAACCCGTCAAAGAGCCGCTGCAGACCGGTATCAAGGCGATCGATTCCATGATTCCGATCGGACGCGGACAGCGCGAGCTGATCATCGGCGATCGGCAGACGGGCAAGACTGCGGTTGCCATCGACACGATTATCAATCAGAAGGGCGGCGACGTGATCTGCATCTACGTCGCGATCGGTCAAAAGCGCTCGACGGTTGCGCAGGTTGTAAAGACGCTGCAAGACAACGGCGCGATGGATTACACCATCGTGGTGGCAGCCACCGCCTCCGATCCAGCTCCCATGCAGTACTTGGCCCCTTATGCCGGCTGCGCCATCGGCGAGTATTTCCGCGACAACGGAAAGCACGCGCTCTGCATCTACGACGATCTTTCCAAACACGCCGCCGCCTATCGGGAAATTTCGCTGTTGCTCCGCCGTCCTCCAGGACGCGAGGCGTATCCCGGCGACGTATTCTATCTCCACAGCCGTTTGCTGGAACGCGCGTCGAAGCTGAACAAGGAGAAAGGCGCCGGCTCTCTTACTGCCCTGCCGATCATCGAAACGCAGGCGGGCGATATCTCGGCTTACATTCCTACCAACGTGATTTCGATTACGGACGGGCAGATATTTCTGCTGACCGATCTGTTCAATTCCAATGTGCGCCCGGCGGTGGACGTCGGGCTTTCCGTGAGCCGAGTGGGTGGCAGCGCCCAGATCAAGGCGATGCGCCAAGTGGCTGGTTCACTGCGCTTGGATTTGGCCCAGTTCCGAGAGCTGGCGGCCTTCGCGCAGTTTGGCTCCGAATTGGATAAGGCGTCGCAGCAGCAGATCGACCGCGGCCGCAGGCTGACCGAAATTCTAAAGCAGCCGCAGTACAGCCCCCTGCCGGTGGAGAAGCAGATTCTGATCATTTTCGCTGGCACGAACGCCTACCTCGACGATCTGCCAGTGGAACAGTGCCGGCAGTTCGAAACCGAGTTGTACCGGTTCGTCGAAAATACGAAGCCAAAATTGCTGTCCGACATCCGCGAGAAGAAGACCCTCGACGACGAGCTGAAGGGACAGGTAAAGGCCGCAATCGCCGAGTTCAAGGAAACATTTGTCCGCGAGAACAAGAAAGCCGCGGCGACGGTATAGCCGATGCCCAGCCTGATCGAAATTCGGCGCCGCATCCGCTCGTTCAAGAACATGCGGCAGATCACGAAGGCCATGAAAATGGTCTCGGCCGCAAAGTTGCGCCGCGCTCAGGAACGCGTGATGGCAGCGCGACCCTACGCCGAGAGCATGCAACGCATGCTCGTCAATGTCGCCCAGGCGGTTTCCGAGCAAAACGAGGACGAGTTGCATCCCCTGCTGGCTCGCAGGCCGGAGGAGCGGATTCAAATTCTGCTGGTGACGGCCGATGGCGGACTGGCCGGCGCGTTTAATGCGAACGTGATCCGAGGCGCGCAAAAGTTTATGGCCGAGCGTCAGAACGCGCAGTTCAAGATGGAGCTGATGGGGCGCAAGGGCCGCGATTTTTTCGTCCGCCGCCACAAAGACATCACCGGCCAGCATTCGACGTTGTTCCAGAAGGTAGTCCGCTATGAGGACGCTTTAGACATTGCGCGACAGGTAATCGAGCGTTTTGAAAAGGGCGAGATCGATGCCGTGTATCTCATCGTCAACCACTTCAAGTCTGTGATGGCCCCGCAACTCAAGCTCGAACGAATTCTTCCCGTGGAACTTCCCAAGCCGGAGCCGGGCAAAGAAGGCGAGCGCATCGATTACATTTTCGAACAGCCGCCTGCGGAACTGCTCGCCGCGCTGCTGCCGCGCTACGTGGAAGGGCAGCTCTTTCGGGCCATGATCGAATCCTACGCGGCGTATCAGGCCGCGCGCATGACCGCCATGGAAGCGGCCTCTACCAATGCGGGCGAGTTGATCGATAAAGAAACGCTCAATATGAATCGCGTGCGCCAGGCCAGCATCACCCGGGAAATTATCGAAATCGTCAGCGGCGCTTCGGCGCTCGCTTAAGCAGGAGTAAATTCATGGCAACCATAACAGCCCAAGCTACCGTTGAAGGTAAAGTAATTCAAATCGCCGGACCGGCCGTCGATATCCAGTTCCCCGAACACCAGATTCCCCTTATCAACACGGCTATTCGCATCGTGAGCGATGGCTTCACAGTGCCCACGCCTGTGGACGTGATGGTGGAAGTGGCGCAGCACATTGGCGAAGGCCGCGTGCGCACCATCGCGCTGCAGCCCACCGAGGGCATGGTGCGAGGGATGAAGGCGATCAGCCTGGGCGAGCCGGTTAGCGTGCCTGTCGGCAACGAGACGCTGGGCCGCGTCTTGAACGTGATTGGCGAACCGGTGGACAAGATGGGCCCGGTGAATGCGGCTCAACGCTGGCCAATCCATCGTCCGGCCCCGAGCTTCGAAGAGCAGGCCACCGGATTGCAGATGTTCGAAACGGGCATCAAGGTAATCGATCTTCTGGAACCGTATCTCAGAGGTGGAAAGATCGGCCTGTTCGGCGGCGCGGGCGTCGGCAAGACCGTCATTATCATGGAGCTGATCAACAACATCGCTCTGAAACATGGAGGCGTGTCCGTGTTCGCGGGCGTGGGCGAACGCACTCGCGAAGGCAACGATCTCTGGCTCGAGATGCAGGAGTCGGGCGTGGTGAATCCGCACGACTTCACTAAATCGAAGGTCGCGCTGATCTACGGGCAAATGACCGAGCCGCCCGGGGCGCGTTTGCGCGTCGGTCTCACCGGTCTAACCGTGGCAGAGTATTTTCGCGATCAGGAAGGGCAGGACGTCCTCCTCTTCATCGACAATATTTTCCGCTTTACGCAAGCCGGTTCCGAAGTGTCGGCGCTGCTCGGACGCATGCCTTCGGCAGTCGGATATCAGCCGAATCTGGCCACCGAAATGGGCGAACTGCAGGAGCGCATCACGTCTACCAAGAAAGGATCGATCACGTCCGTGCAGGCGATTTACGTGCCTGCCGACGACTACACCGATCCCGCCCCGGCCACTACGTTCGCTCACTTGGACGCGACTACCAACCTGTCGCGCAGCCTAGTGGAAAAAGCGATCTACCCCGCTGTTGACCCCCTCGCTTCCACATCGCGAATTCTGGATCCGCGCATCGTTGGCGAAGAACACTACGCCGTCGCGCAGACAGTCAAACAGATTCTGCAGCGCTATAAGGATTTGCAGGACATCATCGCGATTCTCGGCATCGACGAACTGTCCGAGGAAGACCGGCAGATTGTCGCCCGTGCTCGGAAGATCGAGCGGTTCCTTTCCCAGCCCTTCCACGTCGCCGAGCAATTTACCGGCAGCAAAGGCAAATACGTGCCGCTGGCCGACACGGTTCGCAGCTTCAAGGAAGTGGTGGATGGCAAGCATGACGATCTGCCCGAGCAGGCGTTTTACATGCAGGGCGACATTGAGGACGTGAAGAAGAGGGCCGAAGAAATTCGCAAGAGTTAGCGATGGCCGACACTTTCTCGATTGAAATCGCAACCCCGGAACGGCTGCTCTCGCGCGAGCAGGCGACCGAGGCTCAGATCCCGGCGAAGGACGGTTACATCGGCGTCCTGCCCAACCATGCGGCTTTGCTTTCCGTGCTGGGAGTGGGCGTGCTTAGTTACGTTACCCCGAACAACGAGACGCACACGATGGCGGTGCGCGGCGGGTTTCTCGAGATCCTGAATAATAACGTTCGCGTTCTCACCGATGTGGCAGAGCGTAGCAGCGAAGTAGACGTGGCCAAGGCGGAGCAGGATTTAAAGAATGCGCAGGCTGCCGTGGTGAATCCCGCTGCAGGCATCGACATTGCTCAGGCGTTAATTGAAATGCAGCATGCGCAGGCCCGCATCGACGCGGCGCAGAAACATTAGATCTTAGCGAAGGCGAATCGCAGGGATTCAACCGCACAACAGGGAAGCTTTGGACACCTTGCCAATCCACTTTCCGCCCGCGATGAGCGATCCGGTATATACCGACTTCCCGACTCTTGTATTCTAGAGCTTACTCTGGAGGTGATCTTTGATCCACAAAGGCACGCTCGCAACTATTGTTCTGGCTATTGCGGGTTCAGCAGGACAAGTCGTTCTCAACCTAAAGAGTGAAGGGCCAGCCGGGTCGGCTAAGCCCATTCAACCCTTCTCCTCCGTCACTTCGAGCCTGGCGCCGTTGGCCACGCGGAGTCCATGTGAGACTATTCAGGACTTCGTGCACTCCGGAAATCGCGGAGAACAAGCACATGAGCTTGATGGCACGTTATCAATCAAAGCTTCTTCAAGACTTCTTAAGCAGTTTAATTTTCAGGCCGACTTCAAGGTGAATGCTGAAACACTTTCCACTCCCTGCATACCTCGAGATCCTCACTTGGCGTTCGTAATTGTTACGATTCCGGACCCAATAAGCACCCATCTCTCGCTTAACTTTGATCAAATGGTCGAGAGTATCCAACGGGCGGCCCAGGCAGTAGGCTATCAGTTTGATAGATACTACTTTCCGTGGGAAACGGAGGTAGCGAGTGATGAGCCAGATCTCGATAAGCGTATGAAGAAGGAGCAGGAAAGGCAAAAGCAATTAAGGGAGCCCGGGGTCTTGCTGTTCCGTGGGGACCGTGGGGACCCCAACCTGGCCATCTTTTTGGTTATGGAAACGCCCACCTCCGGCATCAACAGAACGGCCTTTGCCAATACCATTACTTATATCGCCCCTACCAGCAAGCAGATCATTCCTATACTTGGCCCTACTTTCTCTGGCTCTTTCAAAAGCCTCACTGACGCCATCACTGAAGCGAAGGGCGACGCGAGCCTGCAGTTCGATATCATCACCGGAACTGCTACAGCTAGCCAACCCAGGGAAGAGTTCATGGCACTTGGTTTGGAACGGGGCTGGACATTCGGAGCTGTCCAACACAACGAAAAGATCCGTGTCCGTACCCTTCGCGACCATTTGAGCTCGGAGCTTGCCAAACAGGGCGGGATCGCTTGGCTCGTGGAAGATGAGACGGCGTATGGTGGCGGTTTTGTTGATCCTAATTTGGAAGACATCGGTTCTCGGGACCTAACGGGAGCAAGAGAAGGAGATTTGGTCATTCCATTTCCACGAGAAATCTCCCGATTGCGAAATGCATATGAAGAGTTACCTGGATTGAGAGACGCACCAGGATCCAAGGCAAACGAAACTGTTCGTCAAACCCTGCCCTTCGATTTGCGAACCCCCGTAGGGCGCGACAGCGTGCCGGAGTTTGCAAGAGGCCAGACTCCCATCGTGCAGGAAGCCATTCTGATGGATATTGCGTCAACGCTCCGCCGTGATAGGATTCGCTTTGTCGTGATCGTGGCCACGGACGTACTTGACTCTATCTTCATAGGCCGATATCTTAAGTCTGCAAGCCCTGATATTCGCCTGATATCTCAGAATACTGATCGGCTATTTGTGAGCGCGTCGGCATATTTTCCTCTAACTGGATCACTTGCTGTATCTACGTACCCTCTGATCGGTATAAACCAAGCTTGGACTAAAACACGAAGTCAGCAGAACCTTTACATACCGTTTGCGAGCGAACCCGCACAAGGTGCTTATAACGCCTGTAGAGCCCTACTCGTGCGGATGCGGGAGCGTGCGGAGCAGCAAGTGGAATCGTGGCAGAAAGAGCTAGTAGAATTTAAATCACCAGGTGATTGCAAAACCAAAGACTGCAATGTGCCTCCGGTATGGATCTCAGTCGTCAGTAGAACTGGTTACTGGCCTGTCGCAGTTATCGACTCCTCAACGGACTACTTCGCTACGGAACGAGATCTCCTTACCTGGTCTACGGACCGTCCCCGGACGCTGAGTCCCGAATTCGAAATCAAAAGCCCCGGTCGGATATGGATTATCATGTTTCTTGGTCTGTCAGGGCTTCTTACTGTTTTTGCTGCCCTCGCGTGCGTGGCTAACATCTCCATTCTAGAGCTACCGAGCGAGGTGCGGGTACCTGCTTATCCGCCAAGGATGTTTACCGGTCGATTTCTGAGAGACGTGCTGTGGCAAGTGAGCGACATGCAACAAAAACGCTGGCTTGCCTCAATCTGGCTCAAACCACGCGAAGCCGGAAGCATGGGAAGGGCTTTTTATCTTTTGACCGCGATACTCTGCTTGTTGGCTTTCTACCTGACCGCGTCTGCTCCTTTGTGGAGACTTCACCCGGTTACTCCCGAGAGGCTTTACAGAATTTTCATCGGCTTGTCTATCTCTACTGTGTTGTTATTGTCGTTAGCCGCGATTTTTCCTCTATTAATTCTCGTTCAATCACGAGGGCGATACTACGGATGGTTGGGTGTGGTGTCAGTGGTAGCATTCCTGGGGTTTGTAGGTTCACTTGGAAAAGAGTTTTTTTTAATCAAACCTCATCACGAAGATTTATTTTTTGCATACCGTGCGCTCGACCCGGCCAGCGGCGTGTCGCCGTCGCTCCCTTTCTTCTTTGTAATCTGCGGAATATTTTGCTGGTCTTGGGTTCATCTCAAGAGATTAATCATCTACGCGGAACGACGACCGCTTCTCCCGGAATTCGGAGCCATTCTTCCGGGTGAAGCCAGTTTCGCTCGAACCTCACGCGATCTCGAAAGGCAAGTTAAACGTGTCGTGCACTCTGCATTCTTTGAAAAGTGGCGTACAGTTGCAAGTTTCTTAGTGTTCTGCTTTGTAGTGATTGCACTACGAGAATACTTGCAGAGCTTTGAATCCAAGAACTATGACTTACTTTATTGTAGTGGGCTAGGTTTGTTGCTCAGCCTAATATTTCTAACATGGTCTCGGTTTCTAAGAATCTGGTGGAGTCTGAGGCAACTTCTTGAGCAGCTCGAGCGCCATCCTTTTCGAGCGTCTTTCAGCACGCTTTCGCCGGCTCAATCGTGGTCTCCTCTGCTGCAAAGAGGAATTATGCGGAGAACGTACAAGTTTGAAACACAGTCGGTTGCCAACCTGCTTCTACGAACCAGTGTCTTACCCCTACCTTCCCGTATGTCCGGACAGTTTCCCCAGCTTCGGATGAGAGTGGATAAGCTTCTAGCGATCATCGGCAAGGGTGACCGATTACCCATATCGCAGACCAATCAGGTATATGTGATGTTGAAACAGATGGCTGTTTCCTTGCGATACGAAATTCTAGATACGCTCTGGGAGAAAGGTTGGTCTGAAAGCCTAGAGGGGGTAAAAGAAAAGGAGAAGAAGCTATATGTTTTCAGAGGCCCAGTCCCGGAGACCTTGCCCGAACCAACAGTAACGGCAGCATTGCTGGCGAGCGAGTGTTTTTCTCTGCCCTACGTCTTTTATATCCGGTTCACTCTTCTGCAACTGAAGAATTTACTTTTCTTCGTAACCGCCGGCTTTGTACTTGCTGTGCTCTCGATAAATTCGTATCCCTTCCAGTCTCACCATCTTCTCGGATGGACTATGGGAGTCATTCTTGGGGTTCTGGGGACTGGAGTCGCAATGGTTTTCGCTCAGATGGACCGGGATGCTATATTAAGTCGCATTACAGATACGCAACCCGGCAAGATCGAAAAGAGTTTCGCGATCAAAATGCTATCGTACGGAGCGCTCCCCGTTCTCACCCTTGTCTCTGCTCAATTCCCTTCCGTCAGTCGATTTCTGTTCTCTTGGATACAGCCTGCAATTGAAGCGCTCCGTTGATTGACCCAGGACGCATACACAGGGTGCGGGGCGGAACTAGCGCGCAACCAGTTGACCTAAAACAGGAGATTACGCTGTGACGGCCAGGTAGTCTACATACCGGAGGTGGATCGCAGAAACGCGAGCATCGCTTGGAGCGCTTTCCCGCGATGGCTGATCTGCGTTTTCCGTTCTCGATCAGCCTCCCCGAAGGTGCAGCCGAACGCGGGAAAGAAGAATAGCGGATCGTAGCCAAAGCCGAGTGCGCCACGCGGGTGATCCAACAGTTGGCCTTCCACCGTACCTCGAAAAGTCTGAATCAGCTCACCGTTTGCAGCGAGCGCGATCACGCAAACAAACCGGGCCGTGCGATCTTCCACTCCGCGCATCCGTTCCAGCACCAGCTTATTATTTTCTTCATCCGTTGCCTGGTCGCCGGCATAGCGGGCGGAGTAAACGCCGGGAGCTCCGCTTAGCGCGTCCACTTCCAAGCCGGAATCGTCCGCAAATACGGGCTGTTCGCAAACTCGCGAGTAGTAAACAGCCTTCAACGCCGCGTTGTCTTCGAACGTCGCTCCGGTCTCCTCGGGCGGTGCCACGTTTGAGATGCCCGGCACTTGTTCCACATCATAGTGTCCGGCCAACGCCAGCCGAAACTCCTTCAACTTTTCCAGGTTCGTGGTGGCGCAGTAAAGAATGAGTGCCAAGCGCTATGATAAACGATGCGCCTGCTGCTGTTCTTATTGATCCTGGCCGTCCCCGCCAACCGTCCAATCTGCTCTCCTCGGTTTGGGTCGAATATGGCGAGGGTCGAACGGTCCTTGCGCGCGTCGTCGTCGACAGCCTGCAGCATTGCCCGTCCGTTCAGATCGGCACCAAGACTCTCCCGATGGCTGCGCGCATTCCTGTCCCGGATGAAATGATGCCGGTATGCGAAGTGGCCATCCCCACCGGCGCAACTTCCGCCTCCGTGGCTGGTCAGGCGCTCGCGATTCCGCATCCAACCGTCACGAACGTCGTGGTGATCGGGGACACTGGATGCCGCATTAAAGGCAAGCGCATCCAGGATTGCAACGATCCTTCCAAGTGGCCTCTCCAGCGGGTTTCGGAAAGGGCCACGGCGGATCGGCCCGACTTGGTGATTCACGTTGGCGATTACTTGTATCGCGAGGATAAATGTCCTGACGATTTGAAACATCTCTGCGGCACGGGTCCGGCGGGGGATCGCTGGGATACGTGGAACGCCGATTTCTTCGCGCCGGCGTCAAAGCTTTTGGCGGCAGCTCCCTGGGCCTTCTCGCGCGGCAATCACGAGGACTGCACGCGAGCCTGGAAGGGTTGGTTCTACTATCTTGATCCTCGTCCTTGGACCGGAGCCGCGACCTGCGTCGCCTATTCAACTCCCTATCTGGTGCAGCTTGGCAGCCTGCAGTTGTTCATGCTGGATTCGTCAGCCGCGCGGGAGCAAAACCTCGATCAAGAGCAGATCGAACTGTTTGCGAAACAGCTCGGATCCCTGCACGCCACGAACGCCTGGATTATCGATCATCATCCGTTTTGGGCCATGAAGGCCGGTACCGATGTAGCTTCGCCCCTCGCAGAAGCTTGGCAGCGCGTTTCGCCGCACGGGGTGAGCATGGTGATCTCCGGCCACACGCATCTTTTCGAGCTGCTGAGCTTCGGCCCGGGCCGTCCTCCGCAACTCGTGGCTGGCGACGGAGGTACTAACCTGGCTGCAGCTCTTCCGGCATCCTTGAATGGAGCAACCGCTCGGGGTGTGGCCGTCGTAGCCGGTACAAGCAGGCAGGAGTTTGGATATACGCTACTCAAGAAAGACGAGGCCGGATGGAAGCTGGAACTGAAAGCTCCGGTGGAGGGCATAGTCGTCGCGTGTACCATCCATGGCGGTGAGACGGCCTGCGAGAAGAAATAGGGCGCTGTCAACGCACCCCGATTTTGTCGGCTCCTTCGGTGATCGCCACCACTCGATTCGCCGCCACCTTCTTCCACTCCTGCCGCAGCCCGCTAGGCCAGCTCACGGACAGTCGTTCGATTTCAGAAGCGCCGCCCAGCCCGAAGTGCAATGCCATATCGTTCTGGGAGTAAAAGCTCCCCCCGCTCATCACTTCGTCGATTTGCCGATGGCCGCCAGTTTCCACCGTGACCCGCGCTCCAATCGCGCTGCGGTTTGACTTCGTGCCCGTCAAGCGAATGGAAATCCAATTCCTCCGAGCCGCCGCCTTGTTCTTGAGCAGGCTAGGCGCCGCGTTCATGTTCACGATCACGATTTGCTGCCGCCCGTCGCCATCCAGATCTCCCACTGCAAGTCCGCGCGCGGGACGTCCCGTTTCGAATGCAGCTCCGGCCAGGTTGGTAATGTCCGCGAACTTTCCGTTCCCCAGGTTGCGATAGGCCAACGTTCGCTGCAGATATGTGTCGCCGAAAGCGCCCCGGTCCACCTCGGGATACACATGGCCGTTCGCCATCACGATGTCCTTCCACCCGTCTTCATCCAAGTCTACGAACGCCACTCCCCACCCCAGCAAATGATTCGCGCCCAGTCCCGCTTCCCGGGACACGTCGCTGAAAAATTTGCCGTCTTCGTTCTTATACAGCGAAGGCAGATCACCCGAGAAATTTGTCTTGATGATATCGAGGAACCCGTTGCCATCGAAGTCCCCAGCAGCAACTCCCATGCCCGATTGCATGAGGCCATCGAAATTATAAGCCACCCCCGCCTCCACCGCTCGTTCCACAAAGGTGCCGTCGTGCTGATTGGAATAGAGCAAGCTGGGAGTCTGATCGCACGCGACATAAATGTCGGGCCACCCGTCGTTATCGAAATCGGCGGCGATTACTCCCAAACCGTAGCGGCCTCCCGGTTTCAGAATCCCGGCTCGCACCGAGACGTCGGAGAATGTCCCATTCCCATTGTTCCGGTAAAGCGCATTGGAAGTCACCGGGAGCGCACGTGGACCGCACGCCACCGCCAAGCCTTTCCATTCGCAAAAGGGATTCGCACCCGCTTTCGGAGACTTGGCGAAATCGAAATCCACATAGTTTGCGACAAAGAGGTCAAGGTGGCCGTCGCGATCGTAGTCCACGAAGCTGCACCCCGATCCATAGCGGCTTCCGGTCGTAGGCAGGCCTGCTTTTGCAGTCACATCCTGAAACTTGCCGTTGCCCAGATTGCGATACAGAGTATTGTGGCCGTAAGCGGTGACCAGCAGGTCCGGTTTGCCGTCGTTATCGTAATCGCCAACGCACACGGCTTGGCCCCAGCCTTCCGATGTAAATCCCGCCTCGCGCGCGACATCGTGGAATCGGCCATCGCCGTCATTGTGATAGAGCTGGGGCGTGTGCGCTGGTGCACCTTTGGAAGGGTTGACCGTGGTGCCGTTCACGATGAAAATATCGTTTCGACCGTCGCCGTCATAGTCGAAAATGGCCACGCCGTTTCCCGTGGTTTCGAGAATGAAATCCTTCTTTTCTCGACCCCCGAACGTATTGGGTATGTTGAGTCCAGCCTTCCCTGCGACATCGGCGTAGTCGATAAATTCAAGCGGGCTCGCGACTAACAGCGTTGCGATGGCTCCCAGGAAGATCGACAGTCGTCGCACGCCTCAATCGTATCGCGGCTGCTTCGAAGGGCTGAATACGTTGCTCTACTAAGCGTCGAGGAGGCGCCGGACTTTCCGCAAAAGAGCGTCCGGCAAGAAGGGCTTTTGAATAAACCCGTCCCCGAACTCGGGCCCGCCCGCCTCCTTCAAAACGCGCGCAGTGCAACTCGAAAAATAGAGCACCCTGACAAGCGGACGAATCGCATGCAGACGACGGACCAGTTCCGTCCCAGTGCCCGACTCGGGCACAAAATTCATCAAAATCAGGTCGATCTCGCCCTTCCATTGACGGCAAGTTTGAACGGCTTCGCTGGCCGTAGACGATCGCAGAAGATGATAGCCGCTCGTCAACAGGGTGCCCTGTACCGCGTCCCGGGCTTCCCGGTCGGCATCAACCACCAGAACTGTTTCATTGCATGCGTACTCGGGTGTTCGCCGCCGGACAACCAAGCTAAGTCCGATTTGCAGGCCGCTCATTTTCTCCTTCTGGCCCCCATCTTAAGTCGAACGCGCGCAACCTGGTAACTAGGTGTTCTACTAGAATTTCCCCTTGCAGTACTGATTAGGATAGAATTATCGACTAAATCGCTTTTGCAAATTGATTATCATGGAATATTCCCCTTCTGTAAACCTCGAAACCTGCAACGCGTGCAGAAGGCGGAACTTCTCTAATGGCTAAAAAGGGCGTCCGAAAGCGGAGCATTGCGCGGGCGACTCCCGTTGGCACGCCTGAGGCTGAGCACCAAAGCCCTGCCGACATTAACTCAGTCGATCCCAAAGCCTTCGGAATCGTAGCGATCGGTGCGTCAGCCGGAGGACTTGAAGCGTTTACCCAACTTCTGCAAGCGCTTCCCTCGGATACCGGCTTGGCCTACGTCTTGGTTCAGCACCTCGATCCTAAACACGTCAGCCTGCTGAACGAATTGCTCCAACGGCAGACACCCTTGCCGGTAAAGGAGGTTCTGAACGGCATGCGCGTTGAGCCGAATCAGGTTTACGTGATTCCACGCAACACGAACATGACTATCGAGAGGGGCGTTCTGACTCTGAGCCCGCGGCCCAACGCGCGCGTGAATATGCCCATCGACACCTTCCTTCGTTCGCTTGCCGTGGACCAGAAACGCCGCGCAATCGCGGTGATTTTATCGGGCAGCGCCTCCGATGGATCGCTGGGCGTGATGGCGATCAAGGAGGCTGGAGGCATAACTTTCGCCCAGGATACCGAGAGCGCCCGCTTCGATAGCATGCCCAGGAACGCCGCCGCTACCGGATGTATAGACTTGGTGCTGCCCCCCGCCCAGATCGCGGTGGAACTGGCCAGGCTTGGCCGTCACCCCTATGTGATTCCTCCCGAAACCAAGGAAGGCAAGGAGATATTTCCCGCCGACCCGGAAGATGTTCTCAGGATCCTCACGCTCTTGCGGATCCAGACAGGGGTCGATTTCCTGTATTACAAGCAAAGCACCATCAAGCGTCGGATTTTTCGAAGAATGGCGCTGAAGAGGATGGAGAGCATCGAACGTTATCTGGAGCGCCTGCGCTCAGACCCTGCCGAAGCCCAAGCTCTCTACGAAGACATTCTGATCAACGTCACGGGCTTTTTCCGGGATCCGGAAGTTTTCGAGGCATTAAAACAGGATGTCCTTGCGCCGCTGGTATTCGGCGCCGGCGATGACGGCCCCATCCGAGTTTGGGTCCCGGGCTGTTCCACCGGTGAAGAAGTATATTCGATCGCGATGGCGCTCATCGAAGTGCAACAGCAGCGCTCGCCCGCCCCGCTGATCCAGATCTTTGGAACCGACATCAGCGAGAGGGCGCTCGATCGCGCTCGCACGGGAACTTACGGGCCGAATATCGCCCACGACGTCTCTCCAGAACGGCTGCGCAACTTCTTCTCGAAGGTGGAAAACGGGTATCAGATTAGCAAACGCATTCGCGAGATGTGTATTTTCGCCCGCCAGAACGTCGCGAAAGACCCCCCGTTTTCAAAGCTCGACCTGATTAGCTGCCGCAACGTGATGATTTATTTCGGCCCGGTAATGCAGCGTGCAGTGGTTCCGATTTTTCACTATGCTCTGAGGCCTTCGGGATGTTTGCTGCTCGGCTGCTCCGAAACCATTAGCGCCTTTCAAGACCTGTTTTCCTTAACTGACAAAAAGAACAAGATCTACGTGCGCCGCACCGCTGACAAGCGCGTCCAGGTGGATTTTGCCCTTTCCGAGAAGTCTCCGAATCTGCCTATCCCGGCTCGTCGTATCGACAATTGGAGCGACAACGACATTCTGCAAGAAGCCGATCGCCTCGCGCTCGCGAAATACGCGCCGCCGGGCGTCGTAGTCGACGACGGACTCACCATCTTGCAGTTCCGCGGACACACTGGACCATTTCTGGAACCTGCTTCCGGAGCCGCCAGTCTCAACCTGTTGAGGATGGCGCGCGAGGGCCTCGCGTCGTCGCTGGGGAACGCCGTCGCGCGAGCTCGCAGTGGAGAATCCACCGTGCGCAGCGAAGGCCTGCAAGTGCGCCATGAAGGTGGCATGCTCACCTTTAACCTCGAGGTGGTCCCGTATCAGCGAAGCAGAAGCCGCGAGCGTCTGTACCTGCTATCTTTCGAGCCAGCCGAGGATTCCAAAGAGCCGGGGCTGCCGCACGCGCCCATGAAAGCGCGGAGGTCCGGAACGGTTCTGGAGCGGGCGAACGTTGAGTTGCGCCGCGAACTGCAAGTCACCAAGGAACATCTTCATTCCATCATCGAGGAGTTGGAGACCTCGAACGAAGAATTGCGATCGGCAAACGAAGAGATTCAGTCCAGCAACGAAGAAATGCAGAGCACCAATGAGGAACTGGAGACCTCCAAGGAGGAATTGCAATCTTCCAACGAAGAGTTGAATACGGTGAACGAGGAGTTGAACACGAGGAATCACCAACTGGGGCAAGTTGGAAACGATCAGGCGAACCTGCTCAGCAACGTGAATATCCCGATTGTCATGATGGGCAACGATCTGCGCATCCGCCGCTTCACGCCCATTTCCGAGAAGATTTTAAACTTGATTCCTTCCGATGTGGGGCGTCCAATCAGCGACATCAAGTTCAACTTCGACATTCCGAATCTGCCTGACTTGCTGCTCGACGTAAGCGAAAACCTCGTGCCCAAAACCAGCGAGGTGCGCGACTGGAATAATCGGCGTTTTTCCTTGCGAGTCCGGCCTTATCGGACCGAGGAAAATAAAATAGAGGGCGTAGTATTGGTGCTGGTGGATCTAGAGTCTGGCGACTCCGCACTGGATGCGCAAGCACCCGGAAATCGGTACGGGGCTGCGTCGCAGAGCGGAACGAGCGGTGCACGGGTTGAAGGGTCAGCGCACATGCCTGGCAGTTTACGCGCTTTCACCCAGAGCTTGATTGCGGCCCAGGAGGATGAGCGGCGCAAGCTGTCCCGCGAGTTGCATGACGACCTGAATCAAAAGCTCGCGTTGCTGGAGATGGAGTCCGCAAGCCTGGAAAAGAAATCGCTGCCTCCCGCTAAAATGACCGAGTACTTGCGTTCGTTCCGGGCGAAGGTCAGCGAATTATCGGACGATCTTCGCCGGATCGCGTACCAGCTTCATCCGTCCGTGCTGGACGATCTTGGACTGGTGGTTGCCCTGGAATCCTACTGCGGCGATTTCTTGAAGCGCGAAGGGATTCAGGTCAACTTTGTCCAGGCGAGCGTCCAACAGAATATTCCAGCGGATGTCGCGTTGGCTCTCTATCGCGTCACCCAGGCAGCTCTAAGAAATGTCGCGAAACACTCCCAGGCGAAGCTCGCGGAAGTGTCCCTGGTAGGTTCCGAGAGAGGCATTGAATTGAAAGTGACGGATGGCGGAATCGGCTTCATTCTCGCTGAGGCGAGGGGACACGGACGCCTTGGGCTTACCAGCATCGAGGAGCGTATCCGTCTCCTGGGAGGCGACGTTCACATCAACTCGCGCCCTGGCGCTGGGACCGAATTGACCATTCACATTCCGCTTGAGAAGGTTAACCATGTCGCATGAACGTCGATTCCGCATCGTTTTAGCGGATGACCACACGCTCGTATCTGAGGGATTAGCGCACCTTCTGGAGCCGCATTTCGATCTGTTGGCGAGAGTGGATAACGGGCTGCAGGCGGTGGAAGCTGCTCGATCTCTACTGCCCGATGCAGTGCTTCTCGATATCTCCATGCCGGTAATGAACGGAATCGAAGCAGCGCGAACGATCCTTGCGGAGAACTCTAAGATCAAGCTGATTTTTCTCACCATGCACGCTAACTTGACCTATGTGCGCGAAGCTTTGCGGCTGGGAGCGTCGGGATATCTTTTGAAGCGTTCCGCCGCGGCCGAGATTGTCACTGCCGTTAAAACGGCGATGATCGGCAAGACTTATGTCACGCCACTCATCTCGGACTGGGAAGGGCAAGCTGGCGTGTACGGGACTGAGCCGCATGAGAGCGTTCGCAACTCTCTGACCTTTCGGCAGCACCAAGTGCTGCAATTAGTCGCCGAAGGCCGCTCCGCCAGGGACATTGCCACTCATTTGAACATCTCCATCAAAACCGCCGAGTTCCACAAGCAGACACTGATGAGAAAACTAGGGGTCCACACATCGAATGAGTTGACGCGCTACGCGATTCGGCTCGGGTTAACGAGTGCCTAGCAAATCTGGAGTCCACGTAGCTCTCATTCGCGGCATTAACGTCGGCAAGGCCAAGCGAGTTGCGATGGCGGACCTGCGCGCCTTGCTAACGGATCTTGGCTACACCGGCGTGCGCACGCTCTTGAACAGCGGCAACATCGTCTTCACAGTTCCTGCCGCCGTCGCGGGCAGCCCAGCTCTCCGAATCGAAGAAGGTATAGCGAAGCAGCTCGGAGTATCCGCTCGGGTGCTCGTTATGACCGCAGAGGAAATCGCCGCGGCTGTGATCGACAACCCCCTTCGAAATGCTGACTACCACCCGTCACGCCTGCTGATTGCCGTTATCGGCAAGGCCGCCGACCGGGCTCGGCTAGCACCCTTGGCCGAGAAAGATTGGAGCCCCGAGGTCTTCGCCCTGGGTGCCCGCGTCGCTTATCTATGGTGCGCCAATGGAATCCTGCAGAGCGAACTCGCAGCAGCCGTCAACAAGGTGCTCGGGGAGAACGTGACTGCCCGTAATTTGGCCACCATGACGAAGCTGCACGCCATGGTTCTGGATTCAGGAAACGAGATAATGTAGAAACGCCATGTCAGCACCCACCGCAACTGCCCCCCGGCCGACCATCAGCGTAACGGGCCTGGTTAAGTCCTTCACCGATCCCAAGCGCGGCACCCTGAACGCCGTCAACGATGTTAGCTTCGATGTCTTTCCCGGCGAGGTATTCGGCCTCCTGGGACCCAACGGCGCTGGCAAGACCACCACGCTCCGAATCTTGGCCACCCTGCTGAAACCAACCTCCGGCACCGCCGTTTTGAATGGATTCGATATCGTGCGAGACCCGGGCCGCGTCCGTCAGCAGATCGGGTTTCTGTCCGGCGAAACCGGTCTGTACGCGCGCCTCACGCCGCGTGAAATTCTGAGCTTCTTCGGTGAGATGAACGGGATCACCGGCGCACCGTTGAAGACCCGTGTCGCCGACACAATGGAACGCTTCGGCATCACGGCGTTCGCAGACGTGCGCACCGACAAGTTGTCCACCGGGATGAAGCAGAAGACCGCCATTGCTCGGACTGTCCTGCACGATCCGCCAATCCTGATCCTCGACGAGCCGACCTCCGGCCTGGACGTTCCCACGGCGCGCACCATCGAACAATGCATCGTCGAGGCCAAGCAACGCGGCAAGTGCATCGTCTACTCGACGCATGTCATGGAGGAGGCCGAGTACCTGTGCGATCGCATCGCAGTGATCAGCGACGGCTCCCTCAAGATCACCGGGACCATGCAGCAACTGCGCGAGGCCACAGGAAAGCAGCGGCTTCGGGAGATTTTCCTTGGCCTGCTGGGAATGGAGTAAGGACACATGCGAATTAATATTCTGAAGGCGATTTACAAAAAAGAGATGACCGATCTCGTGCGGGATCGCCGCACGCTGATCAGCATGGTTGCAGTCCCGCTGCTCGTGATGCCGTTAATGATGGTGGTAATGACGCGCGTGGTGGACCGAATGGAAACGAAGGCGAAAGACGACGCCAAAACCATGTCCATCGCGGTGCGGGCGACTGATCCGGCGGTCGCGCAGGCGCTGAAGAAAGCGGGCCTGATTGTGTCTGAACAGTCCGGCGACGTTCGCACAGCGGTGGAATCCAAGAAGGCCACTGCGGGGGTGGAAGAAGTTCCAGGGCCGACCCCCACGCTCCGCGTTTTCGCCGATGACTCGAATCCGGGATCGCGCAGCAGCGGGGACCGTATCCGCATCGCGCTAAACGATTGGAAGGAGGAACGCGTTCGGCAAGGCCTGCGAGCCTCTGGAGTAGCGGAGTCCGTGCTGACTCCGTTTCAGATGCAAAAGGTCAACGTGGCGCCGGAACGAAAAATGGCGGGAATGATTTGGGGCAGCATGCTCGGATACTTATTGTTGCTGCTGATGTTCTCCGGCGGGATGTATCCGGTGATCGATATGACGGCGGGCGAGAAGGAGCGCAAAACGCTGGAGGCTTATCTTTCCAGCCCGGCGGGCCGCGACGAAATCGTGCTCGGCAAAATTCTCGCTGCGATGACTGCCATCGCGTTGACCGCCGCGCTCACCCTCACCAGCGTGGTTCTCTCCGTCCGCAACGGCTTTTCCAGCAAGAATCCGCAAGTCCGCTCGATGATGCAATCCATACCCATGGATCCCCATACTGTATTTCTAATCGCGCTTACGCTGATCCCGCTGATTATTTTCGCCGCTTCAGCGATGATTGCGATTGCGATTCACGCCCGCAGCTTCAAGGAAGGCACCAGCTATCTAACTCCGCTAATACTTCTTGTGATTTTCCCGGCCATCCTGGGCGGGATGCCGGGCATGGAACTGACTCCGACGCTCTGCCTGATTCCGATTTTCAACGCGAGTCAATTGATTCGAGCAATCATGCTCGGCGAGTTTTCAATGGCCGCATTGGGAGTTACTCTGGCGGCGAATCTCGCGTATGCCGCCGTCGCCTTCTTCATTGCCAAGCGCCGCTTCGACAATGAATCCGTCCTGTTCCGCAGCTAAGGCTTGGGGGCCACTGAAGCAGAGCGCCCATTCATCGCATCCTCCAGCGAAATATGATTCGTCTCAAGCGTCGCGCCCAGCACCTGATCGAGCGCCACGCGCGCATGGCTAAACGCCGACAGCGCCGCCACTTCGGCCGACTCGGAGACCAGCAAACTGCGCTGCGACGTGATCAGATCGTTCAGCGTAGAAACGCCCAGCTTGAAATTCTGCTGCTCCTTGTCCAGCAGTTGCTCCTGCAGAATACGAGTCTCGAGAGCGGCGGAGTAACGCGCCCGCGCCTGACGCAACGCCACCATCTGACTCGAAATATCCACCACTAGCTTGTTCTGATCCCGCCGCGAACTGAGCTGCGTTTGACGCAATTGCAACTGGTCGATCCCATAATCTCCCTGGGCGATCCTGTTGTTGAACGGCACTTGGATAAAACCGCCCACTCTCTCATTGGGAAAATCGCGCCGGAAAACTTGGCCGAGAGCATTGCCCAGGCCGCCGACGAAATATGGATTAGGAGCGATACCGTCGGGCCCCGGATTGGAAGTTCCGGACAAGCCGCTGTTATACGTAGAGGCGAACCCTTGCGCCGTCGGCAAAAGACCATTGGCCGTACCCAATGCAGATATTTCGGAGCTCTCCAAATTAATCGCCGACACTGCGAAATCCGGTCTCGCCGCCAGAGCGCGAGCCACCATTTCCCGCAATGGAGGAAGATCGTCGGTAGGCGGCACTTGAATCTTATCCAGTGTCACGATCTCCGCGTTGTCGATGAGAGGGTCTTCCATTCCATTCCGGCTGAGCGCGTTTTTGAGAAGATTTTCCTGCTGGCGGATGGTGGTCTGAGCGAAGGTGAGTTCCCTTTTTCGAGTGGCCACCTCGGCCTCGGCGCGATAGATTTCCACTTTCGCGAGCACGCCCAAATCGATTTCCTGTTTCGTATCCAGGAAGAACTTCTGAGCCAGATCGCCTGCTCTCTGCCGCGCCTTCAAATCTTCGTTGTCTGCCACCAAATCCCAATACAGATTGAGCACGTTCACCACGACATTCAGCAGTTGCGATCGATAAGTGTGCTGAGCGGCAATCGTGTTCTTGCGCGCCACTCGGATGAAGCGCGTGTTCACATTGCGCCCGAAGCCCTGCAGCAAAGTATGTTGAAAATAGATCTGAACGCGCGGCGCGACCGACGGATTCAGAATGTCGGTGGGCGTGTTCTCCTTGAGATACGATTCGTTCGCCGAGACCTGAACGTATCCGCCGGTAACCAGCCCTTGCTGCACGAAGGTATTGAAGATATGACTGGTGTCCACCAAAGCCGTCGTCTGGCTCTGCACGGTGTTCACCTGCGGACTGGTGGTGTGCGAGAAGAGACTGGTGTTCTGCAGCACAGCATCCAGATTCGCGACCACCGGACCGATCTGGGAAATCACCGCGCCCCCCGCCGAATTCCCGCCTCCATTGCCGCCGCTGCTCACCCCGATCGCCCTCTGGCTCCCCGATACTCCCTGCCCGCTTGCCACCTGCCCAATTTGAGAGTTGCCGCTAGTAACACCTCGAAGAAGGCCTCCGGCCTCCGCGCGCTGCAGTTGCCACTCCGCCACCAGCGGTCCGTAGCGATCCACTTCCAGATCGAGATTGTTCTCAATAGCCAGCGCCACCGCATCTTGGACGGTCAGGTATAGCTTGCCTGCCCGAACCAGATCGCGCAGCCGGTTTGAGTTCCCCAGCTTGACCGGCGGAATGGTCGCTCCGCGATAAGGGCGGATGAAGAGACTCGCTTGCGGGCGCTGAACCGCGATCTCCTGTCCGCGAGACTGATCGATGAGACAAACGCAAAGTGCAACCACTGCGCAAGACTTATAGGAATTCATCTACTTCTTCACCGCTGGATTGGTCGGAAGATTCTCTGGAATCGCTGACTGTCTCGCCACCTGCCCGGCCGCAGCCTCGTCCATCGAGATCGCGTTCACGTCGAGCGTCTGTCCCACGGCTTCGTCAAACGCAATCTTGGCGTGCGTGTAGTTGGCCATCGCCTGCACTTCGGCGCTCTGATCCAGCGCCAAATCGCGCTGGGCCTGAACTACCAGAGATACAGTGGAGGTGCCGAAGCTGAAGCGTTTCTGTTCGGCGTCCAGAGCCTGTTGCGCTAGAACGCGTGTGGCCACGGCATTTTCATACCGCGCTCTGGCTTGCTGAAGCCCAATCACTGCATTCTTTACGTCCACCCGAATTTGGCTGATCGAGCGCTGCAATTGCAACTCGCTCTGACGAAGGTTGAGTTGATCCGTCACGTAGTCTGCTTGCGCGGCTCGGTTGCGAAAGGGGATGTTGAGTGAAAAGCCGGCCGAGTAATCCGGGAAGTTGCGCCGCGCGATCTGGCTCAGAAAATTTCCGTATCCGCCGACAAAATACGGATCCGGTGCGCCGCTTCTGCCGTTGTAAAGCGGGTTCAACTCGCCTGTCAACGCGTGGTTGGTGAACTCGGCGAAAGCTTGCAGTGTGGGCAGCAAAGCGTTCTTCGAGCCCGTTAGGTTGATCAGGCTGCTCTCGATATTGATGCGGGTTTGCTGGATCTCCGGCCTATTTAAGAGAGCCACCTGAATCAGCTCAGGCGTGGGTTTCAGGTCTTCTTTTTCCGGAACCTCGATCCGGTCGAGCGGAATCAGATGCACGTCATCCAGCCAAGGACTCGCGATCGAGTTTCGGCTTAGCGCGTTCTTGAGAATGGTTTCCTGCTGCGCCACGTTGGTCTGCGAGATCAGCAAGTCTTCCTTGCTGGACGATACCTGGGCAGCCGCGCGCGTCACCTCGATTGCAGGCAGCGCGCCGAGTTTCACTTGCGTCTTGTTATCTTCGAAAAGCTTCTCGGCGGTCTCGAGAGCCACTTGCTTGATGCGCATATCTTCGTTGAAGCTGACCAGATCCCAGTAGAGATTGAGAATGGCCGACACGGTTGTGATCACTTGTCTACGAACCTGAAGGTCCGTAACTCTTATGTTGTTCTTTGCCACCCGGATGTTCCGGTTGTTCACCGAGATCCCGTAACCTTGCAACAGGTTTTGCGTCACGTAAAGATCCAGGTTGCCCGAGGTGGCCGGGTTCAGAAGATTCGCCGGACTGTTGACGCGTCCGCGCGAGGTCACGTAGGAAAGCTGCGCGTTGGTGCCGGTAAGAAACGATTGCGAGTAGCCCAATTGAAACACTCTGCCGTCGTTGGTGAGAGATGTGGTCTGGCTCAGAACCGTGTTGCTGAGCGGTGTGGTAGTGTGCGCGAAATTTGCGTATGCGAATATGCTGGGGTCAAGGTTGGGCGGCGTAGGACCGATCTGAATCACGATACCGCCGCCAGAGCCGACGCCCGATCCTTCGGCGAGTCCTCCCGTGTTCACGTTGACTCCAGCGAGGCTCACGCTTACCGGCCCCGGGTTGATCGTTGTTCCGACGCTCCGCAAGAATCCGCCGCCCTCCGCGCGACGCAGGACTTCGCGGGCAAGAGACGGCCCGTAGCGCTGAATGGCGATGTCGATGTTATTCTCAAGCACCAGCGCGATCACGTCCTGCACCGAAAGGTACAGATTGCCTGCCCGCACCAGGGCTTCCAGACGCGGCGTGTTGCTCAGCTTCACCGGCGAGACTATGCGGCGCTGAAGGTGAAATGGCCGCAAGATACGGCCGACGTACGGCACGGGCGCAGGGTCCTCAATCGACACTTCTGGCGATTGAGCGAAGATAGGAAGGCAAGAGATTAGCAAGACACAGCGGCAATATTTCATTAAAATACTGATGCACAAGTGCAATTGCGCTTCCACAGCCTTTTGCAAGCAGTATCGAGCCGCCGGGAGCCAAGCGCTGTCCGATTTTGCCACCAAGTGTTCGATTTCGTTACTCTTCCCACTGCACTATGACTTCGTCGGTGTCTCGATACACCTCTTCCCGAATGATGCGTTCTGTCGCGTCCCTGAGGTACTGATCGAGGGCTTCTTTGAGCGCGAGGTATTCCGGCCAAAGGGTGCCGTCGATAAACCTCTGCGGACCGCGCACCATAACGGTTGTAAAGCGTTGCCGCTTGTACCGATACGGTTTGAGCCCGTGCCGGCGGCATAGGGCCGCGAAGAGACGGCGCTGCCACCGATCCGTGAGCGTAAACTGCATCTCGATGATTGGCTCGGACGCGGAGGTAGCGGCCAGAGTTTGCTTGACGCGATCGAGGGCGGCGGCGGCGGCTTTGCGCTCACCGATGGTGGTTGCGCCCTCAAACAGGGCGGCAATTTTCCGCAGTTTAAGCCGGAGCTGCTCTTCGATTGTCATCTGAGCGAACCGGGCGTCAAGCTACTTCGCGACCCGGCTTTCGCACCAGTGAAGAATCGTAACAATATAGGTTGAGTTCTGGGAGAACCCCAGTTCGTGACGAGGCTTTTTGCGATCTCGATAGGCGGGCCAAACCTCATAGACTTGCTCGAAATCGTGTCGTGTTACAGGCCTAGGCTTCCCGTTCTGCGGTGCAACCGTGATTTTCGATGGGTCTTTAGCGAGAATGCTAAACACGCTGCGCGCTCTCCCGCGCACACTCCAAGCGTGCATTATCTGCCCAGTACTGAGATGATCCTGGATCGTACGCCAGTATTGAGTAAATGTCA
This sequence comes from Bryobacterales bacterium, assembly GCA_038225555.1. GTDB lineage: Bacteria > Acidobacteriota > Terriglobia > Bryobacterales > Bryobacteraceae > JANXQZ01. The sequence continues at coordinate 61,901 of JBBRRB010000013.1, forward strand.
TGGTAGCCATAATTCCATCCAGGGTCTCCCCGGGATGCTGCTTATCAAATGAACCGGAGAGTTCCGCATTGCGGTGACGCTTTCCGCAAGGCTAACTTACCCCTGATTATATCGGCCTCTCGCCGTCGCCTCGATCTATTTTCAGCGGAGGGTGCTTTATGTAGTGGATCGGAAGCCATGCTGACTACGATAATATCGACGCCAAGGCAGTAGAATATGGAAATTTAGCCGATTCGAACAGATGGCGGCCGCACTACAGCAACGTCAGCGGGTCGACATCGATCACGAGCGCCGTGGCACTCCAACGCTTATCGAGCGCGTATCGGCGCAAATTTTGCAGCGTTTCATTCAGAGTCTTCCGGCTCGCCGCCTTGATCAGCAATTGATACCGATACTCCGATTTCAGTTTCGCAACAGGTGCTTCCGCCGGACCCAGCATTTTCAACCCCTCCGGAGGCGGATCGAGAAAACGTCCCACTTCCGCGCTCATCTCCAGCGCGTCCTCCTGCCTCTCGCTGCGGACCAGCACATTCGCCAACGCGCTAAACGGCGGATACCGCATCAGCCTGCGAAACTGAATCTCCTTCTCATAGAACCCTTGATAATCCTGCGCCGCCGCATACCTGACTGCATAGTGATCGGGATTGATCGTTTGGATCAGCACAATCCCAGGCAGATTGCCGCGGCCCGCTCTGCCTGACGCTTGAGTCAGCAATTGGAACGTCCGCTCGGCTGCTCGAAAATCCGGCATCCCTAAGCCCACATCGGCTGAAACGATCCCTACCAGAGTCACGTTGGGAATGTCGTGGCCCTTGGCGATCATCTGAGTCCCTACGAGAATGTCGAAGTCCCGCTCGCGAAAACTATGCAGTATGGTCTCGAAGTGTCGCTTGCCGCCCACCGTATCGCGATCGAGCCGGGCAATTCGCGCGGTGGGGAACTCCCGATGCAGTTCGTCCTCCACCTTCTCCGATCCCGTGCCCAGAAAATTCAGATGCTCGCTCCCGCACTTCGGACAAACGCCAGGCACCTTCTGAGCGAAGTCGCAATAATGGCAGAGCAGCCGCCGATCTCGCCGATGATACGTGAGCGTAACCGAGCAATTCACGCATTCAATGCGCTCGCCACAAGCACGGCAAGCGACGAAACTGGAGAAGCCCCTGCGATTTAACAGCAGCATTGTTTGCTCCCCGCTCTCCAGCCGTCCGGCGATTCCTTCCAACATCCGGCGCGAGAACACGGCTTGCTTCCGCGTCTCCAGAAATTCCTGCCGCATGTCGATGAGTTCCACCAACGGCATGGGCCGCTGCTCGATTCGCTCCGGCAGATCGACCAACGTAAACTTGTTCTTCTCGGCGTTGTAGCGGGTCTCCAAACTAGGAGTGGCCGACCCGAGCACTACCACGGCATTCGCCGCCTGCGCCCTCACAATGGCCACATCGCGACCGTTATAGCGCGGCGTTTCCCCTTGCTTATAGCTGGCATCGTGCTCTTCGTCCACCACCACCAGGCCCAGATCCTGGACGGGGGCGAAGACGCCCGACCTGGTTCCCACCACAACCTTGGCGACTCCAGCGCGTATTCTGCGCCACTGCTCGGCGCGTTCCACCTCGTTAAAGGCTGAATGCAGAATCGCCACCCGGTCTCCGAATCGGTGGAAAAATTCGCCCGCCACAGCCGGAGTCAGGGCGATCTCAGGGACCAGAAGCAGAGCGCCTCGTCCAAACGCAAGACACGCGTCGATGCAGCGAAGATACACTTCCGTCTTGCCGGACCCAGTCACTCCATGCAGAAGGAAGGTTCGAAACTGGCAGGCGCGCAGAGCGGCCTCGATCTGGTTATAGGCATCCAGTTGATGCATGTTCAGTGTGCGCGCCGGCTTCGCAGCTTCCAAGTGAGTGATCGGAGATTCCGTCTCCAGAGTGATCGCCTTCTTGCGGGCCAGAGCTCGCGCCGCCTGGCTCGCATTCTTCACCTGCGCTTCCAGTTCATGCACGTTGTGGCTCCCGGGGTGCAGTTCAAGGAAAGCATGCAACTCGCGCTCGGCTTTCGTCAGCTTGAGTTCACCAGCCGCAGGTCCGAGAAAAGTAGCCCGCAGGCGAGTGGCAGCGGCGCGCATGGGATCGCGATCGGCTTGCACGTCCTCCACTTCGATGAATCCTTTTTTCACAAGAGAGCGCAGGATGTTCGAAGCAGTGGGCACTTTCTTTTTCAAATACGCCTCGGAAGCAGGCCGCGCATCCAGCATGCGCATAACATGCATTACAGGATCGTTGTCGGTTGCATCGAGAAGCAACTGGCGAGCTGTATCTCGTCCAGAATCGGTTAAAGAGTAAAGCTTGCTCTTGCGAATCTCGCCTCCCAGCGGAGTCATGGTGCGGAGCACTTCGCCGAGCGGAGCGCAATAATAAGCGGCAATCCACCTGCCCAACGCGAGCAGTTCGGCATCCAGCACCGGCTGCTCGTCGATCAGCTTGAGTACTTCTTTTGTGGGTCCTTCCGGAGGATCGCTATGCAGGCCCAGAACGACCCCGGTCAATTTTCGCGAGCCGAATGGGACCAGCACGCGGCATCCCGCCTGCATGCGATGGTTCAAAGTTTCCGGGAGTTTGTAGGTGAAAGCCTGGTCGAGCGGCACCGGCAGGCTGACGTCGCAGTACAATCTTAATGGTAAATGAAGACTTGGAAGCGCACGACTCTCGGCGCCACTGGCCTGGAAGTCGGGCGCATCGGCATGGCGGGAAGCTATGGCGTGCCTGCCGCCGCCGTAGAACAAGCCTTCGAACAGGGCGTCAACTACCTCTATCACGGCAGCATACGGCGGCGCGCTTTCGCTCAAGCTTTGCGCAACCTTGCCCCGCGGCGCGATCGCTACGTATTAGTGGTGCAGTCGTATTCGAGGATCGCCAGCTTGGTCGGGTGGAGCCTGGAGCGAGCGCTTCGGCAAGTCAAGTCGGACCATGCCGATGTGTTGTTGTTAGGCTGGTGGAACCAGCGGCCGTTCGACCGCATTCTGGACGCCAGCCGCAAACTGCGCGATCGCGGGCTCGTGCGTCACATCGCTGTTTCCAGCCACAATCGACCTTTCATCCCGGAACTCGCCAAGCATTCCGATGTCGGCATTCTGCACGTTCGTTACAATGCGGTCCATCCCGGAGCTGAGCGCGAGGTGTTCCCGCATCTGCCGCCCGAGGGCGTTCGGCCTGGAGTAGTCGCGTTCACTGCCACCAGTTGGGGCCAGCTGCTGAAACCTGGCAAGGTCCCGAAAGGCGAGAAGGTCCCGACGGCCACGGATTGCTATCGTTTCGCGCTATCGAATCCTGCAGTGGATCTATGCCTAGCGGGACCCGCCAACGCTGAACAGTCATTGGCCGCGGTGAAGGCGCTGGAACTCGGCCCCATGAGTGCACAGGAGCTTACTTGGATGGCCCGCGTCGGTAAAGCGATCCACTCTCGGGCGTAGAATAGCGACTAGTGACTGGTAAGGTTAGTGTCGTGATCGAACAGGATGAGCACGGGTGCTACGCGTGGTGCCCAGAGTTGAAAGGCTGTCAATCACAAGGTACAACGATCGAGGCGGCCCTAGCCAATATCCGCGAAGCGATTGAGCTTTTTCTGGAGACTTTGACCGAGGAAGAACGCTCTGCGGCGTTGAGTCAGGAGATTTTGACCACCGCCGTCGACGTTCATGCCTGAAGTACTGGAGGCCATCGAAGAACCGTAGCGCGGCCGCTCGGTTTTCGGCGGCTGCTCCGCACCCAAGTATAATGGGGTTCAATCCAAGTTCGATGCGCCGCCTCCGGGTTATTCCGTTCTGCCTTCTCCTCTTCGCCGCCACTTCCAATAGCGCGCTCGAAGAACGCCTCTGGCGGCTGCGAAACTTGGGAAAAGCATTCTACGAAAACCCGACCACCCAAGTCCAAGCTGTCGATGAGTTTAAAAAAGCCCTGGACCTCGCGCCCGGTTCCGCTCGGGAACGGCTGAATTACGGACTCGCCCTCCTTCGAGCCGGTAAAACCAAAGAAGGAGTCGACGAGCTGCTCAAAGTTCAAAAGCAATCCCCGTCACTTCCTCACACTTGGTTCAACCTCGGCATCGTATACCGCAAGGATGGCGATGTCGACAAAGCAATCCCGCAATTCAAGAAGATGATCGAGCTCGCTCCAGACGAGCCAATCTCCCACTACAACCTGGGCGCTCTCTATCGCCAGGCAGGGGATCTGGCGAAAGCGGAGCAGCAATTCGTAGAAGCGGCCAAGCTGAACGAGAACCTTGCGGCACCCCACTTCCAGCTTTACAACGTCTACCGTCAGCAGGGCAAGAAGGAGCAAGGCGCGGCAGAACTGGCCGCTTTCCAACGTTTGAAGAAGGCGCAGGAAGGCTCCGCGACTCCTGAAGACATGGAATGGAGCGATTACGCCGAGATCTACGATCCCATCGACATCAAGGGCGGCCAGGCTCCAGTGGAGGCTCCCCGCATCCGGCTGCGTCCGGGAATGACCGGCCAACTGATGATCGACGGCTTGCTCATTTCCTGGAACCTTGATGGAATCGATGCGCCAGGTCTCTCCGCCGTACATGGCGTGATTTCAGCAGCCGCAGGAGATTTCGATAACGATGGACTGGCGGACCTTTGCATCCTCACCGACCAAGGCCCGCTGCTCTACAAAAACGTAAAAGGCAAATTTGAGAAGTTCGCGGCAAATCTTCCGGCAGGCAGATTCGAGAAGGCGCTCTGGATCGATTATGACCATGACTACGATCTGGACCTCCTCCTGCTTGGCGAAAAATCCGTGCTGCTGAGAAATCAAGGGTCAGCTGGGTTCGCCGATCATACCCAGGACTTTCCATTTGCAGAGGGCCACGCGCTCGATGCCGTGCTCTATCGCTGGCAGGCGGACAGCAAAGCTTTCGATGTCGTGGTCAGCTATCAGGACCACGCTGGGGTCCTCTACGCGGACCATTTGACGGGAAATTTCAAAACGAACCCAATTCCCGAGCTTCCGGCTGGAGCGAGGTGGCTGCGGGCCGAAGACGTCAACCGCGATAGCTGGCTCGATATCGTCTCGTCCGCTGGGACCGTGATCAACGACCATGGGAAGTTTCAATTCAGAGCGGACTTGAAGGCCGATGGCAGCGTGGAATCGGGTAGACCCGTCCCTGCGACAAAATGGATTCGGGTCGGGCTGAACGGTGTAAAGAACCTGAAACTCGCCTATGGAGCCGAGGTCGAAGTAAAAGCTGGAGCCTCCTATCAGAAGAAGATGTATGCGGGCGTACCCGTCCTGTTCGATTTGGGGGGCCGGGCTGAAGCCGATACCATACGCATCAGCTGGGCGAATGGATTAATTCAGAACGAACCCAAACAGGCGGCCGGCAAGAGCTATCTATATAAGGAGGCTCAGCGCCTGTCCGGCTCCTGCCCGATGATTTGGACTTGGAACGGGCACGAGTTCGAGTTCATTACCGACGTGCTCGGCGTCGCACCGCTGGGGGCAAGTTCGGGGGACGGCAAGTATTTCCCCACCGATCACGATGAGTACATCCAGATTCAGGGCGAGTCGCTGAAGGCCGAAAACGGCAGCTACGAGGTCCGCATCACCGAAGAGTTGAGCGAAGTTTCCTATCTGGACCAGATTCGCTTGATTGCGGTGGATCACCCCGGGTCCACCAATATCTATACGAGCGAACGCTGGAAGGGTCCCCCGTTTCCCGAGTTCCGCCTGTATGGAGCGAGCCGCCGCATCTATGCTAGGTCGGCTCGCGACGGCGAAGGTCGCGACGTGCTTCCGAAGTTGCTGCAGAAGGATCGCCAATACGCCGACACATTCAAGCGTGATTCGGTCGGAGTGGCGGAAACGCATACGCTGGATCTCGATTTCGGACCCGGCACGGCCCGCGACAACAAAGCAGTGCTGATTATGAACGGTTGGGTGGATTGGGCGGATGGCAGCACGTTCATGGCAGCGGCCCAGGAAGGCAAAGGAGGGTTGATACCTCCTTACCTCCAGGTGAAAAATTCACGCGGCCAGTGGCAAACCGTCATCGAAGACATGGGGATGCCCGATGGCAAGCCCAAGACCATCTCGGTGGACCTAACCAGCAAGTTCCTTTCGTCGTCCCGCGAGGTCCGCATCGTCACGAATCTTTGCCTGTATTGGGATGAGATTTTCCTCAGCGAGGACTCAGGCCAACCCCAAGTTCAGATGACGAAGGTTCCTGTAGAGTCAGCCGACGTTCGCTTCCGAGGGTTCTCCGATTCAAAGATCAGCCCCGAGCGAAAGCAGCCGGAGCAATTTTTCTATTCGGTGGTGACTCCAACTTCGTATTGGAATCCCACACCAGGCCCGTACACCCGCTATGGAGACGTCCGGGAACTCGTTGAATCACCGGATGACCGCTTCGTTGTGATGGGGTCGGGCGATGAACTGCGCGTGCGCTTCGCTGCTTCACCTTTACCGCCTCTTCGTTCTGGCTGGACGCGCGATTTTCTTTTGAAGGTGGATGGCTGGGCGAAGGACCGGGACGCGAACACCGCATACTCGCAGAGCGTGGAACCGTTGCCGTTTCACGCGATGAGCCAGTATCCTTACCCCGCTCGGGAACACTTTCCATCCGATCCAATCCACGAAGCGTACCGCAGTGAGTACAACACGCGCCCTGCCCTGCGCCTCATCCGCCCGCTAGCTTGTGGGGCAGGCAATCCTGCCTGCGGACACGCTTTCCAGCGTGTCCAGTCGCCTGGAAAGGCGGCTTGCACGACTGAAAACTCTCGCCAAGGCCGGCTGAAAGCCGGCTGCAGCCAGGATTGGCTGCCCCACATCAGATGAGAAAGTTTGTAGCGATTGCATTTATCGCGTTACTCATCAACACCGCCTATGTAGCCGCCCTGCCCTCGGCGACGGTTTTCTACGTTGCTAACGTCCTGCTGCACGTCGCTTTAGGCCTCACCACCGCCGTCGGCCTCATCTGGCTAATCCGAGCCCAAGTCTGGATCGCCGCCGACCTTCTCGCGGGCGCGCTCGGATTCGGAATCTGGCTCATCTTTTCCGGGGCCACCCGCGCCAACCAGTGGGCGCTCACGCTCCATGTCGGCCTGGCGGTCCTTGGCACTCTAGCGCTTCTCCCCTACCTGCGCCGCCAAAACCAGACCGTGTTCCGCGCGGTAGCAACCGGGCTCGCTCTCGTACTAATCCTCCCGGCTTCCATCAGGCTCTATCGCCACTACATCCCCGATTCAGCCGATCACGTCCGCAATCCGCTGGTCGTCCCGGCGTCCATGCAGGAAGAAGGTGGCGGACCGAAGTCTCCCTTCTGGCCATCCTCCGCCAAAACGAACGTGGGCGGAACCATCCCCTCCAACTTCTTTATGGAGTCGAAGCGCTGCGGCGAGTGCCATAAGGATATCTACAATCAGTGGCAAAGTTCCGTCCACCACTTTGCCTCGTTCAACAATCAGTTCTATCGAAAATCGATTGAATACATGCAGGACGTTTCAGGCGGAACGCAATCGAGCAAGTGGTGCGCCGGCTGTCACGATCATGCGGTTTTTTTCAACGGCCGATGGGAGCGCCCGATCAAGGAACAGATCGATACGCCGGAGGCCCAAAATGGTTTGGGCTGCATGTCCTGCCACTCGATCACCGAGGTGCACGGCTCCATGGGAAACGGCGGCTTCACTATCGAGTATCCTCCGTTGCATGAACTCGCCTCCAGCAACAACAGGGTCATCAGCGCCATCGATTATTTCGTCACTTACTTGAATCCCGAACCCCATCGCAAGACGTTTCTAAAACCGTTCATGCGGGACGCGGAATTTTGCTCTGCTTGCCACAAGGTGCATCTCGATGTCCCGGTGAATAACTACCGCTGGCAGCGAGGCTTCAACGACTACGACAACTGGCAGGCCAGCGGCGTTTCCGGTCAGGGTGCGAGGTCCTTCTATTATCCGCAGACGACATCCTCGTGCGCGGATTGCCACATGCCCCTGGTGAAATCGCAAGACCCTGGAAACCATGACGGAAAGGTTCACTCCCACCGGTTTCCGGCTGCCAACACCGCTGTCGCTTTTGTGAATAACGACGAAGCTCAATTGAAGGCTGAAATAGACTTCCTCAAGTCCGGCTTCATCACGGTGGATCTGTTCGCAGCATCGCCGGTGGAGGATGTCGGCAAACAGCTTGAGATGAAGCGCAGATCGCAAGATGAAGGGCCGCGCTTAAATTCCACCTTCGCTGTCGGCGAAGAAGCGCAGCAATCAGGACCCGCCTTCATTCGCGATGTCGGACGGCTCACGGCACCCATCGACGCAGCCGGCGCGAAGTTCCAGCCGGGATCCACCGTGCGGGTGGACGCTGTTGTCCGCACGCGAAAGATCGGCCACTTCTTCCCAGGCGGAACGGTGGATTCATTCGACATCTGGCTGGAGCTGCAAGGCCGCGATGCGACCGGCAAGACAATTTTCTGGAGCGGGCAGGTGGACGAAGAAGGGAAAGGTCCGGTCGAAAAAGGCGCGCACTTCTACCGCTCGTACTTGCTCGACGGAGACGGCAACGAGATCAACAAGCGCAATGCATTTCAAGCGCGCAGCGTAATGTATGTTCGCCTGATCCCGCCGGGCGCGGCCGATGTGGCACATTACCGCGTTCGCATTCCCAAGGACGCGAAGGGTCCGATCACTCTCACGGCGAAGTTGAATTACCGCAAGTTTACAAACTACTACACCCGTTATTCTTATGCCGGAAAGCCGATGCCGAACCAGCCTGCGTCTCTGGTGGACGTGAGCCACGATAGCCGCGAGTTTTCCTTTGTGAAAGCGAACATCCCGCCCAACGTGTCCGGGCAAATCAAGGACCGCATTCCCGACGTACCGATCGTAACTCTCGCCAAGGCGGAAGCGAGTTTGCCGCTCGGTGAATCGGTCACAAGCTGGCAGCCGGTCGTGCGCAAGCAGGATCGGGAACGGTGGAACGATTGGGGAATCGGGCTGCTGCAGCAAGGCGATTTGAAAGCGGCTGAGTACGCCTTTAAGAAAGTAACCGAGGCTGAACCGGGTTACGCAGACGGATGGCTCAATGTGGCGCGGGCGCTCATTCAGGAAGGGGAGACGGACGCTGCCAAGCCGTATCTCGAGAAGGCACTGCAGGTCAACTCGAAGTTGGGGCGCATCTACTTCTTCAAGGCGATGACGCAGAAGACGGACGGCGACTACGACGGAGCGCTCCAGTCGCTCCGAACGGTGCAGGCGGCGTATCCGCGGGATCGCGTGACCCTCAACCAGATGGGGCGCATTTTGTTTCTGCAGAGGAAGTTTGCCGACGCGGTAAAATCGCTCGAAGCCGTGGTAGCCATCGATCCCGAAGACGTCCAGGCGCATTACAACTTGATGCTTTGTTACCGTGGTCTGGGAGATCGTGACCGCGCTGCGCGCGAGCAGAAGCTGTTTGAACGCTTCAAGGCCGACGAATCCTCTCAGGCCATCACGGCCAAGCCGCGCATGTCGAGCGCGGAAGTAAACAACGAGCGGCAGCCCATTCACGATCACGAGAGCGTGGCGATTCGATGAGGACCAGCCAGCTTCTTATTCTCACCGCCGCAGCAATGGTTCTGCTCGCCTCCAACCCCATCCAATTCACCGACGTAACCGCTCAAGCCGGCATCAAATTCACCCACAACAGCGGACGCGCAGGCAAAAAATATCTGCCCGAAACAATGGGTTCCGGCTGCGCCTTCTTCGATTTCGACGGCGACGGCTGGGCCGACATCCTCCTCATCAACAGCAAGGATTGGACCCCTAAAGGCCGCAAATCGCGAGCTTCGCTCTATCACAACAACCGCAACGGAACCTTCACGGACGTAACCGTCGGCAGCGGCCTCGACATCGAAATGTACGGCATCGGAGTAGCCATAGCCGACTACGACAACGATGGCCGCGAGGACGTTTACATCACCGCTCTCGAAGGCGACCGTCTATTCCACAACGAAGGCAACGGCAAGTTCCGCGATGTCACCAAACAGTCGGGCATCCAAAACGCAAGCTTCGGCACCAGCGCCGCATGGCTCGATTACGACCATGACGGCAAAGCCGATCTCTTTGTCGCCAACTACGTCCAGTGGACCTTAAAGGGCGACCTGTGGTGCTCGCTCGATGGCTCAACCAAATCCTACTGCACTCCTGAATCCTTCAAGGGCAACTCCTCGAAGCTGTATCACAACCTCGGAAACGGCCGTTTCGAAGACGTCACCCAAAAGGCGGGCTTAGCCGACCCGACCAGCAAGTCGCTCGGCATCGCCGTGATCGATTACAACAACGACGGCTGGTCCGATCTCTTCGTGTCCAATGACACCCAGCCGAATAAGCTCTACCGAAATAACAAGAACGGCACGTTTACGGAAGAAGCGGTAGCGGCGGGCGTGGCCTTCGGCGAGGACGGAGTCGCGCGGGGCGCGATGGGCGTGGACTGGTCTGACTATGATCGGTCGGGACGTCCCCACCTGCTAGTTGGAAACTTTTCAAATCAGATGATCGGGCTGTACCACAATGAAGGCAACGGTCTTTTCGTAGATGAGGCACCCCGGTCCGCAGTGGGCCGGGCGAGCCTTTTGAGCCTTGCCTTTGGAGTCTTCTTCTTCGATTACGATCTGGACGGGTACCCCGATATTTTCGCAGCTAACGGACATATCGATGAGGAGATCGGACGCGTCCAACCAAAGGTTCAATATAAGCAGCCCCCGCTCATGTTTCACAACCTCGGAAAGGGCAAGTTTGAAGACGTCAGCAAGAGCCTAGGGGCCGAGTTGCAGCGCCCGATGGTGGCGCGCGGAGCGGCGTACGCGGATTTCGATCATGATGGCGATCTTGACATCCTCATCAGCACCAATCACGGCCCGGCTTATCTCTATCGCAATGACGGCGGAAACGGGAACCACTGGATACACTTGAAAATGGAAGGAGTGCAATCCAACCGCAGCGCTCTCGGCGCCGCAGCGACGATTGAAAGCGCTTCGGGAAAACAGAGCCAGACGGTGCATAGCGGATCCAGCTATTGCTCCCAATCCGACTTGGCGCTCACCTTTGGGCTTGGCAAGGACGAATTGATCAAGTCGCTGGAAATTCAATGGCCGAGCGGCCGGAAGGATCGTTTCGCCAACGTCAAAGCAAACCAGTTCCTCAAGATTCGCGAAGGACAACAACCCACCCAATGACTCCTAAAATTCCGATTGCCGCCATCACCGATGAATTCTCTCCGGACTTCGAAACCGCACTCGTTCCTATGCAGGAAATCGGCATGCAAGCCGCCGAGCTCCGCGTCGTTTTCGGCAAGAACATCATGAACTTGAATGAGGATGAGTTGAACCTTGTCCAGGTAATCGCGAAGCAGCGCAATATCAAGATCATCTCCATCGCTTCGCCCCTTCTGAAATGCGTTTTCCCGGGCGGCGGCGACGTGGACACCCGCTTTCAGCAGGACATTTTCGCGTCGAAACACACGTTCGAGGATCAGCCCCGCTTGACCGAGCACGCGTTCAGCGTCGCCAAGAAGCTGGGAGCGCGAATCGTGCGTGTATTTTCCTACTGGCGCACCGTTGATCCAGAGAAGTGCTTTGAAGGAGTCTGCACGGCTTTGCACGATCTTTCCGACAAGGCCGCGAAGCACGACCTAATCATCGGACTGGAAAACGAGCATGCCTGCAATATCGGCACGGCGGCTGAGACCGCGCGCGTTCTCGAGCGGGTAAAGAACCCCAACCTGAAGGTCGTTTGGGATCCCGCGAACGCATACGTTTCGGGCGAGAACCCCTTTCCTTATGGATACAAGCTGCTGCCGCCGGAGCGCATCGTCCACGTGCATGCCAAGGACTGCAGCCTGGACGGACATAAGCCGGAGTGGGGTCCGCTAGGGACTCGCGACGTGGATTGGAAGGGTCAGATTGCAGCCTTGATTCAGGACGGCTATCAAGGCTATCTGAGCCTTGAGACTCATTGGCCGGGGCCGGGTGGCGACAAACTAGAGGGCAGCCGGATCTGCGGCTGGAATCTCAGGGGACTCGCGAGCGCCTGACTCGGTAGAAATTTCGCAATTTTGTAGAAATGTCATGGTGCTGACAGCGTCATACAGTTGGTGATTGTTCATAAACTTTATGGAAGTTACATCATTGTATTGGCGGCAGCTGGTCTCTTATCTTGTCAGAAAGCGCCGGATGGAGCGCAAGGCTCGAGCGCGGCGGCTTCTGAAACTCAATCGGCTCAGCAATCCGAGACCGAAATTCCAGCTAGTACAGTCCTCTGGATACAGCTCCAGAAGGATCTTGACAGCTCCAAGCTTAAGACGGGCGACCACTTCTCCGGCGAAATCGCAGAAGATGTCATTCTCAACGGAAAGCCGCTTGTTCCTAAGGGAACCGGAGTAAAAGGCCGGGTCACGAATTCGGAGACCGCGCATGAGAAAGGCGGTGCCGGACTGCTCTCTCTCGTGCTTGAATCCATGACGGTTCGCGGCACCAGCTATACTCTCGCGACCAGTCCCGTAACATTGCAAGCGGCTGCCTTGACCGAAGACGTACCGAAAAACGACTCCAGCAAAGCGGTGACAGCGGCTCAAAATGCCTACGTACCTAAGCATGGGATCTTACAATTCTTTCTTTCGAGCGCGGTTCGCGTGAAGGGATAGCCCGCTCATCGCAGCAAATCGGCGCTTCATCAGAAAATTCTTCGTTTCATCCGAAACCTACCAGTGGCAGGGCACCTTGTCGGTACTCTTGCTTCATGAACTGCAAACTGATCATTTTTGCCGCTGCGGGTCTTGCCGTCGCGGCCACACCGGGCCGTTTTGACCTGAAGGTCCGCAACTACTTCTTCGCCGGATTCAGCGGCGATTCCGAGTCGCTCGACAAGGGCATGAAAATGTGCGAAGCGACTCTGGCGGAGGATCCCAAGAACGCGCAGGCGCTAGTCTGGCACGGCTCGGGCCTATACTTCCAATCAGGGCAGTCTTTTCAAAAAGGCGACCAGCAAAAGGGAATGGAGCTGATGCAGCGCGGAATCGGAGAGATGGACCAAGCGGTTGAGCTCGCTCCCGATAGCGTGGGAGTTCGAATTCCTCGCGGAGCGGTGCTCTTGACCGGTTCCCGATTTATTCCCGATCCGGCGATTGCGCGTCCGCTGGTCGTGAGGGCGCTGTCGGATTTTGAGAGAAGCTATGAATTGCAATCGGAACGACTCGACAGCCTCGGGACCCATCCGCGCGGAGAGCTGTTGATCGGACTCGCGGAAGCGAACGCGCGCCTCGGCAATGTTGAAAGGGCCGCCACGTTTTACGATCGGCTTGAAAAAGATCTTCCCGGTACGCCCTACGCGAAGAAGGCTGCCCAGTACCGCGAAACCAAGGTTACCCAAACCGGCTGCCTGGGCTGCCACACCGCCAAATGAGTTGGAAAGGATGCCGCGGTTTGCTTCGACCGCTGGCCGTGCTTACCAGCGGCGTCCTGATCCCAACCGTATTATTGGCGTTCCTGAATCCAAGCCCCATGGGGCTTCTGCGATTCTTCCTTACTTCGATGGTCTACTCGTTCGTAATCGGCGGCATGGCTTATTCCATCATCCCGTCCACCTGGCCCTATTATTTGAAACTGAAGGTCCCGTGGAACTGGTGCTTCCGGTTCGGCTTGCTGCTAGCTATCTCTGCGGTTGGCACGCTGATTTCGGTGACCATCTTCTGGATGATCGGATGGATGCAATCTGAATCGTTTTGGACGCGGTACCTGATCGATCTCAGAGTCGCAACCTTCTTTACTATGGTTACGGGCAGCATCATTACGATCTACGAAACGATGCGGGCGCGACTGGAACAGACCACCCTCGATCTACGCACGAAAGAACTGGAGCGCGAGCGTGCCTTGAAGCTGGCCACTGCCGCGCGCCTGTCTTCGCTGGAATCGCGCATCCATCCTCATTTCCTATTCAATGCTTTGAACTCCATTTCGGCGCTGATTCAGGAAGATCCGAAACGTGCCGAGCGTCTTCTCGAACGAATGGCCGCGCTGCTCCGGTTTTCCCTGGATGCGGGACAATCCGGCTTGGTGCCGCTCGAACATGAGATGAAGATCGTCACCGACTATTTGGAAATCGAGCAGGCCAGGTTTGGCGCTCGCCTGCGCTACTCAGTGGACTTCGACCCGCACCTCGGGCAAATCCTGGTTCCCCCACTCTCGCTTCAAACGCTGGTGGAGAACAGCGTCAAGTACGCCGTAGCGCCGAGCCGGAGCGGCGGAGACATTCGGATTCGCGGTGATCGGCCAAACGGCGCCATGCGAGTTGCGGTCTCCGATTCAGGCCCCGGATTTGACATTGACGCCGCGCCTCCGGGACATGGAATCGACATTTTGCGGGGCAGACTGGCAGCCCTGTTTGACGGAGCAGCCGAGCTCACTCAGAATCGCGAGGATGGGATGAGCACCGTGACTCTGGTAGTTCCGGGCCAATGAGAGCGTTTTTGGTGGATGATGAGGAGCTGGCCGTGAAGCGGCTCTCGCGGCTGCTGGCGGGGCGAGTGGAAATAGTCGGAAGCAGCCTCGATCCTACAGAAGCGATCGAGGCGATTCAGGATGCGCAGCCCGATCTTCTTTTCCTCGACATCGAAATGCCTGGAATGAATGGGTTCGAACTGCTGGCCCGCCTCGATCCGCAGCCGCTGGTGATCTTCACCACCGCTTACGATCAGTACGCCTTGCGCGCGTTTGGGGTCAACTCCGTGGATTACCTGCTAAAGCCAATCGAAGCAGAGCATCTGGAACGCGCTCTTTCAAAGATCGAACGCATTCGCGAGGGAGCCGAGCCGAGTGTCAACATGCGCGAACTGCTAGCCAAATTGGAGGCAGTTGCCAGGCAGACCGCTCCTGCATATCCCGAGCGCATTTCTTCACGTTTGGGAGAGCGGGTTGAGTTTGTGGAGTTGTCGCGCGTGTCGCACTTTTTCGCGAACGAGAAACTGACTTATGCTGCGACCGCCTCCAAAGACTTCGTGATCGATTATACGATCCAGGAGCTGGAGCAGAAGCTTGATCCGCGGGCGTTTCTGCGCATCCATCGGTCAACGCTGCTCAATCTCAGTTACGTGCATGAGCTGCATAGCTGGTTCGCCGGACGAATGGTGGTTCGGTTGAAGGACGAGAAACGAACTGAACTGACGGTGGCGCGGGATCGGGTGCGGATTCTGAAAGATAAGCTGGGAATCTGAATCCTGCCATAATAGCCTGCATGCGCTTTGTGCTGATTGGGTCGCTGCTGCTCCTGCCCGCTTTCGCCGCCGAGAACGTTGACCTCGGCGTCGTAAACCGCATCAAGACCGAAGCTTTCGAAAACTCAAAGGTGATGGACCACCTTTCCTACATCACCGATTGGTACGGCCCTCGGCTCACCGGTTCACCGGGAGTTCAAGGAGGCTGCGGATTGGGCCGTCAAGCGCCTCGGCGAATACGGTCTGAAGAACGCGCGCCTCGAGAAGTGGGGGCCTTTCGGACGGAGCTGGTCGCTCGAAAAATATTCAGTAGAAATGATCGAGCCGCGCTACTCTTTGCTCGCCGCGTCCCCGCTGGCCTGGTCGCGCAGCACCAATGGACCAGTCTCCGGCGAGCTGATCCTGGCGCCTCTTTCCACCAGTTCCGCCCGGTTCAACGCCAAGACCCTGGGCACGGATATTCAGAAGTTCAAGGACAAGTACAAGGGCAAGCTGAAAGGAAAAATCCTCCTGATGTCGCAGCCCAAGAGCGATGTCCTGGCTTCGGAGATGAAGGCCGCATTGACGCGCTACGCCGATACGGATCTTTCCCAAATGGCGGTGGCGCCCACGCCCGTGGCGAAGCTTGCAATCGATCCGGCGAACATGGAGATCCCGGACGACCCGGAGCTGGCTGCCCGATTTTTCACAAGCCTGTCGGAATCGCAGTTCATGAAAATTTACGATCGTGTCCAGGAACTGCAGGGCGAGTTCAGCAAGTTTTTGCTGGAGGAGGGAGTGGTGGCCGTTCTGCGGAATGACGACCGGGCGCACGACGCTCTGACGTTCTCCGAAGGCGTCTCCTATAAAGCCGGGGTACCGCTCGCGGCACCGACCTTCGTGGTGACTGCGGAACACTACAACCGGCTGACGCGACTTCTGGAGAAGAAAGCGCCCGTGCGCGTGATGGTCAACCTGCAGGCCAAGGTTCCCGACGCCGCCGTGGACGCTTACAACATCGTCGCCGAGATTCCCGGCACGACAAAGAAAGACGAGATTGTGATGGTAGGCGCTCACTTCGATTCCTGGCACAGCGGCACCGGGGCCACCGATAACGCGAGCGGCAGCGCCGTGATGATGGAGGTGGTTCGAATTTTGAAGTCGCTCGATCTGAAGATGGATCGGACGGTCCGCATTGCCCTCTGGAGCGGCGAGGAGCAGGGCTTGCTCGGATCGAAGGCTTACGTTCGCGAGCACTTCGCCGATCCGAAGACCATGAAGACCACCGAAGCGCACGACAAGTTCGCCGGGTACTTCAATCTCGACAACGGGAGCGGCAAGATTCGGGGCGTTTACCTGCAGCAGCATGACGCCATGCGTCCGCTATTTGAGCAGTGGCTGGCACCCTTCCGGGATCAGGGCGTGACCACCATCAGTATTCGCAATACGGGCGGAACGGATCACCAAGCCTTCGATGCGGTAGGGTTGCCAGGCTTCCAGTTCATTCAGGATCCGCTCGATTACATGACCGTGACGCATCATTCCAACATGGACGTGTACGATCACGCCCAGGCTGGCGACTTGATGCAGGCTTCGGCGGTAATCGCGACGTGCGTGTATGGGGCTGCGACCAGGCCTGATAAGCTGCCGCGAAAACCGTTGCCTAAGCCGGAGCTGTAGCTGACGGCTACATCAGTCCTGAAGCTTTCAAAGCTTTAATAATTGCGGCGTCTTTCATTTCCTTTTCTGTCTTCTTCACAATGCCAAGCGTGCTGTACTCGCTGCCGATATGAAGTTTGAAAGTCATATTCAGAGCTTCGCCTTCCGGCTTGCCGTCAATGACGAATTCGGCCTTCTTTCCCCCGGCCATCTTGGGGCCCCAGATCTTGTCATCAACTTTCTTTAAGGCTGGGCAGCCTAGCAGCTTGGCCGCTTTGGAAGCGTTGACAAAGGCGGATTGCAAGTCCGCAGCCGTCGCGGCGGTGGCAAGAATGCCTTCCGATTTCTTCAGTTTCATAGACTCCTCCTGATTCGTTCCCCGTAGGCTATCATACGATCTTTTTTCGAGTGAATAACAGACCGCTCCAGCTCGCGTTCACCGAACAGATCTTGTAATCCACCAGCCCGATCTCCAGGGCGGACTCCCGAATGAGGGCTTGTGTAATCGGAGAGGGCTTGGCGGACCCAGCTTGTTTGGGCCAGAGAATCCAGAGCTTCGTGCGGTCAGCCCAGTTGCCGATGCGTGGCAAGTCCGCCAGATAGGCGCCAAGCTCCCGCACAAACCAAAGCGTGACCGGACAGGGGCCATCTGGATTTTCCAGGACGCTCACCTGCTCTGGAAGCGGATCGAGCACTCTCATGTAGTCCGAAGGCGGATCGATAAGCGCGAGTGCGGTGCCCTCCTTGATCCCAAGTTTCTGTGCGGGGGTGCGCGTGGCGTACCGATCCATCATCTGCTTGGGCACGATCGGATTTGCGGGCGGGGAATCAAGCGCTAGACGAAGATCCGCAGCCAATTTTGACTGAGTGGTAAAGACGGCGTCGGGCAACTTCTCACGGACGACTGCCACCTTTTCGGAAGCACCACCAACAAATATGATCGGAATCGAGCGCGTGGCCTTGGTTCCGCGCAGCGCTGTTGCTACTTCCCGACCGTGCGAAGGAAGCCGGGAGAGATCGATCACCACGGCTTCCGGCGTCGATTCGCGAATCGTCTTGAATACCCTGGGATCGGTCTTCTCGCTATAGTCGACCTTGTATCCGGCCGCCCGAAGGTTGGCCAGCAATGGCTGAGCTTCCTCGGAATTCCAATGGAAAACGTGGACGCGCGGCATAACTTCGATTTACTTGGCTGGGAGTTCCTTGGCTGGCTCCTCGGCGGGTCCGAGCAGGCTTAGCCCTTCGAAGGTTTGCGGTGCCAGCAGTCCAGCCGCCGCGTACACGAACAACTTCGACCTGCTGTCGCTAATATCCAAATTGCGCATCGTGAGCTGCCCGATCCGATCCTGCGGAGTGAATGACCCTTCAGACTTTTCCATGGTCAGCCGTTCCGGCGCGTAGGTCAGATTCGGACTCTCCGTATTCAAAATAGTATAGTCGTTGCCCCGTCGCAGTTCCAGCGTAACTTCACCGGTCACCGCCTTGGCCACCCAGCGCTGCAGCGTCTCCCGCAGCATCATGGATTGCGGATCGAACCAACGGCCTTGATAGAGCAGGCGGCCGAGCCGTCGGCCCATGCCGCGGTACTGCTCGATCGTATCCTCATTATGTATGCCAGTAATCAGCCGCTCGTATGCAATGAAGAAGAGCGCTAACCCGGGCGCTTCATAAATGCCGCGGCTCTTGGCTTCGATAATTCGATTTTCAATCTGGTCCGACATGCCCAGGCCGTGCCGCCCGCCAATCGCGTTCGCCTCTAAAACCAGGTCCACGCTATTCGCGAACGTCTTACCGTTCAATGCCACCGGCAGGCCCTGGTCGAAGGTGATTCGAATTTCCTCGGGCGCCACTGGCACGTCGTCACGCCAGTGGGCCACACCCATGATGGGCTCCACGATCTTCATGCCATTTTTTAGGAATTCGAGATCCTTGGCTTCGTGCGTGGCGCCCCAGATGTTGGAATCGGTCGAATACGCCTTTTCCTTGCTCATCCGATATCCCAGACCGGCCTTCTCAAGCAGCTCCGACATCTCCTTGCGCCCGCCCAGTTCATCGATAAACGCTTGGTCCAGCCAAGGTTTATAAATGCGCAGCTCCGGGTTCACCAATAAGCCGTAGCGGTAAAAACGCTCGATATCGTTGCCCTTATAAGTGCTGCCGTCGCCCCAGATGTTGACTTGCTCCTCTTTCATCGCGCCCACCAGCATGGTGCCGGTTACGGCGCGCCCGATCGGGGTGGTGTTGAAGTAGGCGACGCCAGCCGTGGAGATGTGGAAAGCACCGCATTGGAGGGCTGCCAAGCCCTCGCGGACCAACTGGATTCGGCAATCGATGAGCCTGGCTTTCTCAGCGCCGTACTCGATGGCCTTTCGAGGAATGTCGTCGTAATCGGCTTCGTCGGGCTGACCCAGGTTCGCGGTATAGCAGTAGGGGATGGCTCCTTTTTGACGCATCCAATAAATCGCGGCGCTGGTGTCGAGCCCGCCGGAGAACGCGATGCCGACATTTTCCCCAATCGGGAGCGTCTGAAGAATGTTACTCATGAACCTAAATTTTCACACAGCAGGATTTGGGCGGGTACTTATGCCCCGGTCTCCCCAAACAACTGTAGGATAGATTACTCTGCGAGGGTCTTGGGGCGTTGTCACAGTTAGTTTCTTGTAACTACCTTACTTTTCCTCAATCTAATCCGTAGTCTTACAACGTAAAAACTAGGTAGCGGTTAAACCGCTGCCTTTGGAGGATAAATGAAGCAGTTTGTCTTATTTGCTGCATTGACCCTTGGGGTCACTCAGTTTGCTTCCGCCGCGCCAGTATGCATGAGCGGAAGCCTTGCCAGTTTTGTCGCCTTGGGTGCAGGGGGCTGTATGATTGGCACCAACACCTTATCGGGCTTCCAAGTCCTTCCCGGACTTGCCGGCTCTACAGCAGTTTCGCCCGGCAACATTAGCATTACGCCGATCGGCGGGACTAATAACCCCGGCCTCACCGCAATGACCAATCTAACCGCTACCAACGGACAGATCTTCGATGCGTTGATTAGCTACATGCTCACCGGGAATATCTATACCAGCGATTCGATCACCCTTTCGAATGCTACGTCGTCGGGCAACGGAGCTGTAACCGATATCCAGAACTTTTGCGCCGGAGGAGTCTTCGAGCCCAACGGTGTTACTGGATGCACCTCCGGGAATGCCGGAAGTTTGCTTGTGCTCGGGGGTCCGGGCGCCAACACGAATCAAACCAATCTGCAGCCGATCGGAAAACTCACTATTACTCACGACTTGACAATAGACGGCGGCGGAAATGGCTCGGCTTCGGGTGCGACCGTCACGGACCAATTTGCAGCTACATCATCCATTCCGGAACCAGCTACGTATGTACTGGCAGGATTAGGACTGGCGCTTGCGGCCTTCCGCAAACTCAGGTCCGCGAAGTTCAGCAATTCCAGGAGCTAACTTGAAATCACTACAGAAATTGAACCCAGTTGTTTGCACCGTGCTGGCGGCGTTGATGGTCGCGCCCCCGCCCGGTTTTGCGGCCAGCCACCGGGAAGCGCCAATTACGGCGCTTGATCGGGCGGCCGATATCACGGACATCTACGCTTTTGTAAGCTACGACGATCCCTCCAAGGTCACCATGATCCTGAATGTAGATCCGCTGCTCGAGCCCGGTAACGGTCCCAACTATTTCCCGTTCGACGATAACATTCTCTATTCAATCAAAGTCGACAACAATAATACGGCCACCGAGGGAGTCGCATTCAACGTCCAGTTCACCACTGAAATCCGCGCGCCTCAAGTATTCACCGGGTTCGTGGGCGCGGGAAATGGAATAAACGCGCCAGCTAACTCGCCAGCGCCAGTCCCGCCGGGAACACCCATCGTGCCTCCCGCTATTACGGCTCTCGACGGACCTGGGTCCGCCGGGCTCAGCCTGCGCCAGCATTACACGGTAACGATGGTCAAGAACGGCGTATCCACCCCGTTGACGAGTGGGGGAACGCTCTTCGCGGTTCCTTCCAACGTCGGCCCTCGGACTATGCCGAACTACCCGGCGCTCGCTGCACAGGGAATCTATAGCCTCGGAAACGGCGTCCGCGTATTCGCGGGAACCGTGGACGATCCGTTTTACATCGATCTCGGTGCGGCGTTCGACTCACTCAATTTTAGAGCGGGTGCGGGCGGCGGGGTTCTTTCTCCCGCAGCCGATGCCGATGACAACACCAACACCGCTTCCGACACGGTATCGGGCTACAACGTGAACACGATCGCTATTGAAGTTCCGATCGCCATGTTGACTCGCACGGGTACGAAAGTTGCGGCAACCGATCCCGCCGCCACCATCGGCGTCTGGGGCACCACTTCGCGCCCCCGCATCACAGTCCGACGCGCTCCGCTTCCTGCCGCTTCTTCTGGATCGTTCTCCCAGATTCAGCGCATGGGCAATCCGCTTATCAACGAGCTGATCATTGGTACCGGCTCCAAAGATTTCTGGAGCATGAGCCAACCGAAGGACGACGCACAGTTCGCAAACTTCGATCTAGATCCGCTTCTGGCGCGCGTGTTGAACGCTGTTTACGGCATCAACATACCAACGCCTCCCCGCACCGACCTGCTTCCGCTCGTCACGTATGCTCCTCCGATCGCTGCCGTGGGCACTGCGGCGGGGCCGATCGCCGATTTGCTGCGCCTGAACACGGGCGTTGGTCCTACTTCCGCTGGATCGCGCAAAAGGCTTGGCCTGCTCGCTGGCGATGGAGCGGGCTATCCGAACGGTCGCCGCGTATCGGACGACGTGACTGATATTTCGGCGCGCGCCGTTGCTGGCGTGCTCAACCCCGCCTTCAATGTGGCGCCAAACAATCGCATTGGCGATGGCGTCAACACCAACGACGTTCCTTACCAGGAGACGTTCCCCTACGTAGCGTTCGCTCAAAGCGGTCGCGACCGCCGTCACATCGATCCAGGTGAACCTGGATGCACCAAGAATGCCGGCGCTCCCTGCCCCACCCTCTAAGTAGTCCCATAGCCATCCCGTCCTTATCTGGACGGGATGGCTATGCCGCCTCTGTTTACCATGAAAAATCTAATCTCGTTAGTGCTCTCTTATTACAAATACGGCTTGATTCCGGGCCGGCTGAAAGCCGGCTGCAGCCAGGATTGGCTGCCCCACAGTGTGCTGTTGGCAGCGTGTTTGATGCCGTTAACTCTGTTGGCTTCGGAAAGAATTGAGGCTGCTCGCAAGGGCGTTCAGGCCAACCCCAGTTCGTCGCAAGCTTATAACGAATTGGCGTCCGCTCTCAGCCGACGTGGGCGAGATTCTGGGGACCCGGCGGTGTATCGCCAAGCCGACGAAGCTATCCAGAAGTCTTTGCAGCTTGCTCCCGATAATTTCGACGCGAAGAAACTGCGCGTGTTGGTTCTGTTGGGCGAAAATGAGTTCGTCAAGGCGCGCGAGTTGGCAATCGCACTCAACAAAAAAATTCCCGACGATATTTCGATCTGGGCCGTGCTGGTGGACATCCATGCGGCTCTTGGCGACTATGCCGAAGCCGAACATTGCGCACAGTGGGTGCTCGATCTTCGCCCGGGGGGCATGCTCGGCTTCCTAAAATCGGCCCAATTACGGGAAGTTTTCGGAGATCCAGAAGGGGCAGCCGAGTTTTACGAAAATGCGCTTCGCCGGACGTCTCAAAACGATTTAGAAGAACGCGCCTGGCTGCTGACGCTGGAGGCCCGCGCCAATTTAAGCTCATCGAATTTGAAACGGGCCGCCGAACTGCTGGAGCAGGTGCAAAAAACCTATCCCGATTCCGTTTTGGCGCTGGAAGTACTGGCGAAGCTACGGGCGCAGCAAGGAAATTTAGTGGAAGCCGCGGCACTCCTGGAAAAAAGATATGCCGCTGTTTCGAGCGCTGCCAATCTTTACGATTATGCCTTAGCGTTGGATCAGGCTGGCCGCAAAGAGGACGCGCGAGCAGCATTCGCGCAATTTGAAGTGAAGGCTCGAGCTAATACAGCCATGCCCGCCAATGCGAACGATCGGCTCGTCTTGTTCTATACGGACCGTAAAAATGCTACCGCCGACGGACTCGCCTTGGCAAATCGTGAGATTGCCGCGCGCCACGATTTGGCCACGCTGGATGCTTTTGCCTGGGCGCTGTATCGCAACGGCAAAGCCGCCGAAGCGAAAACGCAAATGGATCGGGCTTTGGCTGTGGGCACCCGCGAGCCCGCTTATTTCTGTCACGCCTCGAAGATCGCCGAGGCAAACCACGACGACGCGTCCGCTAAGAAGTTCCGGGCTGGTTGCGAGGTTAGGACAGAGTCCGCCCAGGGAATTTCGCGATGAAGTTGACAGTTCTGGCCGTGCTGTTGACGTCCGTTACTGCCAAGGGCCAGGACATTTCTCCGCGCACGCTCGGACTTCAGGCCGCAAATGGGCGGACGGACGAGCGCATTCATTCCTTCGAGAAGTCTCTCGCCAATTCGCCGGACAGCCTGGCTCTGCAGTCCGGTCTCATCTCGGCGTATTTGCAAAAACTACGGGAAAGCGGCGACGGCAGCTATCTCGACCGTGCTTCTAAACTCGTCGACCGCATGATGGCAAAAGAGGGCGGCAACTCAGCTGCGCTGCGGTTTCTCAACGAAATCGACATGATGCGCCACGATTTCAAAGCTGTAGCCGAACGAGCGCGGGACATCGCTAAATTCGAGCCGTCCGACGCGGCTAATTGGGGAAATTTAGGCGATGCGCTGATGGAACTGGGAGAATACGACGCTGCCGGTCAAGCTTATACGAAGATGGTCGCGCTCCGTCCTGGCTTGGCGAGTTACAATCGTCTGGCCTATATGCGGTTCGTTACGGGAGATGCGCAGGCGGGAATCGAGTTGATGCGCGTAGCGGTCGAATCGGGAAGCTCGGTGCCTGAGAACACGGCTTGGTGCTCCGCCGAACTTGGCGATATGTACTTCAAGATTGGCAAAGTCGGGGAGGCTAAGGAAGCGTATGCGTCCGCTCTGCAGCTCTTTCCGCGACTTCATCGGGCGCTCGCGGGCCTGGGGCGTTTGCAGGCCTCCGAGGGCCGGATAGAGGATGCAATCCATAGTTACGAGCAGGCGCAGTCGATCGTGCCGATGGTGGAATACTCGGGCGCGTTGGAGGATCTCTACGCCGCAGCGGGGATGAAAAGCAAGGCTCGCCAGCAGCAGGATTTGACGGAGGCGATTGACCAGCTCGGCCGCGCGGCCAGGGAGAAAACGAACCGGACACTGGCTTTGATTCTGGCGGATCATGGGCGAGGCTTGCCACGGGCGCTGGAATTGATGCAGGCTGAGATTCCTGTCCGCGGGGATGTGTATACCTGGGACGCGTATTCTTGGGTCCTTTTTAAGAATGGGCGGGTGGCTGAGGCGCGTGCGGCTAGTTTAAAAGCGCTGAAGATGGGGACCCCGGAACCCGCTTTTTATTACCACGCCAGCAAGATTGCGAGCGCGGCGCGTGATGAAGAGGCAGCTCGAGAGTACTCCGAGCGTGTGCGTTCGCTCAACCCGAAATTCGATTTCGCGAAGACGCGCACGGATCTCACCTCCAAGACGTTTTGACCACCAGCGTTTGGAGCAGCCGCCAAAATTCGAGCGGCCGCGCTAATCTGCGTCTATGGACTTTGTCACAGGCAACTTAGGTTGGATCGAAGTGATTTGCGGGCCCATGTTCTCGGGCAAAAGCGAAGAACTGATGCGGCGCTTGCGGCGCGCCATGATCGCCCGCAAGCGGGTACAAGTTTTTAAGCCAGCCATTGACGACCGCTATTCGGTTGAGGAAATCGTGTCGCACGGGCAAGTGCGGATGAAGTCGGAACCGGTGAACAATGCGGCTGAAATTGCGTCCCGGGTCAATCCGCGAACTGAAGTGATCGGCATCGACGAGGCGAATTTCTTTGGACCGGATCTGGTTGCGACCGCAAACCGTTTCGCCGATGTCGGACGGCAGGTGATCATCGCCGGTCTGGATACGGACTACACGGGCCGCCCATTTCCGCCCATGCCCGAACTGCTCGCTCTTGCGGAATCGATCACCAAGGCACTGGCAATTTGCGTCCAATGCGGCAATCCGGCCAAGCACAGCCAGCGTCTATCGGGATCTGAGGATCTTATCGTGGTGGGAGCGGCCGGGACTTATGAGGCACGCTGCAGGCGCTGCTTTGAGCCAGGGGCTCCGAAACAAACGTCGCTCGAGTTCAATCCCCTAGCAATTACCCCTCCAATGGGCGGCGTTCCCGAAGAAAGTTGAAACCGGAGAGGTAGGTTAACCCATCTGTATTACTTGTTGATACAATTGTGGCGTCCTGCGACTCCTTAAAGGTTAAAGTATGTCTATCAATCCAAGCACTTCTCCAGGCTACGTTCCGAACCCGCCTCCTCCGCCAGCAGCTTATCCCCCCAACCCGTATGCGCCCCCTGCTCCCGCACCGGAACGCAGCATCAAGATACCCTTGCTATTTGGAGCGGTTGCCGCCCTTCTGGCCGCCAACATTTATCTGTTCATGCAGATGAACACTCTGAAAACGGATCTGGGCAAGACCCAAAATTCGCTGTTGGCCGAGCTCGATAAAGTGCGCGAGGCTAGTGCCGTTACCACTCAAACCAACAAGCGCAGCGTTGAGAACCTTCGCGATCAGCTGGAAGGGGCTCGTCGCCAGGCCCGAATGGCGGTTGGCGAGGCGAAAGGCGAGGCTTTGAGGAAGGTGGAGGAGACCAAGATCCAACTGCAGGCCGCCCAGGAGAAAGCTCAACAGCAGACAAGTTCCCAGATTTCCGACGTAAAGCAGCTTGCGGATACGGCTACTTCTAAGATCAGCGAGGTTGGCACGGAAGTAAGCACAGTTAAGACGGAGGTGGCATCCACGAAATCGGAATTGGAAAAGACCATTGCCGATCTAAAACGGACTGCGGGAGACGTCGACGGGCACGCTACTCTGATTGCTACCAACGCAAAAGAGCTGGGAGCCTTGAGGGCGCTCGGGGAGCGAAACTACATCGAATTCAATATCAAAAAGTCGAAGACAGGACAGAAGGTCGGCGACGTGACCATGCTCTTGAAGAAGGCCGACGCAAAGAAGAACCGCTATACGATCGAGTTGACTGCGGACGACAAGATTGTGGAAAAGAAGGACAGAACTGTAAACGAACCCCTGCAGTTCTTGACGTCTAAATCCCGCCTGCCTTATGAAATCGTGGTCAACGATGTGAAGAAAGATCAGATCGTTGGCTATCTGTCTGTTCCCAAGGTCCTGACTGGACGCAACTAGATCCGAAAGGGCGGGAATTTTTTCCGCTTTCCGCCCATCGCTGCACCAGTAATTCAACAACTTATCAATGGCTAGCTGCTTGCTCTTGTTTGCAACAGGAGAGGGACCACCATGGTTGCAGCAGCTTCATACGAAACATTTCCGAGTATTTCCAAGGCAGGCCTTAAAGCTTCTTTCCTTTGGACGATGCTCGCACTCGCCGTCCTTGATCTCGTGCTGCTTTTCTGGATTCTCAAACCCTGGTCTACTCCTGATCAGAGCGCTCGACTA
Source organism: Bryobacterales bacterium (assembly GCA_038225555.1). GTDB lineage: Bacteria > Acidobacteriota > Terriglobia > Bryobacterales > Bryobacteraceae > JANXQZ01. The sequence continues at coordinate 88,358 of JBBRRB010000013.1, forward strand.
GCTTCAGCGCACGCACCTGTTGTCGTGGAACCCATGTCTCTCGGCGTTGTTGCCAAGCCTTCCCCTCTGGGTCCGATAGCTTCCGTCAAGGCTCCGGCTCGCAGAGCTGTAAGTCGCTAGACGAGCTACCGAGCGTAGCGCAGCCGCTCGGTCTTTGACGGCTGCTGGTGTCGGATCAGCTTATCCCTAACGCTTTGACTGCAAGCTTGGCGGCGAGCACTCTCGGAAAGCCAGCCAAGTCGTGGACGAGTTCGATATCGCACCACTCTCCCCCGAGCAAATCTTGCACAGGCTTCAGGGAGTTGTACCCGAGTTCCAGCAGCAGCCAGCCCCCGGGACGCAACACTTTGCTCGCCTGCTGAATGAGACGCTCGTAAATCTCCATCCCGTTCGGACCTGCAAAGAGCGCCAGGTGCGGTTCCCAGTCGCGGACCTCGCGCTGCAAGCCCGCTTCATCGGTCCTGGCCACATATGGAGGATTAGAGACGAGCACATCCACGCTCCGACATGCGATGGCCGAGAGTAGGTCGCAGGCCAGCCACTGTACGGATGCGCAGAGACATCTAGCATTCCGTGTAGCAACCTGAATCGCCGCCAGGGATAGATCGCAAGCGACCACGCGCGCCCGCGTTTCCAGCGCCAGCGAAATAGCAATCGCTCCGGAACCGGTGCCCACATCCAGAACGGTGTCGCCAGGACTGATGCGCTTCATGGCGGCCTCGACCAGGTGTTCCGTCTCAGGACGCGGAATAAGAACGTGCGGCGATACCAGAAATTCGCGCCCGTAGAATTCCTGCCGACCAGTGATGTACTGAGTCGGTTTTCCCTGCAGGCGCTCGTGCAGGTATCGCCCGAAGTGGATCCAGGCGACCGAACTCAGTTCTTCTTCAGGATGCGCGTAGAAGTAGGAACGCTCCCGCTTCAAAGCGTGGCTGAGAAGCACTTCAGCCGTGAGACGGGGCGCTGAAATCGCACCCTCCTCCAGCAGCTTGGTGCCTTGCTGGAGAGCGGTGCGGATGTCGAGCACTTGCCGAAAAGCTAGGCCGCCTGGCCTTCGTGTTTCAGCTTCTCAGTTTGAAAATAGGTGTTGAGGGCAGTCATGACCGGGTCGAGGTTGCCTTCGATAATCTGGTCGAGCTGATGGAGAGTGAGCCCGATCCGGTGATCGGTGAGACGGTTCTGGGGAAAATTGTAGGTTCGGATCTTCTCGCTGCGATCGCCGGTTCCGACCTGGTTGCGGCGTTCGGCCCCAATCTCGGCGCGCTGTTTTTCCAGTTCCACTTCGTAGAGACGGGAACGGAGCACACGCTCGGCCTTCGCACGGTTCTTGATTTGCGATTTCTCATCCTGGCATGAGACGATCGTGCCGGTCGGCAAATGGGTGAGGCGCACTGCTGAATACGTGGTATTCACGGACTGGCCACCCGGACCCGAAGAACAGAACGTATCGATCCGGATGTCCTTTGGATCGATCTTGATTTCCACCTCGTCGGCCTCGGGTAGGACGGCAACGGTGATAGCTGATGTATGCACGCGACCCTGCTGCTCGGTCGCTGGGACCCGCTGAACGCGATGCACGCCGCTCTCGTACTTCAGCATGCTGTACACCTTCTGCCCGCTCACCAGCGCGATTACTTCTTTAAGTCCGCCAACCGAGGATTCGCTTGCCGACGTCACTTCCACCCGCCATCGACGCCCTTCCGCGTAGCGCGAGTACATGCGGAAAACCTCTGCTGCGAACAGGGTGGCTTCGTCGCCGCCGGTTCCAGCACGAATTTCCAACACCACGTTCTTCTCGTCCAGAGGATCCTTGGGCAACAGCATGAACTTCAGGTCCGCTTCGATGCGCGCGATTTCTGGCTCCAAGCGAGCAACTTCTTCGGCCGCCATCTCGCGGAGATCGGGGTCGGCCTCGGCCAGCATCGCCTTGCCCTCGTCAAGGTTATGTTTGACGTGCTTATATTCGCGATATTTGGCAACGACATCGGAGATGTCGCTCTGGGCTTTGGTTGTCTTCCGATACAAATCGGAGTCCGCAATCACGGCCGGGTCGGCCATTTGCGCGGTCAGAGCCTCGAAGCGGCGGTCGAGTTCGTTCAATCTTTCGGCGTATTCCATTTCGATTAGGCGATAACGAGTTGGCCGCCTTGCGCCTTCTCAAGATCCATCGCGCCGTTCAAAGCATGAATTGCGACGGCGGCTTGGTCGTCCGATGGAGGTTTTGTAGTCACTCTCTGCAGCCATAAACCGGGCGTGGTCAGAGCGGCCATGAGGCTGCCCGGACGCTTCGCGGCGAAGCGGATCAGTTCGTAGCTGATTCCAATTACGAGTGGAAGCAGCGCGATGCGGGCGACAAAGCGTCCCACGAATCCATCAATGGGAAGCAGTGCGTAAGCGAGTAGAGAGATCAACATCACGACGATCAGAAAGCTGGTGCCGCAGCGCGGATGCCAAGTGACGAACTCCTGAGCGTTCGCGACCGTTACCGGCTTTCCGGATTCAAAATTGAACACTACTTTGTGCTCGGCTCCGTGAAATTCGAAAACGCGGCGGATGTCCTTCATCTTGGAGAGAGCGAAGAGAAAACCGAGGAAGATAGCGATTCGGATGACGCCATCGACTAAGTTAATGGCCAGCCGACCGTGCAGCGTCGGCACGCGCGCGCCGATCTGGGTGGCCAGGAACAGCGGAACGAACTTGTACAGGAAGATGAAAAACGCGAGAGAGAAAGCAAGGTTTAAACCCATCATCCAAGAGGAGATTTCCACTGGCTTTTCGGCTGGCTTTCCATCTGCGGGTGTGCCTTCAAGGGCGGCATTTGCCGAGAAGCGCAGAGCCTTCAGCCCTAGCCACATCGCTTGACCGAGCATGCCTAAACCGCGTAGAATCGGATATTTAAAAATAGGGTAAGTCTCCGAAACCCGCGCCAGTTCGCACTGTTCGGTGACGAGTTCGCCATTGGCCTTGCGCACGGCGACACAATAGCTGTGAGGAGCGCGCATCATCACGCCTTCCATGACAGCCTGTCCGCCCACCAGCGTTTCTTCGCCGCTCTCCAGAACAGGCAGCATCTGGATGTGCGCGCTGAGGCGCAAAAAGCTTCCAATTGACAATTTGAGTGGCTCCTACTTAAGTATACGCGAGGTTACTTACCTGGTTAGGCCGAAGCAACTAAGACGACAATGCTCCGCTCGCGCACATGGACGGTGCCGCCATGGAAGGCGGACGCGGGTGCCTTGGGGTCGAAGGTATCGATGGCCGTCGACCATGTTCGCCCTGGATTCACCGGTACCTCGAACTCGAGCGGCTCCCAAAACATATTCATCATAACGTGCAGGTCGGCTTCTCCACCGAATCCTGCGACGGTGAAGGCGAGAGCTCGCGCTTGGGGATCGCCGAAGCCGGGGCTGTCCAGTTTGGTCCCGTGCCAGGTAATGTCGCTCATCCCCCGCTCGTTGGGGCCTCCGGAATAGAAGCGATTCCTGGAGAGAGCCGGATGAGCTTTCCGAAACGCGATCATCTTTTGAAAGAAGGACAGCGTGTCGCCCTCCGTTTTCGCCAGCGACCAATCGAACCAGCTCGTATCGTTGTCTTGATTGTAGGCGTTGTTGTTGCCCCGCTGAGTGCGCCTGATCTCATCGCCTCCGAGAATCATCGGAACACCGCGCGAGAGCAGCAGAATCGCGGCGAAGTTACGGACTTGCCGCGCACGAAGAGCCTCGATCGCAGCATCTCCGGTGGGCCCTTCCGCGCCGCAGTTCCAGCTCAGATTGTCGTTTATGCCGTCCCGGTTCCCCTCGCCGTTGGGTTCGTTGTGTTTCTCGTTGTACGACACCAAGTCGCTCAGAGTGAACCCGTCGTGGCAAGTCACAAAGTTGATGCTGTTCTCTGGAGTCTGTCCGCGGCCTTCGTAGATGTCCGAACTTCCCCCGATCCGGGACGCGACGTTGCCCAAAATCCCAGGATCGCCCTTGACGAAGCGGCGCACTTCGTCGCGGAACTTTCCGTTCCACTCCGACCAGCGATCGCCTGGAAAATGTCCGACTTGATACAAGCCAGCGGCGTCCCAGGCCTCCGCAATCACTTTGGTATTGGACAAGGCGTCATCCAGTTCTACCGACCAGACCACCGGTGGATGCTCCAGCGGCGTCCCGTCTTCGCCGCGCGAAAGTATCGATCCTTCGTCGAACCGGAAGCCGTCCACATGCATCTCCTGCACCCAGAACCGCAGGCAATCGAGAATGAATTTCTGCGGAATCGGATGGTTGCAGTTGAACGTATTTCCAACGCCGGAATAGTTGGAATAATTGGCGTGATTGCCGCGGTCAAGGATGTAATAAGTCCGGTTGTCGATTCCGCGGAACGAGAATGTGGGACCCTGCTGGTTGCCCTCATCGGTGTGATTAAACACCACGTCCAGGATCACTTCGATGCCGGCTTTGTGAAGCGCTTTCACCATGTCCCGGAACTCGTCGGCATGATTGGCTCCTTCCGGGTTCACGCAATAGCTGGAATGCGGGCCGAAAAAACTGACAGGGCTGTATCCCCAGAAATTCTTGATCTGCTGACCGAAGGGATTCAGGGCGAAATCGGTGTCGTCGAATTCGAAGACCGGCAGCAGTTCAACGGCGGTGATGCCGAGGCTTTTCAGATGTGGAATTTTCTCGAGAATTCCGGAAAATGAGCCAGGATGTTTTGCGCCCGCGCTGGGAGAACGGGTGAATCCGCCGACGTGCATTTCATAGATGATCGATTCGCTACTGGGATGTTTGAGTGGCTGATCGCCTTCCCAGTCGTAAGCGGACATGTCGACGATGGCGCAGCGCATCGAGGTGGCCAGGTTGTCGCGGGGAGTGCAGGCGTCGGCGCGGTTCCAAAGCTTCTTGGAGATGCCGCGCGCGTAGGGGCCAATCAGCACCTTGTTTGAGTTGAAGCGGTTCCCGTTGGCGGGGTCGTTCGGTCCGTCGATTCGGAAGGCGTAGAATATGCCGGGTTTCAGGCCTTTGACGAACACGTGCCAAAAGTGGAACGTCTTGTGAAGAAAGGGATCGAAGCGGATCGTTTGAAACTGTTTGACTGAATCCGCGCTGTCGAAGAGGAGAAGTGAGACGTCGGTTGCCGCCTCGGAAAAGAGGGAGAAGTTTACGCCGTCCGGTTCAGCGATGGCACCTAAGGGGTGAGGGGATCCTGGAGCGATTTCGAAGTCGGCCATACGCCATCATACTTCGTTATCCCTCCCATGGATTGAAAGATGGGAACATTGAATCAGCGAAATCCTTCACGTCTTGATCGGTTCAGTACACACACGCGATTAGGGGACCAATCGATCCGATGGCGCTGGTTTGGCCAAGGAACCACATGCGGCGAGCGCTCACGCCGTCGCGGCTCTTTGCAACCACTTTGAAGCGTTGACCCCAAATACAAGAAGCCACAGAGTCAGTGCCGCTTCCCCGAGGCTACCGAACATGAGAGCGTAGGGCCCCCAACTTGCCGCCAACCATGGCGACGCGAAGTACGCGAAACCATATGAAGCATAGGCAAGGCCCGCCGCGACCATCAGAATACCCACAGTCCGCGGTAGGAAGGTCGATGGAATTATCAGCCAGCCGAGTAGGAAGCAATAGAATCCGAAGAACACCAGGGAGATTGTGAATCCCAGTTCGTGCAATTTGAGAGACAGCATTGCCAGTGCTTGCAACTGCTCCGCGCTGAAGACGTGAAGATACGGTGCCCCTCCAAGAACGACCAGCGGCGCGAATTGAAAGACTGCGATGGCTGATCCGATGGCACCGCCCAGAAGGCTGGAAAAAGCTGCGAGCAAGGAGAGACTTCGATTCACAGGTTTCAACAGTTCGTAGAGAAGCACGGTGGCCACGGCGTAAACCGGGACCAGGTCCAGCGTGAATGCCAACCGATAGAGCGGGGCGGACCGCATGATATTGGTAGCTGTTATTCCCGCGTCGCCTGGCACGATGAGCTTGCCGCCAACGAAGAGGTGGTCGAAGGCGCCCACTAAGATGGTGATCAAATAGCAGAGGCCCGCGAGCCTGGCTATGAACTGCGGTGAGGATTTTTGCGTTGGGTTTTTCATATCGTTTGGCTCTCCGTTCCATTGGGTGATGCTCATGCTAAGCTGAGCTTCGCATTCTGGTGAACCGGCAACCATGACCCTGCGTATCAAAAACATGACCTTTGGCCTCACTGGGTGGCGTCGTCGTGGCTAAGGCGACAGTTGAGGCGGCCTATGCGCGAGCCCTTATGGAGTTTGCCGTATCAAGAGGATCTGATCGGCGAACGCTGATCGAGCGTTCAGGCCTAAGCCTCAACGACCTTGAGGATCGCGACAATCGCATTCCGCTGGCATCGTGCACGGCGTTGATGCAGGCCGCAATCGATCTGTGCAAAGATCCTGCCTTGGGGTTGCGCTTCGGAGAGTCCGTCAGGACAGAGGATTTGTCGGTTGTTTGGCAGATCGCCGGGGCCGCCAAAACGGTCGGCGAGGCGCGTGCAACGATGAATCGCTATTCACGTCTGCTCCGCGATGATGGCGACCGGGGTTCGAGTCTTCTCGATCTTGTGCGGGACCGGGAGGGCGTATGGTTGGAGTTCAAGCATGGAATTTACAACAACGGTCCGCAATTCGTGGAAGCCGGCGCTGCCTGGTTTGTTTGCGAGACACGGAAGATGCTCGCGACTCATCATGCGAGACGGTCATTTCTGAAAGCGGTTCATTTCACTCACGCAGAGCCAAGCTATCGGGCCGAGTATGACCGGGTGTTCGATGCGCCGGTAGTGTTCGGCAGCAACAGGAACGCGCTGCTGGTCGAAGAGGATTTTTTGGGGTTGACGATGCCTCCCTCAAACGCCTATGTGTCGCGCGTACTCAGTGCGCATGCAGAGGCTTTACTGAAGCGCCTAGAGAATTCCACCACGACCAGCGGACAGGTCGAGAGACTGCTGATTTCGAGTTTGCACGGCGGCGGTGTGAGTATGGACATGATCGCAGCGAGGCTTGGCGTCACCCGCCAAACGTTGGCGCGCAAGCTCAAGGCCGAGGGCACGACGTTCGAGCGGGCGCTGGACGAACTGCGTCACCAAATGGCGCTCCACTACCTGTGCGAAAAGAGGCGGATTCGCTCTTCATCCACCCAAGCGGTCGTCAAACGAGCGACGAGGTATGGTCCGGTAGGAGCCGGTAGTGCGAGGGGCATGTGGTGTTCTGTCCCAGGTGAGAATCGCCAGAAACAATACACTGGCCAGACCAGCGCTTGATCACACGGGCTCCTGCATTTGTATTCCAAAGAACTTTGTCATGAAAATAGCATATTTTTTGAGGCGCGGGGCTTTCCACCCCCGGCGCACCTTTGCCGAGGGCGACGATCTCACCCGGCGATGTTAAATGTGGAATTTGCTGAATCTGGAGGCAGCTCTGCATGAGCAATCCCGTCGAGGACGATCTCCCGCGAGGCCGTTTGGGCTCATTGAATTAAACAGCATCCTTCTTCGAGCTGCTGTACAGGAAGATGTTCAGTTCAGGAAGGGTTGGGGCGAGGTTTCATGGGGGATGGCGATGCATTATTCCAGCGTATTAGCGCTAGTGGCGTGTGGACAAGCATTGGGATGCGAGTGAGGAGGTTGGCCGTCGGCAAAAGAAGCCTGGCAGAACTTCCCGGTGGTTTTTCTGGGCTTCGTCGAGCGCACTGATTCCGATTTGGAGATGCAGCATCAGAATGTCTGGACACGCGTGGAGGAAGCTTTCAAAGGCACCCGGAAAGGTCAAAGCTTCACCCTGAGCCAAAAGAATAATGATTGTGCGCCAAAATTCAAGACAGGCGAACGCGTGTTGTTTTACTTGCATGAGAAGGAGCAATCCGGAATTTGGATATTGCCTGGATGCCACCGTTCCAGCTCGCTCAAATCCGCAGCGGACGATCTATTGTTTCTACACAAGCTCCCCGCTGCCGCGTGGGGTACCCGGCTTTCTGGCGAGGTTCAAATTTATGAGAACTCGGGGCCGGACGGCTCCAGGAAGATATCCTTCAGCCGAGGCGACAGTCAATCTCGGGCCTGACTCCGGCGTAAGTGTCAGTTTTACAGTGGTGGGAGACACCAAAATTGTCGGCAGGGTGTTTGATCCGGACGGCATACCCATTGAAAGAGTGAGCCTCGCACTCGAAGCGGCGTCCGGGAAGACCGATACTGTCGGTCGCATGTCGGGCTGCACCAAGTCCGGTGGTCGTCAAAAGCTGGAACTGATGCCTGCGGGGCGTTACGACGTGGTTGCGAACGAGACTGCCAGGCAGCCGTTTTCCACCGTGTGTTATCCGGGTACTACCGACTTTCGGACCGCCACGCCAATCATTGTGACGATGGGCAGAGTCGCGGAGAACGTCGACGTTCGGGTTCCTGCGATCGAGAAGCTACTGCGGCTAGCGGGGCGCGTTCTATTCAGCGACGGCATACCTGCTTCAAGGGCCGACGTGATTTACGTCTCTAAAAACGGCTATCTAGAACGGGGTAGCACGGCGGCTGGCGGATCATTTGGCTTTCCTGTGCTCGCGGGGCGAGCTGGGAAAATCCATTCAGAGATTATGGTGTGGCGAAGTGAAGCAGCCAGGTGTCCGCAGTTCGGGGCCACCTTTCGACCGAACGGCTTTGGAGTAACTTTGAAGTCCCCAACAACGGCCATTCCAGGCCACCCTCACGAGTGTAACATCAGCGTGGCTCTGAAGGTTTCGTCCTTTAAAGCTTGGCCTGCGCAATAGGGAGACGGTTCTGTCGGCCGAGTTACCCAAGAATTAAGGGATATCTGTAGAAGGTGGCAGCGGCTCGGATTTTAAATATGAAAGGACTTCAACATGCTTTCCCTCATCGATCTGCTCGAAGCGGGAAGATACTTGCGGCAACCTCATGCAAATCTACGAGGTGCAAGCAAACTGATCGCAATCAGCAGGCATGACGTTGGGGGAACGACAACGAATGCGGCTGCGGGCTTCACCCTGGGAGGCCCCAATGCCACGAATCCGTAGATGGCCAAAGAGCCCAGCGCGATAAGCAGCGTTGCGCTATAGAGCGTCGCTCGAGTAAGAGCCGACCAACGCTTCGAAGCCGCGTTGGCCAGTACCAGGGCGACGAACGGAGAGAGCACCCATATCCCGAAGAGCACAACCAGGAGTCGGGAATTGTTGCGATGACCTACGCGGAGCATGAAGCCGAGCGAGCCCGCGGCACCGGCCAGCACTGCAACCAGAGCCGCTGCACGCATCTTGTGGAGACCTCCGTCGCTCACTGGGAAGGTCATCTCGGCCCCTTACGATACAGGTCGAAAAAGCTGAGCACGAGCGTCCGCAGCACGATATGGCTCTTCAACACGGCTCCATCGTCGGACCCATGGCTTTGGTCGCTCAGGAGAAACATGAAAGGTTGATGGAGACCCTCCCGACCGACGCTGCCAAACGGAGCACCGTCCACATCAATGCCTGCCTTGCACCTGGGGTCGTCGTGGCAAAACTGTGCGGCTGTCGCGCCACCGAAGGAGTTCTCGACAACCAGCGCTTGATCACACGGGCTCCTGCTTTTGTTTTCCAAAGAGCTTTGTGATGAGAATAGCATGTTTGAGGCGCGAGGGCTGCACCAGGTCCGATGGTCGTTACAAGCTGGAACTGATGCCTGCGGGGCGTTACCTACGTGGTTGCGAACTGGAGGGGCATGGAGACTGCCAGACAGCCGTTTTCGACCGTGTATTATCCGGGTACTACCGACTTTCGGACCGCCACGCCGAATCGTCGTGACGCTGGGCAGAGTCGTGGAGAACGTCGACGTTCGGGTTCCTGCGATCGAGAAGCTACTGCGGCTAACGGGACGCGTTCTATTTCAGCCACGGCATACCTGCTTCAAGGGCCGACGTGATCTACGTCTCTAGAAACGGCTATCTAGAACGGGATGGCACGGCGACTGACGGATCATTTGGCTTTCCTGTGGTCGCGGGGCGAGCTGGGAAAACATGTGTACGTCTGCGAGCTTGATCGCGAAACGGTTGTTATCACGAACGTGGAATCACGGCGGAGCAGCCACCAAAAACCGAGCGGCCGCGCTACAGCTTCGCGCACGCGGCGTTGGAGGCCGCAACGAGGATGTTCAAAAACTGCGAATTAGATTTATTGAAGCCACCTCCAGAGTCTGTTCGAAAGCTTGTCGATTTCTTCGGAGTCCACTGATCGGCGGCCCCTCCGTGAGTTGTGTTATCGTCATATCCGCTAGTACTTCAGCCTATGCAAACCACCATCCACGTCACGATAAACGGAAAGAAGCGCTCCGACACAGTCGAGCCCCGTCTGCTGCTCATTCATTACCTTCGCGAAACAGTCGGCCTCACTGGACCGCACATCGGTTGCGAAACATCCATCTGCGGGGCTTGCACGGTTAACGTCGATGGGAAAGCCATTAAGAGCTGCGCGATGTTCGCAGTCCAGGCCAATGGCTCAGACGTCCTCACCATCGAAGGCTTGGCTCGCGACGGCAAGCTCGATCCGATGCAGCAGGCCTTCTGGAACGAGCATGGATTGCAGTGCGGATTCTGCACGCCCGGCATGATCATGACGGCCAAGCAGATCCTGGAGCGCAATCCGCACCCGACGGAAGCGGAAATTCGGGACGGACTCGGCGGCAATCTCTGCCGCTGCACGGGCTATCAGCACATTGTGAATGCCGTGAAAGCAGTTGCGACGGGAAAGGGAGCCTAAGATGGCCACCACTACGATCACCAAAACCGAAAAGCTGGTTGGCAAGGCGATGCGCCGGCAGGAAGATCCCCGGCTGATCACCGGCTCCGCCACCTACGTCGACGATATTCAGATGCCAGGCATGCACCATGCGTGCATTCTGCGCAGCCCGCATGGCGCTGCGAATATCAAGTCGGTGGACATTTCGGCAGCCTTGGCGCACCCTGGCGTCGCGGCGGTTTACGTCGGCAAAGACACGGAGAAAGTGGGGCCGGTTCCTTGCGGAGCGTCGCTGCCGGGCCTGCGTGTGCCCCATCACTATATTCTGGCGATTGATCGCGTATATTTTATCGGCCATCCGGTGGCGGTGGTGGTGGCTACCGACAAGTACATCGCGCGCGATGCGGTCGATTTGATCGAAGTGGAGTACGAGACGCTGCAGGCGGTCACCGATCCTGAAAAAGCCATCGCGGCAGGCGCGCCGCCCGTGCATCCCGAGTGGCCCGACAATGTAGCGTTCAATTATCACCAGGAAGGCGGCGACGTGGATGCGGCCTTCGCCGCAGCCGAAGTGGTGGTGAAGCAGCGCATCACCAGCCAGCGCTTGATTCCCAGCTCGATGGAAACGCGCGGAGTGGTGGCCGATTACAACACGGGCGACAAGGCGCTGACTATCTGGTCGTCCACGCAGATCCCGCACCTCATGCGAACGCTAGTAGCGCAGATGCTGGGAGCGCCGGAACACAAAGTGCGGGTGGTGACTCCCGAAGTGGGAGGCGGCTTTGGCAGCAAGCTCAACGTGTATGCAGAGGAAGCGCTGATGGGCTTCGTGGCGATGAAGCTCGGTCATCCGGTGAAGTGGATCGAATCGCGCCGAGAAAATTGCATGTGCACGATTCATGGCCGGGGGCATGTGGATTACTTCGAGGTCGCCGCCAAGAAAGACGGCACCATATTGGGAATCAAGCTGAAGCTGATCCAGGACCTGGGAGCGTATCATCAGTTGCTGACGCCAGCCATTCCGACCTTGTCCGTGCTGATGATGCCTGGTCTGTACCGCTGCCAGAACGTGCGGGCGGATATCGTGGGCGCGTTTACCAACGCCGTTCCCACCGACGCTTACCGCGGCGCGGGCCGTCCTGAAGCCACTCACGGCATCGAACGCATGGTGGACATCCTGGCTGCCGAACTGAACATGGACCCGGCCGAGATCCGGCTGAAGAACTTCATCCACAACGACGAGTTCCCCTATGCCACCGGCACCGGCCTCAGCTACGATAGCGGCAACTACGCCGCGCCCCTGCACAAGGCGATGGACCTAGTCGGTTACCACAACCTTCGCGACGAGCAGAAGAAAGCACGCGGCGAAGGGCGATTGATGGGTATCGGCCTGTCTACGTACGGCGAAATTTGCGCGTTCGGGCCCTCGCCAGCAACGCCCGCAGGCGGATGGGAAAGCGCCACGGTGAAGATCGAGCCGAGCGGGATGGTGACGGTGATGACTGGCTCGTCGCCGCATGGGCAGGGCGAGGAGACCACCTTTGCGCAGATCACCGCCGACGAGCTCGGTGTAGGAATCGATGATGTGATCGTACTGCACGGCGACACGGCGATCGTCCAATACGGAATCGGAACATTCGGCAGCCGAGGCACGGCAGTAGGCGGTACGGCGGTCTATTTCGCGCTGCAGGAACTCAAGAAGAAGATCAAGAAGTATGGCGCGATGCTGCTGGAGTCCGAAGATGTGTCTTTCTCGGACGGCGTTTGCGTGTGCAATAAATCCGGCAAGACGGTTACGCTGGCCGAGATCGCGGGCGCGTCGCACCGCGCCATGAAACTGCCTCCAGGCACGCAACCGGGCATGGTGGAGACATACTTCTGGGAGCCGCCGAATTTCGCCTTTCCATTTGGCGCACACGCGGTGGTGACGGAAGTGAATCGCGAAACCGGCGATATCGAGATCAAGCGCTACGTGGCGGTGGACGATTGCGGCAACATTATCAATCCGCTCATCGTGGCCGGACAGGTGCATGGCGGCGTGGTCCAAGGGCTGGGGCAGGCGCTTTGGGAGCAGGCAGTTTATGACGACAATGGCCAACTGGTGACCGGCGAGTTTATGGACTACGCAATCCCCAGGGCCAGCATGATCCCGTGGATCGAGACGGAGCATACCACGACCCCGTCCCCGGTTAATCCGCTCGGCGTAAAAGGTGTCGGCGAGGCCGGGACCATTGGGTGCTCGCCCGCCGTGGTCAATTCGGTTGTGGATGCGCTGAGCACGCTGGGCATTCGGCATATCGACATGCCGATGACGCCGGAAAAAATCTGGAACTTGATGGAAGGAGGGCGCGCATGATTTCGCAGCAGTTTGAATACTCCGCTCCGGCCTCGTTGCAGGAAGCTCTGGAGCTGCTATCGAAAGAAGGCGCTAAGCCTCTGGCGGGCGGCATGAGTCTTATTCCGATGATGAAACTTCGTCTGGCCGCGCCCGAACAACTCATCGATATCGGGCGGCTTAAGGAGTTGAACTACATTCGGCGGGACGGCGAAGAGATGCACATCGGCGCGGGGACCACCCATTGGGACGTCGAGAGTTCGCCCATTGTGAGAGCGCATTGTCCGCTGCTTTCGGAAACGGTCGGAAATATTGGAGACATTCAAGTGCGCAACCGGGGAACGATCGGCGGAAGCGCGGCCCACGCCGACCCTTCTGCGGATTATCCTGCTGCTTTTTGCGCTCTCGAGGCGCGGTTCAAACTGGTGAAGAAAGGCGGCGAACGAATCGTGGGTGCGAGTGATTTTTTTGTCGACATGCTTACGACGGCACTCGAACAGGGCGAGATTATTGCGGAAGTGATCGTTCCCGTGGAGAAGCAAGGGACGGGCGTAAGCTACCAGAAATGCGTCCAGCCCGCTTCGGGGTTCGCCATCGTCGGCGTTGCCGTTCGGGTTTCGCACGACTTCGTGCGCATCGGAGTTACGGGTTTGGGAGCCAAGGCGTATCGCGCCGCGAATGCCGAAGAAATTTACGCTTCGACACGCGATGCTTCGAAAGCGGCGGCAGTGGTGGCGGAAGGCGCCGATTCCAACTCGGATATCCACGCATCGGCCAGCTATCGCAAGCATCTCGCAAAGATATACACTCAGCGCGCTCTGAAGGAAGCAGCGTCGAGGATGGGATGAAGATTAACGGTTCCTATACGGTACCGATTCCGCGCGACCAGGCGTACAAGCTTCTTCAGGATCCGGCGATTCTCGCCAAGTGCATGCCCGGCACGGATCATCTTGAAAAGATCGGAGAAGACGAATACGAGATGAAGATGAAAATGGCGATTGCGAGCTTTTCGGGATTGTTCACCGGGAAGGTGAAGATCGCCGACGCGCATCCGCCGGATAGCTTTACGCTTCTGGTGGAAGGCAGCGGGAAGGTGGGGTTTCTGAAAGGCAGCGGTTTGCTCAATCTGACACCGCAAGAGGGTGCTACTGAAGTGAAGTATGAGGGCGACGTTCAGGTGGGCGGAACCATCGCTGCGGTCGGCCAGCGCCTGCTTGAGAGCACTTCGAAGATGATCATCAAGAAATTTTTCGAGAAATTTTCCGAGGCGGCGAGTCAACAAACAACATGAAAATTCGCATCTTTGCATTGCTGTGCGCTATGCCGCTGATGGCGGCCGATCCAGCCGGATTCGTCGTGTGGACTCAGACCGATTTTAAAGGGATTGAAAAGAAGCTGGCCGCGAAGGTGGATGGCGCGCACTTCGCCTCGCAACAGCTTGAGAAGTTTGGCAATCACTATACGATGCTGGCCCATCGGCAGGGCGACGGCTCGGCCGAACTGCATGAGACCGAAGCCGATTTACTCGTGATTGAATCGGGAACCGCGAAGTTGATCGTGGGCGGCAAGATCGTGAATCCGAAGACCAGCGCGCTGCATGAAATTCGCGGATCTTTGATTAGTGGCGGGACGGAGAAGTCTCTGTCGGCGGGGGATATTGTGCATATCCCGGCTAGGACGGCTCATCAGTTATTGGTCAGCGGTGGACAATTTACGTACTTTGTGATGAAGGTGAGCGGGCAATAGCGAAGCTCGGCATTCTTCTTGCATTGAGCTACAATGTAGCTCAGTAGGAGATTTACGCCATGGCTGAGAATTCCGTCGTTCGCGCTCGCATCGACGAGCGTACCAAAAGGGAAGCTGCGGCGGCCCTGAAGAAAATCGGGCTCACCGTGTCCGACGCCTTTCGACTGCTGCTGGTGCGCGTCGCTGCGGAAAAGGCTCTGCCGTTCGAGCCGCTGAATCCGAACGCCGAGACCGTCGCGGCTATGAAAGCAGCACGCCGGGGCGAGCTGGTCAAGGTCGGCAAGCCGGAAAAACTGCTACGAAATCTGAATGCGGGAGACTGAGTACACCAACCCGCAAGCCGGATGACGATAGCCTCGAACTTGTGCGTCTTGGTTCGCATAGTGAGCTCGGGCTTTGAAAACGTGGAGGCATTTAGTGAGCTGCTTCATGGATCGCGGTCCAGATCGGTCATAGAAGCGGAGTGACTCAAGTATGCTCTTGGGATGTAGTGGTGTCCCATTCAATTCACTAGTACGGCTACGCATCCAGTTTGGCCGCCACTTCGGCCACCGCCGAAGTGCTTTCATGCGGTTTCTGCTCGGGGCAGTAACCGCAGGGAGTCGGCTAGCGTTTACGAATCTTTCCTGGTTGTCATTGTCCACAAATCGGGTTCTGGAAATGGATCGGTTATTCGACTCGCTTGACCAATGGTGCTCCTCCCGACGGTTAACCGCCGCTCGGAAGCTGTGCTCGGGCTGCGTTCTGTCATCGCGCCGCAGCCAAGAACTCATCTACTGTTAAGCCCGCTTGGGCGATCAACGTTCGTAAGGTCCCACGAGCGACTTGCGAATGATCGGGGACCGAAAGTGTCACGAAAGACCCGAGTTTCGTGAGCACGATATGGCTGCCTCGTCGTCTCGCAATCCGCCAACCCAAGCGTTCGAACGCGCGAACAACCTCGCGCGGCCGCATCAGCGGAAGAGCGGACATCAGACCACCACTTCGACCTCGCGTGTGGTGACCGTCAAAGGCATACCGAGGTCGGCCCGGACCGCTAAGCACTCCCGGATTGCATCGGCGATATTCGCCTCGGCCTCAACCTCTGTATGTCCTTGGCTGACACAGCCCGGGATCGAGGGGCAGTCGGCGATATACATGCCATCTTCGTCCTGATGGAAGCTGACAACGAATTTCATCCCGCTCACCATTTTAGAGCACGGCTCGAGCCCGGCGGCAATCTTAGAGCCGCTGTTTGCCTCATTCCGGCACGTTTTGACATCAGCGGAGTCTTAGCCTTAATGCACTTGAAAAAGCCCAGTGTGATGCTCAGAGTCGGCCAATGATGGAAACCATCCTGCTGAATTTGCGCTACGCCGTTCGAACCCTGCGTCGAGATACCGGCTTCGCACTCTTCACTACTCTGATCATCGGTCTGGGAATTGGCGCATGCGCGACTGTCTTCAGCGTGGTGAACACTTTGCTCGTTCGCCCCCTCCCTTTTAAGGATCCCTCCAGCCTGGTCTGGATAACCAACAAGGTGGACACCGAAGACAACATGTCTGGCCGGACCGTTCAAGTGATCCCCATGGTTGCCCTGCGCGACCGCAACAAATCCTTTTCCGACATCGCGGCCTACTTTGCGTTTTATAGCCCGGGAGATGTCAGACTGGCTGGAGATGGCGAACCGGAACGGCTGACCGCTGTCCCGGTATCCGAGAAGTTCTTCCCGCTGCTGGGCGTGCAGCCTCAGCTCGGCCACCAGTTCAGCCCCGACGAATGCCGCTGGAACGGACCGAAGGTTACCCTCCTGAGCCATGCTTTCTGGGAGCGCCGCTTCGCTCGCGACCCGCGCATTGTGGGCAAAGCGCTGCGCCTGGACGATGAGCTGGTGACCGTGGTGGGAGTGATGCCCGCCTCTTTCGATTTCGGAGCCATTTTCGCTCCTGGTGCGAAAATCGACCTGTTTTATCCCTTCCCTCTCACTAGCGAAACGGATCGCTGGGGCAATACCCTCGCGCTCGTTGGCCGGTTAAGACCGGGTTCCACCCTGCAGCGGGCGCAGGCCGAGGCTGACATTCTTGGCAACCAGATTACGGACGAGAACAGGCGACGCAACTCTCTTCATCCGAAGCTAACTTTTCTGACCGAACACGTCAGTGGTCAAATCCGTCCCGCGCTGTTGATCATGGCATTCGCTGTTGGAGTGGTTATGCTGATTGTCTGCGCGAACCTCTCAAGTCTTATGCTGGCGCGTACGGCGGCGAGGCAGAAGGAGATGGCCATACGCGCCGCCTTGGGTGCCGGCCGGACGCGGCTAGTCGGCCAACTGCTCACGGAGAGTCTTATATTAACCAGTTCCGGGGCGCTGCTGGGCATTCTGTTGGCCCTGGCAGGGACATACGGCATCGCGCACCTGACTGCGTTCAATCTTCCTCTGCTGAGCAGCGTGCAAGTGGACGCCCGCGTCCTCGGGTTCACCGTTCTTCTCGCGATGGCGACCGGTCTGATACTCGGGCTTGCCCCGGCGTGGCAGGTCTCGGTCCTGCGGCTGAACGCCTCGCTCGGCCAGCGCGGCACTGAGGGAAGCCAGGAACACACCTGGCTGCGGGGCACGCTGGTGGTCTCTGAGATCGCTTTTGCGTGTGTGTTGCTGGTAGGTGCCGGCCTGCTGGTTCGCAGCTTTATCAAAGTTTTGGACGTGCAACTGGGCTTTCGTCCGCAAAGCGCCGCCGCAATGCGCATCGACGCGGGCGCTCAGTATTCTACAGGCGCCCGCAAACTTGCTTGGTTGAACGATGTGCTGCAGAGGGTCAGACGAATCAGCGGCGTCCAAGCGGCAGCGCTGGCGGACTCGCTGCCACTCGGGAAAAATCGCACCTGGGGAGCGGGAGTGAAGGGCAAGACTTACCTGCCTGACAAATATCCAGTAGCCTTCGTGCGTCTGGTCACGGATGGATATCTCAAATCAATGGGAATGAGCCTGAAGCAGGGCCGCGACCTGACTGAGTATGATACGCCAGATAGTCAGCAGGTAATGCTGATCAACGAAACCATGGCGCGCGATCTCTGGCCTGGAGAAAGTCCGATTGGTCAAGTCATCCTGGGCGATTGCGCCAAAGAACGGCAGGTTGTCGGAGTCGTAAGCGATGTGCGGCACATGTCGCTTGAGAAAGCTTCCGGAAATGAAATGTATATTCCAATGAGGCAGTGCCCGGATTCGCTGGCTCGCGGGGAACTGGTGGTGCGCTCGACTTTACCTTTAGCATCCCTCGTGCCGGCAGTGGAGGCTAGCCTGCGTCCCATCGCTCCGGATTTGCCCCGAGGAGGCATGCGCCCGCTGGCCCAACTGGTCGACCGAGCCGTATCGCCGCGACGTTTCATGGTGTTGCTGCTCACTGGTTTTGCCGGGTTCGCGCTGCTCCTGGCCTCTCTTGGAATTTATGGACTTATTTCGTATTCGGTGAATCGCAGAACTCAGGAGATCGGCATCCGCATGGCGCTCGGCGCCTCCACCTTCGACGTGAAGAGCCGCATCGTATTGCGAACGCTTGGACTTGCCGGCCTGGGATTGCTGGTGGGTGTCGCCGCTTCCTGGGGACTGGTCCGTTCCATTAGGGGCCTTCTTTATGGCATCGAGTTTGGCGACCCGCTGACATTCGCGGCGGCGGCTTTGGTTCTAACCGCAATCGCTGCATTAGCCGGGTACCTGCCCGCCCGAAGAGCGTCGAAGATAGATCCGATGATCTGCTTGCGCGCCGACTAGCAACGCTTAGGCCCGTTCTAGATACGAGCCTTCGGCCGTGTTGATCTTGATTTTCTCGCCTTCGTTGATGAAGGCGGGAACCTGCACCACAAGCCCCGTCTCCATCTTGGCCGGCTTGGTCACATTCGAGACAGTGGAACCCCTGAGTCCAGGTTCCGTTTCCAGCACCTTCATCTCTACTGTCGCGGGAAGCTCCACGCTGATCGCCTTGCCTTCGTAGTACTCCACCGCTACCTTCAGCTGCGGAATCAGATAATTCACGGCATCGCCCAAAAGGTCTTTGGTCAGGTGAGTCTGCTCAAAAGTCTCGGTGTTCATGAAATAGAAGTACTCGCCATCGTCGTATAAGTACTCCATTTCCTGCTCGTCCAGCATGGCCCGCTCTACTTTGTCTTCAGACGAAAAGCGATGCTCCATCATGGAGCCGGTCCGCAGACTGCGCATTTTAACTTGCACGAAACCGCGCAGGTTGCCCGGAGTGCGATGGACCATGCTGAAAACGGAGAGCAGTTCCTTTTCGAACTTAATCACCATGCCCGGGCGGAGCTGTGTTGCCGAAATCATCTAATGTTAAAACCTTTTATCTTTTTGAGTTTGCGTGCCAAACTTTCAGTTTATCAGGCGGCACTTATAGACATAAGGCGTTCGCCTTATGGCGAGCTGCGTCGGTAATGACGATCAAGAGCGGGTGAGGAGATTCGCCATATCGATATTTGCGGGCCTGATTGTGTTCGCCGTGTCGTACTCGGGCGTCCTGCACGGGATTTTCTCGCCCCCAACTGGCTATCATCCGGCCTATTTCGAACAAACCCTCGATACGGGAGCCTATCTCTCCTGGTTGGCGGATTCGCGCGATCACTGGCTGCTGCCCAACCGGCACGTTCCCTATATCACCGAGCCGGCACTGTTCCAGCCGATGATGCTGCTGATCGGGAAGACAGCCAAGTTGCTGGGAGTGTCTTCCATTGCGGTGTACTATGCCCTCCAAATCCTGCTCTATATGGGGGCGGTTTATGCGTTGATGTTCTGCGCCGGTGCTTTCCTTCGCACGCAGAGCGAGCGTGTTGCAGCTGGGGCCGTTGTGGTCTGTTCGCTCCCATTGTTTCTATATCTATATGGACTTGAGCGGTTTGTTCCGATGCAGCGGAATTTTGATGCGTTGGGAGTGGTGGGGTACGCGTATCAAACCGCCGACGGATTCCTGCGCGGGGGGCTGTCGAACGGCCCTAACCTGACGTTCGGGACCATCACAATGCTGCTGGCTTTCGGGTTCCTGGGTCGCTTCGTGGAATCAGGTGGACGCTCCGATTTCGCTGGGCTGTGCGTCTGCGCCTTTGCCAATGCGTTCGTTCACCCGTTTGAGGTGTACGTGTTCATGACGTCGGCAATCGTGAGCATCGGGGTGCTGCGCTACAGGGAAGGGCGGGGCAAAAGCATCTTACCTTTAGCGTTGATGTTGGCGGCTAGCGCCGGGTTAGGGATGCTGCCCTGGATAGTGCAAACCGCCAGGTATCAATGGCTCCGAGATGCCTCGGATGCGAACCAGTTTAGCGTCTCGCCTATGTGGGCTCTCGTATATTTCGGGCTGCCCAGTTTCGCGACGATTTATTTGCTGCTGTTACGCTTTCGCATGCGGGAGCGGAGCGACTTAGTCCTGCAATGCTGGTTTCTCAGTTCTTGCCTGCTTCTGTTCGTACCTGCGATTCCGGCGGGTATGCACCTCTTTGACGGGTTTGTTTACGGCCAGGCATTTCTCTTGGTGCGGCGGGCGGGACAGGACAGACAATTGCCGCGTCTCTTCCAAATGGTGCGACGGCCCGCGCTTGCAGCGGCGTTTGCCCTCGTGAGCCTCAGCACCCTTGCGCTCGGTTCCATGTGGGTTCAGATCTATCATGACGGGAATTCCACCGCGCCTCAGTTCATCAGCGCTATTCGGAGGACGGACGAGGCGGACGCACTCTCCTGGCTCGGAAGCCACGCCAAACGGGACAGCTTGGTGCTTGCTCCGTCCGCTCTGACGCCATGGGTGGCCGGACTTGCCTTGAATACCTTCGGCAGTCATGACGTGCTGAGCGTCCAGTATCCCGAACAGACGCGCCAGCTCGATCGGCTCTATTCCGGCATGCTGACCGACGCGGAAGTACGTTCCTTCCTGACCCGGTATGGGTTCGAATACGCCGTTGTGCCGTCGAACAGCAAGCTTGGGAGGCAGTTAGGGGGAGACCTCTTGCAGACACGAGGGAAGGTCGAGGTGTACAGCCTAGATTTAGGAACTATGAAATCCTACCCGAGCGCCGGATTAAACCCCGACAAGGGCCGAAATTCGATTCGGCAGGGGATATTTAGCTTCTTGGGTCGGTTAATCACGCTCATCTTGATCGACATGCCGTAGTATCCTGAATACATGGCCTCCCTCCCGCATCTCCAGACGTTGGAAGCGGAAAGTATTCACATCCTGCGCGAAGTCATGGCTGAATTCGAGCGCCCGGTGATGCTTTACTCTGTTGGCAAGGATTCGTCGGTGATGGTCCGCCTGGCACAGAAAGCGTTCTATCCGGGACCGATTCCTTTTCCTTTGCTGCACGTGGATACTACCTATAAGTTTCAGGAGATGATCGAGTTCCGCGACCACTTCGTAAAGCAGATCGGCGCGCGCCTGATCGTTCACACCAATATCGAAGCGATCGCAAACGGGGCGAATCCATACCGCCTGGGCACGGAGAAGTGCTGCGCCCTTTTAAAAACTCAGGCCTTGCTCGACGCCCTTCGAGAGGGGGGATTCGATGCGGCGTTTGGCGGCGCACGTCGCGATGAAGAAAAATCCCGCGCGAAGGAGCGCATCTACTCTTTTCGCGACCGTTTCGGGCAATGGGACCCGAAAAACCAGCGTCCCGAACTCTGGAATCTATACAACAGCAGGATCAACAAAGGCGAGACCATCCGCGTATTTCCGCTATCGAACTGGACAGAGATGGATGTTTGGCAATACATTGAGGACGAAAAAATTCCCGTGGTGCCGATGTACTTCGCCAAGGAACGGAGCGTGGTGGTCCGGGGCAACACCCTGGTGTCGCTGGAACACAACGCGCCCCTTCGGCCCGGCGAACAACCGGAACTCGTGATGAGCCGGATGCGTTCGCTCGGATGCAGCCATTGCACCGGCGCGATCCGTTCCGAAGCTGACACACTGCCCAAAATCATCGATGAACTGATCACCTTCCGGCGCTCGGAACGGGAGAACCGGGTGATCGATCATGATCGGGAAGGCTCCATGGAACTCAAGAAGCGCGAGGGCTACTTCTGATGGAGCTGCTGCGGTTTTCCACCGCTGGCAGTGTTGATGACGGGAAGTCCACACTCATCGGCAGACTGCTCTTCGACACCAAGGGCGCTTATGAGGACCAGCTCGCTTCGATTCGCAAGAACGGCACCATCGACCTATCGCTGCTAACCGACGGATTGCGGGCGGAACGGGAACAAGGCATAACGATCGACGTGGCTTACCGCTACTTTGCCACGCCGCGTCGCAAGTTTATCATCGCGGACACGCCCGGCCACGAGCAGTACACGCGCAACATGGCCACCGGCGCTTCCACGGCCGACCTGACCATCGTCCTGATCGACGCCCGGAAAGGCGTCCTTCCGCAATCCCGGCGTCACGCCTACATCGCGTCCCTGCTCGGGACTCCGCGCGTTGCCGTGGCGATCAATAAGATGGACTTGGTCGACTTCAGCCAGGATGTCTATAACACCATCCAGGGTGAGTTCACTGAGTTCGCTGAAGGGCTCGGATTTCAAGAGGTTCGCTTTTTTCCGATCAGCGCGCTCGATGGCGACAATGTCGTGGTACCGAGTCCGCGGACCCCGTGGTTCGACGGCGGAAGTCTGCTTCAGTATCTCGAGACTGCGCCAGGTCTAGCGGAAGCGGATCGAAAACCTTTCCGGCTGCCGGTTCAGTACGTCATCCGCCCCACTCTCGATTTTCGCGGCTATGCAGGCCAGATTGCGTCTGGCACGGTGCGCCCCGGCGATAAAATTCTGATCCTCCCATCGGGGCGTACCACCACGGTTACGTCACTGGCCTCCTTCGGTGGCGACCTGAAAGAGGCGTTCGCGCCAATGTCGGTCACGCTCACGATTGCGGACGAAATCGACATCAGTCGCGGTGACATGCTGGTCTCGCCAATCCAGCCGCCGCATGTGGCGCATCGGTTGGAAACTGCCCTGGTTTGGATGGACGAGCAGCCGCTTCGTCTCGGCCGACCCTATCTGATCAAGCACACGACCTCGCAAATTCGGGCCAGCGTTGTGGCGATTCAGCATAGGATCGATATTAAAACGCTAGAGCATGTGCCGAGCTCCGAACTTAAGCTGAATGAGATTGCGGTGGTAACGCTGGAAACTCAGCGGCCGCTTCTGTTCGACAGGTATTGTTCCAACCGCAACACGGGCGCGTTCATTCTCATCGATCCGGTATCGAACGCAACGGTCGCTGCCGGGATGATTCGGGGCGTAGAAGGAGAGCATAACCGCCCGCTGCGCGTGAGCGACGAGGAACGCCGCCTGCGCTACGGCCATAAGCCGGCCATAGTGAACGTGCCGCGGGAAGGCGAACTCGTCTATGAACTGGAACGCGCGTTGTTCGACCGGGGCGTGCAGGTTGCGATTGCCGACCAACTCGACCAGGCCCGTACGTTACAACAGGCTGGCCTAGTGGCGCTGCTGCGCAGCGACGGCGCCTACGTCCAGCGCACGATTGACGAGATTTTCCGCTCTCTGGAAGCGGACCATACCATACTGGACGAATCGTTCACGAGTGGAGAAGGGATCTGACGCGATTTCGATACTGCATCGCCTGTTCGAGCACTTCGCGGTACTCTCCCACATCTATATCGCGCTCGCAGCAAGCGATCATGAGCGCTCCGTCGTCTCTGAAATTGCCGTCCCACTCGACTACCTGATCGTCGCCCCAAGCGGACGAGTACCGCTGGATTTTGGCGTCGTCCATGCGGTCGAAGTAGGCGCGCAAATTGACGCTGGTTTCATCCCCCGTCCGCTCGCGAGGCTCCTGTTCAAAGTTCCAGATTGGCTGTTCCATTTCTATACCGATTCTCTTATACGGATTTAGCTGCATTCGCTTGCAGCCGACGCATGCCGCGCAACCAGCGATCGTAATCCGTTCCTTTGTGTTTGAAGTACTCGGCGACTTGGGGATGGGGCAAGATGAGAAAGCGCTCGGCCGCCAAACCCTCCACCACGCAAGCCGCTACCCGCTCTGGACTGATGGCAGTCTCATCGAGAATGGCCCGCGTGGCGGCATCGGATCGCTCCAGCATATCGGTGCGGACTCCCTGCGGGCATAAGGCAGACACCTTGATCCCGGAATCCCCGTATGTGATCGACAGCCACTCGGCCAAGGCCACGGCAGCGTGTTTGGTGACGGCATAAGGTGCGGATCCGATCTGAGAAAGCAGGCCGGCTGCCGAAGCCGTTTGGAGCAGATAGCCTTCTTTCCGAGCCAACATGGAGGGCAGCACGGCACGCGCGGCGTAGACGTGAGCCATCAAATTGATATCCCAGATCCTGTGCCAGTCATGGTTCGAAGCGTCGCAGCCGCCTGGAACGCCGATGCCTGCGTTCGAGCAAAACAGGTCGATGTGGCCGTGACGTTTGAGCGCTGCATCCACAACGGCCGCAATGTCAGCTTCATTCTGAACGTTGCACCCGGCCGCCTCGCCGCCTTCAATGTCGCGGGCCACGGCCTGAGCACCCGACTCGTCGATATCGGCTACGATGACAGCTTTGGCTCCTTCCGCGGCGAAGCGCATGCAAAGCGCCCGGCCGATCCCATGCGCGCCGCCGGTGACCACGACGACTTTGGATTGCAGGTGCATAGAAAAATGATAGCCTGTTCCCATGCAGAGACGGCACTTTATAACCTCGGCGCTGGTCGGCGCTCCGGCTTTCCTTTATGGAGGTCGAACGCGCAAGTACAACGTCGCGGTTGTGGGTGCGGGGAATCAGGGCACGCGCCGAGTAATGGAGGCGATGGCCTCAGGGGAGTGCAGGGTGGCGGCGCTCTGCGACTTGGATCCCAGCCAGCTTGCGAGTGCAGCGAAGAAGGTGGCGGGCATGTCAGGCGATCAGCCGACGACCTACCAAGATTTTCGCGAGATGCTACGGGACGCAAGGCCCGAGATTACAATCGTGGCGACACCGGACCACTGGCATGCGTCTGTCGCTTTAGCATCTATCCGATCTGGATCGCACGTCTTCATCGAGCCTCCGATGTGCCATACGTTGCTGGAAGGGCAAGAGGTGGTGAGAGCTGCTCGGGAATCGGATCGTAGTGTGCAATGCGGGGCAGATTGGAATCTTTTGCCGCCAGCCAGAATTGGTGAAGTTCAGCTCGTGCGTGCGTACATCGACAGTCCCTCTGCTCCGGGCAAAGTTGTGCGGGATTCCGATCCGCCGGAAGGGATGGACTGGCGCATATGGTGCGGCCCTGCGCCCTACCGTCCTTTTAATCGCAGTATCCACCCCGGGGGCTTTCGTCGTTATCTCGATTACTCGAAGGGGCCGATGAGCGGACTGCTTTACCATGCGTTGGCATGGACGGACGAGCAGCAGCCGATACATGTTCACTCGATTTCCGGCCGCTATCTCCGACGCCATGGCGGCGATGCCCCCGACACTCAGACGGCCTGCTTCGAATTTCAATCCTTCACCGTTGAACTCGAGCACCGGACCTACCTGGGAGGCGTGTCGGACCATGTGCAAACAGGCGTGTGGTTCCATGGCACCAAGGGCACGGTTCACAGAGGTTTACCTTCAGGCTCAGAGCAGTTCTCAGGCTTTCTCAATAACATCCGAAATCGCCGGAAGAATCTAGAACAGCTGGCGGGGTGCGAGCGCGCGGTCAGACTTAGCTCGTGGGATTCCAAATGTACTTTCCCTCTTTGTTGATGTAGCCGCGCTGGTCGCCAATCCAAACCGGAGCGAGCCCCGCATTGAAATTACCAGCATCTTGAAACTGCGGATTGATCATGAACTTCCCTGCGCGATCGACGTAACCATAACGACCGCCGACCTGTACTAAAGCAAGTTTATCGGAATAATCGCCCGCCGCGTCGAATTGAGGATTGATCGCAAACTTGCCGGTCTTATCGATGAATCCGAATCGAGCGGCCATTCGGACCGCAGCCAGACCGTTGTGGAAATCGCCAGCTCCATCGAACTGAGGATTAATGGTTATCTTACCTGCGCTATCGATATACCCAAACCGGTTGGCCAATCGAATGGAGGCCAGTCCGTCGCTGAAGTTGCCAGCTTCGTCAAACTGCGGATTGATCGCCACCTTGCCTGCTTTGTCGATGTATCCCCATTTCCCATTGACCACAACCGGTGCCCGTCCGCTGCCAAACTGCCCTGCGCCTTCGTATTGCGGATTGATGATGAATTTTCCGGATTTATCGACGTATCCGAACCGAGGCCCCGAGCCAACCAAAGCCAGACCATCGGAGAAAGGGTCGGCCAAATCGTACTGAGGTGCGATGGCCAGTTTGCCGGCGCGGTCCACATACCCCCAGCGGGTGCCCAGCTTGACCGGCGCATATCCCTCGGAAAATTCTTCGGCGTCATCGAACTGGGGGGTGATCGAGACTTTGCCCGATGCGTTGATGAAACCGAATTTCCCTCCAACTTTAATGGGATAGAGACCGTCGGAGCGTCCCTGAACAACGGCAATCAAGATGACCGCCAAGATAAGAAATCCGAGCAAAGCCAGCGCGAGATTCCGGTTATTTTTCCTAAGCGGATAACGTGCTCTGGTATCTTCTACCGGTTCGGGTCCCGTAAGCATAACGTTTACCTCCTAATCCAGCTCTGGCAAGTTGAATGCATGCTAGTGACCAGACTTAGGAGCCCACATGAACAGAAATAATGCACTAGCAGCCTCGCGATTTTAGGCGTAGTAGCGATCATGGGCTGGACGCGAAAGACAGGGGTTCCCGAACCCGCTCAGGCGGTGGCTCCGATTGGAGCGACCGCAATCCCAAATACGCAGCCAGCCGGGTATTACGATTCTTATGGCCAGCCGACGAGCCGACCGGCGATCGTCGATCAAGTGAATGGGAGTTTCACGGATGGCAGGCCCTATGCCGACCGCTACGTTCGGAGCATTCATCGCCCGGTACAAGTCGTCAATCAGGCGATCTCTCGACAATATGTAGACCAGAACGAGCGTATCGACCAGACGTATCGCAGGGATTACACGGATCGGGAACCGGTTCGGAGCACTCGTTATGGGCGTTCCACTGAAAAATCCGCTCTAATCGTCGGCGGCAGCGCTGCGGGGGGAGCAGCCATTGGAGCAGTTGCCGCGGGAGGCAAAGGCGCTGCGCTGGGCGCTCTGTCAGGAGGAGCGGCAGGGTTCGTTTACGACCGGCTAACTCATAATCATCATTAGCCAAATGTGAGGGGGCAGAAGCCTGCCCCTCCCATCTATAACCCTTTTTTCGCCAGGAACCCGCAGAGGTCCACGACACGCATGGAGTAGCCCCACTCGTTGTCGTACCAGGACACGACCTTCAACAAGTTGCCGTCTAGCACCTTGGTTAATTGAGCATCAATGATGGAGCTGTTCGGGTTGCGGAGCATGTCGGTCGAGACCACCGGATCCTCCGTGTACCCGAGATACCCTTTCAGTTCGCCCTCCGATGCTTCCTTGAAAGCCTTGTTGACTTCTTCGGCGGTCGTATTCTTCTTGAGGAGCACTGTTAAATCAACCACTGAGACGTTAGGCGTGGGAACGCGCATGGCGTAGCCGTCGAGCTTGCCTTTCAGTTCGGGCAATACCAGCGAGATGGCCTTCGCCGCCCCTGTGGTAGTCGGGATCATGTTCAGCGCCGCAGCGCGGGCGCGCCGCAGGTCCGAGTGCGGAAAGTCGAGCACGTGCTGATCGTTTGTATAACTGTGGATCGTGGTCATGGATCCTTTTTCGATCCCGAACTTCTCCTGTAGAACCTTCACGAAGGGTGCCAGGCAATTCGTTGTGCACGAAGCGTTCGAAATGATGTTGTGCTTGGCGGGATCGTACTTATCCTGATTGACCCCCAACACGATGGTAATGTCTTCGTTCTTGGCGGGCGCCGAGATGACGACCTTCTTGACCGTCCCTTTGAGATGTTTGCCGGCGTGCGCGGCATCCGTGAATCTGCCGGTCGACTCGATGACGATCTGCACGCCAAGCGAAGTCCAATCAATCTCCGCCGGGTCTTTGATTGCGAAGATCTTGATTTTCTTTCCGCCGACGGTAATGGAATCGCCCTCTACCTTGACATCCTCGTGCAAGGGTCCGAGAATCGAATCGTACTTGAGGAGGTGCGCCAGCGTCTTGGTATCGGTGAGGTCGTTGGCTGCCACGAACTCCACGTCGGGGCGATGCAGCCCGGCTCGGACGACATTTCGCCCTATGCGGCCGAAGCCGTTAATTCCAATTTTGATTGCCATATGATTTTAGTTTACGATGCCGTGTCATGCTAGAGACGTGACAGGGAGATGAAGAATTGAAGATCGAATCCGCGTTTTGCGACTTGCACCCCAATAAGCGTCTGGCCGAAACAGACTTTAAAATCGGCTCGCGCCGGGGATTTACCGATGAGAAAGCTTTGCGCTGCACACGACCGGAATGCAGTAGGCATTACCACTACGACTTTGGATATTTTCCGTTCACAGCCAGCGAAGAGCCGGAATTCGGCAACTTGGCGGAGAAACCAAGCTGCCGATTGAAACACGATCTGCTCTACATGCTATTGACGAAGATCGATGGTGAAAACATCTACGCATGTTTCCATCCGGAGTGCACCATTACAATCCCGTACAAAAGCCGATAGTCAGACTACCAGCGCTGTCTCCCGCCGCCACCGCCGCCCGAGCCACCGCGACCACCGCCGCCGCCGGGACGTCCGCCGCCGCCACCCGAACGTCCACCTTCCGATTTCGGACGGGCTTCGTTCACGTTCAAGCTGCGACCATCAAGGTCGATTCCATTCAGGGCGGAGATAGCGCGATCGCCTTCCGCGTCGTTACTCATCTCTACAAATCCAAATCCACGAGGCTGGCCCGAATCACGATCGGTCACAATGCTTACGCGGTCTACAGTGCCATGGGCTTCGAACAGCGATCGAATCGTTTGTTCGGTTGACGCAAAACTCAAATTTCCAACAAAAATGTTTTTCATAACATCATCCTTTACTGATTTGAGAACGAGTAATTTGGGGAGAGACGAACGAGCGGACGACAAACGCTAGAGGGGTCTTACCTTTAAATTGGCAGGATAGATCAAATCGATTTTTAGTTTATCACAGTTCCACGCACAATGTATCGGAAAGAACTAATTTTTTTTGGCGACGGTTTGAGGCTTCCAACGGACTACCGGTTTGCGAGCCGCGCCGACCTCGTCCACCCGGCTGGTGCGCGTCAGATGCGGAGCATTCAAAACCAGTTTGGGGTTCTCCTCGATCTCTTTGGCGATTGAGATGAGCGCGTCGGCGAAAAGATCGAGTTCCTGCTTGCCTTCCGTCTCAGTAGGCTCGATCATCATAGCCCCTTTCACGATGAGCGGGAAGCTGACGGTATAAGGATGGAAACCGTAATCGATCAGGCGCTTGGCGATGTCGCCCGTTCGCACTCCCAGCTTGGCTTGACGTTCATCGCTGAACACGCACTCGTGCATGGTCTGGGCTTTCAGGGGAAGCTCGAAGTAGGGCTCCAGCAGCGCTCTTAGATAGTTCGCGTTGAGCAACGCATCCATCGTGGCCACGCGCAGGCCGGGTCCGCCATGCGCCATGATGTAGGCGAGCGCGCGAACGAGCACGCCGAAATTGCCGTAGCACGAACGCACTCGCCCAATCGTGTGGGGAAGGTCGTAATTCCAGGTCCATTGATCTCCGGCGCGTGCGAGCCGCGGAGTGGGCAAATACGGGATCAGGTGGGATTTCACCGCCACTGCCCCCGCTCCCGGACCACCCCCGCCATGCGGAGTCGAAAATGTTTTATGGAGATTGAGGTGCATCACATCCACGCCAAAATCGCCGGGACGCGTGATGCCCACGAGCGCATTCATGTTCGCGCCGTCCATGTACATTTGAGCGCCCTTGGCGTGGAGCACGGCGGCTACCTTTGCGATGTCCTGCTCAAACACGCCTACCGTATTCGGGTTGGTCACCATCAAGGCAGCGGTATCCTCGTCGACCACGCGGGCCAGCGACTCCACGTCCACCATGCCGCGCTCGTTCGACTTGATATTCTCGACCGAGTAGCCCACCATCATGGCCGTCGCGGGATTGGTGCCGTGCGCCGAATCCGGGACCAGCACCTTCTTGCGCGGATTCCCTTGAGCTTCGAGAAAAGCCCGCACCAGCAGAATGCCGGTGAACTCGCCATGCGCACCAGCGGCCGGCTGAAGAGTCACTGCATCCATGCCGGAGATCTCGGCCAGGGTTTTCTCCAACTCGGCGATGATCTCCATGGCGCCCTGGGCCAGCGACTCCGGCTGATAGGGATGCGCCCAAGCCAGCCCGTCAATACGCGCGACCTGCTCATTGATGCGCGGGTTGTATTTCATCGTGCAAGAGCCAAGGGGATAGAGCCCCAGGTCGATTGCATAGTTATAGGTGGAGAGGCGCGTGAAGTGGCGGATGGTCTCCACCTCGCTCACTTCGGGGAAATCTTCAATCTCGGAGCGGGTGTTCTCCGCTCCCAGCACCGATGAGGGATCAACTGCGGGGACGTCCAGCTCGGGCAGTTGATATCCGCACTTGCCTGGTGAGCTCTTCTCGAAAATCAGCGGCTCGTTTTGAACAATATGAGGCGATGTCTTCTTGATCATTTAGAGAACGCCTTTGCTACGGCATCCATTTGCTCGCGGCGATTCATCTCGGTGGCGCAGAGCAGCATGGCGCCGTCGAGTTCCGGATAGAAGCGTTTCAGCGGAAGACCCCCGATGATTTTCTTGCCTAGCAGTCCCTCGTTGATCTGTTCCGGCGTTCGCCCGCCGGCCTGCACGACAAACTCGTTGAAATAGGGCCCTTTGAAACGCAGCGGCAGGCTCGCACCTAAATAATGCGCCTTGGACAGATTTTGTTGGGCTAGTTCGCGCAGGCCCTCTTTGCCGTAAATGGTCATGAATACCGTCGCCATCAGAGCGATCAGCGCCTGGTTCGTGCAGATGTTGGAAGTGGCTTTCTCGCGTCGGATATGCTGCTCGCGAGTGGAGAGCGTCAAGCAAAAAGCACGGTTGCCGCGATTGTCTTTCGTCTCGCCCACGATGCGTCCAGGAATTTGTCGAATGAACTTTTCTTTGGTAGCGATGATTCCAGCGAAAGGACCCCCATAGCTAGGCGGGATGGCAAAAGATTGCAACTCGCCGGCAACGATGTCGGCATCGCGGGGCGGTTCCAATAGGCCGAGCGACACGGCCTCCGTAAAAACGAACACCAGCAGAGCCCCGTGCTTATGGGTAATCTCAGCAGCCCGCTTCACATCTTCGATGACTCCGAAAAAATTCGGTGACTGGATGATTACCGCTGCAATCTTATCGTTCAACTTCTTTTCGAGATCTTCGAGATCGATGGTTCCGGCATCGGTTTGGTAGCCGAACTCAGACACCGGCATTCCCTGGTGCTGCGCGTAGGTGGTCAACACTTCCCGATACTCGGGGTGGACGGATCGAGCCACTAAAATTTCGTCGCGGTGCGTGAGCCGCATGGCCATCATGGCCGCCTCTGGCACGGCCGAAGAGCCGTCATACATCGACGCGTTGGCCACTTCCATGCCAGTGAGCTGGCAGACCATGGTCTGAAACTCGAAAATCGTAATCAGCGTTCCTTGCGAAATCTCGGCCTGATAGGGAGTGTAGGACGTCAGAAATTCGCCCCGCGACACGACGGTATCCACCAACACCGGCCGGAAATGATTGTAGACGCCAGCCCCGAGAAACGACGCGTAACCATTTGCATTTTCGGCGGCGCGGGCGCGGAAGTAATCGACAATCTCGTATTCAGATATGCCCCGGGGAATGTTCAGCGGACGTTTCAGCCGCACTTCGTCCGGCAGATGCGAAAACAGATCTTCGATGGAATCCACGCCGATGGTTGACAGCATCTCGCGGCGCTCGAGGTCTGACTTCGGTAGATAACGCAATTTTGCTGGCGTGCGAACGCGGGACGGAAGCGCCCGGTTTACTCGGCTCCTACGTACTTCTGATAGTCTTCGGCGTTCATAAGTTGCTTTATTTCGTCCGGTGCCGACAGCTTGATCTTCACGAGCCACGCCTCGTTATGGGGATCTTCATTCAGCTTTTCCGGCGTGGTGGCGAGCACCTCGTTGATCTCGATAACCTCGCCCGTCACGGGCGCGTAAATTTCGGAAACTGCTTTCACCGACTCGACGGAACCGAACGTTGCGCCCCGCACCACCGCCGCGCCTAGCTTCGGAAGATCCACATATACGATATCGCCGAGTTCCTTTTGCGCGTGGTCGGTTATCCCCACGACGCCCGTATCCCCTTCAACGCGGACCCACTCGTGTTCCTTCGTGTAAAAAAAGTTTGCTGGATACATTATTTCGCTCGTTTGTAAAATGGCGTGGCAGCCGTAACGGCGTCCACTGGCTGATTACGAATCATAACTTGGATCGCTTGGCCCGGCTTGGCCTGTCGATCGGCAAGTAACACAGGCCGATATTTTTCCCAAGCGTGGGCGAAGGGCCTCCGCTGGTAACCCATCCGGCGGGCGCGCCGTCGATCAGCACTTCGTAGCCATCCCGGCCGATCCCGCGCCCAGTCATCTCGAAGCCCGTGAGCTTGCGCTTTACGCCCTCCGCCTTCTGTTTCGCTAGCGCCTGTCTGCCAACGAAATCGTCTTTCTCGAACTTGACGATCCATGCCAAGTCCGCTTCCAGCGGCGAAATGGAGGCGTCGATCTCGTGCCCATAGAGCGCCATTTTCGATTCCAGCCGCAACGTATTGCGCGCTCCCAAACCGCACGGCTTGATGCCGAACTCAGAACCGGCAGCCATGAGCTCGTTCCAGAGGCGCTCGGCATCGTCGGGATCGACGTAGATCTCGAAGCCGTCTTCGCCGGTGTAGCCGGTTCGCGCGATGCGAGCGGGCGCACCGGAAACCTCGCCATCGACGAAGTGATAATACTTGATCGGAGCAAGCTCGGTAGTCGTGAGCTTTTGCAGCGTCGCCGGTCCTTTAGGACCTTGAACGGCGATCTGCGCGTAA
Organism: Bryobacterales bacterium; assembly: GCA_038225555.1. Taxonomy (GTDB): domain Bacteria; phylum Acidobacteriota; class Terriglobia; order Bryobacterales; family Bryobacteraceae; genus JANXQZ01. The sequence continues at coordinate 121,195 of JBBRRB010000013.1, forward strand.
CGCTCGCTTGCGAACAATACCTCGGCCTCAAATTTATGGTTCAGGGAGGCGATGTGGGCGAAATCCTTTTCCTGGTTAGAAGCGTTGCAACAGATGAAATACGAATGATCGCGGACCTTGTGAACGAGAATGTCGTCCACGAATCCGCCGTGCTCGTACAGCAGGCCCGAGTATTGCGCCTGTCCGTCTTTGAGTTTCGAAGCCGCGTTGGTTGACACGTAGTCGATGAGTTGCAGCGCTTCCGGGCCGGTGATTTCGATCTCGCCCATGTGGCTGACATCGAAGAGGCCGACGCTCTCGCGCACGGCCCGGTGCTCATCGATGATGCCCGAATATTGCACCGGCATGTCCCACCCGCCGAAATCGACCATCTTAGCGCCCAGCTTGCGATGGATCGCGTTCAAGGGGGTAGCTTTGAGGGCCGATGTGGACATTCGAGTTCGCTGGAAGCTCTATTCTAACAGGAGCCCAAAGTAGGGCGGCCCTCGAGCGCGCCTTCGATCAGCACCCGTATCAAATCCGGTTCTTCGCTTGGCGAAACGGTTCGCAAATCCACGATCAGCCGATCGTGCTCAATGCGCGCAATCACAGGCGGCGTTCCCGCGCGGCACAGGCGTTCTGCTTTCACGAGGTTGTCAGGCTGGATGGAAATCAGCCAGGTCTCGAGCGATTGATCGGGCGTAGATCCGCCTCCGATCACGGATTCCCCGCGAACCAACTCCGCCCGCAGGAAGGTCAGCTCACCCAGCAGCCGCTCCGCTCTGTGCCGAATCTGATCGTTTGTTTGCCCGATCATTCGCAGTGCGGGAATTTCGTCCCAACGCTCCAACAGAACGTTGCGCAGCGTGGTTTCGAGCGCCTGATAAATCAGCTTGTCGAGGCGCAGGGCTCGAAACATCGGATTGCGGCGAAGACGCGCAATCAAGGCTGGGTCGCCCGCTAGAATGCCGGCCTGAGGTCCGCCCAGAAGCTTGTCTCCGCTGAAGCTGACGAGATTTACTCCCGCTCGGAGGCTGTCGGCGACCAGAGGCTCATGCACGCCGAACGCCCTAAGATCCACCACGCAGCCGCTGCCGAGATCTTCGTAGAGCGGGATCCCGCGTTCCAAACCAAGCGCCGCCAATTCGCGCAAATCCGGTTTCGATGCAAATCCCGTGATGTGGAAGTTGCTCGGGTGAACCCGCAGCAAGACACGCGTGCGATCCGTGATCGCGTCGCGGTAGTCTTCGATGCGAGTGCGATTGGTGGTGCCTACTTCGCGCAGAATAACGCCAGAGCACCGCATGATGTCGGGGATGCGAAAGCCGTCGCCGATCTCGATCAATTCGCCGCGGGAAACGATCGCCTCGTAACCCGCCGCAAGTTCGTTCAGCGCCAGGTAGACAGCCGCGGCGTTGTTATTCACTGCGATGCCCGGAGCACCCAACAAGCGCTCGAGCATTCCGCCGATATGAACGTCTCGTTTGCCGCGTCGCCCTGTTTCCAGGTCGTATTCCAGGTTCGAATATCCCGAGATCGGGTCAAAGTGAACCAGAGGAGCGCGTCCCAAATTCGTATGCAGGATCACGCCGGTTGCATTGATCACGCGCCGCAGCGAAGGCTGTTCAAGGTTGGCGAGGCTCGCGGCCACTCTCTCATCAGGAGACGCTGGAGTTCGCCCCGCGCGAATCTCATTGCGCATTGCGGCCAGCGTCCGGCGCACCTCATCCACAATTAGTTGGCGAGGATAGCGCCCATGCAGGTGACTCAGGCGGGACACAACTTCGTCCACCGATGGGATCTGGCGGAAGAGCTCCTCCATCACTTAAACCGTTTACGGTACTGAAAGTCGATGCCAAACGCGCCGTTTTCATCCCTCAGCGCGATCACCGACCATTGCCGATTCAAGTCCCACTCCACCCGAATGATCTGTTCCTGAGTCCGCGTCAGGTTCGTGATGTAAGTGAGCGTAATCTCTTTCGAGATCTGTTGTTCCAGCGTCAGGCGGGCTTGCGGAACCGATGTCAGATCCGTCAATTGCGGATCGATCTTGATGTGGCTCACGCCGAAGAAGCGCTGCAACCTGCCGGCGACAGGAGCGCTGATTGCCTGGGAGAGCAAAGCGTTCGTTCCAGTCCCCAAATAATTGCCGCTTGATCCGGCCTGGCTCGCCGCGATCGCACCAGTAGTGACGGGGGTGCGGCCAACCGCCAGCAGCGCGATGATGTCATTCGTCTGCAAAGGTGGATCCGAACGATAGGAGAAATTCAGCTTGTTCAGAGGACCGGAAAACGTAATGTCCACAGTGATTCCGCGCACGACGGTTTCCAGATCCATGTCGATATTCGGCTCGATCTTTACCGAGTTATAGAAATTCACCTCGCCGCGGTTGATCCGGTACCGGTTTCCGAAAAACTCAATCTCGCCTTCGTTGACAGTCAAATTGCCCAGCATCACTGGCCGTTCGGGAGTGCCCCGCACTCGCAAATTCGCTTCCGCTTCGATGTTGCGAGTCAGGGAAGTCTGAATCTCGAGCGACTGCGCGCTCTCCACGCGAACGTCAAATTGCAGACCACGCAGATATTCGTTCGGAACAGCAGGCGACGAGATCGGTCTTGCCGTTGTCGCCAGCAGCCCTCCGATGTCCGTTGTGGGGTTGAAGCCCGCCCGCACCACCGTCACGGTGCCCGCGAGAACGCTGTTGTCCGACGTTCCGATTAAGCTGAGCAGTGCGTTGACGGTAATGCTCACTCCCTCGGGAGAGCGATAGCGGACGCGGTCGGCAGTGGCTTGGACGCGATAGAGCAGTGCGGGCCCCCGGAACCCGACGAAGCTGCCCTTCTGAATTGTGACGTTGCCGCCGCCGGTTATGGCGCTCAAGGAATCCACCGTCGCCCGATTCCGATCGAACAGGATCACGCCATTCGCTTGGTCCAAGCCGTTCGGCAAGTCGGTTACATAGAGCGAAGCGTTCTTCAACTCCAGCCGCCCTTCCACCTGCGGCTCTGTCAAGTTGCCGCGAACCGCCGCGTCCACGACGCTGATACCCGATCCCAACAGATTCGGGTTGAAAATCTGCAGAATTGCGAGGTTAATTGAACCTTTCACCTTCAGATCCCAGGGATTTTTGTTGTCGAATGAGAAGCGTCCCTGCGTCTCCAGGGTGGTGTCGGTACCCGTGAGCTGAGCGTTTCGGATGTCCACGCCTTGCGTGGTTGCCATCATTACCATTGGCTTCACGTTGCGCAGGATGAGATCGCGCGCTTTCGCGCCCGCGCGCGGCTGAGCGCCCGAACTGGCGTTCAACTGGAGGGTGTTCACGTGAATTTCCGCGGTCATTTTGTCGGGCTTTCGAAGCGGACCGTCAATGTCGATTTTGCCTTCCACGAACCCTTCGAACGGAAGTGGCTTGCGTTCCGCGGCGGGCACCAACTCGTGGAGTGTCGCGATCGTCACTCGTGGAATCACGATCTCTCCGTGCCCTGGATCGTCGCCTTCCAGCTTCCATTGGCCGCTTCCCTGTAATGCCGTGTTGAGGAGGTTCGCGGTGGCTTTCACGTCCAGAATCGTGCCCCGGCTATTGGCGGTGACCGTCACGTTCCCATATCGATTTCCCTCCAGCGATCCATTGTGCAACGTGGTTTCGCTGGTAATCGTCTCCACGCGAAACTCGCCCTTGGTCAAGCGCGCAGTGCCGTGAGCGGTAAAGTCCAACTGACCGCCCAGTCCCTTGCGGAAGGCTTGGGCATGGCTGATCTTCTCCACCGACAGGCCGCGGCCAGTGAGATCGAAGCGGAATGCCCCGGTGCTCCAGTCCGTGCCAGGATGCACAAACGTCCCCTGCCCTTGAATTTGGCCGACCTGCCCCTGCAGACGCGCATCAATGAACTGCAGCGTATCGCCCGACAGGATCGCTGAAGCGCGTATGCGGTTCAAGTGCTCGTCGTAAGCCGTGACGTTCTCCGCGTCGATGCCAGCAGTGCCTTGAGGCGACCCGTAGGTTCCCTTGATTTCAGCCGTTGCGGCGAGAGTCCCAGTGATCGGGATTTTTGATTTGCGTTCTTCCAAAATCTTCTTGATCTCGGCCCCGCGTAAAGAAAGCGACGCTGATATCGAACTTGAATCCTTGGCCTGCCAACCCACGAGAGCGATTCTCCCCGCACCTTCAATTTGGAGCGGCCCCTGCGAAAGCGTGAAACTGCGCGCGTTTGCCCGCTCATGCGTAAGATCGAAATCGGCTGCCAGGTGGTCGAACGCCTTGCCATTGGCCGTAAAATTCGTTGCGTCCACTTGCCCTGCGATGCGTGGATCATTGAGCGGACCCGACACCGTGCCGTCGAAGCGAACCATGCCTCCAGTGAGCGTCACCGGCACGTCATGCGGGATAGGCTGACCTGCCAGGGGAAGGGCGGCCCAGGCATTGGCCAGATTGCTAGAAGTCGCGTGGACCACGAGAGTCTGGCCTACGGTTCCCGACGCCTCCAAGTGGCTCGCGCCGACGTCGACGATGGAATTGCCAAGAATCGCCGCGTTCGCACGCTGATCGTACGTGACGTCGACAAAGCCCTGCACCGGCACACCGGTTTGTCCGGGCGAGATAGTCAGCTTCGCGTTCGCGATCACGTCTCGGAAACCGCTCCTGGAGATGGTGCCATCCAGCTTCACTGGACCGCTCGCACTCCCGTTCAATTCGCTGGAACGTGGAACAGGCAAACTGGCCAATGCCTGGACTGAAAACCCTCTGGCCTCCCCGACGATGGACAGTTTTTTCCAACTGTCGATATCAAGACGCCCATGAAAGGACCCGTCGAGCGCTGCCAAATTCAGGTCGGACAAAACCAGCGCATTCTGTTTGATAGAGAGCGAAGTGGAGAGCCCCGCATTCTCCAGGTTGACGTATTTGCTTCTATACGCCAGCCCTCGACCGGATGCTTTGCCTTCAATGCGCCAGTCAAGACCTGGACTGAATCGAAACACTGTCGTGCCGGTGAAATTCCCTTCACCCCGGTTCTCGATCGGCACATGGAAGGCGCGATTCAGATCTTCAGGATGCAGTTTCGCTTGCACGTTCAGCGTACCGTGCGGCGAGGCGAAATCTTCGACTACGCCCGAGACTTGAACCTCTGATTTGCCGCGCATGAATTTTGCGTGCTCAATAGCAAGACCGGACCGGCTCAACGCGAGCGCGGAGCGAAAATCGAACACGGCCTCAGCCATATCCGGCGAATTCAAATGCAGGGAACTCGAAGCCACATCACCCGTATAGCGCGGACCCCGTGCCTCGAATCGAAACCGCACGCTCACATCTTCGGCACGGATATTTAGCGGAATCCGTTGCGAGTTGTATTCAGCCCATCCGTCGCGCACCGTGAACTGCCCGACCTTAAGATCCAAAAGATCCTGGACAAAGCTCTTCGAATTCCTGCTGGCAATCTTGGGAGAAGGAAGATTCGTATGCCCGTCAGAAGAAACAACGACGTAAACCTCGGGATGGTCCACCGCGAGGAACGCCACATCGACACGCCGCTTCAGCATAGACACGATTCGCAGGCCGACTTCCAGCTTCCGCGCCTGAAACAGGGGATGACCCGAAGCCGGTTCGGTTCCATGCACGGTAAATGGGGCTACGCTCGCGGTCAAGCGTCGCCAATCATACTCAAAGGCCCCTATCTCCACCCGTCCGCCGCTCCCGTCTTCCACCACCGACACGATTCTTTGCCGCACCTTTTCGCGGAACCATCCCGATTGCAGCGTGGCGATGGCGCACACGATTGTCACTGCGATCAGGAACGCCAGGCTAAGCAGGACGATCCACAGCCTCTTCACTGAAAGGCCTCTTTGCGGTAGATGATCTCTATCTGAGTACGCGTGTCGCCCAGCCAGCGGTCCACGGCCTGATCCACCATTTGCTGCCCCAGGATTTTCTCAATGTCCGCCCGGCTGTCTTGCAGCGCGGGGATCTGGACGAGCCCTTGCAGCTGCCACTCTGTAACCTTCTTCTCGTAATACTGCTTGACCTCCGATTCGGGAACCTGCACAGAGGGCCGAAAGCGGAAATCGATATAGCTCAACAGCGTCAATTGCCACCAGAGATGCCGGCGCAACTGGTCCTCCGTAATGCCGTGTCGCTGAAGATCAATCTGAAACTCGGCCTCGGTCGGGTAGGCATCTTTAATTGGCTGGAGCTGCTTCAGGCCTTCGGACAAGTCGGAGACGGGATAGTGGCTAAATTCCATGTCGCGCTTCAGCAGCGTCTGCTCAAGCAGTCGCTCGGCTGCCTTGCGCTTTTCATCAGGATTCACCTTGGCCTGTTCGTGATTGAGGAACGCAGCCACGCGAATCTCTTCCTCGATCTGACTCTCCGTGATCACTTCTTTCCCAACTGAAACCGCGATCCGGTCTACGACTTCGGAGTGAACTATAAGACTGGCAGCCAGGATTAAAAACTGCCAGCGCATCAGAACGCCTGCCCGAGCGAAAAGTGGAACTGAAAGACGTTGATCCGTTGCAGCACCTGTGTTCCGCCACCAAAGATTAATTGATCGTAGGTGCCCTTGAACCCGTAAAAGTGCGGCGAGTTCGGGCTCAGTGACAGATCCACGCGCACCGGTCCCACGGGCGTGCGATAGCGAATGCCGAATCCAAACGATTGCACGGCGTAGTCGAAGTCAGTGCGATCTCGCTGGCTCCAGCGCAGGCTGATGTTTCCCACGCTCGAATAAACATTGCCCAAGTCGTTAAACAGCACACCACCAATATTGTCGCCGATCAAGGGAAAACGCAGCTCCACGTTGTTGATGAGCAGCGCGTTCCCGCCGATTGGGAAGCCCGTCTCCAGATCGCGCGGACCTGCCTGATTATCGGGGAAGCCGCGATGGGATGATGAGCCGCCTGAAAAAAAACGCTCTGCCAGCGGAATCTCAGGGAGGCCGGCGTACCTCTGGATACCCCCGAAGTAAGTCGATCGCGCCAGCGTCAAACTTTTGTTAAGCCGATGGTAGGTCGAGTTTCGGGCCACTACGCGGCCGAATCCAGTCTGCGATCCCAGGACCTTGGTTGCAAAAGAGAAGT
>JBBRRB010000014.1:0-125450 GCA_038225555.1 Bryobacterales bacterium
AGTTTACGGCGAGCACGGTCTCGCTGTACGCGGGAGCCGGGAACTTGCCATTCGAACTGATATTCGAAATTGAAACGCACTCCCAGCTGAATCAGCCTTTGATCACGCGCACCGGTGGCCGCGTTCGAGTTGGGGGTGGTGATCACTCCGGCTGTGTTCACCTGAGCCGTGGTGTTGAGCCCTGTCACATTCAAAGTATTCGTTACGTTGGTGGATTCGGCGATGAACTCGACATTCATGCGCTCCCGAATCGGGAACAGTCGCGTGTAGCGGGCATTGAGTTCAAAAACGGATGGCGCGCGAACCGTGTTGCGACCCACGAATAGGGGACGCTGGAACGTAGCCGCTTCCGAGGTGTCGCCGTTTAGAATGCGATTGCTGGCGATGTTGAACAAGTCGCCGCTGGCCGCCTGCAGGGAGAGCGAGAGCTGGTTGTGATTGAGCAAATAGCTTCCTATGCCGCTGCCAACGTGCCATTCGGGCTGGAAGACGCCGGTCATGTTGAATACGTGCCGCTTGTCAGTGAGCGAATTGGCGCGATCCCGTCGGCGATTGGTCGGGTCCGACAGCAGAAAGTTGCTGGAGTCGATGTTGTTCTGCTCAGGGGCATCGTCGATTGCGTGCGACCACGTGTACGTTGCGTAAAACTCGTATCCTTTGGAAAAGCGCTTGTTCAAGGTGACATTTGCGCCGTTGTAGTTCGAATGTCCGACCGACTCCGCCGAGAGGATGTTCGCGAAGCCCGGATAGACCCTCGTTGCAGTAGTAAAGATCGGACGGCCATCGCCTAAGAACGACCCGGATGGCACCGCATTGATGTTGCGATAGATGGGCAAGCGGCTGCCCTTGGTGTAGAGATACGAAGCCGATACGACGAAGTTGGTGCTCAACTCGCGAGTGATCGAAACGTTGCCATTGTAGGAGTACAGCGTTGAAAAGTTGGGCGAGATGGTAGTGATGTCCTGAGTTGGCAGACTGAAGCCCGTCGGCAGCGAAGTAAACGTGGCCGGGAATTGCGGCGCAAAAACGCTCGCCGGCGTCGCGGACACATTGAAGAATATAGGCGTGCCGTTATTGAGAATAGCCCTACGGTATTGATCGGTTTGCGGCGGATCGAAAAAGAAGCCGGTGCTGGCGCGAATTACGGTCTTGTCGTCGTGGCCGAGTCCGATGGCGAACCCAAGCCGGGGCGCGAAATTGTTCTTATCGGTACGGAATTTCTGAGAGAAAGCGAAGGGAGAGCTCGTATTGGCGTCGGGCACTTTGTAGACGTCGTACCGCAAGCCATAAGTCAGAGTCATATTGCGGCGCGGCTTCCAAGTATCTTGCGCAAACAGTCCGGTGAAGAGCGAGTTGTACTTAATGGACGGGTTGCCGTAGGTCTGCACGAAGTTGGAGTAGCCAGTCAGATTTGTGCCCGCGGCGGCAGCGAGATAGGACGCGATGGTCGGGAACGTGTACGTTGCGCTGGTCTGCTGAATCTGAGTATCGCGAATAGAGCGAACGCTGCCGCCCGCTTTCAGCGAGTGAGCTCCTTTAATAAAGGTAAAGTTGTCGACGAACTCCGGTGTCTTTTCCTCATAAACGAAGCCAACATCGGTGGGACCGCCGAAGTTTGCAACGCCGGAGATCGCGATGGCCGGACCGGTCCCCGTGGCCGCAAAGCGATTCTGAGACTGTCCGCGATAGGCGATCTGCATGCGGAACTCATTTACGGCGCTGGCGGAAAGCGTGGTAATCAACTGCACCGCGCCGACATGCGAGCGATCCACGAAATTGTAAGTGCGGGAGACCAGGTAGAGTCCGCCGATATTGCTGTTGTTGTACGGGGAATCGTTCGCGTGATGATTGTAGCGGATGGAAAGGCGGTTCTTGGAGCTGATCGCCCAATCGGCCTTCGCCATATAGAAATACACGCTCTGAGCGAATGGCACCGCGTTGGCAAAACTGGCGGGGAGGCCCAACAGCGCAATCGTGGCGGCGGGCACGGTTACGGGAGCAGGCAGGTCGCGCTTGACGTGCTCGAATGCTCCAAAGAAGAAGAGCTTATCGCGGATGATCTTGCCGCCTGCATCGGCGGAGTAGGAATCCACGTTGATGGTCGGCGTGGGAGTGGTGGTGGCGAGCAGCTTCGGGCGGGCGTTGAAATCGGTTCGGCGGAAGAGATACATCGCCTCGCCGTGATAGTCGTTCGTGCCGGATTTGGTGATCGTATTGAATACGGTGCCAATTGTATTTCCGAACTCGGGCGCAAACCCGTTGCTGACCTGCTGCACTTCCTGCACGTATGTGTTTGAGATGGGGATCAGCCGAATGCCGGCGCGATCGCTCTCGGTGTTGTTGCTGCCGTCAATCTGATAATTGATCCGTCCGTTGAAACCGTTGGCGTTGATCTTGCGGGGAACGCCAAACTCGGTGTTGGCCCGACCGCTGACATTGGGCTGGAACAAGATGAAGTTGTACGGATTGCGGGAGACCAGCGGAAGATTGTTGGTGGTGTAAAAAGTGAGCGTGCTGCCGAGATCGGTGCGGCTGGGGTCGGTTATGATCGCGGCCGATGAGACTTCGACGGTGGTCGCGGTTCCTGACACCTGCAGCGCAATGTCCACGGTTCTGGTGGCGCCCGCGTTCAGGACTTCGCCGGTACTGCGAGTGGTAGCGAATCCCGTTGCCTGTACTTCGATATCGTAGTTTCCAAGCGGGAGCAAGGTAAATCGATACAGTCCGGAATCGGTGGTCTTCACGGATTGCTTCAGGCCGGTGCCGGTGTTTTTTGCATCCACATTGGCGCCGGGGATTGCTGCGCCAGTGGCGTCCGTCACCGTTCCCGTGATCTCGCCGTTGATCGCGGAAGCCTGGCCGAAGCATTGCGGAACGAGGGTGAATGCGAGGCCGACTAAAAGCGGAACTACTTTGAACATGTTTAAACTCCCTGAGCCTTATTAACTTCAATGTAGCAAAGTCGGCGAGACCGACTTCGGGCGCTCCGTGATACGGTGATGGCATAAGTAACTATCCACAAACTGTGTTACCGTAACCAGTACTCTCATGAGCCAGCCTCGCAGAGTATTCCTCAGTTACCGCTCCGTCGACAAAGCCCGCGTACTCGCCCTTGCCACCCAGCTCAACGCGGCCGGAATCGATGCCTGGTTCGACGGCTGGGAGATCCTCCCCGGCGATGACTTCGTCACCAAGATCAACCAAGGCCTCGACTCATGCGATGTCGGACTCATCTTCTTTTCAAACGCGTCCTTGGACGGCAAGTGGCACCAAGCCGAAATCAACGCCCTCACCGTTCTCACCGTTGAGAATAATCGGCCCCTGATCCCCGTCCTCCTCGACCTGGACGCCAAAATCCCCGCGCTCCTCCGTTCCCGATCCCGCGTCGCCGCCGACCAAGTCCAGGACCTGATCGACGCCATCCAGCAGCGCACCCACAAACCCGCACCGCGCACCCAGCCCCAACCCGACCCCACGCGCTTCCTCATCCGCCTCCGCGATCTCGGCGGTCAAAATCTAGGCGTCTCCACCCAACTCGACCAGCAGCCTCCCAACCCGGAATCGACCGTCCAACCGGGAGCCGACTTCCAGTTCTCCTACGCTGATTTCATCAATAGCCGCGTGCCCGGCGGACGCATCACGGACACACGCCAGCTAGCGCAACACCGCGACAGGGAACTGCACAAACTCGGCGACGCCATCGGACGCGTTGTATTCCCCGCCAGCGCCGCATCGGACCTCGCCAACCTGCTCGACACCGCACCCCCGTCCAGCCGCGAAGTCGAACTCATCTTCGAAACGCCGGACCCGCGCCTCTTGAGCATCCCTTTCGAAGCCGCCCGCCTCCCGGATGGCCGCGTCCCGGCCCTGCTTCCCGGCGTCTTCGTCTGGCGGCGTCTCGGATCGCAGCCCGCCTCGCAGAAAGCAGGCGCTCCCGGCCCTTTGAAAATCCTCGTAGCCGTAGGCGCTCCGGACGAAGGAACCACTCGGAGCGCTGTGCTCGATAGCGAACAAGAGCTGCAAACCATCCTCGACTCGGTGGAGAAAGCCCGCCTCCTCGGCAACGCCTACGTGCGCGTGCTGGAGGTCGGCAGCCTGGACCAGATCGGCAAAGCGCTTCGCGAGCACTGCTACCACGTGCTCCACCTCTCCGGCCACGGCACCAAAGGCATTCTGGAGCTGGAGGACGAAGACGGCCGGCCTCAGCGCGCGACTGCGGCGGAGTTAGCGGCGAAGATTCGCGACTCCGGCCACCCCGCTCCGCTTGTCTTCCTGGCTTCTTGCCTCGGCGGAGTGGGCGATAGCGAGACGGCGTCGTTCGCGCAGGGTCTCCTCAGCAATGGCGTGCCTGCCGTACTGGCCATGCAGACGTCTGTCTCTGACCAATACGCCACCGAACTCGCCGGGGATTTCTACGACAAGCTCGCCAGTGCTGAACGCCCCCTGCCTGCCCGCCTGCTGTCCATCGCCCGCCGCGATGTGGAAGCTAAGCGGCGGAAGCGGCTCGCTCAGGGGCAGTTCGATTCCGGCGTGCTGGCCGAGTACGCGACTCCCTCTCTCTTCCTGGCGGGCGAAGAGCATGAGCTGATTGACCGCAGCTTGGATCTGCAACCCGTGCGGGAGTCTCTGCCAGCGCCATCCGTCGGCGCAGTGCCCCTGCTGAAGATCGGCGAGCTGATCGGCCGTCGGCGCGAAACCCGCGAGATCCTCGGCGTGCTCACCCATGATCGCGAGGCAGGCTGCCAGATTCTGGGGACCGGCGGAGTCGGCAAGAGCAGCGTTGCCGGCCGCATTCTCCAGCGCCTGGCCGACCGCGGCTGGCGCATCGTAACGGTAAGCGCGAGGTGGAACCTGGGCGGCCTGGCTAAGCAAGTGGGCGCGACTCTTTGGAACGACTCTGACCCGAATCTGAAAAAGTTTGCAGCCACTCTAGTGGACGATCAGACACCCGAACCGGTCCGCCTGTCGCGCCTTCAGGAATTACTCCAACATCACCAACTGCTGTTGGTGTTCGACAACTTCGAGGACAACCTCACAATTCTCGGGGAGCGCTTCCTCGACCCCGTGCTCTCCAACCTCTTTCAAACTCTCCTCGGAGCGACGCAGTGCGGGAAGATTCTGGTCACCAGCCGTTACCCGCTACCGAACGCGGAAGGCCTGCGTCGCGTGGACCTCGGGCCGCTGTCCCCCGCAGAGACCCGTAAGCTGATGCTGCGACACCAGGGGCTGCGAGCTCAGTCATCGGAGGATGTGCGAATTATCGACCGAGCTATCGGCGGCCATCCCCGGACTCTCGAATATCTGGATGCTCTGCTTCAGCATGGTCACGCTCGGTTGAGTCGGGTGGAGGCGCGTTTGAAAGCGTACGCGCGTCAGGCGGGTGTTTCGCTGGAGGGTGGAACGTCGCTGGCGGATGCTTTGCCAGACGCGATTCGAGTCGCCGCCGCCGACGCCATGGTGGAGGAATTAGTTGATGCGATCACCGTGCGTCCAGGCGACTTGGAAGTGCTGTGGCAGGCATCGGTGTATCCGATGCCGGTTCCAACGGAGGCGGTCGCGGCCGATATTGAGATCGTGGACCGCCTGACGGCCAGTTCGCTACTCACCCGAATGGGCGAAGGGCAAGTTTTCGTTCACCGCTGGACCGCTGAGTCGCTGAAGTTGCGCATGGGCGAGAGTGTGTATCGTTCGTGTTGCGTGCGGGCAGGAGCATATCTCGATGCCAGGCGTCAGAACGGTAAACGCAGTGTTGAGGACGTAATCGCTGGGATGCGCTTGTATTTGGCTGGTGCGGATTGGGATCGGGGTGTCCAGCTCGCTTGGTCGGCGGTCCGCTTCTTGCGCAATTATGGGCAGACCTCAGTCTGGACGGAACTGGCGCGTGAAGTCGGGGATGCGCTTCCGTCGAGTCAAGCAGACAAACTAAGGTTCATTGGAACAGAGGGCGAGGGGTTGGGATCGCTGGGCCTGACTGGGTTGGCCCTGGAGCGGCATCAAGCAGTAGCGAGTGGTTCCGAGCGCCTACTCACCCAGGAACCGGACCGGGCCGACTACCTGCGCGACCTTGCCGTTTCCTACAACAAGATGGGCGATCTGCTCAAAGCTCTTGGCCAAGGCGAAAACGCCCGTCAGTTCTTCCAAAAATCGCTCGACCTACGCGAGCGGCTTGCCGCCCAGGAGCCGGACCGAGCCGACTACCTGCGCGACCTCTCCGTCTCCTACGAGAGAATGGGCGACCTGCTCCGCGTCCTCGGCCAAGGCGAAAGCGCTCGTCAGTTCTTCCAAAAATCGCTCGACATCCGCGAACGCCTCGCTGACCAGGAACCGGATCGCGCCGACTACCTGCGCGACCTCTCCATCTCCCACGAGAGAATGGGCGACCTGCTCCACGCCTTGGGTCAAGGTGAAAGTGCCCGCCAGTTCTTCCAAGAGATGCTCGGCATCCGCGAACGCCTCGCCGCTCAGGAACCGGACCGCGCCGACTTAGAGCGCGAACTCTGCGTTCCCTACGAGAGAATGGGCGATCTAGGTCAAGGCGAGAGCGCCCGCCAGTTCTTCCAGAAAGCGCTAGACATCCGCGAGCGGCTTGCCGCCCAGGAACCGGACCGCGCCGACTTACAGCGCGACCTCTGCGTTCCCTACGAGAGAATGGGCGATCTGCTCAGCGCTCTCGGCCAAGGCGAGAGCGCCCGCCAGTACTTCCAAAAGTCGCTCGACATCATCGAGCGGCTCGCCGCCCAGGAACCGGACCGCGCCGACTTCGCGATCGACCTCGCAAAATCGCTGGCGCGAACAGGTGACGAACCCTCACTCGAACGCGCGTTGCAAATCCTAACCGACCTGGATCAGACAGGCCGCTTGCAGCTCAACGAGCAGCCAGTTTTGGCAGCGGTTAAACGAGACCTTGCCAGAGTCCGAGCCGCCGGCCTTCGAGTACATTAGTAGGCTAGAATGCGTTCCGCCTCAGCCACCAAATTCTCTACCTGCGGAAGAATCTCATTCTCAAGCTGCGGGTTGTAGCCCACCCAAGTATCCAGCGCCGCCACTCGTCCCACCGGAGCGTCCAACCGATCGAACAATTCATTCGCAATGCGCGCCGCCAACTCGGCCCCGTAGCCCCACGAAAGACAATCCTCATGCGCCAGGATCACCCGGCTCGTCTTTTCCACCGACGCCCGAATGGCCGTCCAATCATAGGGTGAAAGACTGCGAAGATCGATCACCTCCACCGTCGAAGCCGGATTGCGCTGCTCAATCTGCAACGCGGCCTGCAGCGATTTCTGCACCAGCGCCCCGTAGGTTACGATCGTCAGCCGATGGCCACCCTTCACCACCTTCGCCTTTCCAAACGGGATCGTGTAGTCCGGACCCGGATGGGCGGACCGGTTATAGGGTTCGCGATACAAACGCTTATGCTCCAGAAAAAGCACAGGATCGTCGCAGCGGATCGCCGTCCGCAACAAACCGCTCGCATCGAGCGAGTTTGACGGCATCACCACTCGCAGCCCTGGAATGTGCGTAAACACCACCTCGCCGCACTGGCTGTGATAAATCGCGCCGCCGTTCAGATACCCGCCAATCGCCACGCGGATCACCACAGGGCACTTGAATCCATTGTTCGAGCGCCAGCGCATATTCGCCAGCTCGTCGCGGATCTGCATCATGGCCGGCCAGATGTAGTCGAAGAACTGAATCTCGGTCACCGGCTTGAGCCCGCGGTTCGCCATCCCGATCGCGCGCCCTATAATCGCCGCTTCCGCGATCGGACTATTGAAGCACCGTTTGCTCCCGAACGCGATCTGCAGCCCCGCCGTGGCTTTGAATACCCCTCCCTTGCCTTTCACTTCGCACAAGCTGTCTTCGCGACTGCAGTCCGCTACATCCTCGCCGAAAACCACCATCTTTTCATCGCGGCGCATTTCTTCGTGCAGCGTGAGGTTAATCGAGTCCACCATGGTTCGTGGCGCTCCCTCGAAGCGCGGCTCGACCTCGAAAGCCTCCGAAGCCGGATCGATGGTGTCGGAATACAGAAAATCGAATGCCGACCCCCTGGCCGGCGGCTCGGCTTTCAGAGCGCGCTCAGTCGCTTCTTGGATCTCTTCCTCCACTTCATGACCGATCAATTGCAGGCGGTGCCGATCCAGAATTCCACGCTCGATCAGCCATTCGGGAAACCGGAGCACGGGGTCGAGCGCGTCTTCGGCCCGACGCTCGGCTTTCGTCTTATAGAGCTTTTCGTCGTCCGACAGCGAGTGCGAGTAGGGCCGTGTAACACGGGCGCGCACGAGAGCGGGGCCCTTGCCCGCCTTGCAATGGTCCGCCGCTTCGCGCAAGACGCGATAGGAGGCCATGAAATCCGTGCCGTCCACCTCGTGAATTGCCAGGCCTGGAAAGCCGCTTAGAAGAGGCGCGATGTTGCCGCCGGGGGTCTGCTTCTCCACCGGCACCGAAATGGCCCACCCGTTATCCTCGATCAGGTACACAACGGGCAGCCGCTCCAGGCACGCCGCGTTCATCGATTCCCAAAATTCGCCTTCGCTGGTGGAGCCTTCGCCGCCGCAAACCAGGGTCACTTCGTCGCTATGCGGGTCGAGGTAGCGGCCCCCGTGAGCGCAGCCCACCGCATGTAGGAACTGAGTGCCTGTGGGAGACGATCCAGTTACGATATGCAGCGCGGGCGAACTCCAGTGCGACGGCATTTGCCTTCCACCTGACGCAGTGTCGGCAGCTGCGCCGACTGCTTGCAGCAGCATGTCGTCGATGGTGACGCCCAGGGTCAGGCAGAGAGCCCGATCCCGGTAGTAAGGATAAAACCAATCGCGGCCCGCTCTGAAGACGAACCCGGCGGCAGTCTGGACCGCTTCGTGGCCAGCTCCGCTGATCTGGAAATAGATGCGGCTTTGACGCTTGAGCGAAATCTCGCGGTCATCGAGTCGCCGCGAGGTATGCATGATCCGGAACGCGCGAATCAGGTCGTCCGCGCTAAGGGAAGCCTCCAGGTCTACCGGCGCTGTGAGGGCGGGTGTCGTGGCCATCGGATTATCTCGGAGGAATGGGAGTTGCGGTGGATCCGCCGATATCGGCGTAAGCTTCCTTCACTTTCGCCACCTTCGATCCCGCGAAACTGATAAAAATAATTCTGCCCGGCGGCTGTCCGTAGATCCAGTCCTCCGTCTCTTCGCCGTCCTTCAGTCCGCGTTCTTTATGGCGCGGTTTGCCGAGAGCCAGCATCACTTGTTCGCGATCCATGCCCTCGATCGCCTTGTTCGCCTTGATCGCCTTCTGCACCGGCTCGGGCAGCTTGTCGAAATAGTTCTCGGTGGCGCTGTGTTTTTCGAAGTCCAGGATCGGTAACAGCATCTTTTTGATGTCAGCCGACTTCACGGGAGGCACGTGCTTGTCGAACAGCAAGGCGATGTAGGTTCCGGCAGGCGCGTTCGCATCGCGATTCTGATTGACCGGCGCAGTGCTGTTGCCCATCCCCACCTCCACGTGATCGTACCAGTGGCCTCCCTTCTTCATGCCATTGTTGATCTCGAGCAGGATTTTATCGTTTTCGATGGCCACGCGGGTGATCTGCACAAGGTCGCCGACCCGCGCCGCCGGGCCCAGTTCACGCCCCAACTCTTCCCATTTCTTCTTGTCGTAGGTGCCGGTGCTCTCGAAGGGGAGAGGCTTTTTGGATCGGGGCAGGTATGACTTTACGGTGGCGTATTCGGAACTGAGCCCTCGCAGGATCTCAATCCGATCGTCTTCAGTTAGCTTCTTATCGCTCGCGGACGCGGGACTCAAGATCCACAATCCCGAAGCCACCATCACGAACCAGCATCGAGCCTTCATATGATCTTCTCCCGCACCAGAAAAGTTTCCTGTGTTCGAATCGGAGCCCGCAATAGAAAAACGAAAAGCACACCCACTACGGCTGTTGTCAGCAAACCGCCTTCCGGTCCATATGCTCCACCGCTCCACAACTCTCCCACTTTCCAGTGGAGCCCGTATCCGGTCACCCCCATTGTAAACCCGCTCAAATTGCTTCCCAGCAGGGGTAGGGTCCAGTTCCAGCCGAAGTGGAGTCCGATTGGGAGCCACAGGTCGCCGCTCCGGAAAAACGCATAACCAAGTAGGACACCCCACAGCATGGTGTTCACCACTCCCAAGGTTGTCACGTTCCGGTTATTCATATGAGCCACACCGAACAACACGCTGATGGGGAGAATTGCGGCGAAGGGTCCGATGGCATTGGCGAGCACCTGGAAAGCGTAGCCGCGGAACAGCATCTCCTCGCCGACGGCACCGAACAGGAGAATGACCGAGAGGAATAACAAGCTGCCCCATTCCGTTTTGGAGCCAGCATCTGGCTCGATTTCGGCCGAGCGCGTCAGGACGGGAAGCACCAGGACACACAGCGCCGCTCCGATGCCGCCCAGCACGCCGTAGACCAGATTGCGGCGCGAGTCGGGGTTCCAGCCGAGACCGATATCGGAAAGCCTGCCTCGCTCGTAGATCCGGAGCGGAATGGCGTTCGCGACTGCGGCGGCTGCAAAGGTCCCCAGCGCGGCCGTGATGATGTAGCCGCCTGACCCCAGGGCAAAGTTGATAATAATGGGGAAAATACTAAGGCCGAGCAGCGCGATCACGATGAAAATGCCAACTCGGAGCAGAACTCCCTTCAGCGCATCAGGCATTCCAACAAGTAGTGTACAAGACGGCTTTTGATAACATTGGCAACTGCCGTGAATCTGAGGTTTTTCATCGCGCTGCCGCTGCTTGCGTCCGCAACTTGTTTCGGTGCCGATTCAGGCTACGTGGACCCGGCCTCTTGCGCCCCCTGCCATCGCGACATTGCGTCGACGTACGCGCAAACCGGCATGGGCCGATCCTTTCGAAGCGTCGACGCTAAAGCCTCATTGCCCGAATTTGACGGAAGCAGCATTCATCACGAAGCGTCGGATCAGGACTTCAAGCCCTACCGTCGCCCGGGCGGATTTTACCTTCGCCGCACTTACGCCGGCAGCGTTTTCGAGCCCCAAGTGAATTACGTTTTCGGATCTGGAAATCACGCCCGGAGTTACCTGCATCGGACGCGGAACGGCAAGCTGATCGAGCTCCCTCTTACCTGGTACGCCGAGAAGGGAGGACACTGGGGAATGAGCCCGGCGTTTGACCGGCCCGATCACCTGGGTTTCAGCCGGGAGATTACGTATCGTTGCCTTTTCTGTCATAACGGGTACCCTGCCGTCCCAGCTGTCGAGGATTTCTGGGACGGCGCTTCCAGATTTCCGGCGAGCTTGCCCGAAGGAATCGACTGTCAGCGGTGCCACGGGCCTGGACACGCACACGTGGACGCTGCCAGACTCGGCGCTTCATCGTCAACGATCAGAGGCGCAATCGTAAATCCAGCGCGGCTCGGGAGCGAGCGTCAGATCGAGGTTTGCATGCAGTGCCACTTGGAGACTACCAGCGCTCAGCTTCCTCCAGCACTCCTACGCGAGGGACGCGGAGTATTTTCCTATCGGCCGGGCGAGCCTTTGAGCGATTACATGCTGCATTTCGATCATGCATCCGGGACGGGTCATGACGACAAGTTCGAACTGGTTAGCTCGGCGTACCGACTTCGACAGTCGCGGTGCTTTGTCGCGAGCAAAGGAGCCCTGACGTGCACGAAATGCCACGATCCCCACAAGCCGTCTCAAGGAGCGGAAGCCGCGCTGCATTACACGCAGGTCTGCCTGGGATGCCATGCTCAGAAGCTGTCCAAGCTAGCAAGCCATCTACCAAGAACCGCCTGCACGGAGTGCCATATGCCTCGGCGCAGGCCTTCAGACGCGATCCACATCGAGATTGCCGATCACTTGATCCAGGCGAGGCCGCGCTTTGCGAACCCCGTGCAAGAGCAGCATGATGGAAACACGCGACCGTATCGGGGTGAGGTTGTTTCCTACTACCCAACGGCCATGGACAAGACTCCCGAAGCCGAAATAGCTTTTGCGGTTGCTCAAGTGAAGCAGCAATCGAATCTTACGGCTGGGATCGAACGGCTGCGCACGCTCATCGAGCGGTATCGTCCGGAAGGAGGCGATGCGTATTACGAATTGGCAGAGGCTTACTGGCATGTCGGACAGGCTGATCGGGCTCTCCGATCTTACGAGCAGGCGGCCAGCCATGAGCCTCGCCGCTGGACTCATCTGCTATCGCTGGGCACCGCGCTCGCTGCCAACGGCCAGTTTGACCGCGCGGTGGACGTGACCCGCCAAGCTCAGTCGCTCGCGCCAAACGAGACCACCGTCCTACTCGCGCTGGGGGAAATTTACACGCAACAGGGCAAGCTGGCGGACGCGGAATCCGCGATTCGCGCAGCCATCGTGCTGAACCCAGAGATGGCCGAAGGAGCGAATAATCTGGGCACGACTGTGCTCAAGCAGGGAAGGCTCTCAGAAGCCGAGGCTGCTCTTCAGGAAGCCGTGCGACTTCGCCCGGACAGTGCGGTCACACATCTCAATCTTGGATTGGCGCTGACGGCAGCAGGTAAGTCGGGAGGAGCCCGGCTCTCCTTTGCACAAGCGGTGAAAAGCCGAGATCCGCAAGTCCGCAAAGCGGCGACCGAGCTGTTGAAGTCCGTGCAGCGTTCGGAGGCCGACGCGTTGTTAGCCCTGATTCGCAAAGCACCCCGGCTAGCCCTTGAAAAATCCGAGTTGAGGATCGCTGGCGTGGAGCTCGGGTTTCCTTCGGCGGTTGCCATGGACCCTTCCGGAGTGATCTACGTGCTGCATCGCGGGGAGAATGCCGATCCCGTGGTTGCGGTGAATGCCCAGGGGCGGGTGCTCAATTCCTGGGGCAAGGGCCTGTACAAGATCCCGCATTCCATTCGAATCGATCCGGAAGGAAATGTTTGGACCGTCGATTCCTCCAGTTCGATGGTGTACAAGTTTACTCCGAAAGGCGAAAAGCTGATGGAGATTGCGATTGGCGGACAGCCGCAGGGGAAGGGTGCTTTCAACGGCGCCACCGACATCGCCTTCGCCCCCAACGGCCATCTGTTTATCTCGGACGGCTACGGGAACGCCCGCATTCTCGAGTACACCGCGGATGGTAAACGCACCCGCCAGTGGGGCAGTGCCGGAAACGGTCCCGGACAATTCGCGCAACCCCATGGAATTACGATTGACGAACAGGGCGTGATCTATGTGGCGGACCGCCAAAATGGCAGAATCCAGCGCTTCAATCTGGACGGCCTTTATCTGGGAGAGTGGAGCAATCTAGGCATGGTCACGTCCATCAGCTTTGCCGCGGGGTCGCTGTGGATAGGGACGCAACAACGAGATGAGCCCACCAGTTCGCCGGGATGGCTGATGAAAATCGACCGGCGCAATGGAGCCGTGCTGGGTGTCATTGAATCGTACCGCGGCCATCACATGGTGAACGTAACGAGCGGAGGGGAATTGCTGTCCGGCGCGCGGCCCGACACGGTTTTGTGGTTCCGCAAGCCGGGCCGGTGAAAATAGATTTAGCTGACTGCGGTTTTGGCACAGAAGCGATCGAAGGCTTCTGTCATAAGTCCTGCAATCTGCATGGCCTCGCGCTGTTCGATATCGCGTCGATGCAGCATCCAAACCGGCTTGCCATCCTGGAAGAGAGCCATGGACGGCGATGATGGCGGAAACTGCGACAGAATCCCGCGCAGGTGATCGACAGCGGCCTCATCGGCTCCGGCGAAAACAGTGGCAGCCTTGTCGGGGCGATTCTTATTCTTTAAAGCCATGCCGATAGCCGGACGAGCCCTTCCCGCCGCGCAGCCGCATACGGAATTCGTTACCATCAGCACTGTGCCGCTGCCAGGTCCTAGCAAGCGGTCCACATCGGCGGGGGTTCGCGCTTCCTCAACCCCGTACTGGGTGAGGTCCTTGCGCATGGGTGCGATCAATTGTTCTGGATATGCCATGCTCCTATTTTATAGCTTGGCGGTGAGTTGAATATCCTGGGCGACCGACTCGACCCATTTCTGGCGCCCATGACCGGGCAGAGGCCTTTCAGTCACCTGCACGACTTCGAACTTTTCCAGCAAATGAACGTCGCGGGTCACGGCACTGCGGTCGCGATTCAATCTTTTCGCCAACTCTGAAATCGAGCTTGGCGTTTCCTTGACGCTCTTCAATAACGAAATACGCTTGGGGGTGAGTAGAGAAAGAAGGTCTTCCGCATCTTCGAACGCCACGATTCGGCTGGGCGGTATCCGCTTGCCTGCATCGGCTAATGCGGCGAGTTTCTTCCCGCGTTCGAAAAAGCTTTCTGCTGGCTCAACCCTGAATTCAATGGTTTCCATGATGGCTCATCCTTTCAAAATAGCTTCCCAATCGGCTTGGAAGCGGTTTTCGATCTCTTCAAAACTTTTCAAGTTCACGACCGTGACGGCACCCATGAAATGCTTATGATGGCTTGCATGCGCGTTGTCATACCCTAGCACCCGTCCATTGTCTTTGGCGTGTAAAAGAAAATTGATGTAGGCGAGATTGTATCTGGTGACTTCTCCGTTCGCCCCTAACCAAATCTCTCGCCGAAGCAATCCGCCGCCCCTGGCTCGGGTAATATTGCCGATTTCGTCTACGATCTTCAGACCACGTTTCAGACTTGATTTATGATATCACGGCTGCTGGTTTAAGACAAGGATCTTCACATCAAGTAAGGCGAGACCAGCTTGCGCGCCTGATCCTCGGTCAGCCCGCAAGCATCGGCGATGCGCACAGACTGTTCCTCGATCGAAAACGCTTCCCACGGTGCCAGCTTCTCACGTGCGGCCTCCGCATGCTTGGCATACGCCTCATCCAGACGGCCCAGGATGACCATCGCATCGCCCTCGGTAGCTAGTTTCCACTTCTTCGAATCGGAGCGAACAGCCGCCGCGCAGTGCTCCAGAACCTGCTCTGCCCTGGCACGAGCGGCTGTATAATCCTGGCCATAAGCCATTTCGAGATACGCGAGATTGATGCCGGAGTAATAAGCTTGATCGTGGTCGGGCGGAGTTTTTCCTGTTGCCAGATCATAGCCGCGCTGGTACAGTTCCATCGCGCGAATGACATCGCTCCTCTTCCTCTCCACCACCCAGCGGCGCTTTAATCTGCCGGCGAGAACCTCAATTACATCGGGTCCTTCCGACTTGTGCTCTTGCAAAAGCTGGATTGCGTCCTCTCGGCGACGGCAACCATCCAGCGCCAGCGCGAGTTGGACCGCGCCTCCATCATCGAGTTGCGCCCGATTTGGCCAAAGCTGGTCGATCACCTTTTGGGATCGCCCGGTCTCAATCGCAACTGCTGCCGAGTTTCGCGCGCCCGTTCCTGCGGTGTTGGCGGTTAGCCCGTTTACCAAAATCTGAGCAGCGGCAGCCTCCGCGAGCATCGTGATGTGATTGCCCGGAATGACGCGCTGGACGGATTCGGGAAAGGGTCCCAGCGACGATTCTGGCGGTACGAATTGATCCATTTCTCCGGCGGTGGCGAACAACTTAAAAGGGTGCCCGGAAC
This sequence comes from Bryobacterales bacterium, assembly GCA_038225555.1. Lineage (GTDB taxonomy): Bacteria > Acidobacteriota > Terriglobia > Bryobacterales > Bryobacteraceae > JANXQZ01. Next base: position 15,516 of record JBBRRB010000014.1, read on the forward strand.
TGAGTTTCAGATCATCCCAATCTTTCCTGAGCTTAAGAATGAAGTCACCGCTCGCATTCATGTTTTGAATCTGCTGCTTGAAGAACGAGAGCAGACTCGCCTTCACGAGCCCGGCGCTGGGTGTTCCGAAAAAGAATGCGTGCGACGTGCGCGCGCGCAGGTCGGGGTATTTGACCAGGGCGCGCTGAACGACCAGCCCTCCCATGCTGTGAGCTACTAAAACGAGGCGTTCATAAGGGTTCAGCGCGGGCTCGGCGTGCAGCATGGTGGAGATCTCTTCCAGCTTCGCGTCGGAGCTCCACAGTCCGAGAATATCGAAGCTGCGATGGCTCGCATATCCAAACCCGAAGAGGTCCCAGCCGCTCAGTCGAGGATCCTTCAACAGAACATCGGGTATGCTGCGCCAAGTATTCTTCCAGTCTCCAGTGAAGCCATGTACGAATACGATGGCTGCCTGATTCGCTTGCTTCTTCGGAACGCTTCCGTCGGTTGTGAATTGTTCGATCATGTGTGCTCCGAATTATATCTCCGCCGGACCGTCCAGGCTGCGCCAGAGATACCAGCTCGCTACAGAACAGTAAGGATGCCACTTCTCTGCGATGGCCGCCACTTCTTTCGGCGTCGGCATTTCTTCGAGCCCGTATGCTTTTCGAATGGCCGCGCGCACGCCGAGATCGCCCGTGGGCAGCACATTGGGCCGCTGCAGTGCGAACATCAGAAACATGTGGGCGGTCCAGACGCCGATTCCCTTCACTTGTGTGAGATGTTCGATCACTTCTTCATCTGTGCGTTCGGAGATGCGCTCGAAAAGCACCTCGCCTGATTGAGTGCGTACGGCCAAGTCGCGAATGTAGGCCGTCTTCGCGGTGGAAAGTCCAAGCGCGCGCATCTGCTCAGGCGTCAAGCTTAAGATCGCCGAAGGTGTGATATGCCCGTCCGGCAGCGCTGACACCAGTCTCGCCAGAATCACCGCCGCAACCTTGCCGCTGAGCTGTTGATAGACAATGGATCTGACGAGAGTCTCGAAAGCGGGCTCGCGATATTGGATGACATACGGTCCAACCCGCTGGATGATCGCGGCCAGAACAGGATCGGATTTCTTCAGATGATTGATCGCCTTACGCATGGAACGCAACTCCAAAACGCTGCATCTACCACTATAAGATCAATGCGCCCAATCGCTTTACTCCTGCTGTGTTCACTATCGATGGCACAGGAGGCTCCCACAATTAAAGTCGATGTCGACATCGTCAATATTTTATTTACAGTCCGCAATAAGAGCCGCGGACTAATCGGCAATCTCGAGAAAGGCGACTTCACGCTTTTTGAGGACGGCAAGCAGCAGGACATAAAATATTTCACGCGTCAGACGGATCTGCCGCTGACTATCGGATTGCTGATCGACGTCAGCGCCAGCCAAGGGAACCTGATCGGCATAGAACAAAATGCCGCGTCGCAATTCTTTGGTTCGGTGCTGCGGCCCAAGGATCTTGCATTTTTGATCAGCTTTGGAGCCGAGGCGGAACTGCTGCAGGATTACACCGGCTCCTCGCGGCTTTTGAAAGAAGGCTTGCAAGGTCTGAAGGTCAATTCGAGCACAGGCGGGCTTCATCCGGGACCCGTGCCCACCGTCTATCAGCCGCGCGGCACGATTTTATACGATGCCGTTTACCTGGCCGCCGCCGACCAACTCAAGGGCCAAGTGGGTCGCAAGGTGCTGGTGTTGATCACGGACGGAGAGGATCAGGGCAGCCGCTATAAAATCCAGCAGGCGATTGAAGCCGCTCAGAAAGCCGATGCGATCATCTACGGAATTTACTACGTTGACCGCCAGTTCTACTCGCAAGGAGGGCTGACCTTCGGAGGCGTGAGCGATTCAGCGCTGAGACGAATGGCCGAGGATACCGGCGGACACGTGTTCAGCGTGGATCGGAAGAACAGCTTGCAGGACATCTTCCAGCAATTGCAGGACGAGATGCGCAGCCAGTATGCGATTGGCTACACGCCCACGAATGGAACCAAGGATGGGACCTTTCGAAAGGTGGATATCAAGACCGGCAATAAAGACTATAAGGTTCAGGCGCGCAAGGGCTACTACGCGGTAAAGCCTGAACCGCAGTGACCGCCTGTTAGCTGACAGGCTTTGAAATTCCCCTCGAACCAAGCCATTCGGTCAGCCGGGCGGGCCAAGTCTCGACCGGCGACCCAGGCTTTTTTGTCGCGCGCAACCCGAAGCCATGTCCGCCGTATTCGTAAATGTGCATTTCGGCAGGGACTTGATGCGCTTCCAGTTCCAGATAGAACTTGACCGTGGGCACTACGTGTGACGGATCGTCCGTAGTGCAGACCATAAAGACCGGAGGGGCGTTGTCCGGAATGGGGAAGTCGGAATTGGCGGGTATGGTCATCAGCGCGGGCGGAATGGATGGCGGTTGGGCTGGAACTGCGCCGGGACGGGGTGGCGCGGATCCCGGCCTGTAGAAGGGATAGATCAGAATGTCGAAATCGGGCCGCGAACTCGCTCGTTCGATGGGATCGGAAGCATTCGAGTTGCCCGCGTCGAATTTGGTCTCGATCATGCCAGCGACCTCGCCCCCGGCGGAAAAACCGATAAACCCGATACGGCCCGGATCCACGCCCCACTCCTTGGCCCGGCTCCGCACCAGCCGCACGGAACGCGCCGCATCGGCATAAACTTCGCGGGGCAGCGTGTACTTTGACTCGGGTGCGCGAGCCAGCCGATACTTTAAAACGAACGCCGCGATGCCTCGCTCGTTCAGCCAATCAGCCATTTCCCAGCCTTCTTTCTCGATTACCAGCTGGCTGTGTCCGCCGCCCGGCGCGACCACCATGGCGGCTCCGGTCGCCTTCTCCTTAGGAGGAAGGAAGACGTAGATGGATGGGTAATGAGTGACGGTGAAATTGCCCGGCAAGGAGCCGTACTTCGCATTCACGGATGGCTTGGAGACTTCGGCTGCTGTAATTCCCTCCGATCCGGGAGCGCCGTTGGCCCACAGGCGGATCTCTTCCCCGCGCTCGGCGCAGATCGCGATGCCGGTGGTGAACAAGAAGGTGAAGACAAATGTGTGTCGCATGGAACTGACCACTCTATCAAAGTGCCAGGCGATGTTTGCAAATAGCATATAACAAAGTTGTGGACAATCGCGAGCGGCCCATAAAGACACTGGACAGAGTGATCTCCAAGGCGGGCCTCGGTTCGCGCACGGATGCCCGCAAATGGATCGGAGCCGGTCGTGTTCGCGTGAACGGCAGGCTAATCCAGACGCCTGACCATTGGGTGGATCTCGAGCGCGATCAGGTCACCGTGGATGGCCGGCCGCTTCGTGAACAGGAGAAAGTCTATCTGCTGCTCTACAAGCCCAAGGGGTACATCACAACGTATAAGGATCCGGATGGCCGGCCGACGGTCTACGATCTGATTCCACAGGTGAAACAGTTCCTAGGCACAGTAGGACGGCTGGATCAGGACTCTACCGGCCTGCTCATTTTGACCAACGATACTCGCTTCGCCGAGCGGGTGATGAGCCCCGATCATAAGGTCCCGAAGACGTACCTAGTGAAGGCTTCGACCCGTTTGACCGACGAGCAGATCGATCAGCTGCGGCAGGGTGTGGAGCTGAGCGATGGCATCACCAAACCGGCGATTGTGGAGCGGATTCGCGATTCGGAGAAGTACTCTTTTGTCGAGATCACTCTTGAGGAGGGACGCAACCGCCAAGTCCGGCGCATGATCGAAGCGCTGGGTAGCAAGGTTCTAAAGCTGGTTCGGACCAGGATAGGCTCGCTGAAGATTGGGGGTTTGGAGATCGGGAAGTATCGGATGTTGACGGATCTCGAGGTGAGGGAACTTTCGAAGGGCCGCGGAGGCGTGGGGCAGGCAATCTTGCCCAATGCTACTTAGTTTTGTGGGGCGGGACCCCTGTCCCGCAGCCAACGCCCTCGTCGGCTTTCGAACTTACTGGTTCCGCAGGAGCCGGGCGAGGGCGCCCAGCGCGGCTCAGGGGAGCCGCCCTACACAATGTGCCTAACTCTAAAAATTAAGTGGAATTGGGCAAACTTGTCTACCGACACGCTGGGAACCCTTGTTAAGTGTATCTGGCCATGCTAATGCCGGCTTAAAGCCGGCTGCAGGCACGATTGCCTGCCCCACTTTGGTTTTCAGCGACAGCCATGATTGGCTGCCCCACAACTAACTTTGGGAGTCCTGATATTCTTCCAACCAAGCCATTTGAATCGCTTCCAGCTTGCCCTCTGTAGAACCTAGCGGGTCGTCCGCGAATCCATCCAGCTCGGTAATCCACTTATGCATGTCCGTATACCGGATGTGGGTCGGGTCCAAATCGGGATACTTCTCGGCCAAAGAAAGCGCGATGTCGTCGATGTTGCTCCACGTGAGTTTTGGCATGGCTCCTACTCGATTTTAGTTCCCTTAAGCGCGCCCCGAACCGCGGTGTTCATCATATTCTCGGCCAGCGACATCGTCACCTCGTTCAACTGCTCGATCTTGTTCAAGATCAACTCGTGATCGTCGGCGTGATAAACCAGCAGCAGCTCGTTCGTCGCTCTGTCGATTGCCCCCCTCTCTTCTTCGCTTAATTCAAAGTAGGCATCATTGCGGCGAGCCTTATCGAGGGCGCCCAGAATGGTATCGGCCTCCACGCGGGCCTCGCGAACCTGCCTGGCCTGAAAATCCTCTTCGGCTTTATCGAAGGATTCCAGAATCATGCCTTCCACTTGCTCGTCGGTGAGACCATAGGACGGTTTCACGTCCACGCTGTGCTCCTTACCGGTTCGCTGATCGCGAGCGGTGACGTTCAGGATTCCATTCGCGTCAATAAGGAAGCGGACTTCAATGCGGGCCAAACCGGCGGGCATCGGATTGATGTCTTTCAAATCGAAGCGCGCCAGGCTGCGGCAATCCTTAACCAGTTCGCGTTCGCCTTGCAGCACATGAATCAAGACGTTGCGCTGGCCGTCCACAGCCGTCGTAAAGTTCTCGGTGGCGCTGGCCGGTATGGTCGAATTCCGATGAATCAGCTTGGACACCACGCCGCCCATGGTTTCAATCCCTAAAGAAAGGGGCGTGACATCGAGCAGCAATTTGTCCTCGACGTGGCCCGAGAGAATTCCGGCCTGAACCGCCGCTCCGAGCGCCACCACCTCATCGGGATTAAGTTCGGTATGAGGCTTGGCGCGGAACAGAGTCTCCACGGCGGAACGCACCATCGGAATGCGAGTCGACCCGCCCACCATCACCACTTCATCGATCTGAGCGACGGAGACACCGGCATCTTTGATGCAGTCGCGGCACGGTCCGAGCGTGCGATCGACAATCGGGGTGACCAGCTTTTCGAACAAGTCCCGGGTGATCTCGCGTGTGTATCTGCGACCTCGATACTCGAGATCGATGCTCGTGAACGGAACGAAAGAGAGTTGCTCCTTCGCATGGATCACCGCGCGCCGAAGCCGTTGGATGCCTTCCTTATCGCCAGAAAGATCCTCGCCCCACTCGCTGTGAATATCCTCAAGCGCGATTCGCAGCATGAGGTTGTCGATGTCGTCTCCGCCCAGATGGGTGTCGCCATTGGTCGCCAGCACTTCGAAGAGACCGTCATGCAGTTTGAGAATCGAAATGTCAAAGGTGCCGCCGCCAAGATCGTAAACCGCAATGACCCCGTTCTTGCGCTTATCGAGTCCGTAGGCGAGAGAAGCGGCTGTCGGCTCGTTTACCAGACGGAGCACATCCAGGCCCGCGATGCGTCCAGCGTCTTTGGTCGCCTGTCGCTGCGCGTCGTTGAAGTAAGCAGGCACCGTGATCACGGCCTTGTTCACCGCTTCGCCCAGATACACTTCTGCATTGTGTTTCAACTGGCGCAAAACGTACGCGGAGACTTCGGGAGGCGTCAGCGTCTTGTCTCCCAGCTTGAGCCGGATCACGGAGTCGCTGCCCTGGTCCACTTTGAATGGAAACAGCTTTAACTCATCCTGAACGTCCGCCAAACCGCGGCCCATAAGGCGCTTCACCGAATATACGGTGCGTTCGGATTCGGTGATCAGCAGTTCGCGAGCCGCGTTCCCGACCACTGCTTCTCCATTCTCTTGAATGGAAACGACACTCGGAACCAGCCTATCTTCGTCGGCACCTGGAATGATCTTCGGGCCGGTCAGATCCATGAATGCGACCAAACTGTTGGTTGTGCCGAGATCAATCCCGACAACGCGATCTTCCGCGCCGAAATCGATTTGAAAAGTGGACATTTTGTTTAGGAAAGAGAAGGTCCGGGAACCTGTTCAACAAGATTGTGAATATACTTGCGGCGATTCAGAAGAATGCGGATTCTCGAAAGGGTGTCCTTAACCGGATTCGCATCATATTGGGCGGACTCGCTGCCAAGATCGGCATCGATCTTAGAAAGCATCTTCACGAAATTGTTCCTGGCTTGTTCAAGCTGCGCCTTGGCAGATTCATCGCCGCTGCGCAATTCTTCCAGGGCCATGTTGAGTTCGAAGACTTCTTCGAGCAGTTCCGGGGGAACATCTTTGGAGCCCTGCTCGCCCATATCGAAGCCTTCCAGCCTGAGCAGGTATTCGGCACGCTTGACGGGATCGCGCAGAGTGCGATACGCATCGTTCAAAGAGGACGATAGATCGAGTGCGCTCTGCCGCTCCGCCTCCGACCTGCGCGCAAACTTGTCGGGGTGCCATTGCCGGCTCAACTCGTAAAATCGCGCCTGAAGGACATCCTGCGAGAGACTAAATTGCCGAGGCATCCCCAACAGTTCGTAATAGTCCGACGACGGATTCACGCAGTGAAGGACGTTCCGCAGCCGCAATTCTTCTTGGCGTGCGGATTATCGAAAGCAAAGCCCGAGTGAATCAGCGAATCCTTCCAGTCGAGCGTCATCCCGTCCAAGAACACCATGCTCTTGGGATCCACAAATACTTTGACGTCGCCGAAATCGAACACCTGGTCCTTCGGCCTGGGCTTGGGGTCGAACTTGAACAGATAGCTCAGGCCCGAACAACCGCCGCCTAAGACACCCAGCCGCAGTCCGCCCGTGACGCCTTGCTTTTGAAAGGCTTCGCGAATTTTCGAAACGGCTTTGGGCGTGACGTCAATCACGCCCGCTTGCGCTTCCACCATGGCTACGATACCAGAACCGACTCGGTTTTATGCAGAGCGCTCTTCTGCTTGTAGTCGGTAATCGCGGCCTTGATGGCGTCTTCGGCGAGCACGGAGCAGTGGATCTTCACAGGCGGCAAGCTCAGCTCGTTCACGATGTCGGTGTTCTTGATTTGCAAGGCTTCGTCGACGGTCTTCCCGTACAGCCACTCTGTGGCGAGAGAAGAACTGGCGATCGCGCTGCCGCATCCGAACGTCTTAAATTTGGCATCTTCGATAATGCCGGTTTCGGGATTAACCTTCACCTGCAGCTTCATCACGTCGCCGCATTCGGGCGCGCCCACCATGCCGGTGCCAACGTTCGGGTCGCTTTTATCCATAGAGCCGACGTTGCGCGGATTGTTGTAATGATCGAGAACTTTGTTTGAATATGCCATTTGATCTCCCTCTTCCTCTATCTAATCTATTCTTAATGCGCGGCCCACTGCACCTTTGAAAGGTCGATGCCTTCTTTCGCCATCTCATACAGCGGCGATAACTCACGCAGCTTTCTCACCACGTCGACCACCTTCGCGGCGACATAGTCCACTTCCTCTTCCGTATTGAAACGACCGAGACCGAAACGGATAGAAGAGTGGGCCAAATCGTCTCCAGCGCCAAGTGCCTTGAGCACGTAGCTCGGTTCGAGAGTGGCTGACGTGCAAGCCGATCCGCTCGAAACGGCGATGTCGTTGATGCCCATCAGCAGCGACTCGCCTTCCACGTAAGCGAAGCTGATGTTGAGGTTATTCGGCAAGTGGTGCTCCATCGTGCCGTTCACGTAAACCTCGTCGAGTTGCGATTCCAGCTTGCTGCGGAGCTTATCGCGCAAGAACGCCATGCGCCTGGATTCTTCCGGCATTTCCGCCTGGCAAAGGGCACATGCCTCACCGAGGCCGACTATGCCGGGCACGTTCAGCGTACCGGAGCGCATCCCTCTTTCGTGCCCGCCTCCATCCATTTGGGCAGTGATCTGAACGCGGGGCCCCTTGCGTCGAACGTAGAGAGCGCCGCAACCTTTCGGCCCGTAAAGTTTATGTCCGGTCAAGGACATGATGTCAATGTTGTCCTTGATCACGTTGACCGGAATTTTTCCGGCTGCTTGCACCGCGTCGGAGTGGAACAGCACCCCGCGCTCTTTCGCGATCTTCCCGATCTCCGCCACTGGCTGAACCACGCCTATCTCGTTGTTCGCATACATAATGCTGACGAGGATCGTTTTATCGGTGATCGCGTCGCGCAGCATGTCGAGATCCACCAAGCCGTTGGTCTTAACTGGAAGATAGGTCACGCGGATGCCCGATTTCTCCAGCCGCTTGCACGTATCCAGAATCGCTTTATGCTCCGTGGCCGCCGTGATAATGTGATTGCCCTTTTCGGCATACATTTCGGCCACGCCTTTCAAAGCCAGGTTGTTCGATTCGGTGGCTCCCCCGGTGAAGACGATTTCTTTCGGAGTTGCCCCGATCAAATCCGCAATCTGCTTGCGCGACTTTTCGACCGCTTCTTCCGCCTGCCATCCGAAGCTGTGGTTGCGGCTGGCTGCGTTTCCAAACACCTCGGTGAAGTACGGCTTCATCGCTTCGAACACCCGCGGATCCATTGGCGTGGTCGCGTGGTTATCCATGTAGATCGGCAATTTCATATCGTTTTATTCCTTGAATCCCGGTCGGGACCCGCCGCCTCCAGCGCATACAGCCGGGAGGAAGGCAATTCCGGGTCGGAGCTATCGTCATGCGACATATCGGAGATGGTGATACTCGACAGAAGTCGCAAAATTCCTTCGTGAACTTTTCGCAGCGGCTCGCGCACGTTGCAGCGCTCGGAATGGCTGCACATCCCGTGTTCGGTAAAGCAAGAGGTCAGGAAGATGGGTCCGTCTATGCTGCGAATGATCTCAAGCGCGGTAATGTCGCGGGAGTCGCGTGCCAGCTTGTAACCGCCATTGGTGCCGTGCTCCGATCGAAGAAAACCGCCTTTTACGAGCTTCTGGAGAATTTTGGAGAGCAGAGGCAGCGGGATTCCGTAGCACTCGGCGATGTCCTTGGCGCTGCTGCTTCCGCTGCCTTGGTTGACAGCCAGATGCTTGAGGGCAATCAATCCGTAGTCGGCTTTTTTGGTGAGCTTGAGCATGGTACTTTCAGCAGCGAGGCGCTTCCGACAATATACGACTTTTCTGGTCCAACATTATTATCGCTCCTGGGCAGTCCCCCGTCAAGGTCGAATCCTCAATCAGTTAGATCGCATTTCAGGCTGGGGATGACCGCTATAATGGAAGTCTGGATGGCCATCGGAAATTATAGATGATTCGGCTCTTCAGGGTCTTTATCCCAACGAGCGTCCTTGGGTTGCTCGTTTCGGAGTTTCTTCTCATCTACGCGTGTTACCTCGCCGCAACCTTCATTTTTTATCAAGTAATCGAATTTGAGATCGACGCGCCGTTTTTCCTCTGGACGGATAGCGGATTCCTGCGGATCGGCTTGGTGGTGGTCTGCATCGTCTTTGGAATCTACTTCACGGACTTGTATGCGCGCTTCCGCGTCAAATCCAAAATCCTGCTGCTGCAGCAACTCTGCCTCGTGGTGGGGATGGCGTTTTTGATTCAGGCGCTCCTGACCTATCTAAAGCTTCCAACTTGGACCGTACCGAAGTATTTGATGATTATGGGGAGCGGGCTCACCTTGATCCTCCTCCCGGGCTGGAGGCTATTTTACAGCACGGTGGTTTTAAAGGCTCTGGGACAGCAGCGCCTTTTGATGCTGGGCACTTCCACAGTGAATCAAGAAATCGCCGCTCACCTCCAGGAGCATCCCGAGATGGGTTTGACCACCATCGGATACGTGGACGATAACATAGACCCCGGAACCGAACTGCCGGGGGGCAAGCTGCTCGGACCCATCAGCGAACTTACAAACCTGGTCCTGGCGTTGAAGCCCAACCGCATTGTGGTGGGGATGACGGAGAGGCGAGCGAAACTTCCTGTCAGCGATTTGCTGCAACTGCGCTTCTCAGGCATCCACATCGAAGACGCGCTCTATACATACGAATCGACCTTCGGGCGGATCTCGATTCGCGAACTGCGTCCTTCGCAGTTGATATTTTCGGCGAAACTCGGCCCGCGCGGCTATAGCGTGACTTGGCATTCTGCGTATTCCTTTGTGATCGCGGCTCTGTTGTCGCTGCTCTTCTTGCCAGTCATGGCCCTGGTGGCTATCGCGGTGAAGGTGTCTTCCAAGGGGCCGGTCTTCTACCGGCAAGCGCGGGTTGGCTTAAATGATGTGACGTTTACGGTTTTCAAGTTCCGGTCGATGTATACGGATGCGGAAGCTCGCAGCGGGGCAGTTTGGGCTCAGAAGGACGACCCGCGCATTACGCGCGTGGGAAAGTGGATTCGGCGGCTGCGGCTGGACGAACTGCCTCAGTTGTTTAACGTGCTGCTCGGAGACATGTCAATTGTAGGACCGCGTCCAGAGCGCCCGGAGTTCGTAAAGACGCTTGAGGAGCAAATTCCTTACTATCGCCAGCGTCATTGCGTGAAACCGGGAATCACGGGCTGGGCGCAGATAAACTATAAATACGGCGACACGCTGGAAGATACAGTAATGAAGCTGGAATACGATCTGTATTACATCAAGAATCTGGCAATGACTTTGGATACGTTCATCATGTTTCACACGCTGAAAGTGATGCTGTTTTCAGAGACCGCGCAATAGCTAAATAAGAGTCGCGCAGCGAACTTAGGCCGATGGGTCGATTGGCATGAAAGGAGCTTGTAATATAGCGGCGAGAGGTGCAACCATTGAGGGTTTCGGAGTTGGCTGGCTTGCTGGGCGCGGTGCCGGAAGGAAACGATGTTGAGGTCTCAACGGCAGCGTCGCTGGAGTCCGCGGAGGCGGGCGATCTCTCGTTTGTGAGTGGTCGAACAGCGCTGGCGCGGGCGGCGGAATCGCGGGCTGGCTGTTTGTTGACTCCAGCCGATTTTCCGGGCGGGCGAACGCTGATCCGCGTCGCCGATCCGCGGGCAGCTTTCGCGCACGCTGTAAGGCTGCTGTATCCAGTTGTTCATCCCGCTGCGGGGATTCACGGCTCGGCTCTTATAGGAGCTGGAGCGGTGATTGATTCGGCGGCTTCGATCGGTCCTCACGTGACCATCGCGACTGATGTTCGGATCGGGCCTCGTACCGTGATCGCGGCTGGATGCACAATCGGAGCGGGCTGCCGGATCGGTTCAGATTGTGTGCTTGAGCCGAACGTAACGTTGTACGAGAGAGTCAGTGTGGGCCATCGGGTAGTGCTGCACTCTGGATGCGTACTGGGCGCGGACGGCTTCGGCTTCGTCATGGTGGACGGCCGATACGAGAAATTTCCGCAGATCGGATCGGTTGAAATCGGCAACGATGTCGAGATCGGGGCGAATGCTTGCGTTGACCGGGCAGCGCTCGGGGTCACGCGCATCGGCAACGGCACCAAGCTCGACAACATGGTGCATGTGGGACACAATTGCCAGATTGGAAACCACGTAGTGGTAGCTGCCCAAACCGGGTTTTCGGGCGGAGTGATCATTGAGGACTACGCGATGATCGGGGGCCAAGTCGGAATTGGCGATAAGGCTCGCATCGAGTCCGGCGCGGTGCTTGGATCGGGTTGCGGAATTCTAACGTCGAAAATCGTGCGCAAGGGACAAGTAGTTTGGGGGACGCCCGCGCGGCCCTTGAAGGAGTATCTTGTGCAGCTCGCCAACCTGGCGCGGCTCCCGAAGTTGAGGAGCGAGGTCGCTGACTTGCGAAAGGAGGTTGCTGAATTGCGCGGCACGCTTCGTTAATATGTAGAAGAACGAAGCATCCTTCCCAGGACCGCAGAACTCGAAGTAGGCACCAGTGACTTGGCTGCTTGGCCTTTTCCACCGCAGGCAGTTGGAAGAGCAACTCGAGAAGGAGGTTCGCTTCCATCTCGACCAAGCCGGGCGTGTTCGGAGCAGGAGCCAAAATCGCTACAAGTTCAACGTCAGGGTGGGTGGTGAGGACTTGTGGAACCGGTTAGAATCGAAATCGTGTCAAACCCATTCATCCTGAGTCTATGCTTGTTTCTTGCATGTAGCAGTCTGTTCGCCCAGAAGCCTGGATGGCAGCCATCGCCGGGCCACACGCAAGTCCCGATATGGCCAGGCACTCCACCTGACGCGCAGTTCGGCCCTCCGCCCAACACCGAGACGATGCCGGAACCGGGAGAGGTCGACAATGTCTCGCGACCCACGCTGACGGTCTACTCGCCAAAGGGAAAGAATACGGGCGCTGCGGTAATCGTGTTTCCCGGCGGCGGCTATTACGTCCTGGCGATCGATATCGAAGGCACGGAGGTCTGCGACTGGCTGACCTCGAAGGGCGTAACGTGCGTGCTCGTGAAATACCGCGTTCCGAACTCCGGGATGCATGGGGATGGGCGGCGTCAAATCAAACCGAAAGCCCCGATGGCGCTCGAAGATGCGCAGAGGACAGTGGGGCTGGTCCGCTTCCACGCCGCAGAGTATCATGTCGATCCACACAAGATCGGGGTGCTTGGGTTCTCGGCAGGCGGGCACCTGGCCGCAGATATCAGCACGCACTTTGAGAAACGTTTGTATCCGGCTGTAGATGCGGCGGACAAAGAAAGCTGCCGCCCGGATTTCGCGGTGAGCCTTTATCCGGGGCATCTCTGGATTTCCAACAAGACTTTTGAGTTGAATCCGGATGTTCCTGTCACCCGCCAGACCCCTCCTACCTTTTTGCTTCAGGCTGAAAACGATCCCGTCGACAATATCAACAATTCGCTGGTTTACTACATTGCGCTTAAGAACGCCGGGGTTCCCGTGGAAATGCATCTGTACGCGGAAGGCAAACATGCCTTTGGGCTGCGTCCCACGAAGTTTCCGATAACGAGATGGCCTCAGTTGGTGGAGACGTGGCTGGCGACGATCGGGATGATTTCGAATTAGGTGTTGCGCGGGAAATAGGCATCCGAGTTCACGGATGTTGCCTGAGTTTCACGGCGTCCGCGCGCCACGCGTCTGAAGAATAACAACTGGCCGATTGGAAATGGGAATGCACCCGTCAGTGCATGAAAACTTATGTTCTAATTTTGTTCGCCGGCATTGCGGGAGCACAGGCCGCCTCGGCACAAGCAATTTCAGTGGGCGTCAAGGGCGGCGTTCCCCTCCTGGATGGGACGACGTCTCATGACGAATCCAGGCCTTATCTCGTCGGCCCAACGATCGAAGTGAGTTTGCCTGCCGGCTTTGCCATTGAGGCCGACGCTCTTTACCGGAGAATCGGAAGCTCCTATGGATTCAGCGGAAGTATCTTGACAGGCAGTAACATTGGCCTAATTAGCTCTTTTTCTAGTCGGCAGCGCGGAAACTCCTGGGAGTTTCCATTTCTCGGGAAATACTATTTTCATCCGGAGGTCAAAGGCGGGCGAGTTTTTGTGGGGACCGGCTGGGCGCTTCGCACGATCAAGTTTAATTCCGTTGTCTCTCAAAGCGGTGTGGATTCGAGTGGCCGCGCTTTCACCCAAACCTTCAATAACCACGATCGATCCGATTTGCAAGTCGGGGCGGTGGTCGCGGCGGGCCTCAGGTTTCATGCTGGCCGCTTCGCATTCGCTCCGGAGGCCCGGTACGCTCGCTGGGGCAATTCCACCGGCTCGAGTTCGAAGAATGAAGCCTCGCTTCTGTTGGGAATCAGCTTTTAAACGGAAGCCTACGGCCCGGCTTGCGCCAACCGGTTCTGATACTCGGCGCTGGTGATGAATCCATCGATTGCGCTGGTCAGAGAGCTTCCGCCGGAGAGCGAACCGATCCAGAACGTTAAGCCGGTCGGGTCCGCGGTTCGTCGCAGGAATCCCATGTAGAGCAGGTTGGAGTACGCTTGCGCTCTCACCTTGGCGTCATACTCGGAGCTTAGTAGAAACTGATTGAAGACAGATCCGCGCGACAGCAGATTTCCGGACAAGCGATCCAGGTAGTATTGCAGCCCGGTCGGATCAGGGTCGCGCCCAAGAACGCTTCTATACACCAGGGTCACGAAATCCGCATTCGACAAGTTCCCGTATTTCCTCACAAATTCAGGCGAACCGAGGAATGAGTCCAGCATGGACGAGGGCAGGAGGCCAGTGCGCAGCGAATTAAACCAGAAGGACCAGCCCTCGAAATCGGGATCCCGGCCGAGGACGCCCAGGTAGAGCTTGATAATATACAGCCCGCTCGAGGAGAACTCCGGGCTGGTGAAAAAGTTGCTTGCGACTTGTGCTCGGGGGACTCCGGCTGCAATCTGCCCTTGCCAAAACGTCATGCCTGGAACGTCCGGCTCTCGATTCAGCAGGTCCCGATAAAGCTGGCGGATGAACACAGTGGATGAGGCCTGCGATCCGCTAAAATTGACGGTCACGGTCTGAGGCGAGTTCATGGCGACGCTCGAGAACGCGCTGGTGGCGGATGTCACGTTTCCTGACCAGTTTGAAAAAGCGAACCCAACCGAGGGCGATGCGCTGATTGGCACCGTGCTGCCCGAGGCGTAGTATCCGCCGGAGGCGGGGGCTACCGTCCCCGAACCTGGCGGCGAGGTCAGAATCGTCAACTGATATTGGGTCGCGAAGCTCGCCGTGAACGTGGACGGCTGACCGGAAAATACGGTAATCGCGTGCGATTGCGCGCCCCCGTCGGACCAGGATGCGAACGTGTTCTGCACCCCGCCCGATGTTTGAGAAGAGACGCTCACGCTATGCTGGCCGGGGGTCAATGCGAGAGTGAATCCTCCACTCTGCGCGGTGCCATCCACAATCATTGGTAGCCCCGCCGGACTCGTTTGAAACGTGACGGGGACAAGTCCATTAAAAATTGCGGTTACCGTCTGCGGGCCAGTCATCGTGACCGTCGTGGAACGACTGGATGGAGAGGCCACCGCACCCGACCAGCCTGAGAAAATTGATCCGGCAGCCGCGCTGGCCGAAATGGGCACGGCGCTGCCCGGAGCGAAATACCCGCCTGAAGCTGGCGCTACGGTTCCTCCGGACGGCGGCGAAGCTGAAGTGATTAGCTGGTATAGCGTGGCGAAGTTCGCGGTAAGCGTGGCGGGCTGGTTTGCGACCACGCTGATCGAATGGGATGGAGCGCCGCCGTCGGACCAGGATGCAAAGGTGTTCTGGACGCCGTTCGAAGTGAGAGACGAAACACTCACGCTGTGCTGGCCGGGCGTTAACGCCACGGTAAATCCGCCATTCTGGGTAGCGCCATCTACAGTTATCGGGAGCCCTGCCGGACTCGTTTGGAACGTGACCGGGACCAAGCCGTTAAAAATGGCGGTGACGGACTGGGGGCCAGTCATCGTGACGGTCGTGGAAAGGCTCGATGGAGAGGCAACCGCACCCGACCAGCCCGAGAAAACCGACCCCGCAGCCGCGCTGGCCGAAATGGGCACTGCGCTGCCCGGAACGTAGTATCCCCCGGAGGCTGGCGAGATGGTTCCTCCGGATGAGGGCGAAGCAGAAATCGCCAACTGGTATTGCGTCGTGAAGCTCGCCGTAAAGGTGGCGGCCTGATTTGCGACGACAGTAATCGAATGCGACTGCGCTCCGCCGTCGGACCAAGAGGCAAACGTATTTTGGATGCCGCCGGAAGACTGCGGAGAAGCCACGCTAATCGAGTGAGCGCCTGGAGTCAATGCCACGCTCAATCCGCCATTTTGCGTTGCACCATCCACCGTAACCGGCAGGCCCGTTGGACTCGTTTGGAACGTAATGAAAACGGGTCCGTTGAAATTCGCAGTGACCGTTTGCGGGCCAGTCATCGTTACGGTCGTGGCCGGACTCGAGGCGGATGCCACGCTCCCCACCCATCCCCCAAACACCGATCCCGCTGCCGCGCTCGCCGTAATCTGCACGAGAGTGCCGGCGTTGTAAAACTGCCCCGATGCTGGGGTCACGCTCCCGCCGCTGGAGGGAGAGGCATTGAGAGTCAGTTGATACTGAGTGGTGAAGTTCGCGATATAATTCGCAGGTTGTCCAGCCCCCACCGTGATTGTTCGGCTGGCGGGGCTCACGCCGTCCCCCCATCCCGCGAATACGTACTGCGTGCCTGCTGCCCCCGCGAAAGAGCCTGCGGAAGTGATCGTATGGGGGCCGTTTGGAAGAATGAGCGTGAACGGCGCTGTCGCGGTTTGACCGTCTACTGTGATCGGCGCGCCCGCTGGACTTGAATTGAAGGCAATCGAAGCGCTCGCCGTTGCAAAGGAACGCACCTGCGCCTTCGCTTCCGCATTGCCATGATTCGGGTCGCGGCTCGCGACGGTCCAGAAATACGTGGTTCCCGCGGCGAGGGCCGGCTGGTAGCTGGTTGAGGCAGTTTGCGACAGCAGGGGAGGCGGGTTGGACGCTCCAAAGTAAACCGTGTACCCGGAAGATCCGGTCACCGCGCTCCATGTCAGGCTGGCCGTGGACAGGACTCCCGTTGCGCCGTCGGCGGGTGTTGAAAGGGCTGGCGCGGCAAGGGCCGGGAACGCAATGCTGACTGTCAAAGCGTCAGACGCCGGAGACGTTACAGACAAATCGCTCGGAGCAGCCAAAGCTGTGACCGAGAAGGTTCCAGCCGTGCTCCAAGTCTTCGCCGCTGAAGTTACTCCCGCGACGAGCCAGCCCGAATCGGTGCCATCCCCCCAGGAAAATTTGTAGCGAACCGGGTTGCCTCGGCTCGAGATGGCTCCTCCAGTGAGAAACACGTAGGAAGTCTGCGGCGCGCCGGCTTGCGATCCAGAAGGCGTCAGAGGCTTGGAAACAGTTTCAGGAGGGGTGGGTACCAACGCCGCGCCTCCAGCCGAAGTCCAGGAAATATAGCCGCCCTCGAAGTCGTTCCTCAATCCCCCGTTCCACGCATACTCGTCCGACACTGGAAACCCGATACTGCTGGAACTTCCCCCCACGGACGCGTATTTGGCCGCGATCGCACCTTCCACAAAAAAGCTGGTGTTTACGCGGGGACCCGAACCGAGCCGATAGATCTGTCCATTTTCGAAGCTCTGGGACCTGCCTGCGGTTCCCTGCGGCGAGCTCGGAGCTGCCGCTTCCTCAGCGATTGGCATGCCGAGCGGCCCGCCGCTCCTGCACGCTTGACCCAGGCAGGCTTGCGCCCACTTCGACAAAACTAGACCGTGCACAACGTATGTCTGTCCCAGATGCGCACCCGAAGTATACGATTGCATCTCGCCGTTTTGCGTCAGGCTGAACAGCGTGTGGGACCCCGAAAAGGATGAAGGCGGCCCGATCGCTTCGTCCTGCACGGGATAGCCCAGTGCCGTCCCGTCGCTGAACGTAAGCCCCGGGCCGCCCGCGCCCAAATAATAGGTCCAGATGGAATCATGCAGCCACGCAGCCGTGCTCTGCCCGTTCCCGATCAGAATTGCGCTTCTCGTTCCAGTCCCGGTGGTGAAATCCTGGATGTTGCCGTTGCCCCAGACGTGCAGGGTGTCAGAGGCGCAGCCGAGCATCGCCGGTCCGCCATTCTTGAAATAGTCGTCGGCGAAGGCGCTGCCGGCCGCGCCAGTGTCCGCCGAACCAGGACCGATCGCGCAGAGCTGCGCCTGAGCCGTGGCGATCATTCTCTGCTTATTGGCGTCCGAGAAATGATTCACAATGCGATGCCCGCCCGCCGCTGTGGATGTGCCGGAGAAGCTGCCGCTCATGATGGTGTCGTCGTAGCAATTGCAAGTTGCGTCGAAAGCGCTGGTCGCGAGACTATGATCGCCGTTGAACACGTGCCCAATTTCATGCGCGACCAATAGCGATTTCTGAAGCGCGGAAGCGACGTAGCTAGTGTTGGCGCCCTTGGAAATCTGCTGGGTGATGCTGGCCGATTGAGTGGTGCCGAGCGAAGGTTCATAGGAGCAGCCGATCACTCCGCTGTCAAAATTCTTACCCGAGAACACATGCACCAGATCGCGCCCTTCGGTGCGCCGGGCCCAATACGTGTTTACTTGGGCCACGAGATCCTGAGCTACGTTCGAACACACCGACGTGCCGATGAAATCCGCCGAGGAAGTGTGAATCGCTTGCAGCCGAAGCCGAAAATGAACCTGAACTTCTGCGTTGTAAATTCCCTCGACATCGTTCAGAACGGAGGCTTGGCGATCAATCCAACTAGCCGGGTCCACGTTATAGAACTCGGCGTCGCCATCGAGAATGATCGTGGCGGTTAGCAGGGCGCCGACCGTCAGAGGTGCGGCCAGCGCTTCCGGTGTAAACCTTCCCGGGATCGTATCGTTAAAAATGCTCGGGAGCATCTCGGCATCGGCCGCTGAATAGGCCACGTGCTCGATCCCGTTTGGGGGAGCGCCAACGCGCTGGACGGGTTCTATGAAATACCAGGACTTGCCAAAAGAGGCGAACCCGCGGACTCGCCTCCCTGAAATGCTCAGACGAACTTCGGTTCGCGGGTCGTCGTCGAGTTTGCCCTTGTAGGTTGTCGGTGGGCCGGTCGGAATCTCCACATCACCTGCAGGAGTGATTAAGATCGCTTTGTAACCAGGACCTCGCATGTCATTGAGCGACAGCTTAAGAAGATGCCATTGTCCATCAATCGGGAAGGGCGTTGAATTGCCTGTTCTAGCCGCTTCGAGAAGCGCATCGGCGTCAATAGAGAGACTATGGTATCGTCTGACGCCGGCCATTCTTCCGGAACGATCGAGCATGACCTGAGCGTCAAGCGCGGACAGCGCCAGCGCGAACAGAAATGACCTGCGGAGAATACTTCGGACACTCACAAGGGTTACTTCATATTGTAATCCGGTTCACATGCCAGCTTCTAGAGCTTCCAGTACCATGTAGTCCAACCATCTGAACGGTCGTACGTCGCTACTTCATGCCCAGTTCGGCTCGGATAACCTGCACGTTTTTTAAAGCCTGAACCTGGAGCGGACTGGCCAGGGCGGCCGATTCTTCCGAGTATTTCAACCCCTCCTGCATGCGCGCCTTGTTCTTGGCGGCCTTCCCCAATTGATAGTTCGCCAGCCCGAGATGGAAGAGGCCCATGGCGCGCAACTGATCGTCAGCCAGGTAGGGAAGCGCCAGCCGGAGCCACTGATCCGCGTCCTTGAATTGCCCCTGCGCGCTGTAGGTGACGCCTGGCATCCAATAGCCCAAGCCGAGAAAGGAATCGCGCTTGCGCTTCCAGTCCTGGTCGCTCAGGCCCTCGGGCTTGGGTTTGTCCTGCAGGAGTTTTAGCAATTTTGTCGAGTAGGCAATTACCTTCTCCGGCTGGTTCTTCTTTTGCAGGTACCAGTCGGCAGCGATCAAGAGGGCATCCTCGTTGTTCGGGTCGATGGCCGCGAGTTGCTCGGCTCGCACGCCAGCCTTTTCGCCCTGTCCCGCTTGCCGCAGAGCGTTGAGGTACTTGCCAGAGAGTTTGGGAAGATACTGGCTCTTAGGATTGCGCTGCTCAAGGTTCTCTGTCAAATCGATTGTCTGGGCCGGATCCGTGACTTGCAGAGCGAGCGCGTAGACGGAATATTCGGTGTAAATATCGAGCTGGCGCGCGTAATCGAGCGTCTTCTTGTCGGTGTCGGTAGCCTGCTTGCCTGCATCGATAATCTTGCGGGCTGACTGGGATGTCCGAGCCGACCATGTTTTCACCAGTTCGGGATCTTTCTTTCCCTCAGCGGCCTTCAGGTTGTTGTAGGCCAAGTCGGGATTGTCTGGATCAACGGCGAGGGCCTTCTCGCCTGCCTCTAGAACTCTATCGAACTGTCCGTCCTTCAGGTAGATTGGCTGGAGCTGTCCGTAGACCCACGGAACGCCCGCATGTTTGGGATATTTGGCGACAAACTCTTCCATGATCTGGCGCTTCTGAAGGGGGTTTTCCTGCTCTTCCAAGCGGTGGAGGAGCTTGCCTTCGTCGGTTTCGATGTCGATACTCAGCTTATGCTGCTGGGCGCTCAGAGCAAAAGCGCACAGGAACACCGTGTGGCAGGCTTTCAACGCATCTGTCCTTGAAGCCAAAACTGTAACATACCAGGAGCTTGCTGGAGGACTATCCCAAGTGTGGGGCAGTCAATCGATGGGCCCGCTGAAAGCCGGCTGCAGCCAAGATTGGCTGCCCCACAATGGGTCCGCTCAGCCAGCCTGCTTTGTCGCGATTGGACCGATGATCGGCAAAACCAGCCGACCACCCTGGTACGCCCTCACCGCCATCAAGACGAGTCCGGCAACGAAAGCGAGTTCCACCAAGCGGAACACAAGGCTCCACAGCGTCCAGGGCATCACTACCGCCAATACGGCCCAGATAATCACCAAGCCGATCCGCACCGCAATCAGCGCGCAGAGCCACAACAAGGACTGCCAGGCGTGGAATCGTATGGTCCGATCCCGCCGATAGGGATCCAGCACAAGAAAGATCAGTCCTACAAGCGGGATATAGCAAAGCGCGGCGGCTAGATTATTATCGATTCCCAGTCCTGGCGACGAACTCGGGGGCGGCACGTAGGATTCAGCGCCCGGGTTCGGCGCACCGGGAGCTACCGCCGTGCCGCACTTCGCGCAAAATTGTCCTTGTACTGGCGCACCACAATTGGAACAGTAACGCATCGTTTACCCCTTTTATCCAATACCTTCGGCGAATGCCAAGCGCATGATTCCGATGAGACTGGCAAGCATGCAAAGCGATGTTCCAACCACTGCGCTGCGCGCTCCCCCTTGCCGCCGGCTAAAGATCGCCACGATTCCCAATATCGCGCCAGCAACCGCAAACGGGATATTTACCCAGTGCAGCCCTCTAAAATACGGAACGAACCCAATCGCCATCCCGATGAATGCGAGAACGCCCCAGGCAAAAGCCACCACGCTCAGCATGGCCGCGAGCGCTCCGATTGAAAGAAGAGCAGCAGGCCGGCTTCGTTGAGCAAGAACGCGGCGTAGAGCGGGATGGCACCCCGGTTCGCATGCTCGGCTTCCTCAAACCGGCCATGCCTGATTGCGAAGAAAGCCGTGGTCAGCCCGCAGAAGGCGCATTCCCGGTGATAGCGCGCTTTCCACTCGCAAGCCGGTACCACGGATGCGACCTGCGCAGGCGAAACAGCCCAGGGGACGATCAAAACGCCGAGCAGGATTAAGCCGATCATAGCCCAGACCGCCGATAAAGCCGTGCGCAATTCCGGAGTCAGAGGGAAGAGGGAAGACAGGGCAAGTCCAAGCAATAGCGGGAGAATCGCCACGGACCCGCGGTTGTAAGCCAACGCGGCGGTCAGGTTTCCGTGCAGCAGGCACGAGAGTGCGCGCGTCATCCCACAACCATAACACTCGTGACTCAAAATGCCCTTAATCAGGCACAGACTCGGCAGGCTTTCGACGATCCGGGTGGGAACGATGGCTAGAACCCCCAGGGCGAGCGCTGCCAGGTATGCGATGATCCGCCGCGGGGTCATTCGCCCAGAGGGTTGCCCTGTCCGTCCCTTGCCAGGGATCCCGTTAGAATCATGACCCCATCGACAATTCCCCAGATCGCGGCTCCCAGCAGGATCAGGCCGCACGTAAAGGGTGAGAGGAACAGACCAACCAGCCCGACAGACAGTTGAGCAATGGCGATGTTCTGATACCCAAGATAGAAGCGATGAATCCCCAACCATCCTAAGAAAACACCGAGCAGGCCTGCGGTGAGCTTCGACTTGACCATCGGGCCGGCGTACGGCGCGTAGCCGGAGGTTGGCGGTGCCTGATAGGGCGGGGGCTGCGGGTTCGATGGCTGAAAGGGCGGCGGCTGGTTTGGCGGCGGCTGGTTTAGGGGAGGCGTCGGCTGATTTTCCGGGGGTGGCGCGCCTGGCGCTTTAGCCCCGAGGGGGGTCCCGCAGTTCATGCAAAACTGCGTCCCGGGCTCGTTCGAAGTACCGCAATTGGTGCAGAACATCTCTCTTCCTCCGGTCATTACTCTACTGGAACCTGGATCCGTTATGCAAGGGGCAAGCGAGCGTATTCGAAAGTGAGGATATGCGATTCAAGGCTACCGTGTCTGTCTTGCTCGCTTAATGTCGATGGTGATTCAATCCCCGGTTGATCTGAACGCTCGAGTCTCTCGAGCCACCTTCAGTCGGTCTACAACGTCGGTACATCGCCCTATATTAGCCAAGCTAAAATAAAAGCACCATGGAACTCCGAGGTAAAAGAATCGCCGTCCTTGTCGACAATCTGTACCAGGAAATGGAAGTCTGGTATCCCTACTTCCGCCTCAAAGAAGCCGGAGCCGAATGCGTTCTCGTCGGCACCGAAGCGGGCAAAACCTACTCCAGCAAACTCGGCTACCCCGCCAAAGCCGAAAAATCCTACGACACCATATCCGCTCGCGATTTCGACGGAGTCGTCGTGCCGGGAGGATATGCGCCGGACTACATCCGCCGAATCCCCAAAGCCCTTTCGTTCGTGCGCGACATGAACGAGCAAGGCAAACTGGTCGCCTCCATCTGCCATGGGCCTTGGGTGCTCTGCTCGGCCAACATTCTGCGCAACCGTCGAGCCACCTCCTTCTGCGCCATCAAGGACGATGTAGTCAACGCCGGTGCGCACTTCGAGGATGCCGAAGTCGTGGTGGACAACAACCTGGTCACTTCCCGCAAGCCGGAAGATCTGCCCGCATTCTGCCGGGCGGCGATCCAAGTCTTGGTGGAAGTTCCGGTACACGCTTGAACGCCAGCGACGCCGTCATTTCGGTGCGCGGGCTGAGGAAGAGCTACGGCGATTTCGAGGCAGTCCGCGGCATCGATTTCGAAGTAGCGCCCGGCGAGGTGTTCGGACTGCTCGGACCCAACGGCGCGGGCAAAACCACCACGGTCGAGATCCTGGAAGGTCTGCGGGAGCGCAGCTCGGGCGAGGTCTCCGTGCTGGGGTTTGACCCCGCTGTGCAAGTCATGGAATTGAAGGATCGCATCGGCGTCTCCCTGCAGGCCACCAATCTGCCAGACAAGATGAAAGTGCATGAAGCGCTCTCTCTGTTCGCCGCTTTCTACACGCGCAACATTGATCGCGACAAGCTGCTGGATCGGCTCAAGCTTACCGAGAAGAAGAACGAGTATTATTCCAAATTGTCCGGCGGGCAGAAGCAACGCGTGGCGCTTGCGCTGGCTATGGTGAACGATCCGCAAGTGCTGTTTCTGGATGAGCCCACCACAGGCCTGGATCCGCAGGTAAGGCTGGAGATCCACAGTCTGATCCAGGAGTTGAAAGACGCCAAGCGCACCATTCTGATCACCACGCACTACATCGAAGAAGCCGAGAAGCTATGCGACCGGGTGGCGATCGTAGATGAGGGCAAGGTGATCGAGATCGGCACTCCCCGCGACATTCAGGCGCGGGCGGGCGGACAGACTAAGATCGACATTCTCTGCGATCTGCCCATCTCGGTTGACGCGCTTCCGGCCGTAATCAGCGCGGAAAAACTCACCATCGGAAGCGAGGGCAAGCTGCTGACGATGCACACGGCGCAGCCTGCGCGCATGATCGTGGAACTGGTGAAGTGGATCGATCAGCAAGGGATCGGTCTCGCCGATATTCAGTTGAAGCGGCCCACCCTGGAAGACGTCTTTATCGACCTCACCGGAAAGACGCTACGCGAATGAACGCTTACATCGCTCAATCGGTAATTAACTTAAAGCTAACGTTTCGCGACAGGACCGTTCTCTTCTTCAACTACGCCTTCCCGCTGATCTTCTTCTTCATGTTCGCCGGCCTCTTCAAGGCGGAACGAGGCGGAGCCATCGTGCAGGTGTTGACCATGGTGCTGACCATCGGCATCTTAGGCACGGGATTCTTCGGCGCGGGCATGCGGTCAGTGCAGGATCGCGAACTAAACATCCTAAGACGCTTCAAGGTTGCGCCCATTACGGCTGTGCCCATTCTGATCTCGTCCATTGTCACGGGTTTGGTGAACTATCTTCCCGGCGCGATCTTGATGGTTCTGCTGTCCCACTTCTTTTACGGCATGCCGTTCCCGCAGCGCTGGCTTTCGCTGTTCGCCTACGTCTCGTTGGGCGTGATCGCATTCAGGTCCATCGGCCTCATCATCGCGTCAGTGGTCAACTCGGCGCAGGAGAGTATCATCCTGATCCAGATCCTGTACTTCCCGATGCTGATGCTGAGCGGGGCGACCATTCCTCTGACAATCCTGCCGAATTGGCTGCAAATTTTCGCGCAGTTCATCCCCTCCACTTATCTGATCACCGGGATGCAGGCGATCCTCGGCCGCCAGGAGACGCTGTGGCAGAACATCTGGCCTGCGTGCGCGCTGGTGCTTACCTCGGTGCTGGCTCTGTTCGTGAGCAGCAAACTTTTTCGATGGGAGAAGGAAGCACGATTGCCTGCGTCGTCCAAGTTTTGGGTGATCGGAATCCTCGCGCCGTTCCTGTTGCTGGGCCTGTATCAAGCCAAGACTCACGACAACATGGCGAAGGCGAAGATGCTGATTCGGCAACAGCGCCGAGAGCGCACCTTTGTGATTCGCGATGTGCGGATCTTTGTGGGCAACGGAAAGGTGATCGAATCCGGCGGTGTGTTGGTGAAGGGAGGCAAGATCGAGCGGGTTTTCGAAGGCAGCACGCCCGATCCAAAAGAGCTGAACGCGGACGTGGTGGAGGGGTCGGGGAAGACGCTCATTCCGGGTTTGATCGATGTGCACGTTCATCTCTCCGGCAGCGGCGGCTTAGGGGAGACTTCCTCAGCGATCAACCTCGACAAGCAGATCCCGCGCGAATTGGCCGCCTATCTCTATAGCGGGATCACCGCCGTGAAGAGCGTGGGCGACCCGCTGTCGCAAATGAAGAAAGACCGGCAACTCGTCAACTTCGGCGAGAAGATGGGCACCGAGCTGTTCATCTGCGGGCCCATGTTCACGGCTGTCGGCGGGCATGGAACGGAATACTTCAAGTCGCTGCCGGAAAATATTCGGAAGGCGGCCGAAGCTGAAACCGTGCGCACGCCGGGTTCCCCCGAGGAGGCGCGGCGACAAGTTGCGGAGTTGAAGCAGGAAGGGGTGGACGGCATCAAGGCGATTCTCGAAGCCGGTCAAGCGGGCACGCTGTTCAATCGTATGGATACTGCGGTTCTGAAAGCGATAGCAGATGAGGCGCACGCGCGGAAGCTTCCCATCGTAGTTCATACGGGCGATGCGAAGGACGTGGCGGATGCGTTGAGCGCGGGCGCCGACGGATTGGAACACGGGTCCACGCGCGATGCTATTCCCGACGAGCTGTTCGTGAAGATGAAAGCGCAGGGCGTTTCCTACGATCCGACTTTGACAGTGCTGGACGCGTTCCAGGATTTAATCAGCGGCTCAACGGAGCCTTTGGATCGCTCCCTCGTGCAACAGGTTGTACCTGCGAGTCTGCTCGCTGCCACGAAGGCGTACTTGAAGTCGGCTAAGGTGGCGGAGATGCGGGACCGCCTGAAGGCCATGGGATTCAGCATGGATCGCGCCAACCAAAACCTGCTGAAGGCTTACCAGTCCGGAGTGATCCTCGTTACTGGAAGCGATGCGGGCAATCCTCTGGTGTGGCACGGGCCGACGATCCATCGCGAGCTGCAATTGTGGGTGGATGCGGGAATTCCGCCCGCCGTGGCACTGCAAGCGGCAACTTACAATGCTGCCAAGCTCCTTCGGTCCGATGATCGAATGGGTCTCATTGAGAAGGGGCGCGATGCTACCATGCTGCTGATTGATGGAAATCCGTTGAAGGATATTAAGCAGACTGAGAGCATTCGGAGCGTAATCTTTAAGGGCGAGCGGGTGGACCGGCCCGATCTTTTCGACCAGGAATAACTCTTGCAATACGACGCGATCATAGTAGGCGGTGGACCGGCTGGGCTGAGCGCAGCCTTGGTGCTGGGCCGATGTCGACGGCGAGTGCTCGTGTGCGATTCGGGTGATTATCGCAACGCAGCGTCCGACGCCGTTCACGGTTTCCTCACGCGCGATTGCATGAATCCCGCAGACTTGCTCCGCACGGCACGTGAGCAACTCGTGCCCTACGGAGTGGAATACAGATGCATCGCAGTGAAGGGCGCTTGCCCGTGTGAGGGCGGCTTCAAAGTCTCTTTGGCGGATGGGGTGGAGTGCCACTCTCGCAAATTGCTGCTGGCCACGGGCATGAAGGATAAGGTTCCGAAGATTCAAGG
Organism: Bryobacterales bacterium; assembly: GCA_038225555.1. Classification (GTDB taxonomy): domain Bacteria; phylum Acidobacteriota; class Terriglobia; order Bryobacterales; family Bryobacteraceae; genus JANXQZ01. Next base: position 41,869 of record JBBRRB010000014.1, read on the forward strand.
GATCGAGCCTCTTTACGGGAAGAGCGTCCATCACTGCCCGTACTGCGATGGCTGGGAATGGCGTGACCAGCCGCTAGCTGTCTACGGTAAAAAGCAGCATGGGCATGCGCTGGCGCTGGCGCTCATCAACTGGAGCCGCGACGTGGCCCTGGTGACCAATGGGCTCTCCGGGTTGGATTCGAAGCAGCACGCGGAACTGAAGCGATTTGGGATTCCAGTGTACACGGCGAAGGTCGTACGGCTGGAAGGCACGGACGGAATGCTGGAGCGAATCGAGTTCGCGAACGGGAAAAGTTTAGAGCGGAAGGCGATGTTCTTCAGCACGGGGCAGGATCAGCATTGCGACCTGCCGAAAGCGTTTGGATGTTTGTTTACCAATAAGGGTGTGGTTCGAACGAGCAGGATGCAGGAGACGAACGTGCCTGGCTTGTATGTGGTGGGGGATGCTTCGCGGGATGTGCAATTTGTGATTGTGGCTGCAGCGGAAGGAGCGAAGGCTGCCGAGGCAGTGAATGAGGCTCTCATGAAAGAGGACCGAGCAACGATGCAGCCGTGAGACGAGACCGACTGCACTTGCCTGACCGTTTCTTCCGGCGATACACTGGACGCTGACTTTTTGTCCAGGAGGTGCCGCATGCCCATGAGAGCTGGAAAAGTGGTTTTACAAGATCGGCTATGCACGTGTCTCAACTCAAGATCAGAAACTGGACCTTCAACTGAAGTCACTGAAGAAGGCTTGATACCAGAAGATCTTCCGCGAAAAGGTTCCGGTTTCAATCGGCAGCGGCCAGAATGCTCGACCCGATCCGGCCAGGTGACGTTATTGTGGTCTGGAAACTCAATCGCCTAGCCAGATCCACGCGCGATCTGCTCAACACGATGGACACGATCAATGAAGCAGGGGGCAAATTCCAATCCGTTTCCGAGCCGTGGGCCAATACCACGACACACGCCGGCAAGATGATCATGACGGTTTTCGCCGGTATCGCCGAGTTCGAGCGGGATCTAATTCGTGAGCGTAGTGGGGCCGGTCGGGAAGCAGCAAAACAAGTTGCCGCCCAGTTGCTTGCGGAGGGTAAGCCGGTTCGAGACATCGCAAGGACGTTCAACGTGCACGAGGCCACCATTTATCGCTTGGCGGCGGCTTTGTCATAGAGGCTGTGGCGGGCGGCCTGGAGCAAGAGAGTTCTAAACCATGTCTATACATTCTTGGAAGCACGGTGCCATCGCCGCATTACTGCTGTCTTCAACCAGTTGTCTGGACCCATGTGGGAACCTAATTCGGGCAGAAACGCGGTCGCCGGACAATGGTAAGCGAGCCGTCGTATTCGAACGCGATTGCGGAGCGACGACCGATTTCAGCACGCGGGTTTCAATCCTGGGTGCAAAAGAACGCCTCCCTAGCGCGGCCGGCAACGTGTTCATCGCGGATAGCAATCACGGAGTTGTCGCAACAATGGTAGTAAGGGTCAGGTGGAATACACCGGAGCGAATAGTAATCAGCTATCCGGCTCGTGCACGGGTCTTCCGGAAGAAAGCTCTGGTGAACGGTATAGTGATCGCCTACGAAACGCAGCACTGATCCTTCTGGCACCTTACCTGGGCTGGACATATCTACACCATTCGCGTTACCTTAACCCGGTTTTCCGTTCCATTGATGCCCCAACACCCAAGAGCGCCGACGCAGGATCAATTGGAAGCCATAGGCGATAACCAGCCTTCGTTGGCCATCGGCTCCATCGCGCTCGATCCGAAGAATCCTGACATCGTTTATTTGGGCACGGGCGAACAGAATTTTTCAGGCAACAACTACTATGGTGTTGGGGATCCCGAAATCGTTCAACGGGGAAGCCTCGTGGACGAAAATTCAGGGTCCGTTTCTGCATGCTTACATGCGCGGCATCGCAGTAAGTCCCTCCAACAACCGACACCAGCAACGGCAAGATTGCCTATGCAGCGATCGGCTGGCCTTTGTTTCCTGGCCCTGACGATAGAAGCCCGCCCTGCTGACGCGGGCTGAAGCGCACATGCCCGCAATCGTCATGTCCGTTTCCCGCTTTGCTTCTTGGTCGATTGGCCGATAGACGACGCGGTTTGGTTCAGCGCCTGCAGCATCCGCGCTTCCTCGACTCGCTGCAAGGCACGCCCCAAAAAATCGATCTCCAGGTTTGCTGACGATTTTGCGTTCCAGTTCGGCGACCCGGCCATCTTCGGCCTTTCGTTTCCCCAGTCCGGGAAAAGCTTGATCGACGCCTTCACGGAACTTCCGCCTCCAGCGGTGCAGGACATTTGGCATTCACTTCACAGGCTCGGGCCACCTCAGCGAGTGAAGCTCCCATTTCCAGGCGGCGCATTGCCGCCCGTTTGAATTCTTGGGTGAGCTTTCTTCGCGACAAACTCATAGCTCTCTCCATTTAATGAATTTGAGCCTTAACTGGTTGTCTCAGTTTTGGTGGCCACTCCATGCGCACAACACCGCCTCCGGACTCCGGCGCTCCGGTTACCAGCGTCTTAAATGGTGCTTTCCCTTGCTCGCCTTTCTGGCCCGGTCTGAAGAACGCGCCAGAGGGATTGGCGGCATTTCAACCGGATCGCTCTGTCCAGCCGTGTTCTGCAGTGGCGCCTCGACTCTGGGCGCTCCTCGTACGCCGAAGCAGGCAGAATTGCATTAAATTCAGAAAAACCGGCCCAGCGAGTAATAAGCCGGAAGTTGGATCGTCCTCTCAACTGGAGGCGTTATGTGTAAGCCGGAGATTCTGGAGACAGTCTTCGTGGCTGGAAGCGTGCTCGCGGGGATGACCGGGCATGTCGGCACGAAGGCACCGCAATTACTTGGGCCTGAAAAACTGGTCCGCGTGGCCCTTGTCAGCTTCACCGGGTCAAGAGCGTGGCAGCCAGTAGTGCCTAATGCCACTCTGTTTATGCAAAAAACAGGCGGCCCCCGCTCCGGGGAGTCTGGCAAACAACGGCGCCCCGGGGTTCGCGCTCTCGGCGGGGGCGATGAAGCTGGCCGATGCACGCGTTGAGAGTATCGAGGTGACCGCAACTCCCAGTCAACTCGCTTAAGCCCGGCGCGATTGCTCGACTGAGACTGGGCCAGACAACTTCTCATCGGATGGCCCTGGTCGCCCAACGACTTATCCTAACTATATGTCCCAAGACCGTTTTGGAGAGGTGCGCCGGCGCCACGCGATCGCCGAGGCAGGAGGGGGCGAGGAACGCAGACAGAGGCAGCACAAAGAAGGCAAGCTCTCTGCTCGCGAACGCATCGACCTGCTCCTTGACGAAGGAACCTTCGAAGAGATGGACAAACTGGTCCGCCACCGCTGCCGCGACTTCGACATGGACGATCAAGTCATCGACGGCGATGGCTTCGTCACCGGCCACGGGTTAGTCCACGGACGCCTCACCTTCGTCTTTGCCCAGGACTTTACCGTGTTCGGCGGTTCGCTCTCGGAGGCGAACGCCCAGAAAATCGTGAAGGTCATGGACCTTGCCCTCAAGACGGGCGCTCCCCTAGTGGGGTTGAACGACTCAGGCGGCGCGCGCATTCAAGAAGGAGTCTTATCGCTGGGCGGGTACGCCGATATCTTCCTGCGCAATACGCTCTCAAGCGGCGTGATTCCGCAAATTTCAGCCATTATGGGCCCCTGCGCGGGCGGTGCCGTGTACTCTCCCGCTCTCACCGACTTCGTCTTTATGGTGGAACACACGAGCCATATGTTCGTGACCGGTCCCGATGTTATCAAGACCGTTACACATGAGGACGTGACCAAGGAACGGCTCGGGGGCGCTGAGACGCATAACGCGATCAGCGGCGTGGCCCACTTCCTGGCTCCCGACGACGCGCAGTGCCTGCGCATGGTCCGCGAATTGCTTTCGTATCTGCCGCAGAATAATCGTGACGACGTGCCTGCCATGCCGGTCAGCGATCCAATTGATCGACAAGACGCAGAACTCGATACGTTAATTCCAATGGAATCGAACCTGCCCTATGACATCAAGGACGTGATTCACCGCGTCGTCGACGATGGCGCTTTCTTCGAAGTTCACGAGCATTTTGCCAAGAACATGGTGGTCGGCTTCGCACGCTTCGGCGGCAAGAGCGTGGGAATCGTCGCAAACCAGCCCGCGTTTCTGGCAGGGTGCCTCGATATCAACTCGTCAACCAAAGGTGCCCGGTTCGTACGCTTCTGCGACGCGTTCAACCTCCCCATTGTCACCTTTGAAGACGTTCCAGGATTCCTGCCTGGGACTGCGCAGGAGTTTGGCGGCATCATTAGGCATGGCGCCAAGCTGCTGTATGCTTACGCCGAGGCGACTGTTCCGAAGATAACGATCATCACTCGCAAGGCCTACGGCGGAGCGTATTGCGTCATGGGGTCGAAGCATTTGCGAACGGATGTAAACTTCGCTTATCCCACCGCCGAGATTGCGGTGATGGGTCCTGAAGGAGCCGTCAATATCGTGTACCGGCGCGAACTCATGTTAGCGGAAGACAAGGAGGCGGCTCGGAAGCAGAAGGTGGAAGAGTTCAAGGACCGCTTCGCCAACCCCTTCGTTGCCGCCGAGCGCGGGTTCCTCGACGATGTGATCGAGCCGCATGAGACCCGCCCCAAGATCATCCGAGCCTTGCGCATGCTGGAAACCAAAGTGGATACCATGCCGAGGAAGAAACATGGGAACATTCCGCTATAACTTTTGATGACTAATCAACCCGTAATTCTCATCGCCAGTGGCGACCTGCGCCTCCCCGCCAACCAAAGATGCTGGCCCGCGCAAGAGCGAACCGAAGTCGCGGTCGTAGCAGCGATTCAGACGGCCGGACACTCTGTTGTTCGCGGACATCCGGTGGACCCCGTAAAAAAGCATGGCTTCATCGAGAGCCAGAAGCATGGCATGGAGGTGTTTCGCGGCATTCCCAGAGATGCGCCGTTGATCGTGGTGGAGGCGGTCTGGCAATACAGCAATCATGTTCTTAGCGGCCTGTATTCGCATCGGGGTCCCATACTGACCGTGGCCAATTGGAGCGGCGAGTTTCCGGGTCTGGTAGGGATGCTAAATCTGAACGGCTGTCTGACCAAGGCTGGGGTGAAGTACGACACGCTTTGGAGCGTCGATTTCCAAGATGATTTTTTCCTGAAAGGGCTCCGCCAGTGGCTCTCTGGCGAGCGTGTGCAACAGGACACGAGCCACATTCGCGCGCTTGCAGATGTGACGCTTCCAGGGGACGCCGGAGCCATCGGCCGCGAAGTCGCTCAAGAGCTTTTGCGAAACAAAGCCATTATGGGCGTCTTCGATGAAGGTTGCATGGGCATGTACAACGCCATCATCCCGGACGAATTGCTGCACCCCACCGGCGTTTTCAAGGAACGGCTGAGCCAGTCGGCGCTCTATGCGGAGATGCTGCGGACCAGCGATGAGGAAGCGCTCGCGGTGCGCCGATGGATCGATCAAAAAGGCGTTCACTTCGCCATCGGACCAAACCCCGCAACGGACTTGAGGGACGATCAGATTCTGCAGCAATGCAAGATGTACATCGCCGCGTTGCGCATTGCCGACGTGTACGGTTGCGATACGATCGGAATCCAGTATCAGCTCGGTTTGAAAGACTTGACAGTGGCTTCCGATCTGGCGGAAGGGCTGCTCAACAACGTGGATCGGCCTCCAATCCACGCCCGTGATGGACGGGAACTCTACGCAGGCCGGGCCCTCCCGCACTTCAATGAAGTGGATGAATGCTCGGGTCTGGATGCTTTGCTCACCAACCGCGTCTGGACCAGACTCGGTTTCGATCCTGAAACCACTCTGCACGACATTCGTTATGGCGAGGTGTATTGCGGCGAATTCATCTGGGTCTTCGAGATTAGCGGTGCCGCGCCGGCTCAACATTTTGTCGGCGGGTACACGGGGGCGGTCAGCGAACGTCAGCCATCCATGTACTTTCCGGCGGGAGGCGGCTCGCTGAAGGGCGTCAGCAAGCCCGGCGAGATTGTGTGGAGCCGTGTCTTCGTGGATGACGGTGTGCTGAAAGCCGATCTGGGCTTGGCGGCGGTTCGCGACCTTCCAAGAGAAGAGACTGAACGCCGTTGGCAAATCACGACGCCGCAATGGCCCATCATGCATGCCGTTACTCATGGCGTCTCGCGGAACCAGTTGATGGCGCGCCACAAAGCCAATCATATTCAAGTCGCGTACGCGCCAGACGCCGATGGCGCGGACAGAGCCCTGGCTGCAAAAGCATCGGCCTTTCGAGAACTTGGAATCGAGGTAAGCATCTGCGGAGGCAGGAACGTACAATAGCTAGAGAAGCATGAGAGTCGGAATGATCGGAACGGGTGCAATCTCGCATAAGCACGCTCACGCGTACCGGAATATCGGCTATGAACTGATCGTTTGCACCGACATCAACCAACAGAATGGCCGGGCCTTCGCCGAGCAGCATGGCTGCGAGTTTGTGGCGACTTACGAAGAGGTGTGCCGCCATCCGCGCGTGGATTATGTCGACGTTTGCACCTTCCCCGATTTTCGCTTGCAGCCGCTTCGGATCTGCGCCGAGAGCGGGAAGCATATCCAGGTTCAAAAGCCGATCGCCACCACCGTTGCGGTAGCGGCTGAGATGATCGAAACCGCAAAGAAGGCGGGCATACAGCTCGGCGTCGTGAGCCAACACCGGTTCGACGACTCTACCCGCTTTCTGCGTCAAGCGCTCGATGCCGGACGGCTAGGTAAGATCCTGCAGGCAGATGCGTATGTGAAGTGGTATCGATCCGCCGCCTATTATTCGCGTTCGATAAAGGGAAGTTGGGCCACAGAAGGCGGCGGCGCGCTGATTAACCAGGCCATTCACCAGGTGGACATCCTGCTATGGCTTGTGGGTGAGGTCAAAGAGGTGTTCGGTTACTGGCAACTGGCCGCGATGCATAAGATCGAATCAGAAGACGTGCTGAGCTGCGTGCTCAAGTACGCGTCCGGGTCCACCGGCGTGATTCAGGCTTCCACGGCGTTCTGGCCAGGGTATACCGAGCGACTCGAGATACACGGAACCAAGGGCACGGCAGTCATCTCGGGCGACAAGCTGACGACTTGGGACGTTGAAAACGATGCGGGCGATCCCGCTCCGGTGGACCGGGACGTAGCTTCCGGTGCATCCGATCCGATGGCCATTTCGCTCGAGCCCTTCGAACGTCAATTCATCGACTTTGGCGATGCGATCAAGACGGGCCGCAAGCCGATCTCCTCCGGCGAGGACGGATACCGGGCCTTGAATCTAGTCGAATCGATTTATAGATCCTGCAGGCAAGGATCGCCTGTACGGCTGGGGTCGTAGCAGACATCGGTGCCTACACTCCGCGTACCTGCATCCAGCGCAAATCTGGGACCTGGTTTTGACGCGCTCGGATTGGCTCTTGGAATCTATTTGGATTGCCGCTTTGAGAGGTCAGCCGAACTCAAGATCACCGCTTCGGGCCGTGATGCCGCGAGCATTTCTACTGGCGTTGATAATCTGATCTGGCAGACGGCTCTGGCAGTGGCACGCGACGTGGGCGAAGATCTGCCGCCGATTCGGCTCGATATTCAAAATGATATTCCGCTGGGCAAGGGGCTCGGTTCAAGCGCGGCTGCTTTGACTGCGGGAGTGGTGATCGCGGACCATCTGCTGGGCCTGCACTGGAAGCCGCTGCGCATTTTGGATGAAGCGGCGCAGATCGAGGGTCATCCCGATAACGTTGCGGCTTGCGTGCTCGGCTCCATCGTGGCCACGGCTATGGAGCGAGGCGGGACCGCTCGCGCGGTCCGCTTGGAGTTGCCCGCGAGTTATGGCGTGGCCGTAGTGGTGCCGGACTTCGTGCTGCCCACCGCCGAGGCACGAGCGGTGCTCCCGGATCATTACTCGCGGGAAGACGCCATCTTCAATGTGCAACGGTCGGCGCTGCTGATCGCGGCTTTAGCGACGGGAACCACGTCGGCGTTTCCGGCCGCGTTGGAGGATCGCCTGCATCAGCCGTATCGAGCCAAGCTAGTGCCAGGCTTGGAGGAGATCGTCAAGGTACGCGCGCCTGGGCTGCTAGGTTGCGCTCTGAGCGGCGCGGGTCCGTCAGTCCTGGTGTTTTATGAGAAGGGATATGAGCCTGTGTGCGATTTAATCAGGCAGATTTTCGCGATTCGCGGGCACCAGTCGGAAGTATTGTGGCCCGATATCGACGCACACGGCTATCGGCTGTGCTAGTGCATATAATGGACAAAACAGTGAGAAAGCTCCTACTCGTCTTCATCCCTGCGGCCTTGTGCGCCCAGTCGAGCTTTGACCAGGGCCGCGCACTTTTTCGAAGCAATTGCGCGTTCTGCCACGGTATGACCGCTACCGGCGGACGCGGACCGAACTTGGTATCCGCTTCCCTCAGCCACGGCGATACCGACGCTTCCATCAAGCGCGTCATCCGCATCGGTGTGCCCGGTACGACGATGCCCGCCTTCTCGGAGTTTACCGACGAGGAAGTCGGTCAGGTGATCCAGTACCTGCGTAGTCTTTCCAAGAGCGCGGCGCGAAAGGAAACCGTTCCGGGCAATGCCCCGCACGGCAAACAGGTGTACGAGGAGAAGGATTGCTCCGGCTGTCATCGCATCGCAGGCCAGGGCAGCATCTTCGGGCCGGAACTGACCCGGATTGGCGGAGCACGCTCCATAGAATATTTGCGTGACTCCATCGTTAAGCCGTCAGCCGATGTGCCGGAAGGCTATGAAGGCGTGACTGTGGTTCTCAAGAATGGCCAGCGCATTCGCGGTCTGCGGATCAACGAGGATACATTCTCCATCCAGCTACGGGATCCCGGCCAGCAGACTCGCATGTTCCAGAAGGATGAACTGATGGAACTGACACACGAAAAAGACTCGATGATGCCGGCGTATGACCGCCTATCCGCAGCTGATTTGCAAGATTTGGTGGCCTACCTGGCAACGTTGCGCGGAGCGGTGGATTCTTCGGCCGCAATAAAGAAAGCGAGAGGGATCAAATGAGGTTTTCGGGACTTTTAGGCTGGATGTGCGCTGCGGTGCTCTCTGCGCAGCCGGTTACATTTGATCGCATCGTCAACTCCAAAGCGGAGCCCCAAAACTGGCTCACGTATTGGGGCGACTATGGCGCGCAAAGGTATCGCGATTTGAAGCAGATCGATACGTCCAATGTGAAGAATCTGCGAGTCGAGTGGATCTTTCAAACCGGCCAGTCAGGCGCCTTCGAGACCGTTCCACTGGTAGTGGACGGCATCATGTACTTCACCGCAGCCAACGGCTTTGCGTATTCGGTGGATGCGCGCAGCGGTCGCCAGCTGTGGCAGTTTAAATATCCGTTGCCGGAGGGCGTAAAGCTGTGCTGCGGAACAGTAAATCGGGGCTTGGCGATTCTTGGAGACCGATTGTTCATGGTCACTCCCGACGCGCATGTTCTCGCTCTGGAAGCGCGCACCGGTCGCTTGATCTGGAATCGCGAAATGGCTTCCACCGATCAGTCCTATGGAGCCACTCTGGCGCCGGTCGTGGTGAAGGATAAAGTGATCGTCGGGGTTTCAGGCGGAGAGTTTGGCATTCGCGGGTTCGTGGATGCGTACGACGCCAAATCGGGTGAACGCGCCTGGCGCTTCTACACGGTTCCTGCGAAGGGCGAACCTGGCGGCGAGACGTGGCTGGCGGACTCCTGGAAACGGGGCGGGGGAGCCACGTGGATGACGGGCACCTACGATCCGAAACTGAATCTGCTCTACTGGGGCGTCGGCAATCCGGGCCCGGATCTGTTTGGCGAGGTGCGCAAGGGCGACAACCTGTACACTGCTGGCTTGGTCGCGCTCGATGCCGATACGGGCAAGTTGAAGTGGCACTTTCAGTTCACGCCTCACGACACGCATGACTGGGATGGCTGCGAGACTCCGATGGTTCTGGACATCAAATGGAAAGGCCGAGATCGCAAGGTGCTGGCTCAAGCCAATCGCAACGCATTTTTCTATTTGCTGGATCGCGAGACCGGGGAGTTCTTGATGGCTAAGAGCTTCGCGCGCCAGAACTGGGCCACGGAGATTGACCCGAAGGGCCGGCCGGTGCTGTCGCGAAACGCCGAACCCAGTCCCGAGGGGAACCGCGTTTGTCCAGGACTCGCGGGCGCGGCGAATTGGATGCCGCCCAGTTACAATCCCGAAACCGGCTGGTTCTACTTTCCTGTGAGGGAGCAGTGCGATGTGTTTTTCTCCGCTCCTCCGGTGTATGTGGAGGGCAAAGCGTATTGGGGCAGCATGTTCCGCGGCCAGACCGAAGAGAAGGAATGGGGCTTGCTGAAAGCGCTCGATCCGCTGACAGGTGAAACGAAGTGGGACTTCCGATATTACAAAGCACCCTGGGCCGGCACGGTGGCCACCTCGGGCGGGCTGATATTCTCGGGCGATGAAGACGGGTATTTCATGGCTTTCGACGCGAAGACCGGGAAAAATTTGTGGAAGATCAACACGGGGAATCGGTTGGTAACCGCTCCGATCACTTACACAGTTGGCGGAAGGCAATATGTGACCATGCCTTCCGGCTCGGCTCTGCTCACATTTGCGCTGCCCAACTAACGAAGTCCCGGAGATCCGCTAAATTCAGGTCTGAGACCGCCCAGTTGGTCATGCCTGCCTGGGTCCATTCGATCAGGTTGTAGCCGCGACGCTGCAACTCTTTCCGCCCGCTTCCGCTCGCCTGCGGCCAGGTAAACAGGTTGATCACGTGCTTCCTATGCTGATAAACCAGAACAGCGACAGGCCTTTCAGCGATATACTCAAGCCGGCCCCCGATCAGTGGATATCCCTGGCTTGCCAGATCCTTCACCGTCGGTGAAAAATCTATCTTTCCGTTGAACCATGGCTTCACCGTGTGCTGATCCGTGGAAGGCACGTCCAGCAGATGATCCCCAACCAGGGATCGCACGTGGCTCGACACGATTTCGCCTGCAATGCGTTCCGACGCGGCTGGCCTTGAGCGGAACATCTGCACGTTCCAAGCAGTCGAGACCGCCAGCAGTATCGAAGCCGCGACGCCGATCCATTTCCACTGAATCGCTCGACGAGGAGCGTTCCGGCGAGCCTCGTTGCGCAGGCTTCTGGATACTCGGTCGCGCAAGTGACTGGGAGCCTCGTAATAAGGCGCTTCCTTCCGAAAATTGGTCCGCATCTCCACCAGGTGCCAGTGAGTTTCGGCGCAGGAGATGCAGCCTTCCAGATGGCCGCGCACCTCCGACTTTTGGGTTGCGTCCAGCTCGCCGTCAACGTACGCTTCGATCAGTTCTTTCGCAGCCGGACACTTCACCGAATGGCTCCCTGAGCGCGGGCCTGCACGCAACTTGCAAGGAGCTTGCGTGCCCTCGATAATCTCGACATCACCGTGCCGAGCGGAATCGCGGTGGCTTCGGCGATCTCGCGATATGACATGTCCTCCAACTCGCGCATTACCAAGACCTCCCGATACTCCGTCTGCAAGGCCTGGACGCAATCGCGCAACGAACCCACGGCTGCATCGCCCACCAGCCGAGTCTCCACGCTCGCTTCTTCCCGGCCCCGGTCGTGAACGGCTTCGTCGAAAGCTACTGTTTGACTCTCGCCCTTTGCATGGCTGGCCCAAGTTAGAAACGTGTTTCGCACCACGGCCATCAGCCAGCCCTTGCCATCGCCGCCTTTAAAGCCGTCGAAGAAACGATACGCCCGCAAGTAAGATTCCTGCACGATATCTTCAGCGTCCTGCTGATTCCGTGTTAGCCACCGAGCCAAATTGAATGCAGCGTTAAAATGCGGCATCATCGTCCGCTCGAAGGTTTCGAGGTTGCTGGCCTGCTCCATCTCTTGCTGTTCACTTTCCCATACTCCGGGAACACCCAAGTTATTCCCGACTTGCAAAAGAATCGTACAGTTGCCGCCGTGTCAAAGAGATCGCAGGAAGTTGAGCAAATGCTGCTTGTCAGCCTCGCCCAAATGGTCATATCGTCTGATCACGCCGCTCGCTTCCGATTTAGAGCTCTTATGCTCCTTGATCGCCACCACGAGATCCGTGGTGCGGCCGTCGTGCAGGAAGAACAGCCGCTGGCCGAGCCCCCACAACGGGGGTGTGCGGAATTCATCCCCGTCCGCTTGGCCCTGCGAGATGCCGTCTGCCAGATTTTTTCCCATCCGATGAACAGCAAGATCGGAGAAGAGATTCGCGGGCTTTCCAGCTAAGGCGGCGATGCGGGAATTCGGATCGGTGGTGAGTGAAGGCGTGTGACACAGGTTGCATCCGATCTCCGAAAAGACTGCGCGACCCTTGTCAATCGACGAAGCTCCACCGGGTTCCGTAGCAGAAGGTGCCGGAGGCGCGAGAAAGCGCATGAACGCAGAGAAGACCTCGATATCACTCAGAACCGCCAGAGGATTACCCGCATCCGGAGGGTTGGTGCCGTCGTTAGGAGTAGTCACAGGAGTGGGAAGGATGCACGTTTCCTCGCGCTCAGTCTGGAAGAGCTCGTTGGAAATGCCCATCTCGACGTTGTAGGCCTCGCCAGCGAAAATCAAGAGAGACTTATTCTGGGCCTTCCATCCGAAGCGAGCAATCGTTCCGTCGTTCCCGTTGTTGTTGGTGTCCCCCATGATCCGATTTTGTCGGGTGTTCGTATTTCCGGAGATAACGACGTTCAGCTTTCCCTTGATCTGCATTTGGCTCTTAGTACTCGTTTGCGCTTGAATATTTGCAAGAATCTCCTTGTCGCGAATCTGCTCGATGAGCCCCCCGCCGAAGATCGGGGTAGGGATCCGAAAAATGATGTTCTTCCTATCTGAAAAATCAGGCTGGGTGAGTTGGCAAGAGACCGGCACGCCGTTCATGCCGGCAATGGTAAAGATGTCATGAACGCCGCCATCCGGAGCGCCTCTATTGGTTTTCTTGAATCTTACTTCGCGCGTTGGTCCATTGGCCGTAATAAAGAACGGAGCGACGTTGGTTCCGTGATCCGAGCCATTGGCGAACTGAAACTGCGGATTCACCTTCGCACCAGACCCGCCTATGGCCGGATGGGCATGGCATCCCGAGCAACTGCTGAAGTTCATGCGGGGACCCAACCCATTGGTCACCTTGTCGATCTCCGCGAACCTCTTGGCGCCTTCATTGAACAAACTCAGCTGATCCGTGGTGAGACCTGGAATCGCCCCCCCAGCGCTCACGCCAGAGCGCGGTCCTGGATCGTGGGCTTGGGAAAAAGCGGTTCTGGCAAACAAGATCAGGCACAGGCCTATGCCGGTACAAGTTTTCAGCGTCACGAGTAACATGGTTCTCCTTTCAGGTTCTGCCCGTTGTGATTCCCGATCTGACTATACAACTGCCGGCAATATGGGGCCAGCACGCCACGGACGAAGGGCTGGAATATTTTAGACGCCAGCCCAGTATTGCACTCCAGAGGTTTTACCATGATTCGATTCAATGCAGCATTGCTTACCCTGATTTGCGTGACAGCCCTCCCCGCCCAGGTCGAGCCTAAAGCGGGCTCGTGGCAGACCTGGGTGCTTGCCTCAGGCAGTCAAATGAGACTGCCCGCGCCACCCGGCGACTCCGACACCGCCGCGGAACTTATATGGCTAAAAGCGTTTACTGCTAGCGCCGACGATGCAGCCAAGGCACAAATCGTTTACTGGGGAGCCGGATCGCCGGGCTACCGCTGGATGAAGATCGCTTCTCAAGAGTTTATCGCGCGCAACATGGCCCCGGCGTTCTACACGCGCGGAATGGCGCTGCTCACGGTGGCAATCAACGATGCCACTGTTGCCGCGTGGGACAGCAAGTATGCCTGGAAACGGCCTCGGCCCTCCAGTCGGGATGCGAGCCTGGTGCCGCTCGCGGACGTGCCGCGCAGTCCGAGTTACCCATCCGACTACGGGGCCACGGCGGGCGCGGCCGCAGCAGTGCTGTCCTACCTCTTCCCCGATAAGGCTGCAACGTTTTCGGATCTCGCCGATGAAGCGATGCGGTCCCGCTTATTTGCGGCCACTGAATATCCGAGCGACAGCGTCAGCGGCCTTCAGTTAGGAAGGGCAGTCGGCGCCAGTGTTGTGGCTTATGCTCGCCAGGACAATTCGGACGCCGCCTTCACCGGAGCTTATCCGCCCGCGCCAGGCAAATGGAGCAGTCCGGCCCCGACCACCCCGCTTGCCGGAACATGGAAACCTTGGGTTCTGTCGTCGGGCTCTCAAGTCCGCCTTCCGGCCCCGCCTGCGGCGGACTCGCTGGACTTCCTTGCTCAACTGGCGCTTGTGAAAAATCTGGTGCGAGACAACACCGTCCAACATTCGGCGTGGTTCTGGCAGCCTTCGTTCATCACGCCATGGCTGGATACCGCGCATACCGAGGTCTTCCAGGCCGGCCTCGCTACTAATCCGCCGCGAGCGGCACGCGTCTACGCACTTGCTGCCATCGCGCAACACGATGCCACCATCGCATGCTGGGATACGAAGTTCGCTTATCTGGAGCCTCGGCCAAGTCAAGTGGATCCCTCCGTCACCACCTTGTTCGCCAACCCGGCACATCCTGGATTTCCATCGGGGCATGCATGCGCTTCGGGGGCTTCCGGTACTGTCTTGGGTTATCTATTTCCAGCCGACTCGATCGCACTCTCCGCGCAAGCCACGGATGCCGGAGTCTCTACCTTCGATGCCGGCATCCACACCATGTTCGACGTGCAGCAAGGGCTTCTGCTCGGTCAAGCGGTGGGCAACGCAGTGATCGCCCGGGCGTCAAAGGACGGTTCTCAGTAAAGTAGCTAGCGAGTTTCAGTCGGCGCCTCGAGACCTCCCAGGTGCCGACGCTCGCTTTTGGTCCAAATGTAAATCCGTTCGATCTCAGCATCCCTGAGTTTCGCATTTGGATGCAGGTACAAATACCTCGGCAGCGGCATCGCTTGGCTTTTCATGGCGGTCGCGATCGCAGCCAGCAATTCGCTCCTTTCTTCTACCGTGTACCTGTTCCATCGCGACAGGTTCAAGTGGCTGCGCGCGTTCCGGACGTCGTTTTCAGTCGTCCAAGATGCCGGTGCGATGTAGCTGGTACCAGGGCCATTGCGTTTTCCTCGCTTCGATTACCGGCGGATGGCCAGCGTTATTCCGCAATCGCGGGAATAATCTCGAGCAAAGCGAAGTATCAGGAAGCAGGAGACGAACAATGAAACGGAGTATCAGTGAAGACGGCATCGACCGTCGCGGGTTCCTGGAATGCATGGCATGGGCGGGGACGGGAATGGCCTGGACCATCGGTGCCGGCATCGCGAGCTCGCGAGCTTTCGGCCAGAACATGGAAGGTCACGCGAAGGGAGACTTCAGCTTCGTCCAGATCAGCGACAGCCATATCGGGTTCAACAAGCCGGCCAACCCTGACGTGAACGCCACGCTGCAGGCCACGGTGGATAAGATCAACGCCCTGGCGCAGCAGCCGGACTTTATCATCCATACGGGCGACCTTAGCCACTTGGCAAAACCAGGTGAGTTCGACACCATGGACGAACTGCTGAAAGGCTGCCGCCAAAAGCAGGTTTTCTACGTTCCGGGCGAACACGACACCTCGGCCGACGACGGCAAGCTGTACATGGAACGTTATGGAAAAGGTGCCAAGGGCAAGGGCTGGTATAGCTTTGACCATAAGGGCGCACACTTTGTGGGGCTGGTAAATTCGGCCGCGCTGGAAGGCTTGGGAAAGCTCGGCTCCGATCAGCTTGAATGGCTCGAGGCGGATCTCAAAGCTCGTGGATCCAGTACGCCCGTCGTGATCTTCGCGCACATTCCGCTGTGGACGGTCTATCAGGATTGGGGCTGGGGCACGCAGGATGGCGAGCAGGCGCTCGGATACCTGAAGAAGTTCGGATCGGTCACTGTTCTCAACGGCCACATTCATCAGGTAATGCAGAAAGTGGAAGGCAACGTTACGTTTCACACGGCGATGTCGACCGCGTTTCCGCAACCGGGCCCTGGCAAGGCGCCCGCGCCTGGTCCCATGAAAGTTCCGGCTGACAAGCTGCGCAGCACGCTGGGCATTTCCAACGTGCAATTCGTAGCGCGCAACCATGCTTTGGCGGTTGTCGATTCCACCCTCGATGCAATAGCGCTATGAGAGCATCGCTACTCCTCGCCGGTCTGACTGCGGCGATGTTCTCGCTGCATATCAAGGCCGACGAGACCACCGTAGGACAAAAGATCTTCGAGCGGCGTTGCGTCGGGTGCCATAGCTTGGACCAAGACAAGGAAGGGCCCCGACTCCGGGGAGTCTATGGGCGAAGCTCGGGAACCTCACCCTCGTTCCTCTACTCCGAAGGCCTGAAGAAAGCCCGGATACCGTGGGACGAGGCATCGCTCGACCGCTGGCTGACCGATCCCGAGAAGCTGGTTCCGGATACCGACATGGGCTTCCGGCTTACAAACCCCGACGAACGCAAACAGATCATCGCCTTTCTGAGGAAGCGTTCAGCGCATTAACTAAGTCGAAAATATTTTTACAACACTTTTACATTGCGTATGCAATTACCCGATTTAATCCGAGTAGTCTTGCATTAGAAATGATCTACACCTCAACCAGGAGCTTTAGACAACCATGAACACAAACACAATCCGGCGGCGCTCGTTTCTGCGAAGCGCAGCCCTTGCCACTTCCGCGCTGCCCGCAACCGGACTTCTCTTAGCAGAAGAATCGCAACAACCAACCAGGGGCGACATCGCAATCATACGATTGCTGGCGGCAGCCGAAATTATCGAGACCGATCTATGGGTCCAGTATTCAGAACTGGGAGGAACCCAAGACAAAGAAGTGTCGGGAGTTCAAGGAGGGAACGATCTTTATCAAGGCGCACTTCTCATACTGGACGGCGACATGCCTCAATATATTCACGACAATACGGACGATGAAATAAGTCACGCCAGATTCTTGAATAACTACCTCAAGTCGAAGGGGGAGGCGCCCGTCAGTCTCGAACAGTTCCGCAGGCTCCCGAGCAGTCAGGCGAAAGGCGCGAACAAGCACGCGCAGCGGCTGACGAACCTGACTCAACTCACAGTGGACACCACCTTTTGGTCGCGATACCGCAGCATAACCAATCCCGATTTCGATCCCGGGGCGAAGTTCGCGCAGGCTGTTCCGAGTTTAGCGGTGGGGCAACACACCGCGATCCCCAGAAGCGATGCCGACACGGATGGAAGCTTCTTGAGCGGCGACAATACCAAATCCCTCACTCCGTTCCTGCAAGCCATCGCCTTCACTGCCGGTTTCCATTTTGCCTTTATCGAACAGGGTGGCACGAGTCTGTACGCGACGCTGGCGCAGAAAGTCAGCAGCCTGGAGGTTCTGCGGATCCTGCTCGGCATTGGCGGATCGGAGATCATGCACTTCCAGACTTGGCAGGATAAGGCGGGCAATGCGCTTCCGCTGACCAACGTGGTGGATCCCAAGACAAAGGTGACGGTGTCTTTTGCGGACCTGAAGCAAGCTAAAGGCGAAACTTCGCCGGAATCCACCAAGGGCGATACGCTGCAGGCCAATCTGATTATGCCCGAACCCACGCATTTCCTGAATCAGGCGTTGGGGCCGGTGGCGATTATCCGTCCGACATCTGCAAAGAACTCGGGCGCTGTTGCCGCAATTCAGAGTTTTCAGGATGACGGACTATTCATCGGCCACCGGCAGGACTTTCTAAATTACCTATTCGAGTTAGCCGAAGAAGCGGACGCCGCTTATCGCGGTTAATCCTTAAAGAAGTTAGATACGTTTTGAGCCAGTGCTCGATCGTTGCTGGAGGCGCGGGCCAACTGGAGATGCTCGTTGCGCTCCGCAGGCCGCACTGGCGACGAAGAAGCGATGACGGCTGCGGCAAAATGCATTTCTGGATTGGCCCCAATCGCCAGCGCTTTCTTCACCAAGGCGTACCCGTCGATTCCCCCGCTGAGATCCTGCTTATATCTCCACTCGATCTGCTTTAGAGTGGCCAGCGTGTAGCCATAGTCGAAAAGTGCTAGGGCCGTGCTCTTCGCCGTGCGGTCCTGCAAGCTCGATAACAACGCCTTCATAGCAGGGGGATCCTGCACCCCATAGATTGCGGCTCTGCGAATGGTTTCCATCCGCGCCAGGACTGCGGTCTGGGGATTCAGAAGGGCTAGCGTATCCGCTTGTAGCCGATGGGTGTCGTAACTGGTATCGGGGTTGTCCCAACCGGAAGCCGAGGACATCCCCCAGGGGAGCGAGTGTGCGCTGCCAATCTCAAAAGGGTGGCAAATCAAAGGCGGTCCCGCGTGAAGCGCCATGGAAACGAAACCGGTGAGAAGGATCAAATTTCTAAACATCTTGTGTTACCTCCGCCGGAACAGACGAAGGCGCGCGGCAAGTGTTAACGAGGTAGCGGCGGTGTCTTCAACTCGACGCGAATATAGTCGCCGGGGGAAAGCTGCGCTTCAGAAGCACCGGGCGTTATCCAGGTGAATCGACGATCGGACAAGCTCACCAGTACGGCCGGATCCTGCCGATGCTCTGTCGCTGGACAGCTCTTTCCAGCCGGGCAGTATATCCGAAGGATACGAATCTGCCCGTTCTCGTAATCCGTCTTGAGCAGGCTTTCCGGACCGGCGTGGAGTTGGGCAGGCAGACGCACGTCCTTCGAAGGCATGTCCAAAGCGACGGTCTTGAGTTCCAGGCGCAGATACTCGGCGGGTTTGTCACCCAGGTATTCGGCCTGGTGTCTTTCGGCGTTGGGGCGGGCGTATCGGATTTGTCCGGCTTTCACGGCAGGGCGCGTGATTTTGCCGGTCTTGTCATGCGAGAAGGCGATCGGTCCTCCGTCAGTCGTATAAATGTAAACGGCAGGCATGGCTGGGTGGTCATGGATGGGAGAGGTTTCGTGCGGCCCGTAAATAACCAGGGCGATCTGTAGCCAATCGTTGTCCAGTTCCAGTTTGTAATGATCTTTGGCGGCCTCGAACGGGCTCTGCGAGAACGCTGCCAGGACAGCGAGACAGGAGAGAAGGAGTAGGCGCTTCATCGTTCCATTTGAATCATCTCCGAAAGAAGGCGGGATATCATAGCCGTAGGGAGGATTGCAGTGCGCGGTTGCCTTACTTGTGCCGGCACCCTACTGCTGGCAAGCCTCCTCGCTTGGCCCTCGAACCTGCTTGGCCAGGACTCGCGCGCATCCGTCCTGGGGCAAGTGATGGATTCGAGCGAGGCTGCCATTCCCAATGCCATCGTTCGAATGACCTGGCTGGCCACGAATCAAACTACCGAAACGAAATCCGACCAGTCTGGCGGTTATTCCTTCGCATTTCTACCACCCGGCATATACAACCTGGATGTTATTGCCCCAGGGTTCAAGGCGCTGCGCCATGAAGATCTGGTCTTACTATCCGATGACAGCATTCGGCTCCCGCTGGTGCTTCAAGTGGGCAACGTTTCGGAGCGTGTCACGGTCTCGGCTGATTCCGAAAGATTGCAAGCGTCAACGGCTTCCCGAAGCTACCGCTGGCAGCAAGAACAAGTCAAATCGTTGCCGTTGATTGGCCGGCAAGCCTATACGCTGATCAGCCTTACGCCAGGAGTTATATTTACGCAGGAGCAGTTTGGCACGCAAGCCTTCGTCAATTTACGAGGATTCGACTCGAACACGAAATTCATTATCAACGGAGGCCGCGAGGGAACCAATCAGTACCTTCTCAATGGAGCGCCCGTCAGTCTGGTGGGAGCTTGGCAATACACGCCCAGCATCGACGCAGTCGAGGAATTCAAAGTACTCACAAATACGTACGATGCTCAGTTCGGGAGGACGGGCGGCGGCACAATAGCCACCACTCTGCGATCAGGCACCAATGAATGGCACGGAACGATCTTCGAGTATTTCCATAACTCGATCTTCGATGCGAACACGCTTCAAAACAACCTGATCGGGGCGCCTAAGGGGAAGCACAACACGCATCAGTTCGGCGGCGTTCTTGGGGGCCCGATCCGCACCGATAAGGATTTTCTCTTCGTAAGTTTCGAAGGTTTCCGAGAGATCGTGCCAGCGCCCATCGTGAGCGATACCCCGCCGCTCGATCTGCGAGATGGCCAGCATTTCGCGAAGTATAAGCTAACAGTTTACGATCCGAAAGACGTGCATCCCTGCCGAGCCGGAATCGATACCGCAAAGGGCGTGGCCTGCTTCGGCCCTTATATTCGTTCACCGTTTCCCGGCAATAAGATACCGAAGAGCCGCATCAGTCCAATAGGACAAGCTATTCTGGCTCTATATCCCGACCCGAACGGCCCTGGCCTGACACAGAACTTTTTCGCATCGGCGAATACCGCCGATTATAGTTACGATCAGCCACTAATTCACTGGGATCATCTGCTCGGCGATCGCAATCGATTCTCGGTGATCGCGGCCCTGATCCACGGACGGGAATTCAATAGCAACAACGGGTTCCCCCCTCCCGCCGATACGGGCAATCAGATTAACCAACGTTTCGACCAGAACTACATTGCCGAGTGGACCCATGTAGTCTCCCCTTCAACAGTGTTGAACGCGCGCGCGTCGTTTGGCCGATTCACTCAGTTTTTTCCGACGAGTTCAGGGGCGGCGAGCCTCAGCGCGACCGATCTTGGCATTCAGAACATCCCGTACCCACGCAACGTGGGAGCTAACGGTGCACCGTCGATTGGCCTGTACTCTTACAGCCCTATCATCGGAAGCACCTACACGTGGAATTCACAAAATCAGTGGGACTTTCATCCGAACCTGATCGACACTCGTGGGCACCACGTATTGCATTACGGACTTGAGTTCGTCAGCGCTGCGATCGGGTCGGACAGCCCGGGCAGCTCGAACGGTCAGTTCAGTTTTGGCCAGACCTGGACAGACCAATATACGAGGGGCCCGAGAAATCCGCGCGATGGCAGCTCGGTTGCCGATCTGTTGCTGGGGTTGCCCGCTAGCGGATACATCGATTACAACGGCAGTTACTATCGAAGCTGGCCTTACGTCGCTGCGTACATACAGGATTACTGGAAAATATCTCCGAAAGTGACGCTGAATTTGGGTCTGAGATACGACGTTCAAGTGCCATTATCGGAACGTCACAATCGTCTGGATGCCGGCTTCGATTTCAGTGTTAAGAATCCGCTCAGCGATCAGATCATTGCTCGCTGGCGGGACTTGAAGACGCAGTACGACCTCACGAATCCCAAGTATCTCTATCCGGATCCGCCTGCGGCGATTTACGGAGGACGAGTATTCACCAGCGGCGGGAATTCGCGCCCTTACAAAACCGATTGGACGGATATTCAGCCGCGCTTCGGGATCGCGTGGAACTTCGCTCCGAAGACGGTGCTGCGCGCGGGGGCAGGGATCTTCTACAGAACCGCCGGACAGTTGAATCAGTCCGACGGGTTTAGTCAGCGCACCAATTACGCGAGTTCGCTCGATGGCGGAGTTCATCCTTCGGGCAGCCTGACAGGACCCTATTCGCTGCAGGATCCTTTTCCCTCGGGCATCTTCGCGCCGACTGGCTCGTCTCTTGGCTACCAAACCAACGTGGGCCGTCCGATCGTTTTCGATGGGACCCAGCGACCGATTCCGCGAACCTACGAATACTCCGCTGGCTTTCAACGCGAACTTCCATGGAACGTGTTTGTGGAAGGTTCGTATGTAGGCAGCCAGACTGTGCATGACTCAATGAGCGCGCAATACGATAACCCTAGTTATGCAAATTACCAGCTCGGCCAAGCGGATCCTCTCAGCTTGAATCATCGCGTACCGAATCCTTTTAGCGGGATTCTGCCGTCCCAGTCCGATTTGGGGAGCGGGGCTACGATTACGGCCTTCAATCTGTTGCGGCCATACCCGATTTTCAACGGAATCACGGAGACCACGAATCCCTGGGCGAAGTATCGCTACGACTCGTTGCAGGTGCTCGCGGAGAAGCGCATTCTCGATTCCACCAAAACAGGCGCGTTTTCGTTCCTTTTGGCTTATACGTTTTCGAAGTCGTTTGCGGCGGACCACCGGCTCAACCCTTGGAACCTTCAGGAGAAGCCGATTTATGAGCTAAGCCCGCTCGATAAGCCCCAGACTTTGGCGTTCAGCGGGTTATGGGATTTGCCGATCGGCTGGGGGCGACGCTGGATGAGTCAGGGAGGTAGCCTTGTGGGCGCGTTCACAAATGGGTGGTCGGTCGATTGGATCTTGACTTATAGCTCGGGATATCCGGTGGCGATTCCCGATGCGCTGTACACGTGCGGAAGTTATGACGCTCCGGGCGGACAGAGTGCCGCGCACTGGTTCAACAATGACAGCGAGTGTTATCACGCGCGCCCGCTCTATTCGCTGAAGACAACGCCAGACCGGTTTTCGAATATCCGAAATCCGTCCGCTCCGCAGCTGCATGCGTCAATTGAGAAGACTTTCTGGCTTACGGAGAAGTACGCGCTACAGTTTCGGGGCGAGGGGTTCAACGTGAGCAATACGCCGATTCGGGGGGCTCCCGTGACGGATTTCAAGGATCCGCGATTCGGGCAGGTGCCGCTGCAGCAGGCGAATTTTCCCAGGTTCATTCAGATTGCCGCTAAGATTATTTGGTGATTATTTAGGCAGCCGCCCAAAATGGAGCGGCCGCGCTACGGTCGGAACATTATGATTTCAACGTCTGAAAGACTTAAACAACTGCTTGGACCCATGGGGTATTTGGACCAGCCCGCGGACCTGAAGCTATACGAGTACGACGGAGGGGTCGACAAGGCGCGTCCCGAGTGGGTAGCGTTTCCTAAGACTACGGATGACGTGGTGGCTCTCGTCGAGATTGCCAAAGAGCATAACCTGGCTATCGTTGGCCGGGGGGCTGGGACAGGACTCAGCGGCGGAGCGATTCCGCGGGCGGGCGGGCTGATCGTTTCGTTCGCACGCATGAACCAGATTCTCGAAATCGACCTTGAGAACGAGCTCGCAGTTCTCCAACCGGGCGTGGTCAATATCGAAATCACTCAGGCGGTGCAGGCGGAAGGGTATTTCTTTGCACCCGATCCTTCCAGCCAGCGCGCCTGCACGATCGGCGGGAATGTCGCCGAGAATTCGGGCGGTCCGCACACGTTGTGTTACGGAGTAACCACGAACCACGTGCTGGGGCTCGAAGCCGTGCTAGCGGATGGTGCGGTGATCGAGACTGGCGGCACCTCGCCTGACCAGCCCGGCTACGATTTGACCGGTCTGCTAACAGGGTCAGAAGGCACCATGGCTCTGGTCACCAAAATCATCGTGCGCCTGATGCGACAGCCAGAGACGGTGAAGACCATGCTTGCAATCTACGACAACGCCGACGATTGCGCGGACACGGTCGCCGAGGTGACCGCCCGGGCGATCACGCCAGCCGCAATCGAGATGCTCGATGGCGTAATGCTGCGCATGGTGGAGGAAGCCACCCACGCTGGCTATCCCATGGACGCCGCGGCGGTGCTGCTCATCGAGGTGGAAGGGCTCAAGGAAACGGTGGAGGAGCAGGTGGAGCAGATCCGCGAGGCCTGCACGGCATGCCATGCTCGCGAACTGCGGATAGCTCGCACGGCGGAGGAGCGCGAACTGCTTTGGAAGGGACGCAAGAACGCGTTCGGGGCGGTGGGGAGGGTTAGCCCGACTTACTATGTGCAGGACGGAGTGGTTCCGCGTACTCAGATCGCTCCTTGTCTCCGGCATATTCACGAGGTCTCGCGCCAATTTGGTTTGCCTATCAGCAACATCTTTCACGCCGGGGACGGCAACATGCACCCGATTATTATCTTCGATGCCCGCAAGCCCGGGGAACTCAAGAAAGCTCAAGAAGCGGGTGAGGAAATCCTGCGTTTCTGTATCCGCGCGGGGGGATCAATCACCGGGGAGCACGGGGTGGGAATGGAAAAAATGGAGCTGATGAGCGAACTCTTTTCGAACGACAGCCTGAATATGCTCCAGCGCTTCAAGCATCTATTCGACCCGACGTGCAGGCTGAATCCGGGCAAAATGCTGCCCACAGGGAAAGGATGCCTGGAGATCCGGCAACCCGCGAGTCTGGTTATCTGACGACTGGCTTGCGTCGTTTCACGTCCGGCGCGACTGGCTCTTTGGGAGCCATGTGGATCACGGGTATGAGCGCTAGTTTCTCATCCGGGGCGGGCCTGCGGACATGGGAAGCTAATTCGTCG
This sequence comes from Bryobacterales bacterium, assembly GCA_038225555.1. Classification (GTDB taxonomy): domain Bacteria; phylum Acidobacteriota; class Terriglobia; order Bryobacterales; family Bryobacteraceae; genus JANXQZ01. The sequence goes on from JBBRRB010000014.1 coordinate 66,073, forward strand.
TTCAGCGTGGAGACGAATTCCTCGATCTGCTGCTGCATGGCTTCCATCTTCTCGCGCATGTTCAGGATGATTTCCACGCCCGCGAGATTCACGCCCAGCTCCCGGGTCAGCTTGAGAATGACTTCGAGCCGCTCCAGATCCTCATCCGTGTAGAGGCGGGTGTTGCCCTCGCTGCGGGAGGGCGCCAGCAGCCCCTCGCGCTCGTAAAGACGCAACGTTTGCGGATGAATCTGGAACTGCTCCGCTACGGCGGAGATCATGTAAGCCGCTTTAGATCGTCCTTTCGCCATAACTTTACACCTTGCTCCAGAGCTCTTCGCGCGGATCTTCGGGATGCAACTGCGCCAGTTCGCGGAGCAGTTCCTTGGTTCGCTCATCCTGCACTTTGGGCGCTTGGATCACGACCTCCACGATCTCATCGCCCCGATGATTTTTACGGGCATTGGAGACGCCCTTTTCCCGCAAGCGAAATTTCTGGCCGTTTTTGGTACCCTGCGGCACCTTTAACAAAGCCCGCCCGTCAATGGTAGGAACTTCGATCTTCGCGCCCAGTCCGGCTTCGGTTACGCTTACGGGCACTTGAATTTCAATATCGTCGCCTTCACGGTGGAAAAAAAGATGAGGTTGGACGCGAACCGTGATGTACAGATCACCCGCAGCCCCGCCGTTTCGACCCGCATTTCCCTTGCCAGCCACACGCAGGCGCGCTCCCTCCTGGGCACCAGCCGGAATACGCACTTCCACCGATTCGGCATGCAGCAAACGCCCGTCGCCGTGACACTTCGGACAGGCATTTTTGAGGCGGCCCTTGCCATCGCAACGAGGACAAGTGAGGTTGAATTTCATCGCTCCAGCCATCTGATGAACGTTGCCAGTTCCGTCGCACTCCGGACAGACCGTGTTGTTTCCACCAGCTGCGCCGGATCCGTTGCAAGCTGTGCAGCTCTCCTGACGATTGACGCTCAGCTTGACCTGGGTGCCGCGAATGGATTCCCAGAAGTCAATATTGAGCCCATACTCCAGATCAAGGCCCTTTTCGGGTCCACCCGAACTCTCCTCGCGTTCGCGATTGAAGAACTGGCTGAACAGATCCCGGAAACCGCCGCCAGCGAACGCGCCTCCGCCACTGGCTGGTCCAGCTCCGCCTGCGCCAGAGCGCTGTTGGTTGATGAAATCCGAAAAATCGAACCCGCCGAAGTCCATATTCGGCGGTCTTTGATTGGATCCGCCTGCGCCAGGTCCGCCGGGAGGGATGTTATCGGAATAAAACCCGTACTGGTCATAGACTTGACGTTTCTTGGCGTCGCTGAGGACGTCATAGGCCGCTTGCACAGTCTTGAAACGATCTTCAGCGGACTTGTCGCCGGGATTTAAATCCGGATGATACTTGCGAGCCAGCTTGCGGTAGTTCTTGCGTATGTCATCGTCCTTGGCGTCGCGAGACACGCCGAGAGTTTCGTAGTAATCCTGCTTGGCTGCCATAGCTGTACCTGATGAGTTCGCGGGCGATCCCGGCTTCCAGCGCAATCGGCTGGAAACCGGGATCCAAGGCGATTTACTTCTTGTCTTCCACGTCTACGAACTCGGCGTCCACGACGTTGTCTTTATCTTTCGGCTTGGAATCGCCCGAAGCTCCGTCAGTTGGTCCGGCATGCCCCCCGCCCTGCGGACCGGCCTGAGAGGAGGACGCTTTATACATCGCCTCTGCCAGCTTGTGACTGGCAGTTTCGAGCTTCGAGGTCGCTTGGTTAATCCGGTCAACACCGCCCTCTTGCATGGCCTTCTTGGTGTCTTCGATGGCGGCTTCCACCGCCTTGGCCTCTTCCGCTCCGACTTTGTCGCGATGCTCCTTCAGCATCTTCTCGATGTTGTAGACCATGGAATCAGCGCGGTTGCGGGATTCGATCTCTTCCTTCTTCTTGCGGTCGTCAGCCGAGTGAAGCTCTGCGTCCTTGGCCATTTTCTCGACTTCGTCCTTGCTTAGGCCCGAAGACGACGTGATAGTGATCTTCTGCTCGTTGTTGGTGGCCTTGTCCTTGGCGCTGACGTTGATGATTCCGTTGGCATCCAGATCGAAGGTGACTTCGATTTGAGGAATGCCGCGGGGAGCTGTCGGAATACCCACCAATTGGAAGACGCCGAGCATTTTATTGTAGGCAGCCAGCTCGCGCTCGCCCTGGTAAACCTTAATTTCGACCGAAGTCTGGTTGTCGGCCGCGGTTGAAAACGTCTCGCCCTTGCGGGTCGGGATCGTGGTGTTGCGTTCAATCAGCTTCGTGAAGACGCCGCCCATGGTTTCGATTCCAAGCGATAAGGGAGTAACGTCGAGCAGCAGGAGGTCTTTCACCTCGCCGCCCAGAACGCCACCCTGAACCGCAGCGCCTACCGCGACCACTTCGTCGGGATTTACGCTCTTGTTGGGTTCTTTGCCGAACAGGTTGCGAACGATCTCCTGCACCTTAGGAATGCGGGTGGACCCGCCTACCAGCACGACTTCATCGATCTGCGACGGGTTCAAGCCGGCATCGGAAAGCGCACGCTTGCAGGGTTCGATGCTGCGCTCAAGAATGTCGGCCACCATGTCCTGGAAGCGACCGCGAGTCAGCTTGACATTCATGTGCTTGGGACCGCTGGCATCCGCCGTCAAGAATGGTAGATTCAGTTCGGTTTCGAGGACGGTGGAGAGTTCGATTTTGGCCCTTTCGGCCGCTTCTTTCAGACGCTGCAAGGCCATCTGGTCCTTGGAGACATCCACGCCGGTCTCTTTCTTGAATTCCTGGATGAGCCAGTCGATGACGCGCTGGTCGATGTTGTCGCCGCCGAGGTGGGTATCGCCGTTGGTCGATTTCACTTCAACTACGCCATCGCCCACCTCCAGAATCGAGATGTCGAAGGTGCCGCCGCCAAAGTCATAGACGGCGATGGTTTCGTTCTTCTTCTTGTCGAGCCCATACGCGAGTGCCGCCGCTGTAGGTTCGTTGATGATGCGCATCACTTCGAGCCCGGCGATTTGACCCGCGTCTTTGGTGGACTGGCGTTGGGCATCGTTAAAATACGCCGGGACGGTGATGACTGCCTTCGTAACCTTTTCACCGAGGTAGGCTTCCGCCGCTTCCTTCAGTTTGCCGAGAATCATGGCTGAAATCTCGGGCGGAGAATACTTCTTGCCGTTAATTTCCACCCGGACGTCGCTGTTGTCTCCAGCAACGGCTTTGTAGGGCACCAGCTTCATTTCTTCGCTCACTTCGCTGAAGCGGCGGCCCATGAAGCGCTTGATGGAATAAACGGTATTTTCGGGGTTTGTAACGGATTGACGCTTGGCTACTTGCCCTACCAGGCGCTCACCAGACTTGGTGAAGCCCACGATGGAGGGCATTGTTCGACCGCCTTCCTGATTGGGAATTACGACCGGCTGGCCGCCTTCCATCACGGCGACGACGGAGTTGGTCGTGCCCAAGTCGATTCCAATAATCTTACTCATGTTAGGTCAGTTCCTCCCGGATTGATCACCGGTACTTTTATTTAGCCTAATGCCATTATGAGACCTTAGCGTAACCTTGTCAAGCACGATGCAATTCAGCAGCGCGACTCGCGTTTGCGGTGGCAGACGACGCAGAGCTGAGTTGTGACTTGGGTTCGTTTTGAAATTTTGCGGTTTATGCTGTCGGCGGGGAGCAGCCGCCAAAGACGGAGCTGCCGCGCTACAGGTCCGCGAAGCAGCGTTTTCCGGCTGTCACTAACCGCGCGATGCCATCAGCGTCAGAAGAGACAGCCATGGATACCCTTATTCAAGACATTCGATACGCATTTCGAGCGCTTCGCAAGAACCCCGGATTCGCATCAATGGCAGTCGTCGCTCTCGCCCTCGGCATCGGGGCCAACACTGCGATCTTCACGGTGGTGAACTCCATCCTGCTCCAGCCCCTGCCATACGCCGCGCCGCAGTCGCTCGTGGTTGCGCTGCATGAAGGCAAGTCTCCGCTTTCGCCCGCCGATTTTCTGGATTATCGACGCGGGGTGACGGCTTTCGATCAACTCGCTGCCGCACAGGCCTGGGGCGGCAATCTTACGGGCAAAGAAAGACCCGAGGCAGTCCCGGGGATGCAAGTCACGTCCAATTTGCTGTCCATGCTGGGGGTGCAACCTCTGCTCGGGAGGACGTTCCAAGCGGACGACGAGAAGCCTGGCGCACAGCGGGTTCTGGTGCTTGGCCATTCGCTCTGGCAGCGCCGCTTCGGATCCGATCCGGCGATCATAGGGCGCTACGCGACTCTCGACGGCAAAGCGTACACCGTGGTGGGGATCATGCCTCCTGGATTCAGATTTGCTCCATTCTGGGCAACCCGCAGCGAGATGTGGACGCCTCTGATCCTCGGCGATCGCGTGAATGACCGCGATGGCCGCTCGTTGCGCGCGTTTGGCCGCTTGCGGACCGGGGTGACAATTCAGCAGGCTCAAGCGCAAATGGACGGGATCGCTCGAAGACTTGCGGATCAGTATCCAAAGACGAACGCAAAGCTCGGCATTCGAGTGGTGCCGCTGCTGGAGAAAGTTGTGGGTCCGATTCGTCCGACGCTCCTCGTCTTGTTTGGGACCGTCGCATTCGTTCTCCTGATAGCGTGCGCGAATGTAGCGAATCTGATGCTGACACGCGCCATTGCACGCCGGAAAGAGATTGCGTTGAGGCTGGCGATCGGGGCCAGCCGTGGCCGCTTAGTCCGGCAACTGCTGACGGAAAGTTTGACCGTAGCATTGCTGGGCGGAGTCGCGGGACTCGGGCTGGCGAGTGCCGGCGTGCGCTTCCTGATCTTCATCCTGCCTGCGGGCAGCATGCCGCGCCAGAACGAGATTGGGTTTGACTTGTCTACTTTTCTGTTCGCGCTGTTGGCAACCTTGTTTACGGGAATTGTCTCAGGACTGGCTCCGGCGTTTAATCTGTCGCGATCCGATCTCAACGAAAGCCTGAAGGATGGCGGGCGCAGCGGCACCCAGAGTGCGGGACATCGCAGCTCCCATGCCTTGCTGATAGGTGGGGAGGTCGCGCTCGCCCTGGTGCTGCTGGTTGGCGCGGGGCTGATGATTCGCACCTCTCTCAAGCTGCAAGCCGTTGATCCCGGGTTTCAACCGAGTCATCTTTTGACCCTGACAGTATCAACGGCGGGCACCAAGCACGACCAGCCTGAACGCCGTCCGCTCCTTTTCAAGCAGCTAAACGAAGCGCTGGAAACGCTGCCGGGGGTCGCAGCGGTCAGTGCAATCAACCATCTGCCGATTGGAGGCGATGTTTGGCGTCTAGGCTACACGATAGAGGGCAGGCCGCAGCCTGCTTCGGGGGACGAGTGGGGCGCGGTGTATCGCGTGGTGCGTACCAATTATTTCAGGGCAATGGCGCTGCCTCTAACGCGCGGTCGAGATTTCAGTGCCAGGGATTCCGAACGAGCTCCGGCGGTCGCCATCATCAATGAGTCTATGGCACGCCGGCAATGGCCTAATGCGGATCCAATCGGCCAAAGAATTGTGTATGCGGGAGGCCAACCAAGAATGATCGTGGGCGTTGTAAAAGACGGGCGCAGTCGGATTGGACTAGTCCAGTTGACGATGAGGTTTATCTGCCTTACCTGCAGCAAACCGAGGCTTTTGGGTTGAAGGAATTGACCTTTGTGATCCGCACCGCAGCCGATCCAAAGCGTCTGGCCAACGCCGCGAGCCAGCGAATTTGGAGTGTCGACCGGGACCTGCCAGTCTCGAGCGTGGTGTCGATGGAGCAGGTAATCGCCGACCACCTGTGGCGATCCCGCCTCTCGGTGCTGCTGTTGAGCATGTTCGCGGGAATCGCACTGCTGCTGGCGGCGGTCGGCATCTACGGGGTCATTTCTTACTCAGTGCGCCGGAGAACGCAGGAGATCGGCATTCGGATGGCTCTCGGTGCCAAGCGCGGGCATGTGCTCAGAATGACGATTCAAGAGGGGATGGTGCCGGTGTTGGCGGGTGCAGGTGTCGGGGTAGTGCTTGCCATGGGCGCGAGTCGCTGGATGTCGAGTCTTCTTTATGGAGTGAGGACGACCGATCCGGCGACGTTTGGCGCTGTTACTTTATTGTTGCTGGCAGTGGCATGCATAGCGAATTTGGTTCCGGCTCGTCGGGCTACGCGGGTGGATCCGCTGATCGCATTGCGACATGAGTAGACTGAGTTCTGCATACACCCAAAATTAATCATTTCAGCGTAAGCTAAGGGATGCGGAGGGTGTCCATGCGCATCTCTGGATTTGTCTCAATTTTGATACTGACCGTCGCGTCGCAAGCGGTGGCTTCCGACGCCAGTTTTTCCGGATTGTGGAGGCTGAATGTCGAGCGGAGTGAAATTCGTAGTCTGCCTGCTCCGCCCGATCCGTTCCTCAAGGTGGAGCATAAGGCTTCTGTCTTGGAGATAGGAGCTAGCGAACAAGAGAGCGGCCCGCTTAAGTCGTTTTCCTATCCGCTGGACGGCAACAGCGCCAAATGGCGTTTGGGCGATTCCACTGCGAACACGGTAACGAAATGGGAAGGTGCCGCACTGCTGGTCAACACTCTGGTGAGCGGCCCTCAGAGTTACACAATGATGGAGCGGTGGAAGCAATCGGCCGATGGATCCACACTGACGATTCGTCGAACGGTGGTACGGATGAGCCTAGAGAGCGAATCGCTGCTGGTTTATGAGAACCCCGCTGTCGTGGCTGCCGCTACGGTCATGAAGAAAAGAGAAAGGCCCGCCGAGCAGCCTGGCAAGACTGAGGAGTACGTGTTGGACTCTGGCACGCGGATCCTGCTCAGCCTAATCAACTCGGTGAACACGAAACACGCGGCCCCGGGCGATCGGATTTACCTCCAAACATCTTTCCCGGTGTTCTCAAACGGTCGTTTGGTGATCCCTCGCGGAAGCTATGTCGCGGGCACGGTGATCGACGCTCAGCGTGCGGGACGTGTGAAGGGCAAGTCGTCTCTCGAGATCCGTTTCGATTCGCTTACGTTGCCCAATGGAGTGACACGGGACTTCCGGGCGCGCCCGGGCAGCGTAGATACAAAGGGAAACCTGGATCGGGCCGAGGGTAAGATCCAAGGGGATGGGAACAAGGGCGGAGACGCGCGAACGGTAGGAACGACGACTGCGGCCGGTGCGTCCGTGGGAGGCTTGGCAGGAGCCGCCGCCGGCCACTTAGGCATGGGTGCAGGCATCGGAGCGGCGGCAGGAGCAGCGGCGGGCCTTGCTGGGGTTTTGGCTTCACGCGGTCCAGACGTGATCATGCCGAGGGGGACTTCGATGGAGATGGTGCTGGACCGCGAGTTGCGCTACACTGCCGCCGAACTGCATTAGGGAATGTAGACCAACTCCTGAACCAAGCAGTTCAGGCGCGTAGAGGAAATCGGCTGCTCTCATAGGGAATACGTGGCCGAACCGATCCAGGAGAACTGTCGTGTCAAAATTTCGCGTGATTACGGTAGGCCGTCAATATGGCAGCGGCGGAGGTCCGATCGCTCGTAAGCTGGCTGACCGGCTCGGATGGGATCTGCTTGACAACGCCCTGATCACCCGCATCGCCAACGAGGCGAAGGTGGATCGCCGGGTGTGCGAACAATACGATGAGCAGATGGACTCGTGGCTGCACCGGTTGACGAAAATGGCTTACGGCAGAGGCGCTTTTGAGGGCGTCTCGGACTCCACCATTTTCGACGGCGATGCCATGGCGGGATTGGCCCGGCAGCTCATCGAAAAAGCGGCTTTCATCGGGAATTGCGTGATCGTAGGGCGGGGCGGACAATGCGTTTTACAAGGTCGCCCGGATGTTTTTCATATTTACGTCTACGCTCCAATGGAAGCGAGAATCCGCCGAGTGCGCGAGAAATTCGGACCGCAGCACGCAACGGCGGAAATAATTCGCGCCAGTGATCGGGAGCGCGCGGCCTACGTGAAGCATCATTATCAATGTGAGTGGTGCAATCCGCATTTATACGACGCAATGTTCACCTCCACGCTGGGCGAGGACAACGTCGTCGAAGCGGTGCTGGCCGCCATGTGCATGTCGCCCGATCGCCTGAAGGTTCGAGAGGATGCCCACGCCCAACGGTCCTGAACGTAATATCAACCCCTGGATTATCGCTATCTCAGTGATGTTTGGCACCTTTATGGAGGTGCTGGATACGACAGTTGTGAATGTCTCGCTGCCGCATATAGCGGGCAGCTTATCAGCCTCGGTGGACGAGGCGACCTGGGCCCTGACGTCGTACCTTGTTGCCAACGCTATCATCCTTCCCATCACGGGCTGGCTGGCTAATTTTTTCGGCCGCAAGCGGCTTCTCATGCTGTCGGTGAGCGGATTCACCATCGCGTCGTTTTTGTGCGGACTTGCTCCCACCCTCCCTCTGCTGATCCTGTTTCGATGTTTACAAGGTGCCGCGGGCGGATGTCTCCAGCCCCTATCCCAAGCCGTGCTTCTGGAAGCGTTCCCACCCCAGGATCGCGGGAAAGCCATGGGATTCTGGGGCCTGGGAATCGTGGTTGCGCCAATCCTGGGGCCGGTTCTCGGCGGCTGGCTCACGGACAGCTATAGCTGGCGCTGGGTGTTCTACATCAATATTCCTGTTGGCGTCGCATGCTTGTTGATGACCAAGGCATTCATCTGGGATCCTCCTTATATCCAGCGATCCTCCGCCGGGCGGATTGACTATTGGGGTATTGGGTTCCTCGCCGTGGCAATCGGCGCGTTGCAGGTGATGCTCGATAAGGGCGAAGAGGTCGATTGGTTCTCGTCGCACCTGGTGCAGATTCTCTGCTTTGCCTCCGCCGCATTTTTTATTGGTTTCATCGTTCGCGAACTTGTGGCGAAGCAACCCGTTGTGCAGCTCAGTGTTTTCAAAGACCGCACGTTCAGCGCGGGTGTGATCCTGATGACGTGCGTTGGGTTCGTTTTGTACGGGAGCATGGTTCTGCTGCCGATCTGGCTGCAAACCCTGCTCGGGTATCCGTCGTTGCAGGCTGGCATCGCGCTTTCTCCTCGAGGAATGGGTTCATTTATAGCGATGCCGATTGTGGGAGCGCTGCTATCGCGCGCCGATCCTCGCAAATTTCTCGGAGCGGGTCTGCTTATCTCGGCCTGGACCATGTACCAATTCTCGCGTCTCAGTCTGAATGCCGGTTACTGGGATTTCTTCTGGCCGCAATTTATTCAGGGGATCTCGCTGGGTCTGCTCTTCGTTCCGCTCACTACGATCACAATGGGCATGATTCGGAAAGAGGAGATGGGCAACGCGACCAGCATTTTCAATTTGATGCGCAACCTGGGAGGGAGTTTCGGAATCGCGGCAGTGACCACGCTCGCGTCCCGCCATCAGCAGGTGCATCTGAACTATCTTTCAGCCCACGTGAACTCGGCAAATCCGAGGGCCGCGGGTATGCTTCAGGGCTTCCAAAATATGATGACAGCTCATGGGTCGGATCCTGCGACCGCTTTGACCCAGAGCTATATCATGTTGTCTGGCGTGGTGCGGCGTCAGGCGGCTATTCTATCTTATATTGATGTTTTCATGATTCTCTGCGCGATCTTTGTTGGTATTTTACCCCTGCTATTCATCATGAAGAGGCCGCAAAAGGGAGCGGTCAATGTGGCAGCTCACTGATGAAGCGTTCGGGATTTGCCGACTTGCCTCTTCATGGAGGACGCGTGCCTGCTTGGCTTGCCGAACGCATGACCAAGCTTGGCACTGCGATCGCCGAAACCATCGTCCATCAGTATGGCCAGTCGGAACTGCTTACGAGGTTGAGCGATCCTTTCTGGTTCCAGGCGTTTGGTTCCGTGATGGGCATGGACTGGCACTCTTCGGGAATTACGACCTCGGTGCTCGGGGCGCTCAAGAGAGGCCTGAATCCGCGCGCTAACGAACTTGGCATTCATATTTGCGGAGGCAGAGGAAAACATTCTCGCAATACTCCTGATGAGCTGCGTGTAGTCGCGGATCGACGGGGTTTGGATGGCGAGGACCTCGTGCGCACCAGCCGGCTCACGGCGCGCATCGACAACAATGCAATCGCGGATGGCTTTCAGATTTATTTGCACTCGTTCATCGTGAGTCAGTCGGGTGAGTGGGCGGTGGTGCAACAGGGCTTGAACGAGAGGTCGGGCACAGCGCGGAGATATCACTGGCACTCGGCTTCGGTTCGCGACTTTACGTCCGAGCCGCACACCGCTATTGTGGGCGAGAGCGAAGGAACGATTTTGAATCTGGTGGATCGGCAGGCCGGGACGGCGCGGGAGGCGCTGCTCTCAATCGTCCGAGAACGGCCCGAGAAGACTCTGAGCGAAGCTCGCGCGCTGGTGGTTCCCCGGCATCACGATGTTCGGGCGGAGAACGTCGATTTGAAGAGGCTGGGCGCGGTGCTGGCGGTCGCTTACGAGCGCGAGTTTCGAGACTTCGCATCGCTGCTGCTGCTGGAGAAGTTGGGTCCGCGCACTCTGCAGACGCTGGCGCTGGTGGCGGAAGTGGTCCATGGCGCGCCGAGCCGGTTCTCCGATCCGGCACGCTTTTCATTTGCGCTCGGTGGAAAGGATCGGCATCCGTTTCCTGTTCCGCTGAAGACCTATGATGAATCCATCTCGGTGCTGCGCGATTCGCTGGATCGGGCCAAGGTGGGAGACACGGAGAAGATTGACGGATTCAAACGGCTGGACAGGTTTGTAAGGGCGATTGAGGAGAGGTGCGAGCCCAGCGCGGACTTCCATGCCATCGTTGCGCATGAGCACGCGATCTCGCCTCAACTCGATGGCCGCAGCGTGTCTGCTGGGCGCAGCAGCCGGCAGCTCAATCTATTTGGATAATCCGCAGGTTGCTAGGATGGGTGTAAGCCCCCATGCACACGTTTTACATCGAGACGTTCGGTTGCCAGATGAACGCGCACGACTCCGAAAAGGTAACCGGAACTCTGCTGACCGAAGGCTACGCGCAGGTGGAAACGCCTGAGCAGGCCGATCTCATTCTCTACAATACCTGCAGCATCCGCGATAAAGCCGAGCAGAAAGTATTCCACCGGCTTCAGCAGTTCAAAAAAGACGCCGGCAAGGGCAAGGTGTTCGCGGTGCTGGGCTGCGTGGCTCAGCAGGAAGGCGAGAAAATTTTCGAGCGGGCTCCGCATGTCAGCCTGGTAGCCGGATCGGCAAGTTATGCCAAGCTGCCGCAAATGCTGGTGCAGCTAGAGGCCGGCAACCGGCGCGTTACGGGATTGAGCTTCGACGCGGAAGAGACCTTCGAGACTCCCTTTACGCGTCGCGATAATCCGCATCGGGCTTATATAACGATTATCGAAGGCTGCGATAAGGCCTGCGCCTATTGCGTGGTGCCGTTCACGCGCGGTCCGGAGCGGAGCCGTACAGGCGAGAGCGTGCTGCGCGAAGCTGGCGAGCTGGGGCGAATGGGATATACCGATATTCAGCTTCTCGGGCAGAATGTGAATAGTTATCGCGACCCGTCGCCAGCGGGTTGGGATTTCTCGCGGCTGCTGCGCGCGATGGGCGAGGTGGAAGGGATTCGGCGGGTTCGGTTCACCACGTCTCATCCGCGCGATTTCGTGAAAGACATTATCGACGCCATTGACGACAATCCCGTCCTATGCAACCATGTACATCTGCCGGTGCAGTCGGGCTCCAATGCGGTGCTCGCGCGCATGCGCCGCCTGTACACGCGCGATGATTACATGCGCCGCATTGAATGGATGAAAAACGCGCGGCGCAGCATTTCGATTACTACCGACATCATCGTCGGCTTTCCCGGTGAGAGCGATGCCGATTTCGATGCGACGTTGTCACTGCTCGACGCAGTGGAATACGACTCGGTCTTCAGCTTTAAGTATTCGAAGCGCCCGAATACGTCGGCTCTGGAATTGGAAGATCATATCCCCGAGGAGGAGAAAAGCCGCCGACTGGCCATCGTGCAAGAACGGCAGCGAGCGATCCAGATTCGCCGCAACGCAGAGTTGGTGGGAACCGTGGAAGAGACCATGATTGAGGGTTTCAATCAGGCCACGGGGCAGTGGATCGGGCGGACCTCGCAGAACCGCACGCTGAACTTTACGCATCCGGCACATCCGAGCCCTGTCGAAGGGGGCACCCTGACGGGAAGCTATTTGAACGTGAGAGTGACCCGTGCGGGTCCAAATTCGTTGGCTGGAGAGGCAGTAAATTGAAAGGGGGCTATCAATTGAAAGGGGGCTACCAATGGAAGTCGAAATGAAGATCCGGGGATTGATGATGGATCCCGTTACGAACATGCCGATCGTCGTCCTGAAAGATGTGAATGGCAATGCCATCTTGCCGATCTGGGTAGGGATCTACGAGGCGAATGCCATTGCCCTTGAGATCGAAAAAATTTCCACGCCCCGGCCGATGACTCATGATTTGATCAAAGTGCTGCTCCTGGGCCTGGGAACCGGGATTCGCAAAGTGGTGGTGAGCGAACTGCGCGACGATACTTTCTACGCCATGATTTGGCTGGACAAAGACGGAGAACTGATTAGCGTGGATTCGCGCCCGAGCGATGCGCTTGCGCTGGCGTTGCGGCTGGATTGTCCCATCTACGTTGACGACAGCGTGCTCAAGACTTCCAAGGCTTCCAGCACCGCTTCTGACAAGGTGAACAACGAGGAGTTGCGCCGCTGGCTTGAGAATTTGAACGATGAGGATCTTGGCCGGTACAAGATGTGATTGCGGTTTTGGAAAAGCTGGCGGCGGCCGGGATACAGATCCTGCCTGCCGACATGACGACGCACTTTATCCTGGAGCGCGGCGGGTACGTGGCGTTGGTGGAGCGCAAGGACGACGGTTTCGGCGGAATCGGCGCTCCGGGATTGCTGACGGATCGAGGTTTGGCGGTGCTGGTGTGGCGGGGCGGGGAGCCCTTCTTTGTGGGCAGGGGGTACGAGACGTCGGCTACGACCGGGCAGGTTTCCGAGGTGCGTGGGTTTGCGGATGATTTGAAGGGTGCCTTGGGTGCGTCAGGTTAGGAAACTGTGGTTTCGTCCTGGGGCAGCGGCTCCTTCCGGCGCATCTGCTCCCGCGCGTTTTTGTGCAAATCGCCCATCTTGACACCTGTGATTGCGACGGCGATAAATCCGACGATGAGCAGCGGTATGGTAATCGCTGTCCATAGGATGAACGAGAATCGTTTTGCCACCGGACTGGGGACACCAAAGAGGCTTAGGCCAATAACGGTGATCCCGTTGTAGATTCCCACATTTCCGGGAGCTTGCGGGACTACCGCACCCAGGCGCAGGATCACCATCAAGGCGAATGCGGCGGCCATCGAGACGTCATGCAGGTGCGAGTACGACCGGATCAAGGCGTAGATCGGGAGCACCTGGACGAGACTGTAGAGAAGGCTGACAAGCGCGGCGTAGTACAGATAGCGCGAGTGGCCGATCAGGTGCAAGTCTTCGATCAACACGTGAACCCAGCCCAGCCACTTCGCCCCCAGGACGTAATCGAGCGTCTGCTGCTTCCAGAACATCGCCAGGCCCACGAGCATGCCGCAGAACACCAGAAGCGCCACCAGAAAGTATCCGCCGGCCACAAACTCGCGGGGCAAAGGCACGTAGTGGGCGGTGACGAAGAGGCAAACAACCAGCCAAACGCCATCGAAGATGCGCTCGATGAGAGCCGAAGCCAAGGTTACCGAAACGGGTATATCAGACCATCTGCCAAGCAAATAACAGCGAATGATCTCGCCCGGCCGAAGTGACAGAACCTCGTTGAAAAACTGCCCCACGTAGATCGACCGCATCGAGTCCCACATAGGGATAGACTTGATCGGCTTTAGAACCAGTATCCAGCGCCAAGACTGGAAGGAGCATAGGAGAATATTGAAGACTACTCCAAAGGCCACCCAGCGCCAGTCTAGATGCGGGATCTCACGCCGCAATTCCCCCAGATTCGCGCCATATAGCGTCCAAGCTAGGCAGATTACTGAAATTACGCTTGTAACAACGAAGAAGATTCTCGAACGAAGCTTATTCGCCGAAGACGAAGAGACCATTCCACCCAACCACCATCATAATCATTGATCGGTTTCCGGAATCGCAACGCCCGGCTTCTGCAAGTAGGGTATGCCGTGCTCCATCCAATCCGGCTTGGGAGCGCCCTTCAAGTAATAATCGAAGTACTGCTGAAGCCGAAGGGCATAGTCTTTCTGGTTTGGACGTCTCCGCAGGCCGTGAGGTTCTCCATTGTATGAAAATAGGTAGGCTTCTTTGCCGAGCCGGCGCAGCCCCAGGTAAAACTCGATTCCCTGATACCACGGCACAGCGTCATCGGCATCGTTGTGGATCATCATGACGGGAGTCTTCACGCGATCCGCCATGAAGATCGGAGAATTCTCGATGTAGCGCATCGGGTATTCCCAGAGAGTCCCTCCAATGCGGCTCTGGGTTCGCTCGTATTGGAATTGGCGAGGAATGCCGGGACCCCAACGAATTCCGTCGTAGGCGCTGGTCATGTTCGCCACGGGTGCGCCCGCCGCGACCGCTTTGAACCGATTGGTTTGAGTGATCATGTAGGCGATCTGATACCCGCCCCAGCTATGGCCTTGAATTCCAATCGCATTCTCGTTAACGAAGCCCCGATCGACCACCGCCTGAACCGCCGGGAGAACGCACTGGAGCGCGCTCTGCCCGGGAAAGCCGATTTTGTAAGCAATGTCGGGCTCGAGGACCAGATACCCGTTGCTGACGTAGTAACTGACGTTGATGGTGTGGCCTGGGCGGGGCTCCACGTAATTATTGACTCCTTGCGTTAACCGCTCATAAATATAAACGAGCAACGGATACTTCTTTTTCGGGTCAAAGTTTTCGGGCTTAAACAGGGTCGCTTTCAAAGGGATGCCATCGAGGTTCTTGAAATCCACCAGTTCGGCCGATCCCCATAAGATCCCGGCTTGTTGCGGATTTGCATCGCTCACTTTTCGAAGCTCCTGAAAGTTCAGGTCTGTCATTTGGAGGTCGGGCGATTCAACGAAGGTCGATTCCGTCAAGACCAGGACATCGGCATCCTTGGCCTTTATCGGATTGCTAAAATTCTTAGCGGCCATGAGCAGCTTTCGGGGCGGAGCGGCGGCGCCTAGACTCGTTCGGAAGAAGCCGGAATCATGCGTATCGTTGTTTTCGGCGCGCAACAGGAGCGGTTTCGCCGGATCGATCCCTTTATCTTCGGGATCGGAGTCTAGCCGAACATAGCGGAACATGAGATGGTTCTTGCGCCCGTAGGTCTGTGTCAAGTTTGTTGATGAACTGCCGTCGGGAGCCATCTGCCAAATGTCGTAGTGGTCATAGATCAGAACGGATTTGCCGTCTTTCGTCCAGCCCGCCAGTCCATAGGCGGCGGGCGAACCAGGGCTGTCGTGCTCTTCGGTCCAAAACTTCACGCCGAGTCCGGAGGTCAGATTGGTAATCTTCCCGTCGGGAGCCGCTAGAGTGTTCCAATCCTTCCCGTCGAAGAACATCGCGTACTTGCCATCAGGCGACCACGTCACGCGGCCCCGATGCTTCTTCGCCACGAGTTTTCGCGCACCCGTGAAGTTATCGATCAGATACGAGTCGGCGTAGCGCTCATCGTACTCGGCCATGGCACGATATTCCCGGTCGTCTCCGCCGAGCGAGTAGCGGCCATCGTCGCTGGGCGTCACCTCCGCCATGGCGCGGTCGCCGAGAGCCACCAGCTTGCCGCCACCGATCAGGTACACGGCTCGGAAAGTGCGTGTCCGGTCCAATTGGGCGCGCACCTTCTGCATGGGCTGGATATAGTCGTCCTTCCAATGCCACAGATCGACCGAAACGCGGTCTTCGGCTGGCGTATCATCCTTCTTCGCTGGCGCAAGTTTGGCGGCATAGCCGAAAAACACCAGCTTCCCATCCTTGGAAAAACCGATGTTGCTGCGATCGCCGATCATGGAATCAGTCGGGAAACCGGGTGTGCTGGAGGACACGATCTCCGGCGCCTTGTCGCCCTCGCGCGGCCAAATAAACAGTGTCGCCTCGCGCCCCCCGTAAAACGCCAGTTCGTGTTGCTTTTCATCCCATGTGAGTTTCGAATATTTGCCAACACCGCCGGCCAGAGTCTTGGACCCGGCGTCAGTGGCTACTGGCGCAACGTATACTCCATTCGCATCCTGGTTCTTCGAACTGATTGCATAGGCCAGGAGTTTGGCGTCCTTGGTCAGCGTGAACTCGGTCACATCCGGAAACATGCGCTCGGTCTTTGCAACGAGATTCCGCAAGAATAATTCGCTCCCAAGCTTATCGGCAACTCCGTCCCCTTCGCAGAGGTAGGCCAGATACCCGTCGCCTTTCGAGGGCACCTGAAAACTCTTGACATTGGCAACGCGAAGCACAGCGCCCGACTCGAGATCCACAATGCGCAGACCGCCCTTTGGCATGTCCTTCGGCTTCTTCTTATCCCGTTTGGCCTGGTCGATCTCACCTTTAGAGGCAAAGGTGGAGAAGACCAGAGTGCGGCCGTCCCGCGTGAAGCTAAGCTGGATGCCCCTTGGCACCGGAGGCGCATCCTCGGTGTTCAAAGCGAAATTTACGGGCGGGGGAGGCGGAAGCTGACCGATCGGTTCGCGTACTTCCTTCCCGGTGATCAGATTTCGAATCACCAACTCGCCATCGCCCTCCTGAGGGAACACGGCGTAAGCGAGAAACTTGCCGTCATTCGAAAGATGCTGGTTCTGGATGTGCCGCCAGCCGTCGTAGTCGGCATGGGTGAGCGGGCGCTTCTCGGCCAGTCCCGCCGTGGAAATGGTCAAGGAGAGCAAGAAAAAAAACAAAGCGGACTGCGTGCGTTTCATGGGAGGATATCGGAGTTACCCATCAGTCTACGACATTAGAGGAGCACGACCCAAGTCCATGAAGATCCCCAAACTGCGTTGGGTAATTGCCGTGCTGCTGTGCCTGGCAACGGCGATTAATTATCTGGATCGGCAAGCTCTGGGTATTGTATCGGTCGATATCCGTCACGAGTTTAACCTCAATGAACAGGATTATTCGTACATTCTGACCTTTTTCTTTTTCGCCTACGCGATCATGTACGCCGGTTCGGGCTATATTTTGGACAAACTCGGCACGCGGAGGGGTTTTGCCATCTTTATTTTCTTCTGGTCCATCGCCCAAATGCTGCACGGGTTCGCGAGGGGGGTGTGGTCTCTCGCGGGGTGCCGCTTTTTGCTCGGCCTGAGCGAACCTGGGGCATGGCCAGCCGCAGCCAAAGCCGTAAATGAGTGGTTTCCGGCGAATCAAAGAGCTCTCGCAATGGGAATTTTCAACGCAGGATCCTCAATCGGGTCCGCGCTGGCGCCGCTCACGGTCGCCGCGCTGACGCTGAGTTACGGATGGCGTTCGGCGTTCGTCATCACCGGGGTGGTGGGCTTTGTGTGGCTTGCGTTTTGGATGCTAATTTACGAGCCGCCGCACAAGAATCGCTGGCTGGGCGCGGATGAATACGCGAGACTCAAGCCGCTGTTGCCTTCGCCTGACGAGGCCAAGCCAGCGGGCGAGGTGGTGACTCCCGCATGGTGGGAGCTCGTTCGCACGCGAGGGTGCTGGACACTGATCCTGACCCGATTCTTTACCGACCCGGTGATCTATTTCGTGATCTTCTGGCTGCCCGAGTACCTGAGGAAGGAACGACATTTCGACCTAGCCATGGTAGGCCGGTATTCGTGGGTGCCCTTCCTTTTTGGGGGTATCGGGTACCTGCTGGGTGGATGGCTGTCCGGCCATCTGATGGGACGCGGCTGGACGCTGCCCAAGGCGCGCAAGTTCGTCATGGCGCTGGGCGCGGGCGTGATGCCGGTGGCGATGCTGGCTCCTTTTGTGCCGACTGCGGCTCTGGCGATCGGCGCCACCTGTTTCATTACTTTCGGGCATGGCTTGTGGGTGGCTAATCTGCAGACGCTTCCAACCGATATGTATCGAGGACCGGAGATTGGAACCGTTTCGGGGTTTTCAGGATCGGGAGGGGCGATTGGCGGAATGCTGGCGCAGCTCGGGACGGGGTACCTGGTGATGAACTTCTCGTATACGCCGGTGTTCCTGCTGGCGGGCTTGATGCATCCGCTGTCTGCGGTGCTAACGTACCAACTATTGCCGGATCGGTATTTCGCGAGGAAAATATGATTTGCTCTATAATTCTTGAAGGCTCTCTTTAAGCACGAAGGAAATCTTTGCTTCCCGAAGAACATTTTCGCATTCAACTGAGGTTTTGGGGCGTCCGGGGCTCGATTCCCGTACCTCAGTCCGCGACGCTCAGCTACGGTGGAAATACCGCCTGCATCGAAGTTCGGTTGCCCGGAGACCGCATTCTGATCATCGATGGCGGCACTGGAGTTCGCAATCTAGGAACGTCACTCGAAGAAGAACTGAAGACAAAGCAGCTCACGATACAGTTCTTTCTGACGCATTTTCACTGGGATCACATCCAGGGCCTGCCGTTCTTCGCGCCACTGTACGATGGCCGGAACGAAGTTACGTTTCTATCCAGCCTGCCTCCGGCCGAACTTGGCGAGATACTTGAGGGGCAGATGTCTTATCCCTATTTCCCCGTTCGATTCGATATGCTCGCCGCCAAGAGAACCTTCGTTAAGATTGAACCCGAGACGTCGCGCTTTGGACCCCTTTCCATCTATCCGTTCCCGCTAAACCATCCCCAGGGCGCTACCGGCTGCCGCTTGGAGACGGATGGCGCGGTGATCGTCCATGCCTGCGATTTTGAGCACGGCAATGCCAAGCTGGACGGCGTCTTGCGCGATTATGCGCAGAACGCCGATATTTTAATCTACGACGCGCAGTACACGCCTGAAGAGTATGAAACCCGGAAGGGCTGGGGACACAGCACTTGGGTGCAAGCCGCGCGAATGGCGCAGGACGCGAATGTAAAGCAGCTTATCCTGTTTCACCATGACCCGTCGCATCAGGACGCGGCGATAGACGAGATCGTCGCCGAAACCCGCCGCTGTTTCAAAAATACAGAAGCCGCTCGCGAGGGATGGTCTGTGACGCTTTGAGAGCCACGGCATTTTTAGAGGGGAAGACACGAAACGGAATTTTAAGCACGCTAAGGATCCAGCTACTGCTTGACGGGCCGACCATCGACCAAGCGTTCATTCACGGTCAGTTTTTCATGCATCTTGCGTTTCCATCCGGTCGAAGTGCTTATCCACGTATCACGGACATGAGAACCGCCCCACACGCTGTGCGTCACTCCAGCCATGATCTCCGTTCGCGTGTTGCCGACTAGGCATAGTACGACGGCACTGTCTCTTTCGCGCTTTAGATCATAGATTTGAATGCCGGACGACGTGCCAGTTCGTTCGTAATCGGGCCTCCAGGTAGCTGACCAGCCCGGCGGTGGTTTCATGCTCGCGATATCCCGCCGGATAAGCGGCTCCATCTCTTGGCGTGTCCTCGGCTTCTGACCGACCGTAATACCGACCCAATCGTTCGTTTCCATCTGCAGCGCCGCGTCCGCGTCTCCGCGCTCCAAAGCGTCCAGAGATCGTTGATAGGCTGCGACTATATCTTTTCTCGCCTCCTCTGTTGGCTGAGCCGCCAGCAGCAACTATGGCAATAAGAGCAGTACTCGTAAACACCGAGTCCATCTACGATTTTCTCTTCCTGCTAACCCGGTCTTCATTCTGGTTTAGACACCAAAGGACGACTGGGGTTCCTGCGCGCGGATGGGATTTAGCGGGTAACGGTCTCAAAAACCTCCGTTTTCAGATGCCTCAGCAACAGTCAGTCTACGTAGCTGGGAAGAGCCGAAAGGTTGTCTCAATACAAAATTCCCGGAATGGTCCCGCGGCTGGCCAGCTTACGTAGCACGACTGCGCTTGACGATATCCAAGACCGTATTCTTGCTCCACCCCAGCCGGTGGCTTAATTCGCGGTACGACTGGCCGTCGCCGACAAGATTTAGCACTTTGGGGGCGTAACGGTCCGACTTGATGCGCTGACCTGGGCGCCGGCCGCGACCTTCAAAGAGATGCAAAAGGAACCACTGCCCCTCGACATCAACACAGATTTGCCGTCCTACTTAGCTGAGTGTCGGCAGAGGCTCGAAGACAACCTGACGACGGTCGCGTCCAAGGCACGGGAGAACACATTGCCCGATGTCACGCTCGCAAACGGGGAACTGCACATCGCTCCTTTGCTCCAGAACACCCCGGAATCCGCACAAGCATTCGCTGAAAAGGCGTATGGGTTGGTGCCGCACGTCAAGGTTACTGACCTGCTCGCCGAGGTCGATCAGTGGACGAGCATGGGTGATCGATTCTTGCACCTGACACGCTCTTCTTACTGCGGCATTGGCCGATGGCATTAATCGTGGCGGCAGCTTTCCTGGACAGCCGATTGGCATGTGCGCGAGCGGCTTCTCTAGTGGCGGGGGCCATCAATGTTCGCCTCATCACCGATCATTGGTTCGAACTGCTGCGGCTAGCCATGTCGATCCAAACGGGAACGGTCACTGCCTCGCTGATACTGCGCAAGCTCGCGGCCTATCCCCGGCAGAACAGTTTGGCCCTCGCACTTCGAGAACTTGGAAAGTTGGAACGGACTTTCTTTACGTTCCAATGGCTTCAGGACCCCGAACTGCGACGTCGTAGCCAGGTGGGCCTCAAATAAAGGTGAGCAGCAAAATGCGCTCCGACGTGCCGTATTCTTCAACCGGCTGGGCGAAATCCGCGATCGATCCTCCCGGCACCGCGTGCTTTAAATTCCGAATCGTGTCTTCTCCTCTTTCAGTCCTATTTCTTTCGAAACTTTCTCTCCGCAAGCTTCTCTGCGGTAATTAGAGCATCCACGGCCTTCACCTTGACGTCCGGTTCCACGCCCGTTCCTTCCCAGTCCGTCTTTGAGAAAGGATTGATCGCTCTCACTTCGGTAATTCCCATTCCGAAGTGATCGTCGATGCGATGAAAGCGCCCGGCATGCGCGGCACCACGTGTCGTCTCACCTACGAGCGTGGCACGTTTCAGCATCTTCAAATCGTAGCTGAAATGCTCTGCTCCAGAGAAAGTCCTGGCAGAGGTCAACACGAATACCGGCTTGTCCGCCAGGAGACTCCCTGGAACAGGCGACCGCGTCCAGGACTGCTCTGTGGTATTTTCCCTGGGGTTGTACCAGTATTCCGGATGATCGAAGAGATAGGCGGCAATCAAGGCTACCATGTCCGGGTAGCCGCCGCGGTTGTCCCGCAAGTCAAATATGATCGCGTCCGCGTGGTTCACCGAAGCCATCGCAGCCGTTGCCGTCGGTCCGCATACGGAAGGGTCGGGAAAGGAATTGAGCTTCAAGTACCCGATATTGTGCTCCAAGACTTGGACCTTTTCAAAGGTACAGTTTTCCTGCTCCATGGCCTTTCGATATCGTTCCAGGGCTCCAGGCGGCGGTCCGGGCGGGCGATCAGGCAGAGGTGCCTTGCTGTATTCCACAATCATGTGCCGGTCCTGGCTCACGTCCCTGATCTGGGTGGTCAGCCGATCGGCGAAGGCCGCGCCATCCGTCAAAGCATCGAACTTGCCAGCCTTCTCGTTTGCCAGCAACGAGTCCGCGATCTTCTGCGCAACATCCGGATCGATGTAGTATTGCTTTAGATTCGCGATCACGGCACGAACAATGCGTTGCCGCTCGGCGGCATCCAGTTTCCCGACCTGGGGTCGCTCAGATGGCTGCTGGGGAACTTCGAGTGCCGCCAACGCGGACATCGCGTTCGAGTGGAAACCGCGCGGTTCGGCGTGGCCGACCGGAAGGGATAAAGTAAAAGCGGCAACCAGCGACAGCACGACTCCAAAAGCCAGCGCCTCAAGACGGGGCGATTCGCCTTCCAGAACGCGAAAGGAAGGCTGGCCTTCGAAGCGTTGCCGGTTCGCGCCGATCAGCGTCTGTTGGACACAACGGTATTCGAGTGGAACGGAGACAGCTAGATCGGCCAGCAGATCGAACCAGAGCCGGAGAGTGGAAAAGAGTCCCCGTTCGTGACGAGAGCGGTCACGAAACAACTGCAGGGCTGCCTCTCCGAATGCCTTGCGAAAACGATCAGGGTAGAGGCGCAACAGGCAAGCATAAATCTTTTCAGACATAGTCCCCCCTAAGAATTTTCTTGGCACGGGCGACGCGCAACAAATCGGCAAGCCTTTCGGCTTCGGAGCGTGCCAGCTTACGCCCGGCGGGGGTCAACTTGTAGTATCGTCGCCGCTCCTCCCCGAGTTTTGCGTCGGCACGCCGATCGACTTCTTCGATTAGCTTTTCTTCCAGAAGCGAGCGAATTGAGCTGTATAGGGTCCCAGGGCCTAATCGTAAGCGGCCATCGGTCTGGTCCGCGACCTGCCGCATAATGGCGTACCCATGCAAGTCTTCGTCGGCGAGCGAGAGAAGGATTTGGAATGCGGCCCAAGGTAGCGGGTCGAGTTTTCTTTTTGGCATAGTAGTCGATCATCAGTATATCGATTTACGATCATACTATATTTAAAATGCTTACGTGCGCGACCCGCCAAGGAGAGCGAGAATAGTAGGGTGAGATCCGCGCTTCCCGCCGATTCGGACGAAGGTTCGGCCTTTTCTCAATCGAGCCGCATGCAGGTGAGATTCTGGGGAGTTCGCGGCTCCATCCCCGTTGCTCAAGCAGACTGCCTCGCCTATGGCGGCAACACTGCATGCATAGAGGTTCGACTGCCGGAGAACCAGATTCTCATCATTGATGCCGGCACTGGAATCCATAACCTGGGACACTCGCTCAGGAGCGAGTTTCAAGACCGGAAACTCGCTCTGCAGTTGTTCCTGACTCACTTCCACTGGGATCACATCCAGGGCTTGCCTTACTTTGCGCCGCTCTATGATGCAGGCAATGAGGTAGTCTTCCATTCCGGGCATTTACCGAGCGAAACCCGCGAAATTCTCGATCATCAGATGTCCAGCCCCTATTTTCCTGTCCGCCTTGAGATGCTGGCGGCGACACGCAGCTTTGTACAGGCCAGCTCAAACGCCCCACCGTATCCAAAACTCGCGTTCCATCCATTCCCGCTCAATCACTCAGGCGGTGCAACCGGTTGTCGCTTAGAGCTGGAGGGAGCGGTCGTCGTGCACGCCAGCGATGTCGAGCACGGGCATCCCAGACTGGACTCGATTTTGCGCGATCATGCACAAAACGCCGACTTGCTGATTTACGATGCTCAGTACACTCCGGAGGAGTACGAACATCGTTGCGGCTGGGGCCATAGCACCTGGCTCGAGGCCGCCCGAGTGGCCATGGATGCCCACGTTAAGAAATTGATCCTGTTCCATCACGATCCGGCGCACGTGGATTCCACCATCGATCAAATGCTCGCCAACACCCGGTGCTGCTTCGAAAATACCGACGCCGCCCGGGAAGGTTTGACGATCACCCTGTAAGTTGTATACATGCATCTTGAGAACCTGTTTGCTATGTATCGTCCGGCTCTGATTCTACTTTTCTCAGTCTCTCTTCGCGCCGCATCCCCTCAAATTTTCATTCAGATGTCCGATCCGCAATTAGGCATGTTCGCGAATAACGCGAATACTCTGCAAGATGAGGCGAATCTCAGATTCGCCATCGCCAGCATCAACCGCCTGCGGCCAGCTTTCGTGGTGGTTTCGGGCGACCTGGTGAACAAGACTGGCGATCTCGATCAGATACGGAGGTATTCGGAGATCCTAAAGGGCGTAGAGCCGGCCATCCCTGTGTACAACGTTGCAGGAAATCATGATGTCGGCAACGAGCCGATTCCGCCGCAATTAGAACAATACCGGAAATTGATCGGAAAAGATTATTATTCGTTCGACGCGGGCGATGTCCGGGGCATTGTGCTCAACTCAAGCCTCATCGCGGCTCCCCAAAAAGCGCCGCAAGATGCAGCGGCGCAGGAGAAATGGCTTCAGGGGGAACTTAAGCGAGCGCAGGCCGAGCACGTTCCGCATTTGATAGTCTTCCAGCACATCCCCTACTTTCTGCGATCGGCTGACGAGCCGGATCAATATTTCAATATTCCTTGGCTCACCCGCCGAAAATATCTCGACTGGTTTCACCAATACGGCGTGGAGCGGGTCTTTGCCGGCCATTATCATCGCAACGCTTACGGGCGCGATGGAGAGATTGAGATGGTTACCACCGGGCCTGTAGGGATGCCGCTTGGCAGCGATCAATCCGGGTTTCGCGTGGTTCGAGTGTCCGGAAAGGATATCGAGAGCCACTACTACGAGCTGGGCTCAATTCCAAACACGCTTGACCCGAACGTTCCGCTGCGTTAGTGATTCTTGAGATCAGCAGATGCGGGGCAACGGGTCGCCCACCAGCATGTCGATGACTCTGGTGCCTCCATAGCCGTTCGCTCCTACCACCGTGCCTGCCGGTTGCTCGCGGATCTCTCCAATGATGGCCGCCTCCGGCCCGATCGCTTCAAGCGCGGCGTCGGCATAGTCGGGGGCGATGATCGCCAAGAATTGCCCTTCATTCGCAATGTGCAGCGGGTCCAGCCCAAGCAGCTCGCAGGCGCCGCGCACCGTATCGCGCATTGGAACTCGGTCTTCGAAAAGGAGAATGGAGAGACCGCAATCGCGCGCGAGCTCGTTCAACGAGGTTGCGACTCCGCCGCGAGTTGGATCGCGCATCCAACGGATCCCAGCTCCTGCGGCGTGCCCCAGCGCTTCCACCATGGGGAGAACAGACCGCGTATCGGAGCATAGTTCGGCTTCGAGATCCAACTCTCCGCGAGCTAGCAGAATGGTGATGCCGTGGTCTCCGATGGGACCGCTGAGCAGCACCTTGTCGCCAGGCCTGACCGATGCGGCGGAAAGAGTGATCCCTGGGATGGCACGCCCGATGCCGGCCGTAGTGATGTACATTCCATCGGCTTTGCCGTGCTCGACAACCTTGGTGTCGCCACCCACGACCAGCACGCCCGCGCAGGCAGCAGCCTTGGCCATGGCCCGAACTTCGGCCTCGAGAACTGAAGTGGGCAGCCCCGCCTCCAAAATGTAGGTAACTACGAGCGCTTCGGCTTTGGCACCGGAGACCGCCAAGTCATTGACGGTCCCGTTCACCGCCAACTCTCCGATAGACCCGCCTGGAAAGCGCAAAGGGCTAACTACGAAGCTATCCGCAGTTATCGAGACCCGAGTTCCATTGATGGCTACCGAGGCTGCATCGCCTAGCGGTTCTGTCATGGTGCCGCACAGCAAAGGAGCGAACAAACCCTCCACCAAGCGGCGACTGGCCTTGCCTCCGGCTCCGTGAGCCATCTCGATCTGAGTGTCGCGGAACCGAACTTTCGGGACCGGAATCGTCATGCTCCGACACTGACTAAGCTGCCGTTCTTACGATGCTCGTAATTGAAGTAGGCCGCGCAGGAGCCTTCGGAAGAGACCATCAGCGCGCCGACCGGCCGCTCGGGCGTACACTCGTTTCCAAAAAGCTTGCACTGCGCCGGCTTGAGCACGCCTTTCAGCACTTCGCCGCACTGTGCCGCCTTGGGGTCAGTCACGCGCACGCCTGGAACGTGGAACCGGGATTCAGCATCCCACTCGGCAAACGAACTGCGGATTTTCAATGCCGATTGCGAAATGAAACCCATGCCGCGCCATTCGAAGTACGGGCGCAGCTCGAACGCCTCAGCCATCGCCCTTAAAGCGGCGTGATTACCTTCCCACGGAACGACGCGCTTATATTGATTTTCGACTTTCGATTCGCCCTTGTTGAGCTGCTCGAGCAACATCACAATCGATTGCAAAACATCCGCTGGCTCAAAACCCGCGACGGCGATTGGCTTCCCTTCGTTTTTTGCGATCCACTCGTAAGGCCGGCACCCGATCACGGTGGACACGTGCCCCGGTCCAATAAACGCATCGATGCGCATATCGGGCGAATCCAGAATCGCGCGGATGGCGGGAATAATCGTAACGTGGTTGCAGAACACGGAAAAGTTTTTCAGCCCCAAAGCTTTCGCCCGCTTGAGGATCAAGGCCGTGGATGGCGCCGTGGTTTCGAATCCAATGGCGAAAAACATGACGTGCTTGTTTGGATTCTTCTCTGCGAGTTTCAATGCATCGGAAGGCGAGTAGACGATTCGAACGTCCATGCCTCGAGCCTTATGTTCGAGAGGGCTGCCTTGCGTTCCAGGCACTCGCATCATGTCGCCAAATGCCGTGAAGATTACATTGGGATCTTTGGCCATCGAGAGCCCGTCGTCGATTCTTCCCATGGGAAGCACGCATACCGGACAACCCGGACCATGCACCAGTTCAATGTTGGGCGGAAGCAGATCTTTGAGCCCGAAGCGATAAATGGCGTGAGTGTGGCCCCCGCACACTTCCATAAATCGGTATTGTCTGCGGGGATCGGCCAGCCTGCGGATTTCGTCGCAAGCTTTCCCGATCACGCCGGGGTCGCGAAATTCATCGACAAATTTCATGAGTCGTTCAACCCGTAACCTTCAACTTCTTCCATGGCCGCTTGCTGCTCGCCCAGCATGGTGAGCGTTTGCAATTGGTCCAGAGCCTGCGCCTCGCTGATCTTGCTCATCGCGAATCCAACATGAACCAGCACCCAATCGCCTGTTTGCGGCGGGTCGTCCTCCAGAAGACCTGTGTCTATCTGACGCCGCACGCCGACCACTTCCACCAGTGCGCGGCTGGCTTCACCGAAATGTGCAGCAGGGAATAGCTCGACGATCTTGGCCGGTATGGCTAAACACATTGTGACTCCTCACCCATTGTCAACTTGTCTCCTGCCAACGATGTCGAAGGTGCACTTCAGCTCATCCTTCAGCTTTAGCGAGCCGCCACCGATGGAAACCGGTTTGATCCCGAAAGCTGTTTGCGATACGGTAAACTCGCCGTGCGCCCTCAACATGTTCCCCAGGATAGACACTTGCGCAGACACCGGCTGACTGCTCTTCACGCCATGCAACGATAATTCGCCCACCAAGTTTATCCAATATTGCCCATCGCCGGCTTTGCTTGCCGAAACTTTCGAACTCTCGAATTCGATCTCTGGATACCGGCCGGTTTCGAGCACGTCCTGATTCATGGTTCGCTCGATCTCTCGCCGGTCCTTGTCGCTGATGCTATCGGTGACGGTAAGCGAGTCCGCTTTGATCTTGAGATGCAGGGCAGCCTTATCCAGATCGTCGGTGCTAAACTCTGCTTCGCCGGAGAACTCGCGCACCGCCAAAGTTGGACTGTGGCCAAACGCGGAGAGCATGCCAGTCGCGAAGGCCCTCACGGTGAACCTGCTTATATCGGGATCGATTTTGTAGCGCTCGGCTTCCATTAGGTTTTGTGGGGCAGCCAATCCTCTCGAGAGTATGTGTGCTCTGAGAGAGCCGGCTGAAAGCCGGCTGCAGCCAGGATTGGCTGCCCCACAGTTTGTTCAGATTGCCGCATCTAGCTTACATCGCCTTCAGTTTCAGATAGCGCTGGAAATCGGGTGCTGCCGCTTGCAGCAAGCTGCTCACATTCATTCCTCCCAGATATTTTTTCACGACAGGGTTGGAAAGGATCAAGCCTGAGCCGAGAAGCACAAGGGCCGCTCCGCCGAACAGCAACAGAGTATCTCGAGTCTCGCTGGTCTCACTGTCAGCATGCATTAGTTCCATTGGTTGCCTCCTTTGTTAATTAGGTCGTCGATCAACTGAATGGCTCCCGGCACGGCCGCCGACACAGGCTCGCTCAGGCCCATGTAGCCTTCCTCGCCGCCCAGTGTCGCCGGCTCGCAGGCCACCAGGAAGATACGGCTCGAGATCGGGCCCAAGGTTTTCGCAAGTTGGATGACGCTCACTGGATTCATCGTGTGCGCATCAGGTGCCGGGGCTGCTTTGTCTTTGTCTGGTTGCGCTTCGATCACATATAGTGTTCCCGGCGCGTCCCCGCGCGGCGAGGCGTCCACCAGAATTACGATGTCGTACGCATCCAGCAAAGCGTAAGCCAGATCGTAGCTGCGAATGCCATAGTCGGATACTTTGACATGCTCGGGAAACGTTCGGCCTGCGAGTTGTCGAATCACTTCGACGCCAAAGCCATCGTCGCCGAGGAAGATATTGCCGATCCCGGCCACCAAAATCTTCGGCAGCGGCTTCATCGGCTCCACTTCTTCAGGCGCGAAAAAGAACCTGTGTCCAGGCTGCCGCAGGACGCCCAGATCTTTTCCCGGATCGTCCTCCAGCACCACGGCTAAGTGAACCCTGCCGTCATAGTCTTGCTCAATCGATTCGATGCACGCCACCTTATCGGCCAGGGCCAGGTCCATGATGTCGCCACCCTTGCGAGGGCGCAGCCTGACGAAATCGCCAACCTTCACGTCAGAACCCAAGACCGGGACGCTTAATAGCGGTGCCTTGTCTTCCAGGAGATCGAATTCCCATTCGTTCATGACACACCCCGGAACACGCCATGCAGCTTCATGAACTGCTCGGCCGGCATGGATTCGGTTCTTTCGAGGATCTCGCGGGCCCGGTCGCCAGACATGCTCATCTCCGCTTTTTCCTGGTCGGTTAAAGTCATGATGCGCAGCGTGAGGATCTCATCGATCTCGGTCCCATCGAACAGCGCGCCCGGGCTTTCTGGGGCGATTTTGGGGTAATCGTACAAGATGATGGGCGACGAAAGCATGGCATCCCGCTGGCCATCTTCTCCGACAAGGACAGGCCAAGTTCCAATGTTTTGGCACTTGGACGCCAGCTCGGCCAGATGGTCAGGCGGCTCCAGCAGCGACACGAACTCGCCGTTCTCCACGGTCAATATCGTGTGGGTGGAGACCATTGATCGTGTGAGTGCTTCCTCTCGGGTTGTGCCCTCGAGCTCCGCGGTATTGTAGATTCGGATTTGCAATTTGAAGAGATCGTCCGTGATTCGTTCCGCCTCCGTTTCAACCCGGCCTGCGATGGGCTGAAACTCGAACGCCTCGCCGCCGCCGAGTCTCATCGAGAACTCTCGCTCCACGGCCTCGCCCGAAGTTTGCTCGATTAGATGCAGGAAGCGCACGCGGACGTCGATCTCCGCGTCCGAACGCCCTTGCACCAAGCACTCCGTCTGCATGCTCCAGGCGTCCGCGCCGGATTGCCGCTCTGCATAGGATCGGGGATAAAGCACTCCGAAATTCCAGCGCTGTCGATTCTTAATTGACGACTTTCGATAGGGATAGAGCAGGTAGCCTTCATACAGAACGGCGTTGGCGATATCGTCCATCATCTTCGCGTTCATTGGACGGTCTCCTCTATCTCGGCCGCGGCCAGCAGCGCTTCGAACGCTTCTTCCCAGGTCTGCAGCCCTCGGGCAACCTTGTACAAATACACTCGTTCGAAGACATCTTTTCGGAGCGAGAGCCAAGCGCTGTTGGGGTAATAAGCCTCCATCATCTCGCGCCATACCCGCACCGGCACGCGAAATCGCGCCTCTTTGTCCCACGATATCGGAGCTACTTGCAGAGCGCCCTCGGAGTTCGCGTAAAAGACCGTACCGCTGAAAAGCAGGATGATCGGAATGTCGCCCTCGGAGAGCCCATGAAAATACTTGGTCGCCGCGACATTGAAATCGAAGGTACACGGGACTTGAATCTCGGCGAGCGTGCTGCCCGTGAAGCCGGTGATCACCGCGCTCGCGTGGGTCCAGAGCATGGAACGAAGCGTGCGGCTCCAGCGGTCGGGCTCGCCAAACAAATCCCGCAACCTTTCCTTTTCATTAGCGGCATATTGCCGACGGGTCGCTTCTATCTGGATCTGCGCTCGCAATGCGATGGTATGAATCGGCTCGTCTGGAATCGAGTTCTCAATATGCACCTTTAGCGCAATCAGAGGAGCAGCGGCGAACGGCACGGGCTCGACCGATTCAACGCGAAAGCTCAGGTTAGGCATACGAACCATCCTTCAGCTCTTTTAGGAACTGTCGGATTTTCACCCAAACCTCGGTGCCCCCTGAAAAGCCTCGCCAATTGCCCCGAATCAGACCGACGAGTTCATAACACTTGTCGATGGGCGCGAGATAATATTCGGCCTCGTCTTCCAAGCGATTCACAAGCAGAGCTTCCACATCGGACTGCATCTTGCCGAGAACGGGGTTTTCTTGGACGATGTCTGTCCAGGCATCGAGAGATAGCAGAGACTCCATCGGGCCGGCAGGACTTGGGTACAGTGCCAGCACTCGCTTCTCTGAACTGCTCTCCACGAAAAAGGCCAGCCCGATCGGAATCATCAAGTTTTCCCATTGGCCATCCGAGATGTGAAAGTCACGCAACAGGCGCGCGGACCGGGGCACTCTCTTATATTTGGTTGCCCCAGTCTCGTAAAACAACAGGGAACAGGCGCCGCACGAGCAGACCAGTCGGCGCGTGGCGGGATCGATCAGGTGCTGGTGTTGAGGCCCTAATCCCAGTCCGCATAATCCGCAGCGTTCCCCCGGTTCGGTCTTCCGCGCTAAACGCTGCAGTGTTGCAAAGGAGCTCATGGCCTGGCTGTGTCGGTGGCCAGCGCCGGGACGCCGCTGGCCAGCAAGCTCGATAGGGGAACGAAACCTTGAGCCTGCTGCCGCCCTCCTTCAATGACCACGTTTAGCGCGTCCGGAGCGGTCTCAGATAAAGCGTCGGACACCACCGTTTGCAGGTCTTCCGTCGCCAACCCGATGATTTTCACATGAACCAAAGTTTCATCGACCGAGAGAACATCGAGACTTACCCCGCGCTTCCGCAAAGCCTGCCTCGCTTTGTCGATTCCTCTCCGAACGCGAGTCTCGAAATCCTCTGGATGCAGACTATACAAAACCAGCAAACTGCTCACAAGCTCATCATGTCCCAAGGACTCGAGCAGCCCGGCACCAGCTTCGCGCGCACTGGAAACGATCTCCAGAATGCGTTCAATTCCGGTGCCGTGCAGTTCCATCAGACATTGGACTAATTCTCTTGCGGTCGCGCGCAAGGCGGGGTCGGCCGCCGTTTCCAGCTTCTGTACCAATCCCTCGATTCGCGCGGCACGTTGCTGAAACTCCTGAGTCGCTGACATGGAATACAATCTTACTGGTTTCCAAACATGGGCGAGTGAATAGTTTCTAGAGTCTTGCCTTCGCCGAGATACATATGCACTCCGCAAGGCAGACACGGATCGAAGCTTCGTACAGTTCGCATGATATCGATGCCCTTGAATTTATCGGGTCCGTTCTCTTCGAATATTGGCGTATTCTGGACGGCGTCTTCATAGGGCCCGGGCGTCCCGAACTCGTCGCGCGGGTTGGCGTTCCAGGGCGTCGGCGGATAGGGATGATAGTTCGCGATTTTTCCTTCGCGGATTACGACGTGGTGGGAGAGCACTCCGCGCACGGCCTCGTGGAAGCCGCAACCGATAGCCTCTTCAGGCACTTTGAACTCGCGCCACGTCTTGGTTCTGCCCGCGTGAAGTTCCTTCATTGCCTTTTCGGCGAAGTGCAGAGCGCAAGCCGCGGCGTACGCTTGGAAGTAAGTTCTCGCGCGATCGCGTTCGATTGTGTTGCTCCACTTCGGAATCTTCCACTCGAATTCCACTTCGGGCAACATCGCGGTCTTAGGAAGATAGATCTTGACGCTCTTGCCGGTCGCTTTCACGTAGCCGATGTCCACGATTCCAGCCAGAGCGGTAGCCCAGAAACGAGCCAGCGGTCCGCCGCCCGTGTCGAGCGCGAGGTAGTCGCCAGTCCGTTTGTCGAACCAGCGCGGCGACATCACCCAGGTGTATTTATCTTTAAAGTCGCGCTTCTGAGGGCGGGGAATTGTGGTTTGGTTCCAGGGATGCCGCTTGTCGACGGGATTCCCCAGCGGGTCGTTCTTAACGAAGGTCTCTGAATTGTCCCAGTTGTCATAGTAGGAACTGCCCAGGAGAATGCGAATATTCAGGTTGATGTCTACCAGGCTGTGCGTGACCAGTTGGCCATCCACAACCACCCCGGGAGTGACATACATCGCATTGCCCCACTCCTCCATGTTTTTGTAGGTGTAGTCGCAGACGTCCGGATTTTGGAACGATCCCCAACACCCAAGCAGAATACGGCGCTGGCCAACTTTTTCGTATCCCGGCAGAGCTTCATAGAAGAAGTCGAACAGGTCGTCGTGCAGCGGGACGACCTTCTTCATGAACTCGACATATTTCATCAGTCGGACCATGTAGTCCGTGAACAATTGAACGGTTGGCACAGTTCCCACGCCGCCGGGGTAAAGCGTGGATGGATGGACGTGCCGGCCTTCCATCAGGCAGAACATCTCGCGGGTCATGCGGCTGACTTGCAGGGTTTCCCGATAGAAAGATCCGGAGAAGGGATTCAGCGCCGTCATGATTTCGGAAATCGTTTTGAATCCGTGCAATTTGGCGCCGTTGGCCGGAGTTCGCTGCGCTTTGTCCCAGACCCCGGGATTGGTCTCCTTGATCATTTGCTCGCAGAAATCCACGCCCACTAGGTTGTCCTGGAAAATATTGTGATCGAACATGTACTCGGCGGCTTCGCCAAGATTCACGATCCACTCGGCAATGTTGGGCGGACGTACGCCGAACGCCATATTCTGGGCGTAATTGGCGCACGTCGCGTGATTATCGCCACAGATGCCGCAAATTCGGCTGGTGATGAAATGGGCGTCGCGCGGATCCTTGCCCTTCATGAAAATACTGTAGCCTCGGAAAATCGAGGAGGTGCTGTAACACTCGGCAACCTCCCGGTTCTCGAAATCTATCTTGGTGAAGATTCCCAGGCTGCCGACGATCCGAGTGATCGGATCCCAGTTCATGTCGACGAGGTTGCGCTGTTTCGAGCTAGTCGGCGCAAGCGGTTCAGTGATCGTACTCATTTAATCGGCTCCTTTTAATAGTTCCTGGGATGGTATCCGGTGGTAAGCTGTTTGCCCGGATGACGCCACTTGGGCTCTTTGTTGACCGTATTGTTGGTAATGCTGCGCAGTGATTTTACGGCCTTGCCATAAACTGCCACGATACCGGCGGAAACCCTGGCACCAGGAGGTTCATCCATGAAAGGCATGAACTTGTCGGGGAAACCCGGCATGGTGCAACCGATGCAGATCCCTCCCACATTCGGACAGCCGCCGATCCCAGCCATCCAGCCCCGCTTGGGAACGTTGCAGTTCACCACGGGACCCCAGCATCCGAGTTTCACGATGCATTTCGGCGAGCCGTACTCTTCGGCGAAATCTCCCTGCTCGTAGTAGCTGCCGCGGTCACAGCCATCGTGGACCGTCTTCCCGAATAGCCAAGTTGGCCTGAGCTGATCGTCCAGGGGGATCATGGGGGCGAGACCGGCGACCTGGTAGAGCAGATACAGCAACGTTTCCATGAAGTTGTCCGGCTGCACGGGGCATCCGGGAACGTTGACGATGGGAAGTCCTGCTTTGGATTTCCAGTTCCAGCCCAGGTAATCCGCCAGACCCATTGCGCCCGTCGGGTTGCCTTCCATGGCGTGAATTCCACCATACGTGGCACAGGTGCCCGCGCCAACAACGGCGAGCGCTTTTGGTGCTAAACGGTCGATCCAAGTGTTAGTGGTGATGGGCTGGCCGGTTGCTTCGTCCGTCCCGAATGCCGCCCAGTAGCCCTCTTTCTTGATCGATTCGTTTGGTATGGAGCCTTCTACCACGAGCACAAACGGCTCGAGTCTGCCGGCAGCGGCCTCGTGCCAAAACTTCAAAAAATCTGCGCCATTTTCGTACGCCAGGACGGGATTGTGCAAATGCACTTTTGGAAGGCCTGGGATGGCTCCCATGACAACATCTTCGATGCTGGGCTGCATGGCCGCGGTGATGGAAACGGAATCTCCATCGCAGCTCAGGCCGGAGGTCATCCAGAGAATGTGGACTTCCGACACCGGTGAAGGGCTTTGGGTTTTCCGACCGTAAGGAACGACTTCCGTCATTTGGTGGGCTCCTCTCCTTGGAGTAGGCGTGTGGTTACAAGCCTCTTCCATCAGACCCGAAATGCAGAAGCGATCCTAGCGGGAGATATCTAATTCTGTACCAGTGAAAATCCCGTCCATTCTATCGGGGATTCCCCGATGAGCGGCTGAAAACCAGCTATTTTGGCGGGTTTTCGTCGATTGTGCGCTGAATCGCGAACTGCACCAGCTCACGGGCGTTCTTGAGACTCAGTTTTTCCTTAAGGTGGCTCTGGTAAGATTCGACGGTCTTGATGCTGATGTGAAGCTCGTCGGCAATCTGGCGGGTTCCATGACCCTCTCCAATCAGCCGAAGCACCTCCAGTTCCCGATCGGATAGTTCATCGATGATTGATCGCCCAGCGGCAGGGGATCCCGCCACGAATTGGCGCAGCATTTTGTTTGCGATCCGATCGCTGAGGTAGATCTCTCGGTTTAAGATTCGGCGGAGCGCAACCAATACTCGTTCGGTGGCCTCCTGCTTCATGATGTAACCATTTGCCCCGGCGCGCAGTGCCCGCTCGGCATAGATGGTTTCATCATGCATAGACAAAATCAAGACGGGGATCATCGGATCCCTCAGGCGAATGTTCTTCAACAAGTCGAGACCGTCGGGTCCGTTGAGGGAAATGTCGACGATTAAAATGTCTGGCTTCAATGCAGTGATCGTCTGCAGAGCGGAATGCATTTCCTTGGCGTCGCCGCAAACCGACAAATCCGGCTCGCGATTAATGAGCAGCGTTAAGCCTTCTCGGACAATCGGGTGATCATCGACGATGAACACCTTTCGTCTGAACGGATCGACGCGGTCCTGGACAGGCATGGTCATGTGCTGCTCTAATTTATCCTATCTAACACGCTAGCCGGGAAGATACACGTGACGAGCGTTCCATGGCTGTCATCGGGTTTGACCTCCAAAACTCCGCCGATCATCCCGGCACGGTAGCGCATGATGTGCAGTCCCATTCCGTTTTGCTGTGGCGGATCGGCAATCCCACAGCCGTCATCGCCCACGCTCAACCTTCCTCCGTCGTCTCCCGCCGACAAAGCGATCCAGATGTTGGACGCCTTGCCGTGTTTGATTGCATTGTGTACCGCTTCCTGCGCTATGCGGTAAAGGTGATTGGCCGCGTCCGCGTTCTGCACCAACACGGGATCTTCGCAATCGAACCGGCAGCGGGCCTGAAACAAATCTTCCACTTCGTTCGCCCACTGCTGGAGGGCCGACATCAGACCTCGGGAGTCGGACATAACCGGAAGCAGCCCGCGCGCCAGTTCCCGCGTTTTATGAATCGCTTCATTCACGAGTTTGACGATCTTCGCGGCATCGGCGCTTTCCGGCAACGATCTTTCGCTAAGCTTATGTTCTAAAACTTTGCTCAGGAAAGCGATTCCGGTGAGATGTTGGCCCAAACCGTCGTGTAGATCCTGACCGATGCGGCGCTCTTCCCGGCTGCTGATCTCGAGGACTGCGGCTTCCAGCCGCTTGCGGTCGGTGATGTCTACGCCGGTAGCGATCAAGAACCGATCTGAAGTGTCGCTCCCCGGCAATACTACGAGGGACCAATCGATAAGGCGTCGGTCGCCCCGCTTGCTGACCCAGTAGGCTTCAACATTATGCACAGCCGACCCGCGCCTCAATTGATCGAGAATGCCTCGGAATCGGTCCCGCTCCTCCGTTTGAATGAACAGATCCCATAGCGGCGCTCCCTGCACCTCGGCGAAGGAATGGCCCGTGGTCTGTTCGCACGCGCGATTGAGCCGCACAATCCGCCCTTCGGCGTCGAGAACTACGACCAGAGCTCCCACGGTATCGAGAATCGCGGACAGAACGTTTCGCTCTTCATGAAGGGCCTGCTCGACGCGCTTCAGCTCCGTGATGTCAAATCCAACTCCGTGGATGAACCAAGGCCTGCCATCGCTGCGACGGATCATCTTGGCTTCGCAGTGGAACCAAATTACCTTCCCGTCGCGCGCAATTACTCGATAGGCGGAACGAAGCGCCTCACCCGACAGGAACATCTGCGCGGCTTCAACGCTCCACCGCTGCTTATCATCCGGATGAATCTGTTGATACCAGCGAATTGGATCTTCCAACCACTCGCTTTGGGAGAAGCCCAGAGATTTCTCGATTTGAGGACTAACGTAGGCTTCACCGATCCCTTCGTCGAGATAAGCCATAAAAACAACAGCCGGGATTTGCTCGACCAGAGCTCGATATCGAGCTTCCACGTCGGGAGAGCGGACGGCGGCGGAGGCAGGCCGCTGACCGGCGTTCTGGAAAAATACGCTTGCCAGTTCGGTTAAGACCAACTCCGCTTCAGCGGGATCGATCAGGTCCGTCATTGGATGTTCCAATGGACTCCTTGGGTTTGCGCCGCCAGCTCGGCTCCCGGTTGAGCGAAGCTTGCGTGAAGCGACGAAGCGCATGAATGGCCCGGCCGTAGGTCATTACAGCGCTGGAGGAGAGTAAAGAGCCGGGCGGCTGGTCCATGAAGGGCATGAATTTATCGGGAAAGCCGGGCATCGTGCAGCCAATGCAGATTCCGCCAACATTCGGGCATCCGCCTATGCCGCCCATCCATCCACGCTGTCCGACATTGCATTGGACTACCGGGCCCCAACACCCCAGCTTCACGATGCACAGGCGCGATCCATACTCCTCCGCGAATTCAGCCTGCTCATAATATCCGCCGCGATCGCAGCCTTCGTGTACGGTTTGGCTGAACAGAGTCTTTGGCCTTAGGGAGTCGTCCAGGGCGATCATCGGAGCGTAACCCGACGCTGCGTAGAGCAGCTCGAGCAGGGTTTGCGTCATGTTGTCCGGCTGCACGGGGCAGCCCGGGACGCATACGATTGGTATTCCAGCCTTCGATGTCCAAGCCCAGCCGAGGTAGTCCGGCAGCCCCATAGCGCCTGTCGGGTTGCCCTGCATCGCGTGAATGCCTCCGTAAGCGGCGCAGGTCCCGGACGCCACCACCGCCCAGGCATGGGGCGCTAAACGATCGATCCAATCGCAGGTCTTGATCGGTTGGCCCGTTTGCGGATCAGTTCCAAAAGTGGCCCAGTAGCCGTCGGCCTTATTCGTTTCATCCGGGATCGAGCCTTCGACAACCAGGATAAATGGACCAAGCTTTCCTTCTGCAGCCAGGGTGAAAAAATTGACGAACTCATCCCCGTTCTCCATTGCGAGAAAGGCGTTGTGCAAATGAACTTTTGGAATCCAGGGAATGGCGCCAAGGACCAGATCCTCAATGCTCGGCTGGGTTGCCGCCGTGAGCGCAATTGTGTCGCCATCGCAACTCAACCCGGCATTCAGCCAGAGGATGTGGATCTCACGAATCGGAGTCAAGCCGAAGTGTATCTTATCCAAAGTCAAGCTTCCAGGAGCATTGACATAAATCTTGAAACTACTTTCGGTGAATCCAGGTCAAATACTAAC
Source organism: Bryobacterales bacterium (assembly GCA_038225555.1). Taxonomy (GTDB): domain Bacteria; phylum Acidobacteriota; class Terriglobia; order Bryobacterales; family Bryobacteraceae; genus JANXQZ01. The sequence goes on from JBBRRB010000014.1 coordinate 103,485, forward strand.
GCAGGGGCAAACTCGGCCGTGGACAAAGAGGAAGGACGAATGCAACTTTCAAAGCTTCTTGGTTATTTGGTGTTGGCGAGCGTGGTCGTCGGCGTTGTTGTCAGCTTGCCCGACATAAAGCGTTATATCAGAATCAGTACGATGTAGCTGGCTGAATTACGATTCACCCGGCCGCATTCCAAGCGAAGGCGGCCGGGTGAATCGGACTAAAACATAAACTTTACCGCGAGCTGGATCGCTCTCGGATTGCTCGAGTACACCGATTCCGGATCGTTGAACGTTGGATTGCCCGGAGTCAGAAAATTGACGATCCCCGGCCCGTTGTTAAAGACCGTAGTATTCACGTCCACGCGGTTCACGAACCCCGGCACGAACTGAGGATGATTCACCAGGTTGAAGAACTGTGCGGAAAACTGAAGCTTCATCCTTTCGGTGACGTTGAAGTTCTTGAGCAAGTTCATGTCGATATTGTTGATGTTGCGGCCCGGCAGCGTATTCCGTCCACCGTTGGCGATTGCTCCGCGCTGAGCGCGAATGTATCGGGCGTTCGGATTCACGGCCAGATAGCCGACGATCTGGCTGTCCGACGGCGACGCTCCGCACGGTCCGCCTTTGCATAGAGGTGTTACGTCGCTTCCAACCCCGGCCTGTCCGCCGGGATTGATGATTGCCCGATCCGTAGCACGATCTCCATTCAAATTGGCGTCGATGTTGCTTTGAACAGTTACGTATTCAGGGCTCTCATACGTGTAAATCGGAGCGACCGTCCAGTTACCAACCAAATTCTTGAGGAACCAGTTGGACTGCTTAAACCATTGCACGTCGTATAGCGCGGCGAATGTCAAGCGCTGACGACGGTCAAGCGCCGAGGAGCCTCGCTCTGCCCGGAAATTCTGGAAATCCTGTGGACGACGCGGGGTCAGCGCCGTAGTGTTGAAATCGGCCGTGCTGTCGTCGATCAAATGGCTCCAAGTGTATGCTCCTTGGAACTGAAGTCCATTCGAGAATCGCCGATTTAGCTGCACAGCGAGGCCGTGATAAGTCGAGTTGCCAATCGGGCTGTCTTCCACGATATTGCCGGAGAAGCCGGCTGCGGCGAACGAAGGAACGAAGCTGGAAGCGTTCTTCACGGTGGTGAGCGTGGGAAGCGCGTTGAGCGTGGCTTGGCTCGGAGCTTGCAGATAGGTAGGAAGGAAGTTCGTGGAGCTGACCACGGACTGGCGGTTAATCCGCTGCTGAACGTCGAGATGGACACCCCGCGTACCCAAATAGCGCGCCTCGAATGTATAGTCCTTAGCGAAAACCCGTTGAATCCCAATGTTCCATTGAATCGAGTAGGGGAGCTTCTGATCCGGGATATAGGCGGCTGTATTCGCCCTGGCGGCAGCAGGCGTTAAGCTTACGGCAAGATTCGGCGAGATGCCTCCATTTTTTAGGAAGTTCGGCGCACCGGATAAAGGACTGCCGTTGTTGGTCACGTCTACAGTGGAACTCAATTGCGGCGGCAAGGCCAAGGTGCCGATGTTGTCGTAAAGGACGTCGTACGCCATTCCGAATCCGGCTCGTATGGAGGTCCTGCCGTCGGTGCCGGGAGAGTACGCGATTCCGATTCGGGGTGCAAAATTCTTGCCCTGCGGCTTGGGTTCCTGGAAGGTGATGAGGCCCGGAACGTTCGAAACCGCATTCAACGTTTGAAGCCGCTCGGAAAACGGGATCGTGGTGTACTCGTGCCGCAAGCCTAAATTCACAGTCAGATTGGGGCGAATGCGCCAAGTATCGTTCACGAACGTGTAGGCGGCAATCTGGTCGCCGTAGTAGACCACATTGCCTAATCCACGTTGGGCCTCGCCGTCCGGAGTGAGGTCGTGAAGAAAGATGTCGAGGGAACTGTAGCCGTATTGGCCGCGAGGTCTCTGAGTGAATGACGAAGGGGCGATATATTTTCTTCCGTCGAACCCGAACTTGAAACTGTGCTTGCCCTTTACCCACGAAACGTTATCGGCCAATTCGTAAGTGTTCTGAATCTCGTACTGAGGTGCGCTTGGGTTGGGTCCGAGCGTTAGCGCCAGATCTGTGAACTGGATGGTGGGAAACGAATCCAGGCCGGGAAACTTGTCTGAGCCCACGGCGAGTGTTTGGTTCAAGCGATTGTACCCAAGCCGGAACTCGTTCATCACACTCGGAGAAAAATTGTGATACTCAGCCAAAGTGCCTAGATGATAAGTACTAGGGGAGAGCTGGAAGAAAGCGGCTAGATCGGCGGTTGTGTCAATCAGGGATAGCTTGTTGTAGATGTAACGACCCCGAAGCTGGTCCCGATCAGACAAGTTATAGTCGACACTCCCGACAATCGCAGTATTATTTTGATAGGCGGGTTTTGAGATGTTGGCCGTACCAAGCGGAATCGTCACACCTCCAACTGTCGTGCTCCCGCTAGAGCCGGTGGATGCTGGCACGTATTTTTTCAAAATGTCCAGATTTGTCTGGCTCAATCCAGGGATGGCGGCCAGTGCGGAAAATCCTTGAGCGGTGGGCGTCATGATGCCCGGAGTGGTTCCCGCCGCTCCGACGGGATTATATTCCAAGTCCGCGAAGTAGAATAGCTTGTTCTTCAGGATGGGGCCGCCTACGGACCCACCAAAGCGATTGCTGTCCAGGCGGGAATTGACTGGCCGGTCGCCGCTCGCGAGCGCCGCATTCTGCACCTGTTGATCGATCGCATTCAGATTGCGATTCTGCAGGTACTCATACAACGTGCCATGTAGTTGGTTAGTGCCGCCCTTAATGGTTGTATTGAATTGGCCGCCCGACGAGTGGCCAAATTCGGCGCTCATCTGATTCTGGAGAACGGTGAATTCGCCCACGGCGTCGTTCGGGAAGATGCGGATGAGAGAACCAGTTACGCTCTTGTTATTGTTATCCACGCCTTCGATCATGAAGTTGTTATTGTACGGGCGCTGGCCGCCCACCGATGGGCCTTCCCCAGCACCGATGTTGTTGTTGCCAGCTACGCCGGCGCTGAGCAGCGTCAGGTTGACCGGTCCCAGACCGATGCTGGAAACAGGCAGGTCCCGTGCAGCGCGCGTATCGAAGGTGCTTTGAATCGTAGCCGTGGTTGTATCGATTACCGCAGGGGCTGCCGTCACTTCCACCGTGGTTGCGACTTGGCCGACCTGCACGGTGAGATTTACGGTCGAGCTCTTGTTGACGTCGATGATGACGCCGCTGACCGAGGCTTGACTGAATCCCGTCGCAATGGCGGTTATTTTGTAGGTCCCAGCGGGAAGGTTGGATATCCTGTATTGGCCAGCGTCGTTGGCCTTGGCGGTCGATTTCACGCCGGTGGCTATATTGAGGGCTTCAACGGATGCTTGCGGAACAGCGGCGCCGGTTGCATCCAGGACAGTGCCAACCAAATCGCCGCTGATTACCTGGCTGAAGGCTGACGCGGTCAAAAAGATGACCACGAAGACTGTGAGAAGAGAGTGAATTCTATATTGTTTTGACATTGCGAACCCCGTTATCTTGACGATAGGCCGAGATATTAAGCGGGACAATCCGCAAGGGGCGAGGGGGCTGTCGACCGTGGCGAGTTGAGTCTGGAGCGGGGTGAGGGCGGGGCGAGAAGCAAATAACGCACGCTTACCAAGCGCGCGGTCTCGTTACTGGGGTGAAAAGGTATATTTCGGGGGTGAGAAAGTTTGGGTCTTATTTGGCGTGGCGTACGTATTAACTTTAAGGGCGAATCGGACTTGAACCAAGGGAAAAGCTCGCGGCGCGGGCTGTTTCTGTTGGCGGCGTTTGCCCTTTGGACGATCTATGGGCTGTTCTCCGCATCGCTTACACATTACCGGATGTCGTTCACAAAGAAGCCGATGGGCTGGCCGGCTTCCCTCTATATTGAACTCAGCTACGCCTATGCGGCGGGTGCGCTTTCCCCGCTGGTTATTCTTTTGGCGAGGCGGTTTCCGCCCAAGCGTCCCAATCTTCCGCGCAATTTGGCCATTCACGTCGTCGCGACCTTCGCCTTTTCGCTGGTGGCCAGTTTTGCATGGGATTTTCTCAACAGCCGGGGACCCTTCTCGGGAGGCCATTTTTCTTTCAGCAAGGTCTTCTACCCGATTGATTGGGGCCTGGATTTCGGCGTCCTCCTCTATTGGCTGATCGTCTTTGTTTACTATGCCGTTGATTACTATACCCGCTACGAAGCTGGACTGGTGGAAACGGCCGATCTCAACGCGCAGCTCGCTCACGCGCAACTACAGGCACTAAAAATGCAACTTCACCCTCATTTCCTCTTCAATACTCTGCATGCCATCTCGGAGCTGATACATGAGGATCCGGCGGTGGCCGAACGCATGGTGGTGGGGCTTAGTCAATTGCTCCGCCTTTCGATTGAAACCTCTTCCGACGTGGAAGTTCCGCTCGAGCAGGAACTTCGTTTCGTGGAACTCTATCTCGACATTGAAAGGACGCGCTTCGAAGCACGTCTCCAGGTTCAGCTCGAGATCGAAGACGGCCTGCGCGACGCGCTCGTGCCAAATCTGATACTGCAGCCGCTGCTGGAAAACTCGATCAAGCACGGCATTTCCAATCGACACGAGGGAGGCGTCATCGTGCTGAAAGCGCAAAAAGAAAACGACGTTCTGGTTTTGAGCGTGCGCGACAACGGCGGCGGAATGCCCGCTAGGAGTAACGGAGACTATCGCGAGGGTATCGGTCTCGGCACCACTCGAGCGAGGCTCGAAAAGTTATATGGCGGCAGGCAAAGCTTGTACTTCATCAGGCGCCCGTCCGCAGGCGTGGAGGTGATTATTCGTTTGCCATACAAAGTGCGATCCAGGGAGGATGTGAGCGTGCAATGACTACCATTCAGATTGCCATTGTCGATGACGAACGATTGTCTCGGACCCGACTACGCCGACTCTTGTGTCAGGACCCCGCCTTGAACGTGATCGGCGAGTACGAAACCGGACAACAGGCGCTGAAATGCGTTACCGAACATGCGCCGGATTTGATGTTCCTCGACATTCAAATGCCCGGACTCGACGGTTTCGGATTGCTCGATTCGCTGGGCTTAAATCGCATTCCGTGCACTATCTTCGTCACTGCTTACGATGAGTACGCTCTGCGCGCCTTCGAGGTGCGCGCCTTCGATTATTTATTGAAGCCCTTCGATGAGGCGCGGCTGCTTGAGACCGTTCGGAGGGCCAAGGAGCACCTGTTCCATCGACATCTGGAAGCTGATCGGGATCGTTTGCGGCTGATGCTGGACAACATGAACCGGCCTGAGCGCTACCGCGATCGGCTGGCTGTGCGAACCGGCGAAAACGTCATCTTGATGCGCACCGAGCAGATTGACTGGGTGGAGGCCGCCGACAACTACGTGTACCTGCACTGCGGCTCGGAGACTCACGTGCTTCGCGAAACCATGAATTCGCTGGAGCGCACGCTGGACCCGAATATTTTTCTTCGCATCCATCGGTCCGCGATCGTGAATCTGGATCGAGTGAAGGCCCTTCAGCCTTGGTTCCGGGGTGATTATCGCGTGTTGCTTTCCACCGGGGCGCAACTCACATTGAGCCGCAGCTACCGGCAGAATCTGCAAAACCGCGTGTTGAAGCTCTAGCTTCTTCGAACCCGGCAAACGCCAGCAGGATTATTTATCGTACACAATCGAAAGGGCCTAGAACCCACCGTGAATCAGCCACGTCTTTCGGGATGTAAGGCAAAAGGGGACCTTCGATTATGCTGCAAAGATTCGCATCCGCGGCGTGGGTGGTTGGCACGCTGCTCACGGTATCGACAGTAGCTTTGGCCCGCGATCACGGCGGCAACTCCGGAGGCGGGCGCAGCAGCTCATCTGGGAGAGGATCAGGAGGCAACGCCGGTCAGAGCTTTTCCGGCGGAGGCCACAGTTACTCCTCGCACGGTTATTCTGGTGGGGGCCACTACTCGGAAGGACATAACTTTGCGGGCCCCAGGGGATACGGGGGAGGGCGGGGTTACGGGGGTGGCTCGGGCTATTACAGCCGCGGCTATATCGCTCCCCGGTTGTATGGACGCTCGCACTACCGCGGATATGGTGGCGTTTATTTGGGTTATGGCGCCCCTTACGGATACGCCTACGATCCCGGCTATGCCTACGACCCCGGTTACGCCTATGATCCCGGTTATTCTTACGGGCCAGCGCCCGCGCAACAGGCCTGCTCCGATGGCTCTTACGATCGGAACGGTTCCTGGATTCCCAGTCCCAACTGCTATTCCGATCAACAACAGTATCGGCAGCCGCAGCAGAACTACAATCCGAACCAACAGCAATATCCGCAGCAGCAGCAAAATTACGATTCTAATCAGCAGCAGTACCCGCAACAGCAGCAAAACTACGGTCCCGATCAGCAGCCCCAACGGTACAACCGATAGCTGCTTACCTTGTAAAACGGGGAGCGCTGATCGGCAACGCTTCCCGTTTCAATCACTCTCAACCAAGCATCCTACTTGGCGGTGATGGTCAAGGCGCGCGACATGTAAGTCCGCGCACTCGCTCCCTGGCTGCCGGACATCGAGAACACATACGAGGCATTAGAAGGCGACGTCGAAAGATGGCCGTTTGGTTTGTTCAGCGACATCAAGCTCGGGTACCAGCCGTTGAACGTACCATCGGATCCCAGGACGCTCCAGGTGCCGGCGACAGGCTGCGGCGCGCTCCACAGAGCGGGGTTCGAAAGGTCTGAGCTGGTGGACCAGAACCACGCCGCACCCTTGGGTCCGCCCGGGCTGTGACCGGGGAGGGGTTCGCCTTGGGAATCGCACACGAAGAGCAGAAGGTATTGCTGCGCCTCTTCGACGTAGCTGATGGAACCCGCGTGGCGGAGTTGAGATACGTCGGCGCAGTTGCCGAAGTCACCGTCCGGCAGAAGCTGATTTTCGCTTCCGCCCATGCCGGCAGACGCATACGCCCTACCATTCCACTTTTTGAAACTGAGCGGAGCGGTGCCGCCATTCAATTGGGCCCGCGCGATTGCCAAGTCGGACCAGCGGCCGTCCGGGAACGGGGGCCTCATCGGCGGGCCGTTGGGATCGTAAATAATAAAAGGGTTTCCAGGAGCGTCGTCGTGCACTACGTAGATGTACTGCGGTTGAACGGCATCGTCGACGAAGGCGGCGGGTTCCGAATCGGCCACAGTGAACGGCAGTGGGCGTCCCACCTTCATCAGGTCGGAAAGGGGGAAAGTCGGGCTCAGCACCGGGTAGCGCCCGTAGTTGGCCGGAGGGATTGAAACATAGGGGCAAAAGTCGCCCATGCAGACTCCATATCCAAAGGCTCCCAACGGGGCTTCGGGGCCAGCCGCTGAGTTCTGTCCAGGCAGTCCCGGCGGATTGAGGAAATTGGAGCGATAGACTGGCCACGACTTACCGTAGTCATCCGACGTGGCCACCCCGGTGGTGATATAGACACCTCCCTGCTGAGGGTTAGTGCCTGGGCCTTCGTCGAATCCAACACAAGTGTTGCTCCCCTCGTAGATCATCAGAAGGCCCCCCGGGTTGGTTGGATCCAGGACCACAGAACCGGGCGCGGCGTAATTGAGGTCGAACGTCGGGTCTTGCTTGGAAGCCGAGGAGACCTTGGGACATGCGTCGTGCGGCACCGGGGCCAGAAACACTTGGCCGTAAGAGTTTAGCGCGGGGTAGAAGCCATAGCCTTTCACGGGACCCAAGGTCCATTTACCGCTGCTGTCCGGACCAGTGGGCGGGGACTGAAGAACCACCAATCCCGTGTCGACGGCTTTTTGTGACCTGGTCGCGAGGAAGAACATGTGACCGGTATTGCCGTTGAGCGCATTGGGTGGAAAAATCGTCTGGTGTTCGTCGGAGATACCGGGGAAGCCGGATTGATTGATCGTGGCAATGCCGCCCGGGCCGGCCACGTACTGCTGGGTATCGGGGTTGTTAGGTGGGCACGAGAGCGACTTTGCCGGGTCGCCGGCGCCGTTGGCACAGACCGATAGGCGCGTGACGCTAGCCGCATGGGCGCACATCCCCATCGCTAAAGCCAGGGCGGAAATCGCGGCACTGGAGCCGCGGGTTGTTTTCGAATGATGGTTGGGTAACATTGTTTTCTCCTGTTCTGGCCGTCCGGCCAGCTTTTTTACTCTCCGCCCTGAGAGGCGGGAACGAGGGAGAAAACTTCTAACGGCTGGTGAAGAAAGCGCTAAATTTTCGAAGTTGCCAGGCTGATTAGACTGCGCACTCGCTGATCGAAGTTGCGGAAGCGTTCGTCTCGCGTCTGGCCGCGATGGAAGCGGTAGTAAATCTGTTGCAGCACCACCGCGAGCTTGAAAATCGCGAAGACTTCGTAGTAAGAGATACGGCTCACGTCTCGACCCGTCTCCTGCGCGTAATATTCAATCAGCTCCGACGGTTTCAGCCAGCCTGCCTCGGCAGTGAGCGCCGGTTTAGTGCCGCCCGGATCGCTCGGTTGGCTCCAATAGCAGAGAATCAAACCGAGATCGACCAACGGATCGCCCACAGTCGACATCTCCCAATCGAGGACAGCCTCCACCTTCCCAGGATCCTCGCGGTTGAGCATTAAATTATCGAGCTTGAAATCGTTGTGGACCAGCGTTGCGGGTGGCGAAGGCGGCAAGTTGTCGCTGAGCCATCGAATCAGGGACTCCATCGCCGGATTTTCTTCAGTCTTGGATCTTTGCCAGCGATCGAACCAGCCTCGGACTTGGCGCTCCAGAAAGCCGGCGGGTTTTCCAAGTGCGGCCAAGCCATGCTTCTCAATATCTACAGCGTGCAATTCGACGAGACAATCCAGAAAACCTTTGCTCACGCGCGAGGGGTAGTCGGGGATAGCGGCTAGCTCCTCAGGAATAAAGGAGCGGACCACAATGCCCTCCCGCCGCTCCATGATGAAGAAGGTAGTGCCGATCACGGCCAAGTCTTGACATAGGACATACACGTCTGGCGCAGGGGGGAAGAAGGGATGCACCGCGCGCAGCACGTTAAACTCGCGGGCCATATCGTGAGCTTTGGGTGGGACGGGGCCAAGCGGTCCGCGGCGCAGAACGTATTCCCGAAGAGGAGTTTTCAGAGAATAGGTCAGGTTGGAGTGGCCACCCGGAAATTGCTCAATGGTGACCCCGTGTTCGGCTCCCTGTAGTTTTCCGGTCAGAAACCTCAATAGAGCAGAGACGTCTAGTTCTTCACCGGCGCGTATTGCCGCAGTGTCTCGCATGCTTAAGGCGATTAGATCATCCACTTCGGCTGCAGCCAGCCCAGCGAAACAGACGTCATCAGCAGACCGACGATCACGACCACGGCTGCTGAAAGGATCGGAACCCACTGGAAGAACGGATGGCGCTTAGAAGCATCGCGTTTGGGGAATAAATCCTTAGCGTAGATCACGAGCATCCCGATGATCACGAGTACCAAAGCCAGACCAAGGCTGAATGCTACCAGGAGCATCAGGCCGAGGCCGACCCGCCCCAGCGCAATCGCGCTAAGCAGCAGGACCAATGCGGATTCGCACGGCACCAATCCGCCGCTGACTGCCAAGGCCGTCAAACTACCCCAGCTAATCTCGTCCGGCACGTCGTGGCTGTGAACATGCCCGCCAGGACCGTGCGAGTGAACGAGTTTCCCTGGTGCGTGCGAGTGGCCATGATCGTGGTGATGGTCGCCCTGAGAGTGGGTGTGAGCCACGGCTACGGCGGGTTCGTGGTCGTGAACATGGGTGTGCGGATGATCGTGATGGTGGTCCCCATGAGAGTGGGTGTGCGCCACGGCTACGGCGGGTTCGTGGTCGTGGACGTGGGTGTGCGGATGATCGTGGGGATGATCGTGGTGATGCGCCGCGGCAAGCACGGGCGCATGCACGTGCGGGTGGACGTGATCGTGATGATGTTCATGAGGGTGTTCATGAGGGTGAACGTGATCATGATGCGAATGGCCCTGTCGAACGGCAGCAAGGCGCTTATACAGCATCCACCCTCCTACAGCCACAATCGACAGGCCAGACACCACGCCAAGAGCCTGGGTGATCTTCTCCGGCATCACATATTGAAATAGAAAGAGGGTCGCGAGCCCGAGCAGGAAGACGCTGACCGTATGTGTGAACGTCACCATCGCGCCCAGGAAAGCCGCATGTTTCAGGGTCCCACGCGAACCCACCAGGTACGCCGCGACGATAGTCTTTCCATGCCCCGGCGTCAGTGCATGCGCCGCACCCAAACCGAACGCCGCGGCCAACGCTATCAGAATCATGCCCAGCGTTAGCTCGCGCTGATGCAGAAGGCGCGAGAGAAAATCGCCTTTCACCACAGACCCGGCAGGAGCTCCTTTCGGGGTCATCGTAGAGGGTGGCTGTGCCGGGGGCGCCTTCGGTTGCGGGATAGAAACGACGACCGGATCGGGCACTGGCGATGGTGCTGGAACCGGTTTGCTCTTCTCTGCGACCACAACGGGCTGCAGCGCTGTCCACTCAAATGAAGCGCGCACATCCTGGGGCGGGGCGACGGTCGGATCCTGCGGATACTCTGTGAGAGCCTTGCTGCGATCCTGAGCCGCTTGGCTGGCCCGAGCCAGATTAACGCCGGAACTGGGCTGAATCACGATTTCTTTCCAGCCCGCACGGTCCGGAAAATTGCGATCCTCGTACTCCAGCTTCCCTGGGACCACATCCAGCCGCAGATGCGATGCGATGCGAACAATCGGCAGGTTTCCCGCCCCATCCGCAATCGCGAAATCGGCGCTCACAAACTTGGGCGTTACGGCTTGGCCATCCGAACTAATTTGAAGATGCTGCATCCAATCGCGGGCCTGCGCTGCGGCTTTGCGATCCATCTCTCCGCGCGGTGCGGTTCGCTCGACGCCCCATTGCCGAAGCAAGTCGAAGGTCGGCAATTCGGCCAAATCGAGAACGTACAGCACGTCCACGGAACTTGCCTTAACATCGAAGCGCGTGTAATGGCTGACGCTGAAATTTCCCATGGGATGGGCGTTTACGAGCGCGGCCGAAAGTATCAGAGTCAGCGGGACCAATTGCTTGAGCATTCAATGTTCCTACGCATTGTAGAAGGTAAATGGATGATAAGGTTTCTCATGTAAGCTGTTGAGGATGACCGAAAAGTTCAAAGCGTTTGTTCTAGACCAGCAAGACGGCAAGACAACCTCCCAGATTCGCGAGATGGAGCTGGCTAACCTGTCGCCCGGCGATGTAACCATTGCCGTCGAATATTCCAGTCTTAATTATAAGGATGGGCTGGCTGTTACGGGAACCGGTAAGATCATTCGCCAGTTTCCGGCCATTCCAGGCATCGACCTCGCGGGAACGGTGAAGGAGTCCAGCAACGCCGCATACCAACCTGGCGATCGCGTGGTGGTTACGGGCTGGGGTATCGGAGAGCGTTATTCGGGCGGCTATGCTCAGTTGGCACGGGTGAAGTCGGATTGGATCCTGAAGCTTCCCGCTGGCCTTACCGCTAAGCAGGCTATGGGCGCGGGCACTGCCGGATTCACCGCGATGCTTTGCGTGATGGCGCTGGAACACGCAGGCCTGAAGCCCGGGGATGGGGAAATTGTCGTAACAGGCGCTGCGGGCGGGGTGGGAAGCATCGCAGTGGCTGTGTTGGCCAAGCTCGGACACAAGGTGGTGGCGTCCACTGGCCGACCCGAGACGCACGGCTATCTTCGGGAGCTGGGTGCGAGCGATCTGATCGAACGCTCGGTCTTGAGCGAGCCCTCCAAAAAGCCATTCGAGTCTGAGCGCTGGGCGGGCGCCGTTGACTCGGTGGGTGGGACCACGCTCGCGAACCTCATCAAGACCATGCGTTACGGTTCCAGCATCGCGGCCTGCGGACTGGCGGGAGGCACCGATCTTGCGACCACGGTGTTCCCGTTTATTCTCAGAGCGGTCAACCTGCTGGGTGTCGACTCGGTTAATTGCAAGCATCCGAAACGAGAGGAGGCGTGGCACAGACTCGCTGCTGATCTTCCTGCGGACAAGCTGGAGCGGATGCTGAAGGTAATTCCGCTAGGAGAGGTGGAACACTATAGCCGCGAGATCCTGGCGGGCAAGGTGCAGGGGCGAATCGTCGTGGATGTCAATGCTTAGTTTTCACATTTCCCAGGCGCAGAGTCCTTCGCGATAAAACGATATAATTCCGTTCTCACTCACCTTCAACACACTCCCGTAACGCGACGCGCCAATCGCGGCCGTAGTCCGTCCGCCTTCGGCTATTCCTTGAGGCGATTCCACCGGTGATCCGAGACGCAAGATCGCCCCGAACGCCAGCACGCGGAACTCCCGGTCAAGCACGATTCCGCCGTCGATTCGCGCGATGCTTTCGAGTACGGTATGGGGCAGTTCCGCCACCCATTTATTGCGCAGCAGGTAATGCAGTTGAGCTTTCGAATTGCCGGTATCAGAGACGGCGCTCGGGATGTCGCTGGCCAGCAGATCCCCCGGCGCGAGAAGAAAATTTGCGAACTCCGGGTCGTCGAGCACCACGAACAGTCCGCCTCGCCGCTCCTCGGCCAAGTTCAGGGCCACTCGATACAGGCGCTCGGCGAGCTTGGGGTTGCCAATAGCCTCCTCCCATACGCGGTACTTCTCCACCGCGTCTGTAAGCCGCCAGCGCCCGTCGATAAAGTTAAAGACCTGAGCGCCTTCGGAAAATACTTTGATCTCGCCATTGGGCGTGAGGACCAAGCACGTGTGCCCCCCGCACAGGGTGGCTCGGCAATGGGATTCATAACGCGCTGGGCCCGGAACCGGGAGATCGAAGCCGGTGAAAGACTCGGTCCATTGCTGGACATCGACCAGTTCCACCAGCAGCCCCTCGCGATTGACGAGCGCCAGCGTTTGCAGGCCGTCGCACAGCCGATGAAAACTGCGTATGGAGGTCAACGAAGCGGAGTAGCGGAGCGCGCCAGCGGGATGTCCGGGCACTGCATGGCAAGGATCGGGTTGCGATCCGAAGATCAGGACGCCGGTTATAATGCGCCGATTCTCATAGGTAGTAAGGGCACTGATGCGGAGGACTTCGATGGCATCAGCAACTCGGTCGGGGATCTGCAGGCGCGTTTCGACGTTCACGTAGGGCAGGGGATCGAGAAAGGCGGAAACGTAGCGATCCTCGGGCAGGCCGCGGAAGAAATCCAGAGCCCGCGAGGCGAGTTCGGGGTCGAAAAAGAAACGATAGCGGGCTGATAAAACGCGGCCCACGCTCTTGAGAAGCTTTCGCTCGCTGTCGGTCAGACTGCGACCGCCATTTGTCAGGCGGTAGTGCTGGCCCAGCCACTGGAGCGTGGCATCGCCATTAGCGTCTTTTTCGTAGAGTATAACGGCGCTGTGCGATTCGGCTTCTCCGAGAAGAGCGAGTTGGACCGAGGGCAGGAAATACTGAATCCCGCGTTCCAGGAGGTTTACGTAGAGCGCGTCGAGAAAGGGGCGAGGAAATTCTGAGCTGACCGCCAAATCCGATTTTAGCGCGGGTCTGGTTTAGGGAGTGTCCAATTGCTGGAAAAATAAAGAGGGCCGATGTTACTCGGCCCTCTTTGGAAACTTCGTTTGCTAGCTTCTTTTGTTAGCTGAGCCGGAAACGTCTGACTAGGAGAAGGCCCAAACCGGAGCCCAACAGCAAGAGCGAACTGGGCTCGGGAACGCCGCTGAGCGGGCCATTCACCTGTCCCTGGTTGGCCGTCAAGGTCGAATTCGATTTCTTCTGCCCAATCGCTCCATAGGCCAAGTTACTTACTCCTGCCGAGCCAACGGTTGATTGAAAACTGAAGTTACCGAGGTCAACAGAACCAATTACGGTAGCACCAGAATACGTGTTGAGCACTGACGGTCCTGTGTTAGCGCTGCTGGTTCCGGCCGCAACTGGGCAGGAGCCCGCCTGGTTGACGGCTGTCCAGCCGGCCGGAGCGGTCGGCGCGCCAGCAAGACCCGTAACCCCAGCAAAGCAAAGTACATTACCTGAAATTAGGTTTTGCTGAGCGTCTAAGACTACGTCATAGTTATAAGTGAAGAGCCCGGCGACAGGGCCTGTTTCACTGGTGAGCGTGGGAATAATGCTGGCAGATGCAACAACTGATCCTAACAACGCCATCGCCAGAAAACCAACAGGTCGAATATCAAATAGCTTCATTCTAAAAAATCTCCTCGGCGCGACCAGCAGCAGGTTTTCATGACTTACAACCTGAACCCGTTGCTCTCGCTAGCAGCCTAATCAGGACGTCAAGTTGAGATCCCGCCTAAGGATAGTATCACTCCTAAGTCTATTCCGTCAAGCGTGATGGGGTACTGGCAGGTGTGTAAAATGCTGCTGTCGCGGCATTTGGCAGTCCTGGTACGTTTGAGTCCAGGTCGATCCGTTGAGCAAGATTGAGTGTCCAAAAAAGATGCCCGCCGAGGAACGACGGGCATTGCCTTGTGAGAATAAGCGTTCTGGATGCCTTGCAGCGAATCCAGCGCATCTCTAGCTTGCCGAGTTAGTTAAGGTTTGTAAATCCGGTGGATGCTGTAGGAACCCCTAGGGCTGGGGCGCGGCGCTCGATACCACCGGCGTGCCTTGGGACTGCGCGAGGATGCGAATGCCGTGAGTGATGTTGATTAACGCAGTGGGCGCGAATAACCCGGCCGGTGCCGCGGCTGTCACTTGCAGGTGTGTCGGACTCAGCACTTGAACGCGTTTCACCAAGACGTCGCTGGTGCCGAACCCAACGACGACTTGACCATCGGCAAAGTTGGCTCCTTGGGTCACGACGTCCACAGTCGTATCGGTAAGCGGCGTAATGAATTGAGGCGACACGGAAATCACTGGATTAGGTCCTGAATCGTAGGTATAGGTGGGCGGATTCGCCTGCAGATACAAAGAACTCTGGGCGTCGGACGAGTTAAGGGCAACTACCGTGGCCGTGTAACCGCCTGGAGCAGGTGGCGGTGAAACTAGCCATCTACCATCGTTTCCAACACTTTGAATAACCGCAGGTAAACCATCGAAATAGATCCTGGTATCGGGTTGCAGATTATTGCCAGCGATAGCGACCACCCGGTTGCCCGAGCCATCGAACGTGCCGGAAACCGACGTGATAGAAGGCGGCGCGTTCCCCACCACGCTGAAAGCGGAAGGGCGCACGTAAAGGTCGTTAGGCGTGGTGAACACGACGTGTTTCGGCCCGGGACCCGTGGCATTTCCTACCTGAACATTGAATGCGATGTAAGGTTGAGAGTAGAGCTGAAGATCGTAAATCTGCGCCGAGGTTCCCAAGACGCCAACGTTGAGACCGGGTGCCAGCGAGTTATTTTGCAACAGGCCGGAGTCGGCCGTCGCCAGCAGGGTAGCGGGCACCCCGACAAACAACTGGGGCGAAGTTACGGGCACGCTCGCCGACGTGTACCAGTAAAGCAAAACCGAAGCAATCGACGGAAGCGTCCTGGAGACCACATTGAAATTGGCGCCAGACGTGACATTTCCGGGGTAGACGAAGACCCACTGGGCTTGATTAAAATCACGGGTTCCAGGATAGAACTGCGTCGTGAAGGCTGGGCTGGCCGGAAACGACGCGCCTTTGAGATCGGTCTGAGGAATGAGATTGTCGCCGAACACGGAAGGCACGGCGTGCACGTACAAATAATATTGCTGCGGCGGCAATCCCGCGAGTTCAAAAGTGCCGTCGGGATTTGTGAGCGTGCTAATTGCGGCGTTGCTGGTTGAGATTGCAACCACAGACGCCAGATTTACGCCTGAACCATTTGAGAGGGTTACCCTCCCGGTTATCGTGCCGACCGTCGATAGATAGCCCGCAGCAGGGTAAAGCAGCGATACTCCTGAAATGTCATCTTGCCCCAGAGGCATAGCCCTGGTACTCGCGTTTGTCGACGAGGTGGACATCACGCTCGAGGTCCAAGTGTGTTGCAAGCCTAGGCTGTGGCCAAACTCATGGACCAAAGTTGTAAAGAAGAACTCGCTGTAACTCGGGGTTTGGCTCATGTCGCGCTTCAAAAGGATTTGAGAGTGCAGAACCGGCACGAATTGGCCATTTGGGCCAAAGCTGACGTTCCCGCGGGTAGCGGGGCTGGTCAGTGCGATCAGGCCGGGAGGGATTTCATCCGAAAAATCTACTTCGACCGATGGCGAGTTCTGCACAGTGCCAGCGCTGATCAGACCCTGATACGCAAGACGAAGATCCGAACTCGGCACGTCGCTCCACACTTTAGCTGCGGATCGAATCTCGCTGACGATCGCCTGAAAACTGTCGCCGGGTGCTAGTAAGGCAGGCCCTTGATCGGAAACCAGAACTGGCAAGGTCTTATTGCTCAGTGAGTTAAGATCGAATTTTTCAACAATAGGAATATAAGGAGCGGTTCGCGAAGCGTAGTGTACGTAATTATAATAGGCCAGTCCTGACGAGGCGAACCCAAATGGCAGCAGAAGTAGAGCCGCAAAACGGGAAAGATGGCGCGCTTGCATTGTTACTGAGTCGCCTTACCGGCCAGAACGTTCGAGACTCGGCTCTTAAAATCAGTGAGGCGCATACTGAAGGATCCATCGGTAATCTGGTGTCCAGCCGGATCCAGCATTCGGTCTGACGATGCGGCGCGGCTGACGACCAAGTTGCCTGTGTTGTCGTTTTTCAGATCGAACAGGCCCTGCGAGAGCCCGATCACCTGAGTCAGCCCGGTTCGGCTAGTCCATAAGAAAAAGACGTGTTCCAGGCCGTCGGCGAAGGCTGGAGATCCGGAATAATTCTGAGTCAAGCTGGCAACTGTCCCGCCGGGGACCGCGACATCGAACTGCGCGGCTGGAGCACCCTTCATTTGCTCGGTGACCAGGACTCGATAGTGTGTGAAAATGACCGGTCCTCGCATCGCCGAGGAGGTTTGCACAGCCTTTCCCCGCACAATCGCGGTCGATTTCTGGATCATTACGTCGAGCGTGAGCTGCTGCAGAGTAGTTGCCCAAGCAGGCGCGCCGAATGCGAGAATTGCGAGCGCGATGACAGAATTTCGCATTGACTTGAGGGAGAAAGCACGTTGAGGGCCATATGAGTTCTGCGACCTTCGATTGATTTGCATGTACTTACGTCTTTCTTGGAACTCCATGTTTGTAGATGAGTGTTTACACCTGACACGAGTGACACATCTTAGGCCTCGCTCCGGACCACCAGGACGGGCGGGGTGAGCCGATGCCTGGCAGAGTTAATCGTCGACCCGAATACTAGGTCCTTAATACCCTTGTGGCCGTGCGCCCCCATAACAACGAGATCGGGTTTCACTTCTTCCGCATAACGGACGATTTCAGACTCAGGATCAAGCGAGTGGCGAACTGCAATTTCCGTTGCTACTCCCAGTTGCTTGAGGGCTGCGGAAATACCCATAAGATACTCATGGCCAGCCTCGACTTCGGCTGTCGACGCGAGCGCCCCGTAAACTTGACTGGTTACGCCTTCTTCCACATGCAGCAGATATAACGTTGCATTGTGCAAGCGGGCCATGGCCGTTGCATGCGAAATCGCCGCGCGATCCTTAGCCGTGTGGTCCAGAGGGACTAGGATCTTGCGATAGACGGGCTCATGAAGGCCGGTCGCAACCGACTGCGGCAGCTCGATCAAGGCGCGACCGGAGCGCCGGCGCAGGCTTGGAATTAGCGGCGCGGCAATCATCCAGATCACGAGCAGGGCCAGTGCTGTCAAGACGGGAGCGACCAGCAGTAGAATCCACACACGCGCGGGCCCGGCCTTCTCCGTCCAATCAGCGAGGGCTTGGTAAATGAGCCGTATGTTCAAGCCCAAAATGATCGCTGCGCTAAACCAGGACAGAATTACAACCCATAGTCGGTTCGCGAACTTTCCCATTCGTTCACGGCTGCTCGTAAACTGAATCAGCGGGATCACTGCGAACGGCAACTGAAGGCTAAGGATCACCTGGCTCAGGATGAGCAGTTGATATGTGCCATGATCGCCGGCAATGTAAACGGTGATAGCGGCTGGGATAATAGCGAGGGTGCGGGTCACCAGCCGCCTCAACCAGGGCCTCATCCGGAAATTGAGGAATCCCTCCATAACGATCTGACCGGCCATCGTTCCTGTCAACGTGGAAGACTGTCCGGAGCAGAGCAGAGCCACCCCAAAAACGATTCCAGCAGCGCCAGTTCCAAGCAAAGGTGCAAGTAACAGATGAGCTTGTTGAATCTCGGTGACCACTATCCCGCGCTTAAAAAACACTGTGGCGGCAAGCACCAGAATGGCTGCATTGACGAACAGAGCCCCGTTCAGTGCAATGGTGGAGTCCAAAAGATTGAACCGGCAAGCTGTTTGTTTCTCCTCGGAGGTGGTTCCGATGCGCCGTGTTTGCACCAAGGCCGAGTGGAGGTACAAATTGTGAGGCATCACCGTGGCACCCAGAATCCCGATTGCCACGTACAGACTACGGTCCGTCAAGCGAGGCACCAATCCGTTTAACAAGGGAACCAAGTGAGTGCCGCCAGCCCACCAGATCTCAAACGCGAAGCAGATTGCAATGGTCGCGATCAGAGCTAAGACTACGCTTTCTATGAATCTTATGCCAACTTTAGTAAACCATAAGATTAACAGCGTATCAGCTGCTGTGACCAGAACTCCCACTAGAAGAGGGAGGTGAAAGAGCAAGTTCAGAGCTATGGCGGCCCCCAGCACTTCAGCCAGATCGCACGCGGCAATCGCGATCTCGCACAACACCCACAGAACGTAAGAAACAGACCTGGGATAGCTCTCCCGGCATGCTTGGGCCAAGTCTCGCTGACTAACAATTCCTAATCGCGCGCTGAGCGTTTGCAGGAGAATTGCCATCAGATTGGAGGCGACGAGCACCCACAGAAGGTCATAGCCGAATCGTGCGCCGCCTTCCAGGTCAGTAGCCCAATTTCCGGGATCCATGTAACCCACGCTGACCAGGTAGGCTGGACCGGCGAAGGCGAACATCCGCTTCCAAATTGAGGGATGTTGGATCGAAACTGTCCCGTGAACTTCGGGCAGGGAAGCGGTGCTGCCCTGTAAGCTGAGGTTTCCTTTCAAGTGTTAACTATAGTTTACATCAGGATGCACGAGAGGAGACTTTTCAGGCCCGGTTGGCTGCGAACCACCCTTGGTGGTTTTCAGCCACTTGATCATGCACGGGTGCAGTGCAGATGATTGAAAACAAACGGGTTCAAGACGGCACTGAGATTGCTCACCATCCTTCGGGAATTGTATGAAACGAATTTATTGCAGCGCGCTTTTAGTGGCCATGGTCTCCACGGTCCTGCTCGGTCAGGAGGAAGAACAGCGTCCTCCCGAGCGGGGAGTGGCCCGAATCAGTCTCCTCAACGGGGAGGTTTCGGTTCGCCGTGGCGATTCCGGCGACGTCATGGCCGCAGCTGTAAACGCTCCGCTCATTTTAGAAGATAGGCTTCTCACCAATTCTTCCTCCCGCGCCGAGATACAGTTCGACTCATCGAACGTGCTGCGCGTGGGTGCGAACTCGGAAGTGCGCATGGGCGATCTTCAATACAAACAGTTTAAAGCGCAACTCGCTCTTGGAACTTTCACCTACAGAGTTCTTCGAGCTGGCGATGGACAGGCGGAATTAGATACTCCCGTGGTCGGGATTCGGCCCCTTCGCCCCGGGGTTTATCGGATTACGATACGGGAAGATGGCTCAACTGAGCTCACGGTCAGGGAGGGGGAAGCGGAGGTGCTCAGTCACGGGGGGTCGGAACGCATTCAGGCGGGCAGCACGCTGCTGGCTCGCGGGTCGGCGGACGACCCTGAATTCCAGATCGTTGCCGAGTTGGGGGGCGATGATTGGGATCGGTGGAACTCTGACCGGGATCGAGATTTGGAGCACTCCCGCAGCTATCAATATGTGAGTCGCGACATTGAAGGCGCTGAGGAGCTTGACCAACACGGACGATGGCTGAATGACCCGACGTACGGCAACGTGTGGCAGCCGACGGTCGCTCCGGGTTGGGCACCTTATCAGTCTGGACGTTGGGTTTGGGAAGACTACTACGGTTGGACTTGGATTAGCGCGGACCCGTGGGGTTGGGCACCTTACCACTATGGGCGCTGGTTCAACGGTTCGGTAGGCTGGTGTTGGTACCCGGGACCGGTGTATGGTCGTCATTATTGGTCGCCCGCGCTCGTGGGATTTTTCGGATTTGGCGGAGGAGGCGGTTTCCACGCGGGCTTTGGATTCGGCAATGTCGGCTGGGTTCCGCTGGCACCCTTTGAGAGTTTTCGGCCTTGGTGGGGCCGGGGCTTCAATGGCGGAAGAAACAGCTTTAGCAACACCACCATCGTAAATAACACGAACATTACGAACGTTTATCGGAATGCTCGGTATGCAAACGGGGTGACGTCTGTCAACGCATCCAATTTCGGTCGAGGGGGCGGACAGTTCTCTTCGATGTCGGGTGCGAATGTTCGGGATGCGGGAGTGGTCCGAGGCGGACTTCCGGTTACGCCGGATCGGTCAAGTTTGAGATTCTCGGATCGACAGGCGCAGACAGCGGGTTTGCCGCAAAGCCGGGCTGGTCAGTTTTACAACAGGGGTGGAAACGTTCAGAGCCAGCGGACGCCGTTCAACCAGCAATCCGGCGCAGCCGGGTCAACGCGCGGCGGATGGCAGAATTCACCGGGAGATCAGACAAGCAGCGGATCTCATGGCTGGCAGCGTTTTGGCCAGCCAGTTCATGGGGTAGGTTCGTCGGCGGCGGGTTCGGGTGTTTCTCAGAACGCTTCTCGTGGGCAGGCATCGGGTGGAAGTTCATGGCAGAGATTCGGGGGAACTTCCAACCCGAGCGGAAACGTGAATGGAGGGTATCAAAATCCGCGCTCTGTGCAGTCGCAGCCGCAGCAGGATTCTTCAGCGCCGCGAGGCGGATCTAGTCGGGGAGGCGGGTATCAGTCTTATCCGCAGTCGAGTCCGCGATCTCAGTCCGGGCCTGATTACCAGAATCCACGCTCGTCGGCGCCATCTCAGCCGCAGCAGGATTATTCAGCGCCGCGCGGCGGATCCAGTCGGGGAGGCGGGTATCAGTCCTATCCGCAATCGAGTCCGCGCCCTGCGGTGCAGTCTCAGCCGCAGCAGAACTACTCGCCGCGGGGCAGCGGGAGCGGGTGGTCTGGAGGGTCTAGCAGGGGCGGCGGATATCAGTCATCGCCGCAGCCCGGTCCTCAATCTCAGCCCGCTCAGTATCAGAGTCCTCGATATCAGGCGCCCCGATCTTTCGGCGGGTCTTATGGCGGAGGCAGTCAACCGGTGCGGATCAGCCCGCCGATGGTGCATGAGAGGTCTGCTCCGTCCAACTCGGCGCCTCGGGGTGGGGGCGGCAACGGGGGCAGTTCGCGGGGTGCAGGGGACAATAGCGGCGGCAGCAGCCACGGACGCGGACGTTAACATTTTTCTTCTTCTCTCACGGCTCGGTTGAGGTGCATGCCACAACCGAGCCCTTTTTTGGAGCATCCTGTTGCTCAATAAGTTTACATAATATGTGTTATCAGAACAAACTGACAGGCGTCATCTCTTTACTTTAGGCCGATTCATGATAATCTTCCTGAATGAGTTTAATCCTGATTGTTTTGATCGTGCTGCTTCTGCTTGGAGGCGGAGGTGGTTACTACTACGGCGGCCCTCGCATGGGCGGCGGGATCGGCGGGCTGCTGCTGCTCATTCTGATTCTCTGGCTCCTCTTTGGGAACCGAGTTTAGGCCTCTCATCTAGACCCAGCGCGCGGTCGCTTTCGACCGCGCCTGGAAATTATCCTCAATCCAGTCAGGCCACCAATCACGTAATGGCTATTAGTGCCCAACCCCTCGAAAAGGTCTAATTGGCATTCACTGATGATTCTGGACTGTCATCTTCTCCTTCCTGCATGGAGCGGCGCGCCAACCCGCCGAACGCCATTTCCGAGAATCCTGAAACAGGTGCAGTTC
>JBBRRB010000015.1:0-125300 GCA_038225555.1 Bryobacterales bacterium
CCTGTCACGTCGGAGGTCGCGGGTTCGAGCCCCGTCGTCCCCGCCAAGCTCATCCCAATCTTTTATATCAATTACAGCGGAATCGGAAGAATCGGTTGCCGTCCTGTTAACATCTGCAAACATGCACTTGACCAGAGCTTTCCGGCCTGACTGAACCCCATCTGCCAGCGCAGCGAGTGTAGCCTGACTCGCCTTCAATCCTACTTTCCACATGGCCTCGACCACCCTGGCGCCCAAGCGATCCGGCGAATAGTACGCGCCGCTGGGTTGGCAGAAGATCAGATTGTGAGCGGAGTAATGCTGCACGAAGAGTTCGTGATCATGATCTTGCTCGATCCGGCCCATCAAATACCGGATTGCATCCGCACGATGTCAGGGTGGTGGTCCCCGCCGTCGAAGGCGTACAAGGAGCAAACGCAGCCCGCGCCAAACAAAGACGCGCCAAGCGTACCCCTGCAAGTAAGGGGCGGAAGAAATGACTCGCGTCTTCAAGCGCAGACTGAAAACTGGCGAGAGTTGGGGCTATTCGTTCTTTGCCGGTCGGACTCCGGACGGCAAACGGATTCAGGTTTTCAATCGGGATTCGAGACAAAGAAGGCCGCCACCGATGCCCGACGTGAGGCCCTTGCGGAATTCGAGCGCAAAGCAGGGAAGGTGTCCCGCGAAGTCAACACCGAGGGACAGCGCGAGCGGTCGTTTGAATTGGATGATTGATTTGATCCCCGCGCCGAGGACTTGAGGAGCGTTTCGGGCTCCTCGTCGATCAGCAGTGGAATCTTGAGTCGGCGGTAATTGCAGTCGTGCGTCGAATCGTTCTGGATGGCGTAAAGCGGCATCCCGGGAGTAGACCCGTGACGCCGGAGATGGTTGCTACAGCCTGGAGCTGGGCGATTTACGGAGCGGCACAGGAGTGGGTGCGAACACCAAACCGACTCCCGTCTGAGGATATTGTGGGTCCGTTAGTGACGTTGGTGTCTCCGCTCCTCGGGCCTTAAGCACCACCAACGATTTTGCGCCGTCGATCCAGCAGGTGAATCAGCAAGTATAAAACCGCGAACAACCCAACCGCCATAAAACTTAACTGCCAAACGTGCTGGCGCAGATAAGGCAGCGTGTCGCTGCCAAGCCTGAGACCCAGCCAGGCAATTGCGAAGTACCGCATCAGGCGCCCCAGCAACAGCACGGCCGTAAACATCCAAGTATTGATTCCCAATGCGCCTGCGGAAAGCACAAAAATCTTCACGGGCATGGGAATGATCGGGATCGCGGCCGGTACAAACACCGTAAGCATCCCGTACTCCAGAAACCATGCTTTGAAGCGCAGCGCTCGCGCAGATGTGTACTTGTGGAGGTAGGCCTCGCCGCCTTTGCGGGCGATGAAGAAGAGGAATAAGCTGCCAATCACTGACCCCAACACCGCGCAACCAGCCGCACTATAGGCAACGCCGGGGTTCGATACTGAGATCCAAATCATTAACGCGTCCACGCCGCCCACCACAGGAACACCGGCCGAATCCAGGACAGCTAGAATTAGAACTCCCAGCGGACCGAGCGCCCCCAAAATTTCAACGAAATGCATCACTGGAACAGGTCCAGCAGTTCCGGCTCCCCGATCACCGCAATTCCGAGGGTTTGCGCCTTGGCCAACTTCGATCCTGCGTCTTCTCCCGCCACCACGTAGTCGGTCTTCTTGCTCACCGAGCCCGTCACTTTGCCGCCAGCGGATTCGATGCGAGCCTTCGCGTCTTCCCGAGATAGATTCGGCAGAGTTCCTGTCAAAACGAAGCTCTTCCCTGCGAGCGGGCCTGCTGGCTTCCTGCGAATCTCCTGAGTGAACTGCAATCCTGCGGCACCGAGCCGATCCACCAGATCGCGATTGCGCGGTTCATGGAAGAATTCGTGGATGCTGTGCGCGACCTTCGGCCCCACTTCCTCGGCTTGCTGCAGCGTCTCCTGATCCGCATCCGCGATGGTATCGATGTTGCCGAACGTGTCCGCCAGAATCTGCGCTGTGCGCTCGCCCACGAAAGGAATGCCCAGGCCGTTCAACACGCGCGCCATCGGCTTGCTTCGAGAAGCGGCAATGTTCACCAGAATCTTATCGGCCGACTTCTTGCCCATGCGCTCCAGCGCTAGCAACTGATCGATCTTGAGATCGTAAATGTCAGCCACGCTCACCACCAGCTTCGCCTTCACGAGTTGATCGACGAGCGCATCCCCCATTCCATCGATATCCATTACGCCCCTGGAAGCGAAGTGCAGAATCGATTCCCTCAGCCGCGCCGGGCAATTCGTATTGATGCAGCGGCTCGCCGACTCCCCCGCTTCCCTCACCACTTCTCCTCCGCAGACGGGGCAATTCTTGGGCATGTGGAAGGGCCGCCGCAGCTCGCCCTCCTGCACCACCCGAACGACCTTCGGAATCACGTCGCCGCTGCGCTCGAGCAGAACCGTGTCGCCGATCTGCACCCCCAGCCGCTCGATCTCGTCTTCGTTATGCAGCGTTGCGCGCGTAACCGTAACTCCGCTGAGCACCACCGCTTTCAAGTGGGCAACCGGAGTGAGAGCGCCGGTGCGCCCCACCTGCACGTCGATATTCTGGATCACAGTTTGTTCCTGACGGGCGGGGAACTTGATCGCGATGGCCCATCGGGGCGCCTTTGCGGTCCAGCCGAGCACCTGCTGCTGCGGGATGGAATCGACCTTAGCCACTACGCCGTCTATCTCGTAAGGCAGCGTGTCGCGTTTCGTCTCCCACTCCTGAAAGAATGCGAGCAGCTCGGCGAGGTCGACGCATTTGCGGCGATACGGGTTTACTTTGAAGCCGGCATCCACCAGTCGATCCAGCGACTCCCAATGGCTCTCGCAAACCGGTTGGCCGTTCACCAAAAAAAAGTACGCGAAATAGTCAAGTTGCCTCGAAGCCGTAACGCCGGGTTCCAAAGCTCGTAATGCACCCGCTGCTGCATTGCGCGGATTCGCGAAAGCGGGAAGTTCGCGGGCCATGCGATCGGCGTTGAGGCGGCCGAACGATTTCCGGTTCATGATGGTCTCCCCGCGCACCTCCCAATCATCGGGCATGTGTGTCTTCGTCCGCAGAGGGACCGAGCGGATCGTCCGGGCATTCTCGGTAACGTCCTCGCCCACCGACCCGTCTCCCCGCGTAATGGCCTGACGGAAAGCGCTGCCGCGATAGTGCACCGCCATCGAGAGCCCGTCCATCTTCAGTTCGGCCACGTACTCATAAGGAGCGCCGCCCAGCAGATCGCGCACGCGCCGATCGAATTCGCGCAGTTCGGCTTCCGTGAGGGCATTGTCCAGACTGAGCATGGGCGAGCTATGCGGAACTTTGACGAAGCCTTCGCGCGCCTTGCCTCCTACCCTTTGCGTGGGCGAATCGGCGGTCAGCAGATCGGGCCGTTCGGTCTCGAGCTGCTGCAATCGGCGCATGAGATTGTCATACTCGGCGTCAGTGATTTGCGGTTGATCGAGCACGTAATACAGGTGTTCATGCTGCCGCAGTTCGGTGCGCAAATGCTCGATGTCGTTCTCGATCATCAATGTCTATATAATTAGGGTACTATCGCCACCTACCGGAGAGCCTTCCTAATCTACAATCCCTACGCGGGGCAAATCAGGCGGCGAAGGCGTTTGCTCGATCAGTCCATCGCGGTGATGCGCGAAGCCGGTCATGACGTCCAGTCGCTATCGACGACAGGTCCGGGTTCGGCGGCGGAGATCGTGAAATCGTGCCTGGATCGAGGGGCGGACCTGATTCTGGTCGCGGGCGGCGACGGCACCATCAACGAAGTCGTGAACGGCATGGTCTATTCGCAAGTGCCGCTCGGGATTCTCCCGGGTGGCACCGCGAATGTGCTTGCCATGGAGACGCGCATCGGAAGCCGAATGGTTCCCGCAGCCGGACAGCTTGGAAACTGGATTCCCGAGCGGATCTCGTTGGCTCTTCATCACGGTGGTATCGAACAGCCCGCCCGCTATTTCCTCCTGATGTGCGGTGCAGGTCTCGACGCCCATATCGTCTATCACATCAGCCCGCCCTTGAAAGCGGCCCTCGGCAAAGTGTCTTACTGGATCGGCGGTTTTTCTCAGCTTGGGAGGCGCTTTCCGGAATTCGACGTGGAGGCTGACGGACGCCGTTACAGGACGAGCTTTGCACTGGCAAGCCGAGTCCGCAACTACGGGGGCGACCTGGAAATCGCCCGTTCAGTAACGCTCATGGACGATGAATTCGAACTTGTGCTCTTCTCCGGCGAGAATTCGTTCCACTACCTGCGCTACATGCTGGGCATCATGACGGGAAATATCGAAGGCATCGCCGGGATCACCGTTCTGCATACCCGCAACGTCCGAATGTTCGCGCCTGAGGACGGGCGGATCTATTCCCAAATAGACGGCGAATACGCAGGTCCGTTGCCGCTGAACCTGGAGATTGTCCCCCGCTCACTCACTCTGTTGCTGCCGCAGAACTATCGCGAGCGGCGCAAGGCTTCGACGTTCCAACAGGAATGGACAACCTCACACACACGCTAACCGGACTGGCGTTGAGTCGAGCTGGGTTGAACCGCTTTTATGCGCGGCCCGCGCTGGTGCTCCTCGTCGCCGCCAATTTGCCCGACATCGACGTAATCGCGGCGGCGGGCGGCTCGCTGATGTATCTCGAACATCATCGCGGCATCACGCACTCGCTGCTGTCGATGCCGGTGCTGGCTATTTTTCCGGTCCTGCTGGCGATGGCTGTCGGGCGATCGCGTGCTGGCTGGCTGGCAGCCTATGTGTTGTCGCTGATCGGCGTAGGCAGCCACTTGCTCCTCGACTGGACTAATGCCTATGCGATCCGACTGCTGCTCCCGGTTTCAAGGACCTGGTTTCACAGCGACCTTAACAATGTGATCGATCTGTGGATCTGGGCTGCGCTGTTGTTGGCTGTGGTCGGTCCCCTGCTTGGTCGATTGGTGAGTTCCGAGATCGGGGCCAAACCCGGTTCGGGTCGGGGCCTGGCCATTTTCGCGCTGTCTTTTTTCCTCCTTTACGACTTCGGAAGGTACCTGCTGCATGCACGAGCGCTGGCGGCTTTGAACTCCCGGATCTACGAAGGAGCGGCGCCGGTTCGCACGGGGGCCTTTCCAGGAGCGGTGAATCCGCTGCGCTGGATCGGCTGGGTGGAGACGGACAAGCTGGCCATCCGTTTCGATCTGAACCTTGCGAACGACTTCGATCCAAGTTCGGGAACAAAATTTTACAAGCCCGATCCGAGTCCCGCTCTCGAAGCTGCGAAGAAGACCGAGGCGTTCCGCGTGTTGGGGAACTTCGCGATTTATCCGCTTTACATGGTGTCCCCAACGGACGAACCCGAAGGCGGAACCAAAGTGGAACTGCGCGACGAGCGCTTTCCGTTTTTGGCCACAGCGATTCTGGATCGGTCGAATCACGTTGTGCGCTCGTCCTTTCACTTCTAATGAAAAAGCTGATGCTGATCTTGGCCGCGCTGTTGTACATCGGCGCTGGCATCCTGCACTTCCGAGCGACAGAATTCTACCTGAAAATTATGCCCCCTTACATTCCATGGCATCTTGCGATGGTGTACATAAGCGGAGCTGCCGAGATCGCAGGCGGCGTTGGTCTGCTGATTCCGGCTTTGCGACGGTCCGCTGCGTGGGGGCTGATTGCGCTGCTCGTGGCGGTGTTTCCAGCCAACGTTTACATGGTCGCTAACAACCCGACTTCAGCGATTCTTTGGGCGCGGCTGCCAGTGCAGGCTCTGCTGATCTGGTGGGTGTACTGGTTTACTAAGCCGGATCGAAACAAAACCGCTCCAAATTTGTAATCTTTCTGTCATCCTGATTGCCTATCCTGGGGACACGATCAGTTTTAGGTAAAATTTAATCTCAGAGGGTCACTTATGAAAAAAGCTCGTCAATCAAGAGGCCAGAACTGTGCCTGCCCCGTAGCAGCCGCTTATTGGCAATGTCTCGTTTTACTGTTCCTATTTACCGCTTCCAGCCTTTTTGGACAAAGTTCGGCTGGATTCGGGGGCATCTCGGGCGTAGTGCAGGACGCAAGCGGCGCGGTTGTGCCGAATGCGAAGGTAGTTGTGGAAAATACCTCCAAGGCGGTCCGCCGCGAGCTGACCACCACGGCTTCGGGTGCCTTCAGCGCTCCCAATTTGGTTCCGGCGGCAGGCTACTCGGTCCTGATATCGGTTCCCGGGTTCGCCAACTATGATGTAAAGAATATCACCGTGTCGGTGGGCGAAACGGTCACGCTCAGCCCCGTGCTCGGCGTCGCCGGTTCCGCGACTCAGGTCGAAGTCACTGCCGTAGCCCCGATTATTGACGACACCAAGACGGATGTGTCGCAGGTCATCAATTCCCAGCAAATTTTGGACCTGCCGATCAACGGGCGGCGAGTCGATTCTTTCGTGCTCCTTTCGCCGGGCGTCACCTCCGACGGCGCATTCGGCTTAATCGCCTTTCGCGGCAACCCGGGAGGGAACACCTTTCTCACGGATGGCAACGACACCACCAACTCGTTCTACGATGAGAACGCCGGCCGCACCCGTTCGTACAATATCTCGCAGGATGCTGTTCAGGAGTTCCAGGTAGTCTCTTCCAACTTTCTCGCGGAATACGGCCATGCCTCCGGCGGCGTCATCAACACGGTCACGCGCAGCGGCAGCAATGAGCTGCACGGCACCGCGTATTGGTTTTTCCGCAACCGCACGCTCAATGCTACCGATATCACTGCGCACGGCGTGAATCCTCCGGAATGGCGGCATCAGGCGGGCGTAAGCATAGGCGGCCCGGTCATCAAGAATAAAATCTTTTATTTTTTCAACGGGGAACTGACCCGCCGAAGCGACCCGATCGTGTCCTCCAATTTGAGCAACACGTCCGGCCTGTTCGACTCGAATGCGAACTATAATCCCACCACGGCGGGTAAGGCGAACTGCACGGCCAGCGCTTCTCAGTGTTCGGCGGCGGTGTCCTACCTCCAGAGCCGCATCTCCACTCAGCTACTGCCGCGCAAGGTGGACGTTAATCTCCTCTTTGGCAAGATCGATTACCACCTCAATGATCAGAACACCTTCAGCTTTAGCCTGAACTACCTGGATTTCCGCTCGCCGAACGGCATTCAGACGCAACTCTCGCTGGCGGACGGATCGGCCTTAGGCAACAACGCTGACACGAACGTGTTTGACCGAACCGGCCGCATTAGCTGGACCATGGTGCCCACCGCGACAGCCGTCAACGAACTTCGTTTCGGCTGGTTTAAAGATCGCCAGTACGACCCGGCCAGCCCGAGCCTGCTGCCTTCCTTTGGCCCCGTGTCTCTTTCCGTCGGAAGCCTGAGCAACGTGGGTTACGCCAATGGCTACCCACGCCTGAATCCGAGCGAGCAGCGCTTTGAAATCGGCGATTCCTATTCCTGGAGCATCGGCGGCCACAGCATTAAATTCGGCGCGACTTACGATCATGTGGAAGATTATGTCAGCCGGCTGGCCAACCGCTTCGGCACCTATAGCTATAGCAACCTGACCAACTTCGCCCTCGACTTTACAGGTAACACCACGGGTGCCAAGAACTACCAAAGCTACAGCCAGACCTTTGGCAATCCCGTCGTCGACACCAACTTGAACGAGTTGTCGTTCTTCGTTCAGGACCAATGGCGCATCAATCCCAAGTTAACGATCACGCCTGGCATTCGTTACGATTACACTTCCATTCCGCAGCCGAAAATCTCGAATCCGCTATTCCCGCAAACAGCTAAGATTCCAACCACCTCGGGAAACTGGGGGCCACGTCTGGGAGTGGCATATGCGCTGAACCCAAAGACAGCTATTCGAGCGGGTTTCGGCCTGTTCTATAACCGCTACACTTCGTCTACGATTGAGAACTTCTTCGTTTCGAATGGTGTTTACCAGTCCAGCTATTCGTTCAATTCGGCGGCTACCATTGCCGTGGCGCCGGTGTTCCCCAACGCTCTGGCGGCACAGCCGAGTTTCGCCATTTCACCCCCATCTATCTTCGCCGCCTCGAATGGATTCAAGAATCCATACTCGGAGCAGCTCAACGTCGCGGTGGAGCGCCAGCTCGACAGCAAAACCAGCCTGACCGTTTCTTATGTCTGGAGCCGGGGACTGCACCTGCTGCAAACCCGAGATCTGAATGTGTCAAGTCCCACCTCCAATTACACCTTCCCGATTCTGGATGCAACGGGCAATCAAACCGGCAGCTACACCACGCCGATTTATACGCTTCCGCGCGCGAACACGGCCTACAACGCCGGCGTATTTGAAGCCGACTCGGCAGGCAATACCTATTACAACGCGCTGCTCGTGAATCTCTCGCGCCGCTACTCGAACTGGCTACAAGGTTCACTCGCTTACACCTATGGCCACGCGATCGACGACAACCAGGGCGGCGGTGGAAATACGCTGTTTGGTTCCGCGTTCGCTACGTCGGTTTTCAATGGGGACTACAAGGGCGAGAAGGGATCCAGCTCCATCGACCAGCGCCACCGCTTAGTGGTGAACGCGATCCTCGCGCCTACTTTCACGCACAACACAGACGCGGTGTCCCGCTACCTGGTCAACAACTGGCAACTCTCGGTGGTGGAGGTGGCGGCATCGTCTCAGCCGCTTGCCCCAAATATCCGTGTTCAGGACCGCGTGGCCAATACCATCAGCAGTTCTTCGCTTAACGGCCTGGGCGGATCGAACCGCGTACCGTTCGAATCCATTTCGGCCTTGAACATCGGTCCCCTGTACCGGACCGACGCTCGCTTGGCCAAAATGCTGCCCATCGGCGAGCGCTTGAAGGTTTATGTTCAATTCGAAGCTTTCAACGTTTTCAATCACCCGATTGTGAGCGGTTCAGGACCGCGTGTCACGCAGCAGTATACGGCGATCAAACAGACCAGCGGGCCCTTGAATGGCATCATCGCTTTGGTCCCTAACGCGGCTTACGGCTCGATTCTTCAGACGCAGATCGGGCCTGACGGCACCACGGCTCGGCGCGCACAGGCGTCTCTTCGTTTCGTGTTTTAGCCTAACGCTGGGCAACGATAGCGGCGGTTCGCAGCCGCCGCTACGGATCTGTTCTACAATAGTAGGCGAATAAAAGGCGAATCGCACACGACGTTCGCCGACCCGAACCGGGCGTCCGCCGATCCAGCCGCGACGGACCCGGCAAATCATCGTAAGGTGGAGGCAGATGTTTCGATTCGTATCGCTCATGTTTAAAAACAGCCTGCGCAACCGGCGCAGAAGCATATTGACGATCGGCAGCATGGCAGTATCCCTGTGCCTGCTCGGAGTGCTGTTCGCAATTTACCGAACTTTATTCCTTGCTGACGCCACGCCCGCTGAAGCCTTGCGTTTAGTCGTGCGTCACCGTGTTTCGCTCACCCAATCGATGCCCATCTCCTACCGCCAAAAAATAGAAAGCATCCCCGGCGTACATCAGGTAATGGTCTGGCAGTGGTTTGGCGGGACTTATAAAGACGCTCGCGACCCCAACAACTTCTTCGCCCGATTCGCTGCCGAACCGGATCGGATTTTCACGCTTCATCCTGAGTATCAGATCCCGGACGATCAAAAATCGGCGTTCCAGCATGAGCGCACTGGGTGCATCGTTTCGAAGACGTTGGCGGAGAAGCTGAAATTCAAACTTGGCGACCGCATTACTTTAGTAGGCGACATCTTTCCGGTCAACATGGAGTTGAAGGTTGTTGGAATCTACGAAGATCCCCAGAATGCGGACACGCTTTACTTCAACCGCGATTATCTGCGAGATGCGCTCGGGGAGAGTAATCCCCGCAGCGGACAAGTGGGAGCCTTCCAGATTCAGGCGAATAGCGCAGAGGATGTGCCCCGCATCGCCAAGGCAGTGGACGATATTTTCGATAACGCCCCTCAACCTACGAAGACAGAATCGGAGCGGGCCTTCCAGCTCAGCTTTGCATCTTTCGTTGGCAACCTGAGGCTGTTTCTCTTGCTGATTTGCGGCGCGGTGACCTTCACCATCCTGTTGGTTTCCGCCAATACGATCTCAATGTCGGTGCGCGAAAGAGTGCGCGAAGTAGGCATTCTCAAAACGCTCGGGTTCACTCGGGGCAACATACTCGGGATCATTCTCGGCGAAGCGGCATTCATCGCCCTGATCGGAGGCGCCCTGGGCGGTTTGCTCGCACAAGCATTGTGCGTCGTCGTGCGCAGCAGTCCAGGCGGAGCTTTTATTCCGGCTCTCAAGAGCCTGGCCGTAACTCCATCTATCGGGTTGCTTTGCATCGCAGTGGCGCTGTTCATCGGACTGGTAAGCTCGCTAGTGCCAGCTTGGGGTGCCGCGCGCACATCGATTCTGGATTCGCTCCGGTACTCGGGATAACCACATGGCCATTCCTCTCTCTTACAATCTTCGCAATCTCACGGTCCGCAAGACCACTACGATCATGACGGCACTCGGCATCGCCCTGACCGTGGCCGTGCTGCTGGCTGTGCTCGCGTTGGTTAACGGATTGAACACTGCTTTCAAGTCCTCCGGGAATCCGCTGCAAATTCTGGTAATGCGCAAAGCGGCCACCGCCGAATTGAGCAGCGGAATAACGCGGGAAGTATTTCAAACGTTGAAATCCGTCCCTGGCATAGCGCGCCAGGGCGAGGAGCCGATGGCCTCTCTCGAAATCGTCACCGTGATCAACTTGCCAAGCGTCGATAGCCCTGAGGGGAAGAATTTGACGCTTCGAGGGTTGCTGCCGATTGGGCTGCAACTGCGCGACGGCCTCAAGTTGCAGGAGGGCCGCTGGTTTAGTCCCGGACAGAGAGAGATCGTGGTCGGCAAGTCCATCGTGAAGCGCTACCCGGGCGCCCATCTTGGTAGCAAGTTGCGGTTTGGACGCGGCTCATGGGAGATAGTGGGCGTTATGGATGGGGGCGATTCGTCGGTGAATAGCGAGATCTTCGGGGATCTGAATCAGATCAGCTCCGACTTCAACCGCTCCGACGGGCTCAGTTCGGTTCTGATCCGGGCCACGGATGCCGCGGCGTTCCCGGCGCTCATGAACACGCTCAATGACGATCGGCGGCTCAACGTGGAGGCGCTGTCGGAAAAGGAATACTTCGCGTCCCAGACTAGCGCAGCCGCGCCCCTGCAGTTCCTAGGCCTGTTCATTTCCATTGTCATGGCCGTGGGCAGCAGCTTTGCGGCGATGAATACCATGTACGCCGCGGTGGCTCGGCGGTCGCGCGAGATTGGCACGCTGCGGGTCCTAGGATTCTCGCAGGGCGGAATTCTCTTGAGCTTTTTCATCGAGTCGCTTTTGCTATCGATGCTGGGCGGCCTGATCGGCTGCCTCCTGGTGCTGCCGCTCAACAACATCACCACCGGCGTGGGCAGCTTTGTGACTTTTAGCGAGATCGCTTTCAACTTCAAAGTGGGCCCGTCTATCATGCTGGTCGGCCTTGGTTTCGCTCTGTTCATGGGCGCCGTCGGCGGTCTGTTCCCGGCACGATCCGCGGCTCGCAAAGAAATCTTAACCGCGCTGAGGGAAGTTTAGATGGAAGACGATTTAAAGGATTTGAGGATCGATCGTTCCAAGAAGCGATCCGGCGAGCCTTCGCCCTGGGCTGTGCGCTGGATCATCGGCGGAGTTTTGCTCTTCGTGTTGCTGGGGGCCGGCCGGATGATTTACGGCAAGCTGAACGCGGCAACGGAAGTGGACGTCATTCGCGTAAAGGCTCCTCGCATGGCCTCCTCGGGGTCTGGCGAGCAGACGATAATCCTAAACGCCACCGGATACATTATCGCGGCACACAAGATAGAATTGGCCGCCAAGGTAGTAGGCAAGGTTGCCTGGATTGGAGTGGACAAAGGCAACAAAGTGAAGCAAGGGCAGGTGCTGGTTCGCCTGGAGGACGACGAATATCGGGCCCATTTACTAGAGGCCAAGGGTCAACTCGATACGCTAAAGGCCCGCTTGGCGGAATTGGAGCACGGTTCGCGGCCGGAAGAAATCGCGAAGGCCAAGGCTGACTTGGAACAGGCGAAAGTGGACCGGGAAAACGCTCTCGTCTCGCTCAATCGAACAAGAGAATTGGTCAAAGAGAACGTGGCGGCGAAGCAGACTCTTGACGATAGCCAAGCCCGCTACGATGGCGCGGTGGCCAAAGTCAATTCGCTGGATCGGGGTTATGAGCTGGTCCGTTTAGGTGCCAGGCACGAGCAACTCGACGCGGCCCGAGCCCAAGTGGAGCAACTGCAAGGGACCGTCAACTACGCGCAGACGCAGCTTGACAACACCATCATCCGGGCGCCGATCAGCGGGACGATTCTAGAGCGCAACGTCGAGAGAGGCGAGTTCGTCACCACCGGGTTCGTCGGAGATAAAGGGGCCAAGGGCTACGTTGTATCGATGGCGGATCTAAACGATCTGCAAGTGGAACTCGACATCAACCAGAATGATTTCGCCAAACTGGATCGCACGCAGCCGGGGATCATTACCACCGACGCCTATCCGGATAAGAAGTATCAGGGCTCAATTCAGGAAATCTCGCCCGAGGCAAACCGGCAGAAAGCGACTGTGCAGGTGAAGGTAAAAGTGCGGAACCCCGACGACTTTTTGCGTCCAGAGATGAACGCGAGCGTCGCATTTTATTCGGACGCGAAGCCCGGTGACCGAGCAATCTCGAAGGCTTTGATCACGGTTCCCGCGACGGCCGTACGCGGCAACACAGTCTACCTCGTGCTCGATGGCAAGGCGGTGAAACGAGCCGTTACCGTGGCCGGCACCACGTCGCAGGGCGTGCAAGTAGAAAGCGGACTGATCGGAGGCGAGGATGTTATTAACAATCCCGCCGCCGATTTGAAAGACGGGCAGCGGGTGCGTCCGAAGCAAGGCTAGGAGCTTATGTCGGAAATTGTAATCGAAACCAAACAATTGACCAAAGAGTACGTCCGGGATGAGTTTCATGTCATCGCGCTAAAGGACGTGGATATTAAGATCAACAAGGGCGATTTTGTGGCGCTGATGGGTCCATCGGGATCGGGCAAATCGACCCTGTTGCACTTGATCGCCGCGATGGACCGTCCCACCGACGGGGAAATCTTGGTTCTCGGGGAGAATCTGCGAAAACTGAGCGACCGTGCCATCGCGCATTGGCGCAATGTCCATATCGGATTCATCTTTCAGTCGTTCAATTTAATTCCGGTTCTCAGCGCGTTGGAGAACGTGGAATTGCCGCTTAAACTGACCAACCTGAGCAAGAAAGAGCGCATGGAGCAGGCTGCCCGCGCTCTCAAACTGGTAAATTTGGGGGATCGGCTAAACCATTTCCCACGGCAATTGTCAGGCGGTCAGGAACAGCGGGTGGCGATCGCGCGAGCAATTGCCACTGATCCCGACTTGATCCTCGCGGACGAGCCAACGGGCAACCTGGATGCCACGTCCGCTACGGATGTGCTGCATCTGCTTTCTCGTCTGAATAAGGAATTTGGGAAGACGATTGTGATGGTTACGCACGATCCGCATGCGGCCAGTTTCGCTTCCAAAGTTCGGAATCTGGAGAAGGGCGAGATGCTCCCCGAGGGTCAGACGCCTGCGGACTGGGCGCAGACGGCTGGGCGTTAAATGACGAAAAGCACCCGCCAAAGATCGAGCGGTCGCGCTACCACATCTTTCCGAGGGGGGACCAACCTCTTGAGATGTAATCCGCTCCAGTAAACACGATCAGGATAAAAAACCAGAAAAAGCCAGCGACCACAAAGAGACGCGTGAGGGTGGTCTGGTCCCGGACGGCCATAAAGATCCAGACCACCAGCGTCATTTTCACCACCGCGATTCCGATGGCAACAACGATATTGAAGGGGCCCATGTCGATGAAGGCCACGCCAGCCGTGGTAAACGTCAGGATCACCAAAGCCAGCCAAACCAAAACATAAGTGCGGACAGGAGTGATGTGGTGTGTCATTTGTGTGCGTGGAGCCCGATCAAATAGAGGAGCGGGAACAGGAAAATCCAGACAATATCGACGAAGTGCCAATAGAGTCCGCTGATCTCTACCGGCGTGTACCATTGCGGCGTAAAGCGGTTCCGAACCGCCATAACAAGCAAGGTGCTGAGAATACCGAACCCGATCACCATGTGCAGTGCATGGAACCCCGTCATGGCGAAATACAAGACAAACAGGATCTGCGCCTGATGGAAATATTGGGGATCTTCCGGATACTCGAAGCCGAAGCCGGGAACCAAATGTTCCACCCATTTTTCGTGGTACTCAAACGCTTTCACCCCCAGGAACATGCCGCCAAAGATGATGGTCAGGATCAACATGATGATCAGCATCCTGCGCTGGCCCAACTGGGCCGCCCTTACCGAGAGTGCCATGGTCAAGCTGCTGCAGATGAGCACGGCCGTATTTACCGCACCCAGCATCGTATTCATGTGCTTGCTGGTGCTGGCGAAAGCTTCCGGATACGTGCTGCGATAAATCGAATACGCTCCAAACATGCCGCCGAAGAACATAATCTCCGTCAGCAGGAAGACCCACATGCCCAGCGTGGCAGAGTCGAACTGCTGGGCCATGTCGTCGAAATGGTGCTGGAGGTCCGGCGAATGTTCCAGCGCCGGCGCGTGCGTCTCAGCCAACTTCCACCTCCGGGCGATGCGAGTACGTGTAGGCGTCTTCTGTCACGATAGGGGTCGTGTCGAAGTTGAATTTGGGAGGCGGCGACGTGGTCTGCCATTCGAGCCCAGCAGCGTTGTAAGGATTATTCCCGGCTGGCTTGCCGTACTTCAGGGACCAGATCAGATAAATGAGCGGGATTAAATAACCAATGCCCAAAATCGAAGCACCCGCCGTCGAAAAGACGTTCAGTATTTGGAACTCCGGCGCGTACGCGTGATAACGGCGCGGCATCCCGAGGTAGCCCAGGATGAACTGCGGAAAGAAGGTCAGGTTGAAGCCGACGAACACCACCAGCGCCGCGAACTTCGCCCATCCTTCGGGATACATTCGACCGGTCATCTTAGGCCACCAGAAGTGGATTCCCCCCAGGTAAGCCATCACCATTCCGCCCACCATCACATAGTGGAAGTGAGCCACGACGAAATAAGTGTCAGTGACGTGGACGTCGACAGCCATCGCGGCGAGGAAAAGCCCGGTCAGCCCCCCGATCGTGAAGAGGCCGATAAAACCGAAGGCATACAGCATGGGGGTTTCGAAGCGAATGGAACCTCGGAACATGGTCGCGGTCCAGTTGAATATTTTGATGGCCGAGGGTACTGCGACCACAAAGCTGAGAAACGAAAAAACGATGCTCGCGTACATCGACTGGCCGGTGACGAACAAATGATGTCCCCACACAAGGAATCCGAGCACGGCAATGCCGATACTCGATCCTGCAATGAAGCTGTAGCCGAAAATCCCCTTGCGCGAAAAACAGGTGACGAGTTCGCTGATCACGCCCATGCCGGGAAGGATCATGATGTAGACGGCGGGATGCGAATAGAACCAGAACAGGTGCTGAAAGAGAATGGGATCGCCGCCGACTGACGGGTCGAAGATACCGACGTGGAAGATGCGTTCCAGAGCGAGCAGCGCGATCGTGATCGCGACCACAGGCGTGCCGAGAACCTGGATCAGCGCGGTGGCGTAATTTGCCCAGATGAACAGCGGTAGTCGTCCCCAGGTCATGCCAGGGGCGCGCATTTTATGTACGGTGACGATAAAATTTAATCCGGTGAGGATCGAGGAGAAGCCCGAAATAAATACGCCAGTGGCCGCAGTCAGCACAAACGTGTTTGAGTAAGTGCTGCTCAACGGCGTGTAGAACGTCCAGCCCGTATCCACTCCGCCCATGGCGACTGCACCGAGGGCGAACAACCCGCCGAGTATGTAAATGTACCAGCTCAACAGGTTAATTTTCGGGAACGCGAGGTCCTTTGCGCCGATCATCATAGGGACCAGGAAATTTCCAAGCGTCGCCGGAATCGACGGGATCAGGAAGAAGAAGACCATGATGACCCCGTGCATCGTGAACAGCTTGTTGTAAGTGTCCGAATTGACGAGATCGCCCGCCGGCGTAAGCAGTTCCAGGCGCATCATGACGGCAAACGCGCCGCCGATGAAGAAGAACAGCGTGATCGAAATTAAGTACAGGATCGCGATTCGCTTGTGATCGGTCGTGAGGAGCCAGGATCTTAGCCCGTACTCTTCATTTAGATAATTCGGCCGCTCCACTAGACGGGGATCCGCTAATGTGGTGCTCATTTGTTGGCTCCTGGTGCTCGAGGTGTCGGCTTGCCCTTGCTCGCGTTCGTTCCCGCAGCAGCGCCCGCCACTCCCGCAGACGGCGCTGTTTGTTTGGTCGCAAGCGACTTGATGTATGCGATCAATTGCAGCACGCCCTCCTCGCTGATTTGTCCCTGGAATGTCGGCATCACGTCGGGCTTAAATCCCGCCACGATCTTCGCGTTTGGATTCAAGATCGATTCGCGGATGTACGATTCGTCTGCAACCACTGTTCTGCCATCTTGCAGCAGAACGCGGGAGCCGTAAACTCCACGCATAATGGGGCAGCGGCCCTGCTCGTCCAGCAGGTGGCAGGTGCTGCAGCCGAGCTGTTGGAACATCTTCTCGCCCTGCGAGGCCATCGATCCTTCCGCGCCCCCCCCGCTCAACCAGTTCTCGTAGTCGGCGGGCTTCAGCACCGTCACCCACCCAATCATCCCCGAGTGTTCGGTGCCGCAATATTCGGCGCAGAAGAGATGATATCGACCGGGCTTGGTCGCTTCAAACCAAGTAGTGTTGTAATGGCCTGGAACTACGTCGCGCTTGATGCGAAACGCCGGGATAAAGAAGCTGTGAATTACATCCTCGGAGGCCATCGTCAACCGCACCTTGCGGCCCACCGGCACATGGAGTTCGTTGATTTCCCGCTGCCCTTCCGGATATTGGACCTTCCACATCCATTGCTTTCCCACCACATACACGTCGATCGCGTCGCTGGTGGAGGGATTCGTGTATTCGTCGAAGTACAGCTTGGTTCCCCAGCCGAACATGATCAGCATGACCAGAAACGGAATTATCGACCATGCGAGTTCAAGCTTCAAAGAACCATGCATAGGCTGCGGAATGAACTGATCGTTCTTGTTTCTGTACTTGATCGCGAATACGAATACGGCGACAAAAATTAGGCCGGTCATGATCGCGGAGACCACGATTAGAAAGATGTACAGGAGATCCAGTTTTTCGGCTCCCACGGACGCGGCTTCGGGCCACAAAGGAAAATCGAGGAAAGAGAGCATGCTAGGGATCACTGCGGTCACGGTTAAGCGTGCCTCCGGTCACGGCGCAGATTGATGAATACGAATGCAAAGAGAGCCGCGAATGTGGCCGACCCCAGGACTTGCAACACGCGTTGGACCATGAAGCCATACTTGCCGGTAGCTGGATCGTAGTGGTAACAGTAAAGCAAAATCTGATCCACGGCGGTGCCGATCTTGTGATTCGAAGCCTCCACCAAACCGAGACGCAGGTCCCTCTTGTTAAATTCGATGCCGTAAAAATACTTCGAGATCTTTCCTTCCGGCGTTACCACCATGATGCCTGCCGCATGCGCATACTGTTTGGCTATGGGATCGTAGGAGTAACGGAATCCGACAACATCGGCCAGCGCCTTGATGTTGTCCTGCTTGCCCGTAAGAAAATGCCAGCCATTCATGGCATGCATACGTTGGTATTTCTCGAGATACGTCTCTTTCTTGGCCATCGCTATCTGGGACGACTCTCTCGGATTGATGCTGACCGCCACGAGGTGAAAATCGTCGCCAGCATTGAGCGAAATAGCGTTCAAAGTGCGCAGCAGGCCGTTTAACGTCAGGTTGCACAACATCGGGCACTCAAAATAAACGAGCGCAAGAATCACCGGCTTCCCCTGGAAATACTGGCCCAGCCGCACGGTCCTGTTCGCCTCATCTTTGAAAGTGAGTTCCAGCGGGACTTGGGCGTTCAATTTCTGCTCAATCCGCACGTCTTTCAGCATGGCGGGCTTCATTGTGGAGTTTGGAGCGGTATCGGGCCGGATCTTTTGCGGCTGGGCCGGAAAACTTGCCAACACCGAAATCAGAACCGCCGAGCGCATCTTATTTAGCTGCATTCTTGCCACCTGCTGGCCCATTCTGCGCCACGATGTCCATGGCGCGTTCGATGGGGATTCGTACCACCCCAGCTTTCTGATCCTGCCACCCGTATGTAGTCAGGGTGTGATCTTCACGCGCACGCAGTTCCTGCAACGACATCCACGGGTGTTCTTCGAGCCTGGGCTCGGGTGGAACTTGAAT
Source organism: Bryobacterales bacterium (assembly GCA_038225555.1). Classification (GTDB taxonomy): domain Bacteria; phylum Acidobacteriota; class Terriglobia; order Bryobacterales; family Bryobacteraceae; genus JANXQZ01. The sequence goes on from JBBRRB010000015.1 coordinate 18,358, forward strand.
GGCAGGTGCCAGCGGCGACGAGTTGCGCTGGTCAGCCTGTTGGTCATTCTTGAGCAGGTTGAAGGTTCCCCACATCAGGATTAAGACGATGAGCACCGTTACCGCCAGCGCAACAGCCGAATAGACAATGAGCTTGACACTGACCTCTCGGTGCTCGTGCCCGCTGCCGTTGCCCTCATTTGGCCCGTGTTCGATGGCGTGGTTCATGTCAGCTCCGCCTCCGTTTCAAGTGGCGCATAGCCGAGCCGCGGATCGTGCAGCGGAAGCAGCGGACGGGATCCCAATTGCCACAGGAAAAATGCAATCCAGAGCCCCCCTATCCCGATAGGAGCGATGATATCGGTCCAGGCGACAAAGAAGCGACGTTGCCTGAGGGCCGGCTCGATAATCCAGAAAATATCGATAAAGCGAACGAAAAACATGTAGATCGCAACCTTATAGAGCAGGTTCGGATTCTTTTTCACGAATCGCATCAGCAGGATGACAAAAGGCACGCAGAAGTGAAAGACGCCGATAAACCAGCCGATGTATCCCCATCCGCCGGTGAAGCGCCGTATGTACCAGGGGATTTCCTCCGGCAGATTGCCCGCCCAGATAATCAAAAACTGCGAGAGCGAAGTATACGCCCAGAGCATGGTGAACGCCAGCATCAGATTTCCGAGATCGTGGAAATGCTGGTAGTTCAGGACCTGGACAAATGGCTTTCGCTTGGAAAGCAGCACCAGCAAAATTACGCAAAATGCGAGTGTCTCAAGCACTTGCCCCACCAGGAACATCGCGCCGTAGATGGTGGAATACCAGTGCGGCTCCAGCGACATGATCCAGTCGATGAAGGCAAACGTCGCGGTCAGCACGAAGATCAGGAGGCCGAAGGTGCTCATCCGCCGCATGCGTTCCTGGATCATACGGTCTCCCGTGCGATCCTGCTCGTCGGAGAGACGGGTCAGCCGATACGTGTAGAAGCCCCAGATCAGGAAGTAGACCACCGCCCGCAGCCAGAAGCCCGGAATGTTCAGGTATGGAGATTTGAATTGAATGTTCGCATCATGCGCTGCTTCCGGCTGGGCCCAACTATAGAGCAAGGGAATGCCGAACAGCAGAATTGGCAAAAGGAGCACGAAAGTTAGCGGGAGCGTTCGAGCGCCAGCTTCGAGAAAACGACGGATAACGACGCCCCAGTTGCCGCCCACCACGTTATGGAGAAGATAAAGGGCGAGCGACCCGACCGTCAATCCATTCCAGAAGATGAACGCGAACAGGTATGACTGGAAGAACTGGGCGCGATCGACAAATAGTTGGATGATGCAGAGCGCCAGGCCGAGAACGCCGACAATGGCAGCCATTCGCTGGATGCGTTTGAATTGATCGGTCAAATTCATCGCCTCTCTCCTGGCCCTGGCTGCGGCGTCATGGCGGGGTTGGCGGGAGGGCCGTTGGTGGGCTGCTGCCCGCCATTGGCGGAGACGGTCTGCGCCTCGATGTGATCGCGCTGATCGGTCGGAACATCGTTGATCGTCGAGCCTTGGCTCACTTGCAAGGCGCGCACATAAGCGATCACCCTCCATCGATCATCGGGCGCAACGCGGGATGCATAGCTCGGCATGGCTCCGAATCCATTTGTGATCACGTCAAAGAAGTGGCCCACCGGCGCGTCTTTCAAGCGCTGGATGTGATAAGAAGGCGGCTGCCGAAATCCTCGCCGCACCACTTGGCCGTTGCCATCGCCAACTCGACTATGGCAGGGCGAACAATAGATATTGAAGCGCTGCTGTCCGCGTTCGATGTCTGCGCGAGTGATCGGAAATGGAAAGGCAACCGTGTCGGCATCGCCCACCTTTCCTGTGTAGCGAGCCGCATCGATCCGTAGATGTCCTCGGGCGACAGTGCCCGCAATTTGCGGACGCGCGGAGCGGTGATCCGCGAAAAATTGGCTTTCGGCCAGCGGCTTGTACTTAGGCTGATTGTGCATGTCCTGACGGCAGCCAGAGGCAGCCAACGCGAGACCGATGATAAACAAAGCGGCGCTACTTTTCAATTTCCGCCACCTCAAGAGGATTTTGCTCGGCCAGAAATGCTTTCGTCTTTACTAAGTCGAAACTTGGATCCGTCGCCTCAATGCACAAGAAGAAGCGATCAATGGAAGCGCGCGCCGAAAACTCGGGATTATTAAACACCGGGTGATAAGGCTGGGGCAGTCCATTCAAAGCGAACATGCCGACAACAGCGGTCAGTGAAGCCAGCAAGACGGTGCATTCAAAGGTAACCGGGATGTAGGCGGGCCAGCTATTGAATGGCCGCCCGGCGACGTTGTGAGCGTACGCGATTTTGGTAATCCACCACAACAGGCCGAAGCCGCCGATGCAGCCCAAGCTTCCTCCGATTAAGACGAACGTGGACACGAAGGTGCGCGTGAAGCCGATCGCCTCCGAAAGTCCTTCGATCGGGAGCGGAGTATAGGCGTCCATCTTCCGGTACCCGGCCCCGTACGCCCTCTCGGCCGCCGCAAGCAACGCTTCCGGCTCTGCGAATTCGGCCATTACTCCGTAGAGACCGTGTCGATCCCAAAAGCTATCTGCCATTTTCAGTCCTCTCGCTGCTAATCGCCATGGCTTGGACTCGGTTGGGGATGCGGCTCATTCCGGTGGCGCAAATGATGCAGCACTTCCCGCATTTCAAATATGGAAATCGCCGGAAGAATTCGAATGAACAGGAACATCAGCGTGAGGAAGAACCCGATGGTCCCGACGAAAATCATCCAGTCAACCTGGGTCGGATGATACTCGCCCCACGAAGACGGAAGCCAATCGCGATGGAGCGACGTGATGACGATCACGAAACGTTCCAGCCACATGCCGACGTTGATCACCAGCGATAGCACGAACAAAATTGGCACGTTCAGCCGGACGCTTCGGAGCCACAACAACTGCGGAATGGCGATGTTGCACCCGATCAGCATCAGATACGACCAGCCGTACGGGCCTGTGGCTCGGTTCAAGTACATGAACCGCTCGTAGAATTGGCCGCTGTACCAAGCCATGAACGCTTCCATCAGATACCCGTAAGCGACGATCAAACCCGTTCCGAGCATCACCTTGGCCATGCACTCCAAGTGGCGCATCGTAATAATGTCTTCCAAATGGAAAAGCTTCCGGGTAGGAATCGCAAGCGTGAGCACCATTGCGAATCCCGAATAAATCGCGCCAGCCACAAAGTAGGGCGGGAAGATGGTGGTATGCCAACCGGGCATGATGCTGATCGCAAAGTCGAAGCTGACTACCGTATGCACCGAAACCACCAGCGGCGTGGCCAATCCGCCGAGCAGCAGGTAAGCCATCTGGTAGCGCGTCCAGTGCTTGGTGGATCCGCGCCATCCCAGCGCGAATAACCCGTAAGCCCGCTTCTGCCAGAGTTTAGTGGCGCGATCGCGCATGCTGGCAAGATCCGGAACCAATCCCACGTACCAGAACAGGAGCGAGACCGTAGCATAAGTGGATACCGCGAACACGTCCCAGATCAGCGGACTGCGCGGTTGAGGCCAGAGCCACATCGAGTTGGGATAGGGCATCAGCCAGTAGAACAGCCAAGGACGGCCCAAGTGCAGGATCGGGAACATGCCCGCTTGCGCTACGGCGAACAACGTCATTGCTTCGGCGAACCGGTTAATCGAAGTGCGCCAGTCCTGCTTTAAAAGCAGAAGAATGGCCGAGATCAGCGTGCCGGCGTGGCCGATTCCGATCCACCACACGAAATTAACGATTGCGAATCCCCATGCAACGGGGATCATCACGCCCCAAGCTCCCACGCCTCTATAGAAGAGCCAAGCCGAGCCGATCAGCAGTGCCTGCATCATCATGAATGCAATCGCGATTCCCGCAAACCATAGCAGCGGGGTCGATTTCAACGGTCGCAGGGCTACGTTGGCGATCTTATCGGTGACTGTTGCGTTAGTAAATCCAGCGCCGACGATATGATCGGGTCCCGGATCTATCGCGGGCTTTTCTAATTCCTCTAATTCCTGGACGGTCAAGCTGTCACCCCACCAAGCTCGGGATTTGGATTCCGCAAACGCGCCAGATAAGTAGTTCGAGGGCGCGTATTTAGCTCTTCGAGCAAACTATAGTTGCGAACCTGCGCTTTCAATTGGGCCACTTTGCTCTTTGGATCGTTGATATCGCCGAACGTGATCGCCTGAGTCGGACAAGCCTGCGCGCAGGCGGGTACCACTTCTCCATCCGCGATGCGCCGGTTCGCTTTTTCAGATTCGATTTTCGCCGCGTTGATTCTCTGAATGCAATAAGTGCATTTCTCCATCACGCCGCGGCTGCGAACTGTAACATCTGGATTGCGAAGCGGGTAATAACTCTGCGTGTCCCAGTCGGTGTAGCTCAGGAAATTAAAGCGGCGCACCTTGTAAGGACAATTGTTTGAGCAGTACCGGGTGCCAACGCAGCGGTTGTACACCATTTGATTAATGCCTTCGCCACTATGAATCGTCGCGGCCACCGGGCAGACCAGCTCGCAAGGCGCATTCTCGCAGTGCATGCAGGGGACGGGCTGATAATAGAGTTCCGGCTCGTCGATATTGCCCTTGAAATAGCGGTCGACACGAATCCATTGCATTTGCCGGCCTTTGCCGACCTCCGCCTTCCCCACCACTGCGATGTTGTTTTCCGCTTGGCAGGCGATGGTGCAGGCGCTGCAGCCCACGCAAGTATTGAGGTCGATCGCCATGCCCCATTTGTAGCCTTCGTACTTGTAATCCGGGTACAGGGTCATGTACTTCGGGACAGGCCTGTCGGGTTCTTTTTCCGTTGCGAAATCGGGCGTCTTTTTGAATTCTTCCAGTGTGGCGATGCGGACGGGCTCGCGCGATTCCATCGTCTGCGTATGCTGAGTGGATGCGAAATAGTGAGTGCCTCCGCTCTTTCGGATCTCAACCCCGCCGCCGCCCCCCGGCGCAGCCGATGTTCGCAGCTGGTAAGCGTTGAACCCTATCTCGTCACAGAGCCTGCCGCCTCGAGTTCGGCCATAACCGAAATGCACGGTGAGGGAGTCGTTCGCATGCCCTGGCAAAATCCATGCGGCACCTGTAACCATCCGGCCTTGATACTTGACCTCGAGTTCGTCGCCCGTAGCTACGCCGTGCTGCTGGGCGGTTGCCGGACTAATCCAAACCGCGTTGTCCCACGTCGTTTTGGTCTGAGGCTTAGGGCACTCCTGCAGCCAGCCATTGTTGGAGAAAGAGCCGTCCCACACGGTGGGATCGGGTCGCAGTACAATCTCCATGCCCTGACCTGGGTTTTGAGTTGGAGCGGCCGGCGCCTTCGCGGTCACGTTGACGATCGCGGCAGCGGTGTTCGGCACGATGCCATCATGCAGCGATGTTTGCCAAAAAATCTCAAAATCCGCATCTTTTCGTTGCGTTTGCCAATATTCGCGAACCGTATCGTGCGGGGACTTGCCCGATTGACCAGCCAAGGCCGAGAAAATTTCGTGAGCGCTCCTGCCCGCGTAGAGCGGCTCGATCAGCGGCTGCACAAAGGTCACAGTGCCATCTTGGGCGCGCGTATCGCTCCAGGATTCCAGGTAGTGCGCTTGGGGCACATGCCAGTGACAAAACTCTGAAGTTTCGTCGTTGTAAAGCGATAGATGGGCGCGCCACTTGGCTTTCTGCAATGCGCTCTTGAAATCAAAATCGACCGGAGCGGAGTAGACCGGATTGCCGCCGAACATCACCAGAGTGTCCACTTTTCCGGCATTTAAGTCGCCCACAAGTTCCTTGATTGAAGCGATCTGGTCTACTGGATTCGCGTCAATTGGTTCAGTGTAAACAACTGTTTTTCCGACCGCTCCCAAGCTCTGATTCATCGCATGGGCCAAGGCGTGAACCGCGGCAGGTTGATAATCGCCGGCGATCACTACGCACTTTCCCGCGTTGGCCTTCAGATCCTTGGCAATCGCCGGGATAGCTTTGTGCGCCGTTCCGGATTGGCCTCCCACTCCCAGCGCCGCTGCTAAGGCCCAGGCAAAACCTTCCACTTCGCTCGCCTTCATTGGAAAGCGATGGTCTGCCATGCCGCCGGTTGGTGAAGGAGCGGACTCTACCACGTAGAGTCGGTTGAGGGTCACCTGCTCGACTGGCACGCCTGCCGCCTTCGCCTGTTCCAGAGACGGGGACGGACTTGTATCCTCTTCTGAATGACTGGCCGCTTGATTCCTCAACGGGGCATCGGGACCAGCTTGGTAACCTTCTTGAATATCCTGCTTTGATCGCTCCTTTTGAGCGACATTGGTCAATGCGCGGCGTCGATTTGCGAAATGCTGCGCATACCGCAAATTACCTGGTCCGCAGGATAGGAAGTCGGCGTCAAGCGAAACGATGACGTCAGCCTGTTCGAGCTGATAGATGGGATTCACGGGGCGTCCAAAAGCGCCTTGCGCGCCTGCAAACGCACCGTGGCGACCTGCGGCATCCCACTGATGCCACTTAGCCGCGGGCAACTGCTGGAGAAATTCTTTGATCTGCGCGCCGAGCGTAGGAGAAACCACAGTCTCGGTGAGAATGCGAACGCCGGCTCCCTTGTTCAGGTTGGCGCGCTCGCGTTCCTGCATCATCGCGGCTTGAAATGCGATCCAACTGCTGATGCGTCCGCGATTCAGCACTGCCTGCGAGCGATCCGGATCGTAGAGCTGCAGCACCGAAGCTTGGTGAAAGTAATCCGACGCCCCGAGACTGTTGGGATGATCCGGATTGCCTTCCACTTTAGTGGGCCGTCCGAGATGGCTCTCAATCAGCAGGCCCGTTCCAAACCCGCCCATCGTCATCGCCGTGGCATAAAACAGCGGCTTGCCGGGGACGAACTCTTCGGGCTGTCGGACATACGGCACGATGGTTTCTTTCGGCTGCTTGGTGCAGGCCGTGAGTCCAGCGAGCCCAATGGAAGCGCCCATTAGCTTCATGAACGTGCGGCGATTGGCCGGATCCAGCCAATCTGGCGTGCGGACCGCCGACAATTCGTCGTCGACGAACGCTTGAAACTCCGGTGTCTCGGCGACCTCCTCCAAACTCTTCCAATACATCGGACCTTGGCCTGCTTTCAGCCGAGCTCGCAGCCGGTCGAGATCCAGAACGGTCTTGTCGGATGGAGTCATCGGTGGCACGTGTAGCAGTCCGTTAGCTTCTGGATGTGATATTCGGCGACCAGCTTTCGCCCAAACTCAAGCTGGTTCGCGGGAGGCTGGTAGGCCATGTTGAAAACCTGTTCTTTCGGCCGCACGTATTTCTCCGGCTGACGATGACAATCCAGACACCAGTTCATATAAAGCGTGTTCACCTTAAACATCAGCGGCATTTGATCTACGCGGCCGTGGCAACTCGCGCACCCGATCCCCTTGTTCACGTGAATGCTGTGATTGAAATACACGAACTCGGGCAGGTCGTGCACGCGCGTCCACGCGAGCGATTCTCCTGTTCGCCAACTGGCGCGCACAGGCTCCAGAATGTTGGCGTTCGCCCAAATCTGCGAATGGCAGCTCATGCAGATTTCGGTGGCAGGGAGACCCGCGAAATGGGAGGTCTCCACAGATGTGTGGCAGTAGCGGCAATCGATGCCATCATCGCTCACATGGTGCTTGTGGCTGAAAGCGACGGGCTGCTCCTTCACGACCGCCACGTCCGAATTGAAGGATCCGCGATCGATGGTGTATGCCGCCGTGATTATACAGCCAATCAGGAGCACGCCACCGAAAATACTCACGCGCGAGATGGTGTTGGTGCCTCGATGAAAGATCTGTGCCATTTTCCAGAATTTGTGGACGCTCTACCTAAACTAAAATTTCACTCAGACCGCAAAAAATATTATAGGACAGTTTTTGTGAACGCAACTTCATTCTTTTCCAACCATGCAAGCAGCCGATTCCATTTGCCCTATATCACAGTCGAGCGGGTTCAGGCAGCGTTGGCCAATTTATTGAACAATCACATAAAAGGGCAGCCGATACGCCGTAATCGCGCCATAATCTACCTATGCACGCACAGTGGAGCGGACGTTGGACCCTCATCACCGGAGCCAGCGCGGGAATCGGCCAAGCCTTCGCCAACGAACTAGCCGCGGGAAACTCCAACCTCGTGCTGACAGCACGGCGTATCGATCGTCTCGAAGGGCTTGCCTCCGACCTTCGCTCCAAGCACGGTGTGAGCGTGAAGTGCGTTGCAGCGGATCTGGAACAACCGAACGCCCCGATTGACATTTTCAACTTCACTCAGGCAAACAACCTTCCCATCGATTTTCTAATCAACAATGCCGGGTTCGGCGCCTATGGCGAATTTCGCAGCAGCGACTTGGCGCGCCAAGTTGGCATGGTGAACGTAAATTGCGGTGCCGTGGTCCACCTCACGCATTTGTATTTGCCGGGAATGATCGAGCGCCGACGCGGCGACATCCTGATCGTCGCCTCCACCGCCGCGTTTCAGGGAGTGCCCTACATGGCTGTCTACGCGGCCTCGAAGGGCTTCGACCTGCTGCTGGCAGAGGCGCTGGCACAAGAGGTAAAGCGTTACGGGGTTCGAGTATGTGCGCTCTGCCCTGGGGCGACCGAGTCGGAGTTTGACCGTGTGGCGGGCTCGCCGCTCGATCGCATCGGTCGCCGTGTGGAAACCTCCCAGAAGGTGGTTCGAGTGGGGCTGGAAGCCCTCGTTGCAGGCAAGCATTCGGTGGTCTCCGGCATGCAAAACAAGCTAAGCAGCGAATTTCAGCGCTTGATCCCACGACGAGGCGTCACCGCGATCGCGGAAAAAATCTTCCGGCCTAAGAACATTTAGAACGAAACGACCTCTTGCTTCGTTTTAACGTTAGAACGAAATGGAGAGGAAATCGGTTTGCTCTTAACCAACGCGCTTGCGGAACCCCCCGCAGCCGATTTCCTGGCAGCCTGTCAGCGGGGAAATCTCGAGGCTCTTGAAAGCCTCTATTCGCTGCACTCCAGCCGCATGAAATCTGTTGCCTTCCAGGTTCTTCGTGACCGGTCGGATGCTGAGGACGCGGTTCAGGAAGCGTTCCTGCGAATCTACCGCGCCCTGGGCGGATTCGAAGGCCAGTCCAGCTTAACGCCTTGGATGTACCGCATCCTGCTGAACTGCTGTCACGACGCGAGCCGGAAGCGAACTCGGGAAGCGGAGTCTGCGCTGTCAGCTGAACCTGCAATCTCAAACCAATTGCCGCTCCAACTCGCTATTCGCCGCGCCCTGGATCGCATTCATTCTGGATACCGAATGGTTTTCTGGCTCTTCGAAGCGGAAGGATTCCGGCACTCGGAGATCGCCGCGATCCTCGAAATTCCAGAAGGCACCTCGCGCAAGTGGCTCTTCGAAGCCAAGCGCGAGCTGAAACGGCTGCTGACGGAGGGCCGGTCATGAAATTTGAGTGCAAGGATCTCGATCGTGCATTCGAGGTTCCCGAACTGATGTCGGACGCCCGCGAGCATGCGCGAGATTGCCCCTCGTGCACCAATGATTTGTGGGTGTGGAGCGAGATTTCCCGCGTTACGAGCGGTCTTCGTGAAGAGTGGGACACGCCCGATTTGTGGCCGAAGATCCGAGAGCAAATAGCTGCCGAAGCACCTGGATCGCGACGTAGGAGCTGGCGCTTGCCTGCTGCCATTGCGGCTGCTTTGTTGGTGTCCGTATTGGGCGCGATTTGGTACGAGTTCCGCCCGGGCATCTCAATCAAAGACGCTGATTTCCTCACCGAGCAGACTTTGAAGGAACTTGAGGGGACCGAAGCCGCCTACGTGAAATCTATTGGCAAACTTGCTCGCTTGGCCACTCCAAAGTTGGAGAAACCGGACTCGAGCCTTACTGCGGCGTATCGCGAGAAGTTGCAAGTGATCGATTCGGAAATCGCCGAACTGCGGGCAAGCATCGATCGAAACCGGTACAACACTCGTCTGCAAACGGAACTGGCCGCGCTGTACCGGCAGAAGCAGGAAACCCTACAGGAGATCGTCCATCGTGAACACAATTAAGCTCGTCATCGCGTTCGTGATCGCGCTGCCGGCCCTTGGCCGTGAAGAATACACGCGCAACTTTGACAAGACTGTACCGGTCGCGAGCGGCCAGCGCTTGCGGGTGGTGCACAGAATGGGGGACATCTTTATTCGTACCCAGCCCAAAGGGGAACTCACGGTGCATGCCGTGATTCGTACCTCGGCATTGAGTGGCAACGACGCCAAACAATTCGCCGACAGGATCCGAATCGACGTGCAGCCATCCGGATCAACCATGCTCGTCGAAACGCTCTACCCGAAACAGGAAGACGGGGAATCGTGGTTTCGCAACATGTCCTATTCGGTAAGCTATGAGATTACGATGCCGGAGAACTCCCCGCTGGAAATTAGCAACAGCTTCGGCGCGGTAAGCGTGACCGGTCTGAAGTCCGACGGAGAGATTACGACGTCCCACGGAAGGCTGGAGTTCCGCGACGGTCGCGGCACGCAGCGGCTCGAAGATGCCTTCGCGCCGGTGGAAGTCTCCAGGAATGCGGGCGATTTGAGCGTATCGGATACGAATGCGTCGGTGACGATCGCCGATGTGTCTGGACAGGTCCGTGTCAAAGATAGGTTTGGCAAAGTGACGGTAACCAAATCCGGGCGCACCACAATTATGAGCGGAAACGGAGCAGTGGATCTGTCCCAGATCGGAGGTGATGTTCATGTCACCACTTCGTTCGCGCCCGTCAGCGCCAGGAGCGTGAAGGGAAACCTGTCCATTACCAATCAAAACGGGGACGTGGACGCAGTCGGAGTCACGGGATCCGCCGAACTATCGACCAGTTTCGCCAGCGTGCGCTTCGACGACATCGGAGGCTGGGTCACCATCCAGGGGCAGAACTCGCGGGTGCGCGGGAACAAGGCGGCAGGGCCTGCTACCATCCAGAATTCGTTCGCCCCTATTGACCTGACGGATGTGCCGAAGGGAGTAAAAATCGTATCTCAAAACAGCTCGGTCACGGTCACCGATGTGGGGGAAGCCGCCGTGAAAACAAGCTTCGGCGGAGTCGTCCTGGCTGGTGTCGGAGGTTCCGTCAATGTGGAGAATCAGAATGGCTCCATCGATGTGGCGATGAGTCGACAGCAGTCCTGCCGTCCAATTTCGATTCGGACCAGCTTCAGCTCGCTCAAGTTGCGACTTCCTGAAAATCCAAGCTACTCCTTGACCGCCAAGACCTCCTTCGGCAAGATTCAATCGGACTTTCCGGTGATGGTTTCGGGATCGCTGTCAACAGACTCCGTCAGCGGGAAAATCGGCGCGGGCGTTTGCTCCTTGAATCTGGTGAACCAGAACGGCGGCATCCAGATTCTGAACAGCGGGAGCAAGTGATCTGGGATCCCTGCGCCGCTCGGCAGGTCGGCTCGCGATCGCCGGGGCGTGGTTGTTTCTATTCGACGCGCTTCTGTTTCGGACCGGGATCTATCGACGAATAATCGAGCCGCGATCCTACGCTGGTCAGGCAGACCTGGCAATTCGTCAGTGCCAATCGGCAAACAGTAAAAATAGCGTCTTGGTTCTGGGGGATTCCCGGATCGCCGAAGGCTTCTCCGCACCCACAGCCGAGGCGGCCGGCGGACCCGCAACTCATTTCATCAATGCTGCCGTGCCCGGATCCACCCCGCGCTGCTGGTATTACTTCTTGCGGGAGATGGATCCTCAATCGTCCCGCTTTCGCTCGATCATTCTGCCAGTGGACGACTACGATGACGAAGACGGCGCGTGGGATTGGGCCGATCGCGATCTCGATCTGAGGATCGTGATCTTCTGCTTACGAGTCCAAGACCTGCTGGATTTTCCTCTCTCCTTTCACGACTCCAGCATCCGCTTCGATGCGTTTCGAGGAACGCTATTCAAGGGATTCGTGATCAAGGAAGACCTTCAGGAGTTCTTGCTGCATCCCACGCAGAGGCTGGAGAACGCGCGGCGGTTCCAAGGCTCTGGAATCGAGTGGCTGAACGCCTATAACGGGAATCCAGGGGCTGTGCGCGATGGCCCCAATGCTCACACCCGCGAGACCCTGCCCCAGACCGGCAACTACGCCCGCTATCGGAAACTATGGTTCGGAAAAATTTTGGCAAAGTATCGAGGAACAGGAACCCGCCTGATAATCATTCGTGTTCCCCGTGGACCGTTCCCCGTCGATCATCCGCCCGGCCAATTCAGCCACGCCATTCGCGACTTAGAAGCGCCCGAACTAACCCTAGCCGACGAAAATGCATTCTCTTCTCTCGAACGGCCAGAGTTTTTCTTCGACGACCTGCATCTGAACGCCATGGGAAGGCGAGCATTCTCGCAGCTCTTGGCGCGAGTTATATCCAGTTAACGCATGTTATTCCACTCGCCCCAATTCTTCCTATTTTTCGCCATCGTTCTGATTGTCTTTTACTCATTGCCGTTCCGGCTGGGGAAGATTGCGCTTCTGGTCTCCAGTTATGTTTTCTATATCTTCTGGAATCCGCGTTTCATCGGTCTCCTGCTTCTGTTGACAGTTGTGGATTATTGGGCGGCTCGGCTGATTGAGACACTCCCGTCTACCCGCAAGAGATTGGCGTTGGTCGCGAGTCTCGCGGCAAACCTGGCCTTTCTTGGCTTTTTCAAGTACTACAATTTCTTCGCGGGCGACCTTGCCGCCCTCCTCGGTCTGCCGTCCAACTCCTTCTTTATCGAAGTAGTCCTGCCGCTGGGCATCAGCTTCCACACTTTTCAGAGCATCTCGTACGTGGTGGACGTGTATCGCGGGCAGCAATCTGCAATAGCAAGCTTCCCCGATTACGCGCTTTTCATCAGCTTCTTTCCGCAATTGGTCGCCGGTCCCATCGTGCGCGCCCGGGAATTCTTTGGCGATCTTTACAACTGGTCGCGTCCATCCGCCGAAGCTATCCAGCGCGGCACCGTTCGATTCTTGACAGGCCTGATCAAAAAGATGGTCTTTGCCGATCGGTTCGCTCTGGTAGCCGATCCCTATTTTTCAAACGTGACGGCTCAGCCGGGAATGATAAACGCCTGGAGCGCGACGTTCGCGTTTGCGCTTCAGATTTTCTTCGACTTTTCGGGTTACACGGACATGGCCATCGGACTGGCTGCCATTCTAGGCTTTCGCTTCCCTGAGAATTTCGCGAGGCCGTACCTGGCGGACAGCATCACGGAGTTTTGGAGACGTTGGCATATGTCGCTGTCTCGATGGCTCCGGGATTATCTATACATTCCCCTGGGCGGCAACCGCTATGGACTGGCTCGAATGTATCGGAATCTCATGATCACGATGCTGCTAGGCGGGCTCTGGCATGGTGCAAGTTGGAATTTCCTAATCTGGGGAGGTTGGCACGGCATCTTGCTCTCGGCTGAGAAGGCGGCGGGCAATTCTATTCTGCGCATCCCCGCCATCATTCGAGTGTTGCTGACGTTCTTGCTCGTGCTGATCGGCTGGGTCTTCTTCCGCGCACCCGGACTCCGCAACAGCTTGTTCGTGCTCCGCGAAATGTTTGCCGGTCGGCCTGGAGTCATTCCTTTGAGCATGGGCCACCTCGTGCTAGCAGCGTCGGCAGTGGCTGCCATAGCGTTGGAGAATCGCTGGCACACGCCTCCACGACTGCAAACCGCCGCTATTTTAGCGATGCTGGCATGTCTTGAATTCTTCTCCGTAATCGGGGAGCAGCGCGCATTTATTTATTTCCAGTTTTGACGATGTTGGCGATTCTGAATATCCAGTGAAGGTAAGCGCTTGCAAGAGAAGTCTTGCAAGCGCCTCCCGGAGTTATTCCTGTGAGGCTCTGATGTTAACTCCCTGCTCTGCGATTTTCGTAAGCTTCTGATCCGTGACGCGCTCTTCTAACAGTGTCGTTTCCAAGAGAGTTACGGCCTGACTGTGTCCCAAGCGCGCGGCAAAAGCTCTGGCCGTTCCGTAGCCCGACATTTCGTAGTGCTCCACCCTCTGTGCTGCGGCGATCAAAGCCGCATCCTTGATATCCGGGGGTGCCGTCGCCTTGATCATTTCCTCGCCCTCGGCCAACAGTCCCTTCATCGCCTGGCACGTTTTCCGCTCCGGTTTCGTTCCGAGCTGTGCAAAAATTTGATCCAGGCGCGCGATCTGTCCCTCTGTTTCGCGCAAATGCGCTAAAAACGCCTGCTTCAACTCTGCGGAATTAGCCGCGTCCGCCATCTTTGGCAGCGCTTCCGTAATCCTATGTTCCGCGTCGTATAAATCTTTAATCTGGCTCTCGAAAAGATCCTCGAACGAGGTGAATTCAGTTCCAAATAGTGCCATGTAGTTAGTCTCCGGATGTAGGACTCCTTCGAGAGGGAACTGTTTCCGAGCCATGCTAGCCTTGAATACGCCATGCAATATCTGAAAAACAGCCTGATTGAGCTGATTACGCAGACTTCCATTAACCTGCCCCCCGATGTGCGCGCGGCCATGGGAATCGCGATTCGGAATGAGGAGCCGGCCACGCAAGCGTCCCAAGCTCTGGGAATCATCGCTGGAAATATCGACATGGCGCTGGAGGACGAAGGACCAATCTGCCAGGATACGGGCATGCCGACCTTTGTTGTGCACACGCCGATTGGGGTCAATCAATTGGTGGTGAAGCAAGCTATCCGCGAAGCAGTGGCGGAGGCCACCCGCCGCGGCAAACTTCGACCGAACTCGGTCGACTCGCTCACCGGCAAGAATAGCGGCGACAACTTAGGGGTGGAAACTCCCGTGATGCACTTCGAGCAATGGGAAGAGAGTGAGATCGAGGTGAAACTGATCCTCAAGGGCGGAGGCTGCGAGAACAAGAATATTCAGTATTCCTTGCCCCAGGAGCTGGATCATCTTGGCCGCGCCGATCGAACGCTGGAAGGGGTGCGCAAGTGCATCCTGCATGCGGTTTGGCAGGCCCAAGGGCAAGGCTGCGCGCCAGGAGCGATAGGCGTATGCATCGGCAGCGACCGGGCGCATGGATACGACCTGGCAAAGGGCGAATTGTTTCGCAGCCTCGATGATTCAAACACGGTCCCCGAGCTGGCGAAACTGGAAGCGGAGATCATGGACGAGGCGAACCGGATTGGCGTCGGGACCATGGGTTTCGGCGGCAAAGTTTCGCTGATCGGCTGCAAGATTATCGCCGCCAACCGCCTGCCTGCCAGCTTCTTCGTATCCGTCGCTTACGACTGCTGGGCATTTCGCAGACTGGGCGTCCGCTTGGATGCGGGAGATGGAGCAATTGCCAAGTGGCTCTATCGCGATCCGCAGCGGGCCATCGAGAAAATGGCCACCAGTGAAGGGCTGGCGTTATCTGGGCGGGAAATTTCCCTTACCGCACCCCTGACGGAAGAGGCAGTCAGAGGACTCAAGGTCGGCGATGTGGTCCTGATCTCTGGAGACATGTACACGGGTCGCGATGCTGTTCACGCCTACTTAATGAAAAATCCTCCGCCAGTGGATCTGCATGGTGCGGTCCTATATCATTGCGGGCCCGTGATGCTGAAGCAGGGCGATGTGTGGACCGTTAAGGCAGCCGGCCCGACCACGAGCAGCCGCGAGGAGCCGTATCAGGCCACGGTGATCGAGCGTTATGGCGTGCGGGCAGTGGTGGGGAAAGGCGGCATGGGCAAGAAAACGCTTGACGCACTACAGCGGTTTGGTGCCGTGTACCTGAACGCGATCGGCGGCGCGGCTCAGTATTACTCGCGCACCGTGCAGAGTGTTGAGGATGTGCATCTGCTTGATTTCGGCGTACCCGAGGCCATGTGGCATTTGAAGGTGAAGGATTTCGCCGCCATCGTGACCATGGACGCGCACGGAAATAGCTTGCACGCCGAAGTGGAAGAGAAGACCGGCAAGCTGCTGGGCGAACTGCAATCGGTCTGAGGGTCTGGTAAACTGGAGTCTCTAGTGGCCAGGTAGCTCAGCTGGTAGAGCAGCGGACTGAAAATCCGCGTGTCGGCGGTTCGATCCCGTCCCTGGCCACCTAAAATTCAACACTTACACTGGATTCGCATGGTTATCGACGAGTCCTCGATTAGAGGCTCGCCAGGAAGAGAGCGTCATTTCAAATTGGGCGCTTGACGCGCACCTTGTGATCGGTCGCTACAACCAGGCATCCCTTCCATTGATCGACAGACTCCGTCGCGAATAGCAGGACCACTCGGGAGACGAGGGCATCTCGGCCAGGGTGCGCCAGCCGCACGAGTAACAACCCTCCATGTGTCCCGGGCGTGTATCTGCGCACGTCGGAGAAGTCCAGATCCTGGGTGATCAGAAAGCGCCCCACCGACTGTGCTGCTTGCCAGATTTCGTCGTCGGGCCGTCCCGTCAGGTGCTCCGCGCGCACAGAATCTACGTCATGCCCGAGTGCGGCGAGTTCGGGGACCAGACGCTCGGGCAAATTCTCGTCGAGCTTAATCTTCACCGGTTGACCGGCGACTCGGCTAAGGGAAGATCTTCCTGAGCCGATGTCGCGGCAAACGCAATGGCAGCGCGCACGTCCTCTTCTGACAACGTGGGAAAGTCGAAGAGAATCTCGCTCGTCATCGCCCCTTCAGCAAGGCTGGCAAGCACCGTCCTCAGGGTCACTCGCGTGCCCTTGAACACCGGCTCGCCCCCGACGATGCTGGCGTTGCGCACTATCCGTTCGCGGTAGTTCATGGCCTTCCCTATTCTAACGTTCGGTCGAAACGAGCGCCTCTGTGAGCCATGCGCACGCAGGACCGCAATACGGTGACGCTCACTTCTGGAGAAGGCCTCACCAGAGAATTCACGTGCCTGTCACTGATTCGGGCAGCACTGGTCCTCAACACGGCTTTCCTGCAAGCGTCAAACCACGTTGTGATACATTCGTGGGCTTGCAGCCATGATCATCCCGCAGACGAGCACCTTCCCTTCCGGTCCCACCCAATTAAATGCTGCCCTCATCAAAAGCACCGTGGTTGCTGCTCTGGGCGGACTCCTCTTCGGATTCGACACCGCCGTAATTGCGGGTACTACTAAGGCGCTTACCGAAACATATCACCTCTCCGATGTTTCGCTTGGGTGGACCGTTTCTAGCGCTCTCTGGGGCACCATCCTGGGAGCAATGTTCGCGGGCATTCCGGGTGACCGCTACGGTCGCCGGGATAGCCTGCGCGTCATGGCGATCCTGTATCTGATCTCATCCCTCGGTTGCGCATTCGCTTGGGATTGGTATTCGCTCGTGTTCTTTCGCTTCATCGGCGGGCTTGGGATTGGCGGATCGTCCGTGCTTGGTCCCATGTATATCGCCGAGATCGCGCCGCCTAAATGGCGCGGGAGGCTGGTGGGCTTCTTTCAATTCAACGTGGTGTTCGGAATTCTGTTGGCTTACTTCTCGAATTACACGATCGGGCTGGCGGACTTTGGAGCGGCTGAATGGCGTTGGAAACTGGGTGTCTCCGCACTCCCCGCAGCCGTGTTTCTCCTGATGTTGTTCGCCATCCCTCGCAGCCCGCGCTGGTTGGTAAAGAAGCAGCGCGTAGAGGAAGCCAGGGAAGTTCTTCGCATAACGGGCGGAGCGAACTACGAGCAAGAACTGAACGAGATTATCCAATCCATCGACGCGGACCATGGCCATGGTGACGAGCCGCTCTTCTCGTGGAAGTACCGGCTGCCCATTTTCCTCGCCGTATCAATTGCGATGTTCAACCAATTATCGGGAATCAACGCCATCCTTTATTACCTGAACGACATATTCGAGAAAGCCGGATTCAGCAAAGTGTCAGGCGATTTGCAAGCGGTCGCGATCGGCGCGACGAACCTGCTCTTCACGATGATCGCCATGTCCATCATAGACCGCGTTGGGCGCAGGACTCTGTTGCTGATCGGGTCAGTGGGAACCGCTGTCTGCCTGGCAGGCGTATCGTGGATCTTCTTCAAGCAGCAGCACGAAGACTTGCTGGTCTGGCTGCTGGTCGGGTACATCGCATTCTTCGCATTCTCTCAAGGAGCGGTGATCTGGGTCTACATAAGCGAGGTGTTTCCGAATCGTGTCAGAGCCAAAGGACAGAGCCTCGGCAGTCTTTCGCACTGGATAATGGCCGCGCTGATTTCAGGGATTTTCCCGCTGCTGGCGAAGCGGTCGGGAGGAGTGCCCTTCGTCTTCTTCTCGGCGATGATGGCGTTGCAATTCTTCGTGGTCCTGTTTTCATATCCGGAGACGAAGGGCGTTTCGCTGGAGCAAATGCAGAAAAAGCTGGGGATCGCCTGACGGCTTACATCTCCATGTAAGGCATCTTAGGTACTTTCCCCAGCAGGCGCGAGTACACGGTAAGCGCGCCGCGATGGTGCGCCGTGTGGTCGGTCAGCGCCCCGAAAATGTGGAATCGCGGGGCACCGCCCATAATGGGTCCCGGCGCCATCGGTGCTGCCCATTCGGCGTCGGAATGAGCCGCCACTGAAGCGTGCGCCGCAGCCAGAGCCTTCTGCATCCATGACTTTGCCGCATTTAGCGAGGTCACTGCGGCGATCTCTTTGCCCATGCGCTCGAAGTCCATGTCGAATCCGCCTTCGGCGAACGCGCCGTGAATGAACCAGTCCACCGTTTGTGCGCTATGGGCCATCTGTTGTGAAACGGTCAGCATGCCCTCTTTCGGGGCAAAACCGGAGTCCTCTTCGGCTAGAACCCGAGTCGAGCGCTCGAAGAACTCCTCCATCGATTTCAGTTGTCCTGTCAGGCTTTCCTTCATGTTGTGTGTTTCCTCTCGGGGTCTATCATATCGTGGAAATATGTCGATTTCGATAACACCGCTGCAGGCAGCCGTGGCTCTAATTGCCGCATTTCTGGCAGGGGCGATCAATTCCGTCGCGGGCGGCGGAACGCTCGTTACCTTCCCTGCGCTAGTGTGGCTTGGGCTCCCGCCAGTAATTGGAAATGCGACCAGTACAGTGGCCATCTGGCCGGGATCGTTAGGGGGCATGTGGGGTTATCGGCGTGAGCTGAAAGGCACCGAAGCGCGCATGTGGGCGCTAGTGGTGCCTAGCTTGATTGGGGGCATGGCTGGCGCGCTGCTGCTGCGTTATACGCCACCGGATGTTTTCTCAGCCCTGGTGCCGTACCTGATCCTGTTCGCAACGCTGTTGTTCATGGCCCAGGACCCCATCCAGCGTTGGCTTAAATCACGCGGTAGAGCAAGCCATCATCTTGCGTGGTCCTTGCTCTTTCAACTGCTGGTATCGCTGTATGGGGGATACTTCGGCGCCGGCATCGGCATCTTAATGCTGGCGGCGCTGAGCATTCTCGGACTCACCGACATTCATCAGATGAATGGCTTGAAGAATGTTTTCGCGCTGTGCATTAACGGAGTCGCGGCGTTGTATTTCATCTGGGCCCGGATGGTGAATTGGCCCTTTGCGATTCTCATGGCCGTGGCCGCAATCATCGGAGGTTACGGCAGCGCCGGGATTGCCCGAAAGATGGGCAGAACGGTCGTGCGCCGTATCGTAATCGTGATCGGGTTTGGGATGGCGCTATCTCTGCTGATCAAGAGGCATTAATTGGCTGTCTTACTTCAATTCATGCATCATGCCAGGTAAGCTCCATTGCATCTGCAAGCTCGTCGGCGCCCATCCGAACTCCGCCGTCATGACCTTACCTACTTCGTCTTGCGTCTTGCCTTCATGAATCAAACCGGTCGCGCGGTTGCGGAGCTTCTCCACATTGTCGCGGTATTTCCGCAACCCCGCTTTATCCGTCACAGGGCCATGTCCAGGAATGACAGTATCGAAATCCAGCTTCAACGCCTCGTCCAGCGTTTTCGTCCACTCCACTACGCTACCGCCTCCCGGGTAATCGATGAGTGGAGTGCTCCCGGCCATTAAATCGCCGGTGTGAATCGTCTTGAGCGCCGGAAAATAAATGATGGCATCTCCGTTTGTATGGCCCCGGCCGAAGTAGCGTGCCCGGGCCTCCTTGCCTCCGAGAAACACAGACGTTTCCTCGGTGAACACCACACGAGCACCAGCCATTCCTTGAGGTGCGTTGGACTGGGTGTGCTGGACAATCGCCGTGCGCGCATTCGCGGTTGAGATGATCTCGGCGGTCGAAAGGAACTTGGCATTCCCGCCACTGTGGTCGGCATGATAGTGCGTGCTGAGAATGTACTTCACGGGCTGGCTTGTGACGCTCTTCACTTGCGCCACGATGCCCTCGTGATCTTGCTCATACTTATCGTCTACGAGAATCACGCCCTCGCTGGTGACATAGACGGCAACGTTACCTCCGTCACCTACGATCTGATACAAGTCTTCTTTCACCTTGCTCAGAGTTAGCGGCGGAGGCTGTTTACCTTGGGTCTGCGTATAAGCGATCCAGCAACCGAACAGCAGTAGGGAGCCGGCGGAAACACGTACGACAATTGTCTTGCTCATGCCCGGTCACTATAGCAGAGTGCAGAGCGAGCGGTTGAACTCGCACAATCGATTATCCTAGTCTCGTGGAACCCGTAGCGCTCCCCGCCGTTCAATCGGACATTCTTAAGCTCATCGGAAACACTCCGATGTTGGAGCTGAGCGGCTTTGACACTGGACCCTGCAAACTCTTCCTTAAGCTCGAAACTCAAAATCCTGGCGGTTCCATCAAAGACCGCATGGGGTTGTACATGGTCCAAGCTGCGGAGGATTCCGGTGAACTGAAACCTGGCGGGACCATCATCGAGGCCACTGCCGGAAACACCGGCCTCGGCTTGGCCTTGGTCGCGATCGCCAAGGGATACCGGCTGGTCCTCGTGATCCCCGACAAGATGTCGCAAGAAAAGATCGCTCACTTAAGAGCGATGGGTGCAGAAATACACCTGACACGTTCCGACGTTTCCAAGGGACATCCCGAGTTCTATCAGGACTACGCTGCCCGCCTCGCCCGCGAGATCCCCAACTCGGTTTGGGTCAACCAGTTCGGCAACCCGGCCAATCCGTTGGCGCATGAGGAAACCACAGGACCCGAGATTTGGGCCCAGATGCAGCACGATGTGGACGCGGTGGTCTGCGGGGTCGGTTCGGGCGGGACCGTCACCGGTTTAAGCCGCTACTTCGCGCGCACTCAACCCAAACTTGAATTGGTGTTGGCCGATCCGCAAGGCTCCTCGCTCACCGAATACGTGCTCACGGGCCATCTGGGGAAATCGGGACCATCGGTGGTGGAAGGGATCGGCAGCAGTCAGGTCCCGACGATTGCGGATCTATCCCGTGTCCGCGACGCGTTCCTGATTCCCGACGCCGAGAGTCTCCAGACCGCGCGCGAGTTGCTGAAGCGGGCCGGCATTCTCGCCGGATCGTCTTCCGGGACACTGGTGGCCGCTGCGCTTCGATACTGCAAAAAACAAAACGAACCCAAACGGGTGGTCAGCTTCATCTGCGACAGCGGCAACAAGTATCTTTCCAAGATGTTCAACGATTACTGGATGCTAGACCAAGGGTTCCTGGAGCGCCCCAAGCTGGGCGATCTGAGGGACCTGATCAAGCGCCGCTACGAGGAGGGCGCAGTAATTACGGTAGGACCCGACGATAGCCTCCTAATCGCATTTCAACGCATGCGCATGGCCGACATTTCGCAAGTTCCGGTAATGCACGACGGCAATCCCGTCGGAATTCTGGACGAATCCGATGTGCTGATGTCCGTCCAAGCCGACCCGGATCATTTTCAGTCGCCTGTCAGGAACGCGATGACGAGCCGCCTGGAAACGCTCGAAGCCAGCGCGTCGCTTGAGGATGTTTTCGACGTGCTGGAACGCGGCAAGGTCGCGCTGATCCTGGAAGACGGCCACTTCGAAGGACTGATCACGCGCACGGACCTGATCAATCATCTGCGCCGCAAGGTGCAATAGGAACACGCATTCATGAGCCATCATTTCGCGACCCGGGCAATCCATGCCGGCCAGACTCCCGACCCCTCAACGGGCGCAATCATGACGCCTATTTACGCTACCTCCACCTATGTTCAGGAGAGCCCGGGAGTTCACAAGGGCTTCGAGTACTCCCGCAGCCAGAATCCCACTCGCATGGCATATGAGAGATGCGTTGCCGATTTGGAAGGCGGAACCCGCGGCTTCGCTTTTGCTTCTGGCCTGGCCGCCATGGCCACGCTTCTGGATCTGTTGGACTCGGGAGCGCACGTTGTCGCCGGCGACGATCTTTATGGCGGAAGTTTTCGGCTGTTCGAGCGGGTGCGCAAGCGCTCGGCCGGATTGGATTTTACGTTTGTCGATCTCAGCCGGCCAGGGGCGCTGGCAAGCGCGGTCACGCCGAAAACCCGCATGATCTGGGTGGAGACGCCGTCCAACCCGCTTTTGAAGCTGACCGATCTAGAGGAAGTGGGTTCGCTTGGAAAAAGCCGCGGCATTCTGACGGTGGTCGATAGCACGTTCGCGAGCCCGTTCCTCCAGCGCCCTTTGGAGCACGGGTTCGATCTGGTGCTCCATTCGGCCACAAAGTACCTCAACGGGCACTCCGATATCGTGGGCGGCGTGGTGGTCGTCGGGCCGAATCCGGAATTGAGCGACAAGCTCGCGTTTCTGCACAACGCGGTGGGCGCGATCGCCGGACCGTTCGATAGCTTTCTGGCTCTCAGGGGCCTTAAGACGCTGCATCTGCGAATGGAGCGCCATTGCTCGAATGCTTTGGAACTCGCTTCTTGGCTGGAGCAGCACCCGATGGTGGATCACGTGCAATACCCGGGCCTGAAAAGCCACCTGCAACACGAGTTGGCCAAGCGCCAAATGGATGCGTTTGGAGGAATGATTACCGTTGTTCTTAAGGGCGATCTCGCTTCTACAACGCGGGTGTTGGAGAATTGCAGATTATTCGCCTTGGCGGAGAGTCTCGGCGGAGTAGAGAGTCTGATAGAGCATCCGGCGATCATGACGCATGGGTCGGTTCCGGCCGCTCAGCGGCAGGCGCTAGGCATTGGGGAAACTCTGATTCGGTTGTCGGTTGGCGTAGAGGATGTGCGGGATCTAAAGGCTGACCTGGACAACGCCTTCAAAGCCCCAGTGTGAAAAGGGCTACTGCTCCAACTCTCCACCGGAGGTCGCTGCGAACATTCAACCCCTCAGAGTAGCCAAGCCCGAAGCCACATCGGGTGCGACGGCGGTCGTCTGCGCAGTCTCAGAGAGCGCTATCATTACCCAAGATGTTCAAGAAGCTCGGCGAGCTTATGCGACCACGCAGACCGAGCAAAATGGCTGTGGCGAATATCGAGCCCCCGAAATTCAAGACCGTTGAATCGCGGCGGAATGGCGGCGTAATCGGATATGTGGTTGCCGTACTGGTTGCTTTGGTGGGAGGCTATTGGCTAATTTAACACAAGGACGGATCAAGATCATTCCCTTCCGAAGTCCGGCGAGACGGCTCAAGATCATTCGGCGAATGGACCGATCGTTACCTCTTCCGTTCCCAAGTCCCACGAGCGCGTGACTGCTCCAGCGGGAACTTCTTCCCAGGAAGCGGCGGCTGACTGTTGTGAATGGGTAAACCCGTCTGCGCGTTCAGACGGCACTCACATGGATGGCCACTGGAGAAGCAAGGCGGGATGTGACGAGCGCTGTTCCTTAGCAACCAAAGCGAAGGAGCCAGTTCCATCAGAGAAGCCGCCGGTCCATGTGGGGCCACGTGGTGGTTGCTTTCACTACAGCAAACACGGCAAGAAGGTGTACCGACCCTGTAGGTAATACCGATAGGCTCCCGGATTGTTAACAGTTCCGTTTACGTCCGACCTTCACGTCGAGTCCTGCTCCCGTTGAATAGGTAGGTTTTGGACGAAGTTCTGCTTTTGCACTTTCCGGTTTCTCTCCGAATCTTACCTTCACAAAACACGGCGGCTTAGTTAAACGGGATTTCAACTTGGGTATAGCTGCCGGGCGTCGCCGAATTGACCGCGCCCACGACCCTATCAACGTAACGGCGCAACGTGGGCCATTGCTGATTGCCAATAACGACGAAAGCTATTTTTCGGTCCGTCAGGTTTTGTTGATAGCGCATATTCTTGTCGGTGGTGACCAAGAGCTCGAAGCCTGCTGCTTCGGCAGCTTCGATCAGTTCGCCGTTTGCGAGCCGGTCCCAACCGCGTTCGAAGGCTTCCACGACCATATGACCCTTCAAGGCATGTCGCAGCGGGGCGGGAGTGCCGTTATCGAAGAGAATGAGCATCAACACTTGGAGTCGGCTGCGCCATCGCAGGGGACGCATCAAGGCTCCGGGCTGCGAACTCGATCACAGCCACTACTTGTTCACGCGATAAATGAAACCATTCCATTATCTCGTCGATGGAGGCCCCTACTTCCAGATTGTCAAAGACAACGGAGACAGGGGTCCGCGTGTCACGGAATACCCACGCGCCGCTCCGCTTGCCAGGGACGCTCTCGACAGCGGGGCATTGTGCCCAGTCAAGACTGGATGTCATTGTCCAACTCCTGCCCTCTTCCCAGGGTAAAGGAAACTGAAGATCTACTGCTTCCACTCAACTTTCTCGGCCATGGTCGCATGATCGCCAATCGCTAACTCCAGCCGAAACTTGACGCCGCCGACGCTATGCCGATACACCACACTCCCCGTCCTCAATTGATTCGCGTCCAACTCCACCGTCTTGCTGTACGGCCCGTCATCGATTACCAGCACGCCGCTGCGTGCCGACCGGATTGCGGCAGCCTGCCGGTCCCAACGCACGCTCAAGTTATCTCCATCCTTGGCCACTGAGAGTCCCAACTTGAAAGGATCCCCTACGATCCCGGTCTGCTGCGGACGAAGCGTTACCGCAGCCTGGAAAC
Organism: Bryobacterales bacterium; assembly: GCA_038225555.1. Taxonomy (GTDB): domain Bacteria; phylum Acidobacteriota; class Terriglobia; order Bryobacterales; family Bryobacteraceae; genus JANXQZ01. The sequence continues at coordinate 43,157 of JBBRRB010000015.1, forward strand.
CAAGCAGCACGCCTAGCAGTAGGAAGATGAACGAAAGAGGCAGCCAAACCCAACTGCTCTTCCCGCCTTGCAGTTCGGTCTGAGGCGCATCGTGGATCGGCTCAGGCTCGGGATCGCGCGGGGCAGGCAATGCGCCTCGAATCATCGGAACTATAGAAGCTAAATTGTCCTGTCGTTGAATGGGCCGGTCGACACTTCCTTGCCCTCGACTGGAAGCCGGGGGTTGCGCATCGTCCGCTCCTGCCAAGTCTTTCCGGCGAAATGGAAACTCTCCGGCGGGAGGCCCTTCCGCGAACTTGCCATCCTTGCGAAAATAAAAGCCTGCCGTGCTCACTTTCGTCGCGTAGGGGCGGATCAGCAAGACGACCTTGTCCGTCTCAGGGAAGAACTTCTCCATCAGATTGAGGTCTTCTTGGGAGAGGCCAACGGATTCGCGCGTGTGGCTGCGGAACATCCCGACCGGGTGGAACCCGTCCTTAAAGCCGTGGCGGAGGCGTCCGAAAGTTTCTTCGAAGGCTTTGAGGTCGGCGTCGGACAGAAGGTAGGAGGGCCCGCGCTTGTACTCGATGGGGATCATCTCATACTCGTCGATTTCAATCGAGAGCCGATCTCCGTCCGCAGCCTTGCCTAGCAGGATGCCGCCCACCTCCGCACCTCGCTTTGGAACGGCCCCGAAGCCGCGCATCACATCCTGAAGCAGGCGGTCCACTACATCGAGGCTGATGTAGATCGCCACGGGAGCTTCCGGCGGCTCCCAAAGATATGCGCCAGACTTTATTTTCGATACGTTCGTGTTAATAGCCAACGCTTTTATCGTAGTCTGGCTGTAGGCTATAACTCAACCTGCCCCTTGCCATGAGCGGAATACTTTACATCGTTGCCACGCCGATAGGAAATCTGGAAGACATTACGTTCCGGGCCGTTCGTGTGCTTCGCGAAGTGGATCGGATCGCCTGCGAGGACACGCGCCAGACACGCAAACTGCTCGATCATTACGGCATTTCCAAAGCGACGGTGAGCTATCACGAGCACAATGAGCATGCCCGATCCGAGGAACTCGTGAGGCAACTCGAAGCCGGGGATAACATCGCGATGGTTTCCGACGCCGGAACTCCGCTCATCGCCGACCCCGGTTTTCGAGTCGTGCGCGAGGCTCGCGAGCACGGCATCCGGGTGGTCCCAATTCCGGGCCCGTCAGCGGTGATTACAGCGCTGAGCGCGGCGGGGCTCCCTACGGACGCGTTCGCATTTTTCGGCTTTCTGCCGCCGAAGTCCGGACAGCGTAGAAAGGCCCTGGAGGAAGCGCGGACACTTGAGATGACCGTGATTTTCTACGAAACGCCGCACCGAATCGAGGATGCGTTGGCGGATATCGCAGACGTTTTCGGAGACGCTCCGATCGTTCTGGGCCGGGAGTTGACCAAGCTGCACGAGGAGTTTCTATCAGGGACAGCGGCCGAATTACGAATCGCGCTGGAGACGCGTACCGCTGTGAAAGGCGAGTTCACGGTCATCGTGGGCAAGTCGAACGCGACGCCCACCCAGGCCATGACCGTCGAGGAGGAAGTTGCAACCTTGATCCAGAGCGGCATTCCCCGCATGGATGCGCTCAAGCAAGTGGCTCGCCGGCGAGGGCTATCGAAACGCGAGGTTTACAAGAGCATAAGCTTACAGGATTGAAACCAGTTCGTTTTGCAATTCGCCCGTCACTCTGGCGTCGATTGTATCTACGTAGACGTTCACTTCGGAGCGGATGCCGAACTCGGGCAGGTAAACGCCTGGCTCCACCGAAAAGCAGGTGCGCGGAATGATGCTGCGCTCGTCGTGGGTCTCCAGGTTGTCCATATTGGCGCCGGTGCCGTGCACCTCTTCGCCAATGGAGTGTCCGGTTCGATGTACGAAAAATTCGCCGTAGCCTCGCTTCGCGATGTAGCCGCGCGCGGCGTCATCGACTTCGAAGCCGCGCAAGGCTGCGCCTCCTGTGATAGCCGACTTGACCCGCGCGACGGCTTGGTCGCGAGCGCCAGCTACAACGGCGAATACATCCCGCACCTTCTCGGGAATGTCCGATCCGCAATATCCGGTCCAAGTGATGTCGTAGTAAACGGCCCCCGGCTGATCCAGCTTCGCCCACATATCGATGAGCACGGGATCCCCCTTTCGAATGGGCGCGCTGCCCTCGGACTGGGGTTCGTAATGCGGATCGGACATATGCGCGTTCACGGCCACGATCGGCCCGTGGTCAGTAAGCAGGCCGGCACGGTCGAATTCGGAGCGTATGAAACGGTTGACCTGCCACTCGGTGATGTCCTGACCCGAGCGCAATGCGTCTCCAATATGCCGGAAGGCTGCTGCTCGAATGCGATCCACGCGCCGCCCTGCTTCGAGATGCATCTCAAGCTGAGCATCGGTCCAGCGCGCCTCGAACAACTGGACCAGATTGGCGGAGCTTACGATCTCGGGGCCGGCCTCGCGCACCAGTTCCAAAGTGCCGCCATCCACCATGGCCACATAGGGGATCGCGCACTGAGGGGAATACTGCATGGCAATGCGTCGGCATCCAGAAAGCATGGTTTTGAGTCCGCCGACTTGCGTGCTCCAACCCGAGTAGATGTGCTTAGTGCCGGGAAGAGCGTTCAGAATTCCAGACTCGATACGATGCACGAGCGCGGTGGGCTCGCCTTCTTTCGGGATCAGGTAATACCAGCGCCGGGTAGGTATTCGAACAGGGGAGAGGCCGAGCACCTTGTAAGCCAGCGGGTCGCGGATGTGGTGATCGAAGAAGAGCCATCCATCCAATCCTTCTTCTCGCAGAGCTGCTTGAATTTGGTCGATTTGCATTAGTGTCGAATTCCCTTTGCTAGTTCGGTATTCACTTCGGCGCCGAGGATGATGGCCGCGCCTGAAAGATAAAACCACAGGAGCAGCACGATCACGGCTCCCAATGATCCGTAAGTCGCATTATACGAGTTGAAGTAGTGCAGGTACAGGCGAAACAATAGAGAAACGCACAGCCAGAGCAGCATGCCCACCACCGCGCCGGGCATTACGCGACGCCATCCTTTCTGCCTTTTCGAGGGCGCGTAGCGGTACAGCAGTGCAAACGCGACTAGCAGAAATGCCAGCGCAACAGGCCATTGGGCAAGCTTCCAGGTAGCAGTGAAAAGGGTTTGGAACCCGAAGTATCCGGCAATGAATTCGGCGATGCGGCTGCCTGAAAGAACCAGCACAGTGGCTATGATCAAGAATCCGGACAGCGCGATCGTGAGCCCGAGAGCGATCAGTTTGGTCTTCCACCAGGGGCGGGTCTCCTTCACCTCGTAAGCTCGGTTGAGGCCGTCGATCATGGCGGACATGCCGCTCGCGGCGGCCCAAAGCGTGGCCAGGATTCCTACGCTGAGCTTGCCGCCTCCGGCACCCGCTTGCACTTGCTTCAAGGTGTCGGTTACGAGTTGAAACGCCGAGTACGGCAGCATCTGACGCGCATAGGAGATGAGATTATCGTAAATCTCGGTCCCGGTGTGAGCGAGAAAGCCGAGCAGTGTTGTGAGGAACAGCAAGAACGGAAAGACAGCCAGCAGGAAATAGTACGAGAGTTGGGCGGATAAGCCGAAGATATCGTCTTCCTCGGCCTCCTTCCAGACCTGTATCGCGAGTTTGCGCCAGCGGACCATTTGGATGAGGTTGAATTCGCATCATACCGCGGCGATTTGAGGGAGAATAGCGGAATGAACCATTCCTCTAAATTGACCGCCGCCGCGTTCGCCTGCGTTCTCGCTCTCCAGGCCGAGAACGCCAACCCTCTGATTGCCGAGGCAAAGCAGAGCTACACGGGCGTTAAGAATAACCTGATAAAAGCCGCCGAGAAGATGACCCAAGAAGGCTACGATTTTAAGGCCACGCCCGACGTCCGCACGTTCGGCGCGCTGATCGCTCACATCGCCGATTCGCAAATGCGAAGCTGCTCTGCCGCGAAGGGCGAGATGAAACAGGGGACGGCCGGATCCAAGACCGCGAAAGCCGACCTGGTCGCCGCGCTCAAGGATTCGTTTGCGGAGTGCGACGCGGCCTATGACTCGCTCACCGACGCAAGCGCCATGGAGATGGTAAAGTTCCGAAACGGACAGCGCTCACGCATGGGAGCGCTGATCGGCAACACGATTCACGATAACGAAGAGTATGGTTATCTCTCCGTTTACATGCGGCTGAAGGGAGTGGTGCCGCCTTCGAGCGAAGGCCGGTAAACTTTCATTCCGCGCTCTTGGCGCAGCGGAACCCGATGGTCGGGCTCCGCTCGCCGGGGCGGGCCCAACTGCGATAAGACGTGGTTAGAAAGAGCACTGGCACGTCAAACCACGATCCGCCTCGCAGGACCCGATACGTGCCAGTCCGCGGTCCAAGCGGGTTACGATCGGGCGCGACTTCATAGTAATGCTGCCCGTACCAATCGGAGCACCACTCCCACACGTTGCCGGTCATGTCGCAGAGGCCGAAGTCGTTGTGCGCTTTCCCGCACACCGCTTTTGCTCCATCCACTTGGTTGTACACCGCGTCGGCTGGCGTAATCGCCCGGTCGCCCCACGGGTACATCTTGCCTTCCTGATTTCCGCGAGCGGCGCGCTCCCATTCGGCTTCTGTGGGCAGGCGCTTACCTTCCCAAGCGCAGAACGCCGTGGCTTCGTCCCAGCTCACGTTGGATACGGGGTGCTGACCCTTGGTGTCGGGCATTTTGCGTTTGATCCAGTGATAGGGCGGAGCATGGTCTGTTGCGGCGATGAACGCGGCGTACTGCTGGTTCGTTACTTCTGCTTGATCCAGATAGAAGGGATCGAGAGTTATGCGGCGAGCTGGTTGATCGTCTTTCGCTGGATTGGGATACCATGCGACATCGTAGTCGGCCCAGGGGAATGTGCGGCCGCGGAGGAATGTGCCGGCAGGGATCAGGACCATTCCGGCCTGATCTGCTGCGTGCGCGGTGAAACACACCAGCAGAAGGCAGGATGACAGTCTACCCATAGATGCCGGAGAGTTCGTCGGTGGGGATGAAGCCATTGGCTCCGAGCGGATCTACGTAAGTGTATGCGCGGCCTGAAGGCGTGTTGCGTACTTCTTTCGACCAGTCGATACCGAGCGCCGAATAGATGGTGGCCACTACGTTCTCAATGCGCGGTTGTCCCTTGTGTTGCCAGCCGGTATCCACGCACTTCGCGCCTTGGGAATCGCTGGCACCTAGCACCGTACCGCCCTTCACTCCCGCTCCCGCGAACATGGCCGGGAACACATGCTTGTGATGATCGCGCCCGCCTTGAAAATTGAGCGGTCCGGGGGTGCGCCCAAATTCGCCCATGCAGACCACCAGCGTTTCATCCAGCAGCATTTTTCCGGGCGATGCGGTTGAAGGAGTGGTGCCCAAATCTTCGATCAAGCTCGCAAGCGCAGGATCCATCTCGCGGATCAGCATATAGTGATTGGTGCTGGCCTGCTTGTTCCAAATGTCCTTATGATGATCCCAGCCGTTGTGGCACACATGAATGTAGCGCGTGCCGGCGTCGTTCTTCAATAGGTTGCGCGCGAGTACGCAAGATAAGCCGACGGACGTGTTGCCATAGCGCTTGCGCTCTTCGTCGGAAATCTGGAAAGTCCCCGGCCAGCGCGGATCGGTGAGCAGCTTCTTCGCTGTCAAGCTGAAGTCTTCGAAGCCGAAGCCGGCCATGCGGTCCCGCTCCACTTCGCGCAGTTCGGAGAGCAGACGCCATCGCTCTTCCAGAAGCTCCGAGGCTTTCTGATCGAGAGTCATGCCCTTTAGCGCTTCTTCTGGATTCAGATCGAACACGGAAAATCTGGGGGGAAGAAACCCGGTGGAGAGCGCGCCCACCTGATTCGTAGTGAGGTTGAACGAAACGTATGTGGGGAACGTGTCCGTCTCGCGCCGTCGCGCCTCAAGCTCATAAGCGATTACCGAGCCGATGGACGGAATTTCCGGCGCGAACGCCACGTTCAACTGCCGCCCGGCTTGTACGTAATACTGTCCGCGCAGGTGTACTTCTTCATGGCTGACGAAGGAGCGCACATGCGCCACCCTGTCCATGATGTTCGACATGCGGGGGAACAGAGCTTGTGGAACATAGATCCCGGTGGGCGTCTTGCGGACGTCGAAGTCTTTTTGCGTGGAAGCGTTCTCTTTGAAATCGAACGAATCCACGTGACTCAGCGCGCCCGCCAGTTCGAAGAAGATTACGTTGCGGGCGTTGCCGCGCGGATTCGTCTTCATCCCCGTATTGGCATGCAGTTGAAGCGGCCACACTCCTGAGACCGAAGCTCCCGCCAATCCCAAGCCACCGAATTTCAGCAGCTCGCGGCGCGAGGGCAGCATGTCTCCGACGGTCCTGATCCGATTCATTTCGCTCCTAGAAATTGTACAGAAACTCGACCAGATTCAGCAGCGCCCATTGCAGGTTTTGAGCGCCTTGAACACGGTCCTTTTCCATGGCCTGCAACGCTAACGACTTTTCTCCGGGCAAGGGCTGGCGGGATAGCGTGGCCATAAACAATTCGTCCACCACTTTTCCATTGTCCTTATAGCTGTCGAGCATGCGTTGCACACGGCTGTCCTTGGCGGCGAGCACTCGGTCCGTCACCACTGGAGAACGCATCATCATGATCGGCTGAAGCGGTGAAGGCGCAGGCGCGTGCGGTGGCGTGTTGCGGTTCGATTCGCCGAACGCGGACATGAAGCTCTTCAAGTCGCCCTTGGGCTGTGGCAGGCTCACCTGCATGGCCATGGGGACTGAAACGGGCGCTCCGCCATCCGACGATCCGTCTTCCCGCTTGGAGGCGATGACGAATTTTCCAGGACGTTCGGTTGCGGTAACGATGGCGTCGTGCAACTCCTCCGCAGTTAGCATGCGCGCGAACTTCCGGGCATAGTAGCGCGTGTAGGGTTCCTTCCATTCGCTCGGAAAGCGAGCTGAAAGCTGATAAGAACTGGAGTTGCAAATTAGCTTGAACAGCTTGTGAACGCTGTAGTTGTTCTCGCGAAAATAGACTGCCAGCTTCTCGAGCAATTCTGGATGCGAGGGCTGCGCGTCCCACCCGGCCGGGAGATTCTTCGGATCGAGGCGGGCCAGGTCAAACTCGTCATAGGGATCTACGATGCCCACGCCCATCAGCTTGGCCCAGAACATATTCACGGTGGCGCGTGCGAACTGCGGATCGCCCGTCAGCATGCGGGCCAACTCTTCGCGAGGCTCGGCACCGGGTCGCGCTGTTTCGTCGGTGAGGAGGAACTTCGGCGTGTTCGGGCCGCCTGTGCGCTTGGTGCGAAGCATGCTTTCGGCTTTCGTATCGTAGTCTTTGCCCGAATCGTCGACCAGGAAATGTCCCATCACGGCGGCGCTGCTCTCCACGTGCGGCACGTAGCGGGTATGGGATAGAAAGGCCGACTCCTGAAAAAAGTCCGACCGCTTTTTCTTGCTCAGGTAAGCATTTACTTTTTCCAAGTGACCCTGGCCGTTGTGGCAGGAGATGCACGAGATATTGATGCCTAGAAAAATCTTGGCGTAGAGGATGGACAGCTCATCGTGCGTGTCAAGCTGATTCACCTTGCTAAGATCGTCGCCGTTGGCGGCTTCGCCGGGCTTGCCTTCCACGTGTTCCCGCACGATTGGGTTGACGGCCGCGACAACATAGTTGCTCTTAGCAGACGCGGTGATGATGGAGCGGGCCCAATCGTCGTACGGGCGGTCCGCTGCGAGGCTCTCTTCTAACACGTGGTGGAACAATACGTGGCCGCGGCCCATCTTGCCGTTCGCGCGCATGATGTCCATGATGAAATAGGCCCACTTGTCCACGAACTCCGGGCTGCCCACCAGCCTGTCGATCAGAGCAGAGCGCTTGTCGGGCGCGTTATCGGCGAGAAACTCGCGAGCCTCGGCGGGCGAGGGGATGCGGCCAGATAGATCCAGCTTGATGCGGCGGATAAACTCCTGATCTGATGCGAGCGGGGCGTGCGGGACCTTGTCGCGTTCCATCTTGCCGAGAATCTCGTCGTCAATGAAGTTGCGATGAATCACCTGGCCGCCGACTGCGGCTGGCTTGGGAAGCTCCGCTGTTACGCGCTCGGTAAGTTTGCCCGCCTGTTGCGACTTGGGATGGAATAACGGAGCGTGCGCGTCCGCTGGCATCTGGGAGATGTCGGGAGTCTTGGGAGCCTGCTTGCCCGGTTTGGAATCGTCGCCGGCGAAGCACGCAGAATAGATGAAAATCACCAGCAACAGGGCGCGATTCACGTGGGCGCACCTCCTACTTCGTTAACGTTTTTATACCTAATTGGCGTGCTGTGTGTCAATTCAGCGCTGATTTGCGTGGGCAGCGGCGCGGTTGGGGCCGGGCGAGGGGAAATTTGGGTTCGTTTTGAAATCGTCCGATTTAGCAGACCTGCGGCGAAATTCGGCCAAGTTTAGAAGCGGGGAGATCTCGGCGAGATCGACGCTCTCCTCGTTGCATTTGTTGAGGACGCGCAGGGACTGGATTCGCGAAAGTTCTTTGAGCGCTTTGAAATATGAATTCTCGATGCGGGTGCGATGGCGGGCAATGCGCTCGAGTTTCTTTTGAAGGGGCTCGTCGTTGATTGCCTCCAGAGGATCGATGCCCTGCTGCAGAGCTGTTTCGAGGCGGCGAATGCGGCGGAGGTTCCAGGTGTCGGCGAGCATCGTGTCGAAGATCACTTGCTCGATACTGCCGTGCGGCTTGAGTTCGGCTAGGTGGAGGCCGAGGAGTTCGTCGAACTCGGTCTGTTCTTCGGGATTTGCGATGAGGACGTCTTTGGCGCAGAGGCCGTGAGTGCGCGCGTTGGCTGCGGCTCGGGCTTTGCCTTCCGGAGTGCGGGGTCCGGTGCTGTGCTGGGCGTTCTGCGCGTTGGCCAGGTGGGAGGCTTGCGATGCGGAATGCATGTGTGTGTTCCTTGTGGGTGTGTACCCGGTCCAACGGTATCAGGGGAATCGGGAAAAGCCAGAGGTGGATTTTGCAAATTGTTGAGCGTAGGGGGAATAGAGTTTTATTTGGTTGCCAACATGGGAAGACGACAGCTTAAAATTAAGATTCCATGGAAATTGAGAAGATCTGCCGGGAGTGGATCAAGCAGGCATCGCCACGCAGATCATGGTAGAGGCATGCTCGCCGAACAAGGCATTTCTCGCAAGGACCCTGGATCTGTTGGGAGCTGGTCTGGCATGTGTGGTCATGCTGCTCCTCAGGCGGTTCGGGCCGAGTGGCCCGAGGCACACCTTCGCAACCTAGATGATAAGGCGGTGTGATCGCCTAATCTGGCTCGATCTGAATATCCTGCTGCCGTTTCCGCGTGAAGGTGCCGCACTCCACAGTCAAAAACGATCCGGGTGTCGCATTATTGACGACGGCGACAATCAACGAAAGACTGTCCCGAAGGATGGTCCAATCGATAGTTGAGAGCGAAACAATCGCCACTCTTCGCCCTGCCAAGTTCTGCTTATACGTAGGGTTTTGATCGCCGGCAACAAAAACCTCTATGCCGTTTTCTTCGGCGGTTCGGAGAAGATCGCCGTTTTCAAGTCCGCTCGATCCCATATACCTGACGGTGAAAACCTCGTGATCGCCAAGGTTTTTGCGTAACTTGTGGTCAACATTCTCGTCAAGCAGTACCTTCACGGTTGAAGCTGCTCGCGCCGTGCATGGGCGAACTCGATCAATTGCTTGATTTGGTCAACGGAAAGGGCAGGGAACCCCTCACGGATATCCTCGATGCTCTCGCCGTGATCGTAACCACTGACAATTGCTTCCGGCATGATGCGGGTTCCGCGCACAATGGGCCGTCCCGATACTTTGCCGGGTATCCGTTCAACCAGTTCGCAGCCGGTCCAGTCGATTTTAGTGTCAACGTTAGCCATGCTTCCCCTTCATTTGATTTTAGCGATTGTACGGCGGGGCCGCGCCCGCGCACTTCCCTGAAGGTTGAGCGGTCGATAAAGACGGCTGTCTTTTCGCTTGCGTAGAGCCATTCTGCCTGCAGAATGTCCTCGGAAGTCCCGCCGCAGTGCCACGGTAAAATGAAGATTCCATGGAAATTGAGAAGATCTACGAACCGCAACGATTCGAGGCCCATTGGGCAAAGTGGTGGGTGGAATCAGGGCTCTATCGCGCCGACCCGAGCGCGCCCGGCCCGCGTTTCTCCATCGTCATCCCGCCTCCCAACGTAACCGGATCGCTCCACATGGGGCACATGCTGGACCACACCATCATGGACGCGGCTGTTCGCTGGCATCGCATGAGCGGGGATAACACGCTGTGGCTGCCGGGAGTGGATCATGCGGGCATCGCCACGCAGATTATGGTGGAGCGCATGCTCGCCGAACAAGGCATTTCGCGCAAGGACATTGGGCGCGAAGAGTTCGAGAAACGCGTTTGGGAGTGGAAAGAGAAGTACGGCAATCGCATCACCGACCAGATGAAGCAGATCGGCGAAAGCGTGGATTGGAGCCGGGAGCGCTTCACCATGTCGCCGGAACTTTCGCGCGCCGTGATCGAGGCTTTCGTACGGCTGCACGAGCGCGGCTTGATTTATCGCGGCGCATACATGGTCAACTGGTGTCCGCGCTGCCAGACTGCGCTTTCCGATCTGGAAACGGTGCATCAGGAAAGCCAGGGACATCTCTGGCACATCAAGTATCCGATTACTGGAACCGCGCGCTTTCTCACGGTTGCCACTACCCGTCCCGAGACCATGCTGGGCGACACTGCTGTCGCAATCAACGCCAGGGATTCGCGCTACTTCGATCTTCACGGCAAGACGGTGACGCTGCCGCTGATGAATCGCGAGATTCCGATCATCCTCGACGATCTGGCCGACCCCGCCTTCGGATCTGGCGCGGTCAAGGTGACGCCAGCGCACGACCCCAACGATTTCGAAGTGGGCCAACGCCACGACCTGCCGCGCATCCAGGTGATCGACGGTCAAGCTCGCATGCAGGCCGAGGCTGGCCCTTATGAGGGACTGGATCGTTTCGAGGCTCGCAAGCGCATCGTTGAAGATCTCGAAAAGCTGGGATTGCTGGAGAAGGTGGAAGCGCACACTCTTTCCATCGGCCGCTGCGATCGCTGCAAGACGATCATCGAGCCGCTGGTCTCCACGCAGTGGTTCGTCAAGACGAAGCCGCTGGCCGAAAAAGCTTTGCGCGCCGCCGAAGACGGGAGCATCCGATTCATTCCCGAAAATTGGAACGCCACTTACAACAACTGGATGACCAACATCCGCGACTGGTGCATCTCGCGCCAGCTCTGGTGGGGCCATCGCATTCCGGCCTGGCACTGCGGCCAGTGTCAGGGCATTACTGTCGCGCGATCGGCTCCGAATGCTTGTTCGCATTGCGGATCGGACAAGCTGGAGCAGGATTCCGACGTGCTCGATACCTGGTTCAGCTCCAGCCTGTGGCCGTTTTCCACGCTGGGGTGGCCCGATGAAACCGCCGATCTGACGACATACTATCCGACCTCGGTCCTGATCACAGGGTTCGACATTTTGTTCTTCTGGGTAGCTCGGATGATCATGATGGGAATCGAACTCACTGGCGACGTGCCCTTCCGGCAGGTACACATGCACGGCTTGGTGCGGGATGCCGAGCGTCAGAAGATGTCGAAGATGAAGGGCAACGTGATCGATCCGCTCGATACCACGGCGCGCTTCGGAACCGATGCGGTTCGCGTCTCCCTCTTGATGGGGGTGGCGGCTGGAACCGATATCGTCTATACGGACGAGAAGCTCCTGGCGGCACGCGGCTTCGCGAACAAGATTTGGAACGCCGCGCGGCTGGTGTTTCTGAACATGGAGCGGTCCGGGGTGGAGCCCGTCGTTGTGGAGCCGGGCGATATCGAGTCGCTCGAAGACCGCTGGATGTTCAGCCAGCTCCATCGCACGGCGGAAACGGTCAGCCGGGCGTTTGAGAACCATCGCTATCACGAGGCGGCCGAGACTCTGTGGCATTTCTTCTGGCACGATTTCTGCGACTGGTATCTCGAGATGAAAAAGATGCGCCTCGCCGAAGGCTCCGGGCTCACGAACGACTGGCGGAATCTGCTCGGCATTTTTGTCGCTTCGCTGCGGCTGCTGCATCCCATGATGCCGTTCATCACCGAAGAGCTGTGGCATCGGCTGGGCGCGACGGACTCCATCTCGCTTCAGCCTTATCCGAAGAAAGGCGAGATCGATGAAGCCGCCGAAAACGAAATGAACCTGCTGCAAAAGGTGATCACGGAGGCGCGTACGCAGCGGGCGAATTCGAACCTCGGAACGAAGCCGCTCGACGGGAATCTCTATGCCGACACTTCGTCGTTCGCGCTTCTCACCTCCCAGGCGGCGGTGATTCATAAGCTGACGAATGTGAATTTCACATTTCACCAAAAGCCCGTCAGCGCTGGATTTGAAATGTCGCTCTCGGTTCCCGAGCAGGACGCGGCGGCCAAACAGGCCCGCTTGATGAAGGAGATCGCGCAGCATGAAAAGCTGGTGATCGATAAGGATCGACAGCTGAACAACGAGAAGTTCATGCAAGGCGCTCCGCCGCATGTGATCGAGTCGCTACGCTCGAAGCGCGCGGAATATCAGGCTCAAATAGAGAAGAGCCGGGCTGCTCTTGCAGGCCTGGAATGATTTTCGAAGTTTCGCATCCGGAAGTGCGCGAAGCAGTACGACGCGCACTCGAAGAAGACATCGGGGCAGGAGACATCACCACGAATCTTTGCGTGCCAGCCGATCGTCAGGCGGTTGCGGAGATGATCGCTCGTGAAGGGATGGTGGTGGCCGGCGTCGAACTGCTCCCTCTGATGGTGGGCGAGCGCGTGTCCATTCACGCGCCATCCGGCACCCTGGTGGAGCCGGGGGCGGTGATCGCGACTATCCAGGGCCCTGCGCGAATGCTGCTCACAATGGAGCGCACGGCTCTCAACTTCGTTCAGCGCCTAAGCGCTATCGCGACGCTGGCCCATGCTTACGTCAAAGAAGTGGAAGGCACGAAGGCGCGCATCCAAGACACTCGCAAGACCACGCCTGGTCTGCGTCGGCTGGAGAAGATGGCGGCAGCGGCCGGGGGTGTCACCAACCACCGCATGGGCCTCTTCGACGCCATTCTGATTAAGAACAATCACATCACGGCGGCAGGAGGAGTGCGAGCGGCGCTCGCTGCCACGGAAGGCGCGTCCGTCTCGGTCGAGATCGAAGTTCGCACGCGCGAGGAGTTGGAAGAAGCGCTGGAGTGCGGGGCAGGGCACCTGCTGCTCGACAATCTTACACCTTCCGATGCCGCCGAATGGATCGAATATATCGATGGACATGCAGCCGTGGAACTGTCCGGCAGGATCACGCTCAAGAACGTGCGGGCTTACGCCGAAGCCGGACCGGACTTCATCTCGTGCGGCGCGATCACGCACTCGGCCCAAGCCGTGGACATCAACCTGCGTTTGCGTCTGAACTGACATGCCGCTCGATCAGGCTTGGGTTCAAGCGCAATTCCCGAGCAGGCGCATTTCCTGGTTCGCCAGCATCGATTCCACAATGTTCGCCGCCAGCAGACTGGCCTTCGAAGGCGCGGCATCCGGCACTGTGGTGGGTGCCGAAGAACAAACCGCTGGATATGGACGATACGGCCGAACCTGGCATTCCGAGCCGGAAGCCGGATTGTACTTTTCGGTGATCCTGCGATTTCCATTCTCGCCCGATACGCTGCCGTTGGTGGTGCTGGCGCTAGGGCTGGCCGCAGCCGATGCGATACTCAAGGCCACGGGCCTGGTGTGCGACCTGCGCTGGCCCAACGACTTGCTGATGCACGAAAAGAAGTGTGCGGGCATTCTGCCTCAGCTCGAGGGAGCGGCGATTGTTGCGGGGTTCGGCGTCAACGTAAATCATGCAAGTTTCCCGTCTGAAATCGCGGCGCTGGCGACATCTCTCCGCATGGAAAGCGCAGTTCCCCAATCACGGGAAAAATTGCTGGCCGAACTGCTGCCCGCCATCGATTCTTATTGCGAGATTCTGTTGAGAGACGGGAAGCGCGGTATTCTCGACATGTTCACACAAGCGTCAAGCTACGTTCGCGGGCGCAGGGTAAGAGTGGATCAAGGAGACTCCGCGTTGATCGGAATCACGACGGGCTTGAACGACGCAGGCTTTCTAATGCTGCGCGACGATGCAGGTAATCCGCACACGATCATGGCGGGCGGAGTGCGTCCATGCTCCTAGCCCTCGACGCTGGGAACACGAACATCACGATCGGGGCGTTCGAAGGCAGCGAACTGACTACCCGCTGGCGCTTGCGCACGATCCACGAACAGACTGCAGACGAGTGGGGCGTGCTCATGCGCAACCTGTTCGCGCTTTCGTCGCTGGATCTCTCCAAAGTGGACGGAATTATCATCGCCAGCGTGGTGCCACCGCTCGATTCCACTCTTACCGCAATGGTGCGGCGCTACTTTAATGCCGAGCCGTTCTTCGTCACGCCGGAAACGGATTTAGGGATCAAGGTTCTTTACGACAATCCCCGCGAGGTGGGGGCCGATCGAGTGGTGAATGGAGTCGCTGCGTTTTACAAGTACGGAGGACCTTGCGTGGTGGTGGATCTGGGGACCACAATCAACTTCGATGTGGTCTCGGCGAACGCCGAATATCTGGGCGGCATGATCTGTCCCGGGATCGGCATGTCGATCGGGGGGCTGTTCGCGAGGACGGCCAAGCTTCCGATGGTGGATTTCCGCGCGCCCGATTCGCTGATCGGCAAGAACACGATCAACAGCATTCAGTCTGGACTCTATTACGGTTTCGCCGGTTTAATCGATGGAATACTGGAACGCACGATTGCGGAACTGGGACCCAACACCAAAACCATCGCGACCGGGGGCCAAGCCCGAATGATGATGCCCGCTTCGAAATATCTCAAGCAGATTAACGAGGATCTCACGCTGGAAGGGTTGCAGCTTATATGGGAACGGAACCGGACCAGGTAGCCTGGCCCACCAACTACTTCAACTACTTCACCGAAATCGAGGAACATTTTCAGAAGACTCGCGGCACCGCTCTGTTCCTTTTGTCGCCGCTCGATTGGGCGCTGATCGAGACCTGGAAGAACGCGGGGGTGCCGCTGGACGCGGTGTTGCGGGGCATCGACGCAGCCTTCGAAAAGTGGCGGACGAAGAAGACGAAGCGGCAAAGCGTTAACTCATTGGCTTATTGCGCTCAGGCGGTTCTGGTTGAGGCGCAGGCGATGGCTGGAGTGGTGCAGCCTTCCAAGCAGTCGGAGGCTCCGTTCACTCTCGAAGAGGTCCAGAGCTATCTCGCGAAGAACATAGCCGAACTCTCGGCCATCGCAGGATACGCGGAGATTGCGGCCGGCTTGGAGCGCGTGGCCGCCGACTCTGAAACCCTTTACCAGGATCTGGAGCAAATGGAGCAGCGGCTCACGGCTCTCGAAGAAAAAATGGTTGCCGTGGCTCGGACCCGCCAGAGCGAGGATGATCTGTTCCGTGTTCGCCGCGAACTGGAGGCGCAGCTTCGCCCTTATCGAGGGAAGATGTCTGCCGAGCAAATTTCCATGCTCGAGAAACAGTATTTGGAACGCACTCTGCTTGAGACGTGCGGATTGCCGCGGCTCAGTCTATTTTATTTGCACTGAAGTATGCGGCGAGCGTTACCATACGAGACGCAATGCGAACTGCAAAATCCTGGGATCGTACGCACCTGTTATCTGCATAAAAGTCCCGCTGCTTAAGCTGGATGCCGGCACTTGCAAGTTCACCCGATTGAAAGCGTTAAATGCCTCGAACCGGAAAGCGGTTGTGAGCCGCTCAGTTATTTTGAAGTCTTTCCCGAGACCGAGATCTACGTTCGCGAAGCCAGGCCCTTCAAACGTGTTCCTTCCCAAGGTGCCGTAAGTACCCAAGGCGTTTGGCGCGAAGGCAGCCTTGTTCAAGTATTGAGCCACGACCTGGCCGCGGGGCCTGTTGCCCGCCAGATTTACTGGGCCCACTAGATCGGCGCGCTGCGAGCCGGTGCCGGTACGCGCGTTGTCTACGCCGCTGGTCACCGTGAAAGGATAGCCGCTGATCAGGCTAACGATCGAGTTCAGCTTCCAACCGCCCGCGACTGTGTTTGCCGCACGGTTGTGGAAGTGTACGGGAAGCTCCCATAGGCTGGAGAAGTTGAACACGTGAGTGCGGTCGAAATCGGACCGTCCTTTATCAAACGCCGCGTTGAAGGGGTTGGTGCGATTGATTCCCGTGCCCTTATTGGCAGAGGCGTCGTCGATGCTTTTTGCAAACTGATAGTTCGCCAGAATTGAGAAGCCCTTGGCGAAGCGCCGCTCTAATGTGAGTTGCAAAGCGTGGAACGTGGAGTTGCCAGTTGGTTCCACGATCCCCGTCGAACCCAAGCCAGGAGCGAAAAGACGGCGCTGATTTGTAGTTGCCGTGGTTACGCCCGGCGCGTATACCGCTGGGTTCAATTCTCGAATTGTAATCAGGCGCGTACCTTTGGATCCCGCGTACGACCCGCGCAGGACGAAGCCCCACTGGATTTCGCGCTCGAGCGTAAGATTCCAGCTTTGGACGTAGGGGTTTCGCATATTGGGAGCGTCGAGAAATTGCGAACTGAACGCTGGGAAGAACGCATCCTTTCCGGGATTGAGCTGGGACGGAAATGGATTGATGGCGCCCGCATAGGGGTTCGCGAAGCTGTTGGCCGCATTGCCGCTGGTGGACAGCACTGTTCCGAAAGGTGCCTGATCGCCCTGGTTGTTCCAGGAGATCGTGCCGGGTTGATCGAAGAATATTCCGTAGCCGCCGCGCAGCGACGTTTTGCCGTTGCCGAACACGTCCCAAGCAAAGCCCACGCGCGGGGCTACATTCTGCCAGGTGATCGGGAAACCTCCGTTGGGAACTCCCGCGTCGCCGACGAAGACCACGCCCTTGGGCGCGTTCAGGTAACGCGTGGATTGTTGGCCAGGATGATAGGCCGCGATCCTGTTATTCAGATCGGTGTACGGAAAGAAAGGCTCCCAACGAATTCCTAAATCAAGTGTGAGGCGCAGGCGCAACTTCCACGAGTCCTGCGCGAACAGGCTCATTCGATTGAACCGCGTGTTTCTGTATTCACCCGCGCCTTGGGTGAAGTCGGAGAATTTGCCGATCAGGAAATCGCCGAAAGATTCGCCGGTGAATGGAGCGGAGCCGCCATTGAAGGTGAAGCGTCCGTTGGCGCGAAAGTTGTTCGTGACATCGTCCAAACCCTTTCCGTATTCGCCGCCCAGGCTGAGCTGGTGGGCTCCTTTAGTCCAACGCAGGGTATCGGTAAATTGGTACTCGTCGCGAAGGAACCGGTTGGTATCGCCGGTGTTGAGAGTTCCCCAGTATCCGGCTACAGCCACGTAAAGTTGCGGTTTGTCGTCGGTGTAGATGTTGACGCCAAGATCATGGAAAGTTTTAGGCGGGTAGATCGGGACGTTGTTGCCGTCGGTTCGATTGAAGCTGAACAGCGCCTGGTTGGTGACGTTGGCATTGAAGACGTGAGTGTCGGTTACGCTTTCGCTTTGGTTCAGCCAGGTGCGACCGGTATTTTGGGACAGATAGTTGCTCTCGTCAAGGAAGGCCGGCGTTAGGCCATAGGAGCGATACCAGCGGACGCTGAGCCGGTTCTTGTCGCCGAGTTGCTGGTCGCCGCGCAACAGCCACTGATCCTCATCAAAGTTGTTGGGCGCGGCTGCGAACGTAGTGTTGCCGCTAGTAGGCAACGGGATGTGCGCCAGAATAGCGAGGCTGATCGGACTGATTTGAGCGCTGGGGATTCGATTGCCGGGATATACAAGGCCTGTGGCGGGGTCCTTCAACTGTTTGAATAGTGCCGAGAAATCGCCAGAGCGCATGGCCGCAGTAGGGACCACGATCTGCGCTTGAATGGGAGCTTGGCGCAAGCGGGTTCCTTGATAGGAGAAGAAGAAAAAGGTTTTATCGTGGCCGTTGTACACCTTGGGAATCCACACAGGTCCGCCCAGCGTGGCGCCGAACTGATTGCGCTTCAAGCCGTCCTGTTGCTTCTGGCCGTTGACGGTCGGAGCGAAGAAGTTTGTCGCATTCAGCGCCTGATTGCGCACAAACTCGAAGGCGCTGCCATGATAGCTGTTGGTGCCGGACTTTGTGACTGCGTTTACGATCCCGCCGGACTGACGGCCAAACTCAGCACTGAAGTTGTTCGTTTGGACGCTAAATTCCTGCAAAGCGTCGGGGTTGGGCATGGGATTGGGCGCATTGCTGTAATGATCGTTGTTGGTGGCTCCGTCCAGGATATAGTTGGTGGCGTTGGCGCGCGAGCCGTTTACAGACACGGGCGTGACGCCTGGGTAAGTTGTGCCCGAAGTGACATCGGCACGCGGGTCGGCGATCACCCCGACCACGAGGCGCATCAACTGAGTAGCGTTTCGGCCATTGAGCGGGAGTTCTTCAATTCGTTTCTGATCGACAACATTCTTCAGAGTGCCCGTATCGGTGTCGATGTGTACCGCTTCGGTTGAAACCGTGACGCTTTCCGAAGTCCCGCCTACCGTTAAAGTCACGTCGACCCGGACGATCTCATCCACTTGAAGGCGAATGCCGGAGGCTTCATACTTCTTGAATCCAGGCGCCTCGACTTCGAGCTTGTACTCGCCCACTTGCAGGGTGCGAAGCGCATATTGGCCGTCGGAGTTGCTGGCAACCTGTTCAGACGCGCTTGTCCCGCTATTGATGGCGCGGACGGTGGCGTTGGGCACGGCAGCGCCGGTGGGGTCCTTCACAACCCCGCTGAGGGTGCCCGTGACACTCTGCCCATAGGAGCCGGCGATGGCGCACAGGGCGGCCAGCGTTAATTTCCAAGATCTGTCTATCAATGTGTTCCTTCTTAGCGGGAAAGGCATGGCCTCGTTAATTATAAGATTGGTCGTGCGGAACAGCAACCACAGGCCGGCTGAAAGCCGGCTGCAGGCAGGATTGCCTGCCCCCCTTGGGTGAACTCACTTGATAGATAGCGTGACGTTGGGTGAGCTGGAGGCCGCGCCTACTCGCAGAACCAGCGGAACCGCACCCGATGGAGCCGTCGCCGGGACCTGAACGTTCACTTGGAATACGCCTGCCGGTAACCCGGGTGCTGCGCCTGCATACAGAACCCTGGAATCGATTCCGCCAATCTGGACCGCTACCGATGCAATTGGTTTTGGCAGAGCCTTGTTGGCCAAGGCTCCATCCGATCCGCGCGGCGTAGTCTGTCCTTCGCCTGTCGCGAAGAGAACCACAATCGAGCCTTTTTGGGCTGGGTTGAGAGCTGAGTTTACGTTTGTATCCTGATTGAGGATTGCCCCCTGACCGGACCCGGAAGCATCAATCGTGAAGAGAGCGGGATTCGAAGGAACCACGTTCAGCGACAATTCGCTCGAGGGGAAGCCTTGATACTCCACTTGTAGGCGCGTGCTCGTCTGACCATCGACCGCATACGGAACAATCGCGCTGACCTGCGAATTAGAAACATAGATAAGAGGAGCCGGGTTTCCATCGAACAAAACGCGCGTCCCGGCGATGGCGTTGGCAATCGATTGCCGGTCGGCGGTGAGTTGAAGGCCAGCGCCGATAGCAGGGCCAAGACCTTCGCCAAAGATGGTGATGATCTCGCCGGGCGAGATTGCGCCGCTGGTGAAACTCGCGGCATTCAAGACGCTTGAACTGCTGATCTGAATCGAAGGCTTGGCTGCCTGGCGTAGTTGGAATGTCTGATCGGCTACGAAGATCCGAGCCACGCGCGCATTCGGCTGATCTGCGGCGTCCACCGTGAAACTAACCTTTCCATTTCCATCTACAGACTCGTAGGTAAGGTGGACCCAGCCCGCGTCGGTACTCGCCTGCCAGCGGCACGAGCCAGTCGACATCACGGCGAAACTGCCCTGGCCGCCCCTTGCATCGACATCGGCCGCGCGTGGGCTTAGAGTCAAAGAGCATCCGGCACCCGATTGCGAGACCGCAAAAATTTGCGATCCAACGGCGATGGTTCCGGCTCGAGCGTCCGGTGAACTGTTGGCAGCGACCGAATACCCGACGTCCGCCGTGCCCGTCCCGGCAGCGTTGGAGACCAGCTTGATCCAGCCGCTATTGGAAACTGCCGCGTAGTTGCAGCTCGTGGAAACGTTGAAGCTGTACGTTCCGGCAATGGCGGCTACGTTCGCGTTCGCGGGCGTCAACGTTTGGCCGCAGACGGTGGGATCCTGAGTCACGCTTACGAGTTGGTTGGCGATAGTGATTGTGCCGGTCCGAAGCTGCGCCGTCGGATTGGCGGCAACGGCATAGGAAACGCTTCCTTGGGCAGTGCCGCTAGAGTTGGCGAGCACAATCCAGCCGGGCGCTGCCGACGCGTTCCAGTTGCAGCTATCCGGAGCCATAATGCCGATATTCCCTTGCGCTCCGCCAGCCGGAATTTGAACGGTCAAGGGACTCGCGGTAACCGCACAAGCGATGCCGGTTTGAGTGATGGTGAACGCCTGAGAGCCGACGAGAATCGTGCCAATGCGGGTGGCCGCGGTCTGGTTCGAGGAAACCGTGTACGTCACCGTTCCATTTCCAGTGCTCGAAACCGGACCTCCAATCGATATCCAGTTGTAAGCCGTGCTGGGCGACCAAGCACAGGTAGACGTGACGCTAAAGCTGCTAGTCCCGCCAGCCGGGAAGAAATTCGCCGTCGGCGCTGATAAAGCGTAGGTGCACGGCTGGCCGCCCGGCTGAAACACCGTAAACGTGGAGCCGCCAACCGTGACCGCGCCGGATCGCGCGTTGGTTGAGTGATTGGGCTGTACGGTGTATCCAACCGTGCCATTTCCCATTCCCGTTGCGCCGGTGGTTACGGTGATGAAATCGGGATTGGTGCTCGTCGCCGTCCACGAGCAAGTATTAGAACTTGCAGTCACGGTGAATGTTCCAGTGGCCCCCGCCGCCGGGTCGGCTTGGACGCTGAACGGGTTCAGAGTGAACGTGCAGGCTGCGGCCTGAGTAACGGTAAACGTCTGGCTACCGATCGTGATGCTGCCGTTGCGGGATGCTCCGGTGGTATTCGCTGCTGCGGTATATTGAGCGGTTCCATTCCCGAGACCACTCCCGGAGACTGTCAGCCAGTCGGGGTTGTTCGAGGAGGGCGTCCACAAACACGCGGTGGAAATATTTATGGTTCCGCTGCCTCCGCCGGGTGGAACCGACACCGAAGCGGGCATCAAAGTGTAGGTGCACGGGGCGGCTGCCTGCGTCACGTTGAAGGTGATGTTCGCAATCGTGAGGGAGCCGGTTCGCGTGGCTGGCGTGTTGTTCTGCGTGACTGTGAATCCGACTGTCCCGTTGCCGGTTCCCGTTTGCCCGAACGAGATGGTGATCCAACTTGTGTTGCTGCGCGAGGTCCACGCACAATTGGAGGCGCTTGCGGTGACGGTGACAGTGGCGTCATTGCTGCTGGTGCTGAAGTTGGCGCTGGTTGGCGAAAGCTGGAAAGTACACTGAGCGACGAGCGGGATTGCCGTCAGCGCGAGCAGGGCGGCCATGCGAAAACATTGGGAAAAAAACATCGTGAGGGTGCTTGCCTATTGTAAAACACGGTGCTTGGCGTAAGGTTGCTTACCCAAGGGTGGGATCGGCACCGTCCCAACTGACGTCGGCAGTCGGGCCGTAGGTAGAGGGGACGGGTTTTTCCAGCAGGCGCAGATAGACCGTGAGCTGGGTCCGGTGATGGGCGGAGTGCAGCACGCGACGCCAGAAAATCCAGATCCGCTCGCGGGTGACATCGAAAAAGACAACTCGCTCCAGCCACCATTTTTCGTCTTGGAAGGCGAGAAAGTCCATGCGCCGGGCGGCCAATTGGGTAAGCCGCTTCGCGCACGACTCTGGCGTGAAAATCTCGGGGATGATTTCGGAGGGCAACAGTTCGGGGATGCCTAGAAATTCGCCGAAGAAGCGACGCTCCGAGAGTAGCTGGTGCCTGAGAATGTCGGCGACCGTGGCTGATTTTGGGTGAGGTCTGTAAGACATCTCATCGGCTGAGAACTTGCGCCAAGTGGACGCTGTTTTCTGAGTTTCGCTGACGTAGGTGTCAAGCAGATGCTGGAAGATGGCATCAGCGGCCTGGGGCGGCGTCATGGATTCCATGGTACCTGCGAAAATCGGTGCATGCTCGTACGGGTGTTGGCATGCTTCTTCTTGGCCTCTTGTCTCAATGGGGCGAATGTTTATTCCGTTGATTGTAGACACCGATGCCGGTAGCGACGATCTCATGGCCATTGCGTTCCTACTCACGCGCCAGGACGTGCGCATCGAGGCGATTACCATCTCGAACGGGTTGGCTCATGTTCCGAAGGGGGCCGCAAATATCCTGCGGTTGCTTGCGTTCGCTGGACACTCTGACATTCCGGTGTACCTTGGCAGTGAAACGCCGCTTCGCAGGACCGCCGAATTTCCGCTGAGTGGCGGTCGGATCCCCATTTCGACCCGAGCACCTATCCCGTGGGTCTGATAAACCCGGCGGTCAAGGGCATGTGGGGACCACTCGTCGATCCGAATATCTGGATTCAGACCCTTCGCTTTGCCATTGTCAAGAACGAGGCCGGACTCGATCCCATAAAAGGGGCGGCACCAACCGCGCTCAGCAAGGACAATTGGGCATCCCTGTTCGATCCAGGACTAGGCTGGTCTCCTGCCGATATCAATCACAGCGGCAACGGCGAAGACATCGTACTTTGGTTCTCCACCGACCGGTAGTTTTGCAGAACGAACCCAATTCCTCTGAAGCTTGATCGGGCCAACTCGGGTTGATGGCAAGATTGGAATCCGAGTGCGCAAAGCGATGGCCGCGACCGAGCCTCACGGTAAGAGGCGCGGCCGCGGCCTGGGCGTGCAACCGAGAGCTACTGAATGGTCAGGAACTGACTGGCAAGAGCGAAGTTTACTCCTTGCGTATACTGGCTGACGTCGCCCACATTCGCCTGGATCCGCAGCTGGTGGACTCCCTTTGGTGCGGACGTCACGGTTAGGGTGATTTGCCGCTGGAGCACGTTGCCCGGACCCATAACAGGTAGAGGATCCGTCCCCAGCAGGATCGCCGGCCCGCCCGAGCTGAGTGGTTCGAGGATGATGTCGGCATGCGCCGGGTTTGCTGCGCCGTCGCCGTAATTCGACACAGTATACGTCACCTGAAGCTGCGAACCCGCTTGTACCGTCGTGGGGGTGAACGAAATGGCGGAGACCATCAGGCCCGGATGCACTGCGCCGAATACCTTCCCGACGGTGAGACCCGGAGCGCCGGTAGCGGTCGCATAAATGTGCGCCATCCACACGCCTGTTTGATCGAACGGATCGAGCGCGATGCCGGCGGTGTCGTAGGTCATCGGGGCACCGCACTTGGGGCCGAGAGAGCAAGGGAACGGGCCGTCTCCCACCCGAAGAATCGCGCTGGGCCGAATGTCGGGCTCGCCGTGCAGCCAAGTGCTGTAGCGGACCTCCGGGAATAACAGGGGGCTGCTTCGGCTGTAGACAACCGCGATGTCCTTATTCTGGTTCATGGTGACGCCGGGCATGCCGTAGCCGACAACATCCGTTGGCGCATCGTCCAGGACGTTGCGCAGGCCGAACACGCGATCAATCTGCGAAAACACGAATGGGAAGAAGTTGACTTGCGCGGTGAAGAGGTGGACCGAGGGCGAACAGGCCGCCTGACTCGGCGTCCAGTTGCGACAATCGTTCCAGGTAGTGGAGAGAATCCCTGCGATCTGCTGAGCCTTGATCGGAGCATTAGTGAGGTTGGCGTAGTTGACTCCCAGGTTGGAACCTTTTTCAGGCCATTTGGCGAGTGGGGTGAGGTCAGGCATCGTCCACGAAGTAGTGGTGAGCGAAGGGGGGTCGATCGGGGGAACTCCCGTCAGGATTAGCCGGTCCTTTGTCACGCTGACGACCAAGCCCCAGTCGATGGGTGCCATTGCCTGACTGCTGACAACCGCTTGCGTGATCCCGTCGGCGGTCTCGCCATTCCCGATATCCCACTGCTTAAATCCGTGGGTGCGCGGTTTGTTTAGACCGCTCGATATATCGTCCGCATTGGCGGCGATCAAATACGCCCACGTTTCTGTTTGTTGACTGCCATCGAGCGGCTGGTGGCCTGCGCCGATCGACAGCAAGTAGTGCCGCGAAGACATGCCGAGCGATGGATAGTCGGATCCGTCGCCGGGCCTAAAGTTTGATCCAGGACACGGCGAGCTGTCTGTTAATGCATTGCAGGCACCGTCGTCCGGAGTTGCGTTGAACCAGTAGGTATAGAAGCCGTGGCTCGGGTCTTCGTCGATCGAGACGGCCAGCAGGAGCTTGGTGCGGCGCTGCGAGCGGATCAGCAGCGTCGAAAATGCCCCTGTCAGCGAACCATTGTTTTTAGCGCTGGCTAGAACCACCCAGCGCTTGCGGAATTTATCGAACTCCAGGCGCGCATCGCCTACCTGGCCATTGGCGAAGAGGAAAGCGGGGCCCGCCACTTTAGGATTGAGGTTCAGATTGGCGTCGAGAACTTGGACGAGGGGTCCGAACAGCGTCTCCGTGTTCGTCGGGTTTGGGAAGGTAGGGGTAGAGGGCAGCAGCGTACCCGATTTGTCGTAGAACACCAACGTGTCCCAGGTCAGAACGCCGACGGCCCAGGAACTGGCCGCAACCTGGGGATCGATGTTGTTGTTCGAGGGCGAACCGTTGCTCCAGAACGTGGTCAAACCGGGTGTTCGGGCGGCGAAGTTCATTACTGCCGACTGCGGCCTAGGTCCGGGGCTTGGCACATTGGTCACACCGAAGAGCGACTCCGCCCAGGGCAGATGGAGGATATCGCCTGCGGAACGGCCCAACTGCTCCAAGGCGTCCACAAACGACTCGCCCGCCATTCTCGGAGTAGCAGGCGGATAGAGCTTTCGGGTGGGGGTACCCGGGTCGCCATCCTCCCCCTGATCCTGCGTCGAGGGCGGCGGTATGAACCTGGTCCCCTCTCGGAACGGTCCTCCTGCCACAACCGGTCCGTTCTGTCCTGAATTGTGGACAATTCCTCTCGAATCCGGGCGCGACGGCTGTCCCGGAGAGAGCGCCGCAAAGGCCAGAGCCAGAGCGATCGCATTGTATGTGTTGTTCCGCATAAATTGTTTCTCCTTGCCATTCACGCCGGTCAGATGCAGCGTTGGCACTTTCAAGAGTAGGCGGGATACCTGCGGCTGCACACCGCCAATGTATGTAGGTTCGTACGCCGCCGGAGACTTTAGATCAAGCGGTCGCGGAGGGCTTTCGCTACGGCTTCGGACTTGGAATGCACCTGAAGTTTTTCGTAGACGTTACGCAAATGGAACGAGATAGTGTGTACGCTGACAGCGAGTTCGGCGGCCGCAGTTTTATAATTGTGGCCTTCCACAATCAGCTTCAGGATGCGGATCTCGTGCGGGGTTAATTCGTGCGCCGCGCGGTCGGGCGGACGTATCTCGCGAAACAGCGAAATCACTCGGGAGGCCACTTCGGGCGACATTGGGCCGCCACCTCCGGCGGCCTCTTTCAGCGCATCCAATAAGCGCGCAGGCGGCGTCTTCTTTAGAAGATAGCCGCAAGCCCCGGCACACAGCGCGTCGAAGATTCGCTCGTCGTCATCGTAGATGCTGAGCATCAGAATGACGAGGCCGGGATATCGCTCTTTGAGTATGCGGATGCCTTCGATCCCGCTCATTCCCGGCAACCCGATATCGCTTAGCACCAAGTCGGCCGGCTCGCTGCCGACCCTGTTCAGAGCGTCTTCCATGGAGCGGTAGGCGCCGGAGCAGCAAAAGCCTTCAGTCCCGTTGATCAACATGGCGAGGCCTTCCCGCAGCTCCCGGCGGTCCTCAATGATCGCAACTTTAATCGGCGTTTCTGCCATTTGGAACGTGCCCGCTATCTGGAAAACGGCGTACTCTCAGCTTAAGATAGCGAGCCCATGCCCGAGTTTAGAAGGGGGCGGTTCCCGTTTCACTACGTATTCGTGTAGCCAACCGAAGTGATCGCGGGATTTCGAAACAGGGGAACGGTCAGGATGATCGACGTGCCCGTCCCGGGTTGCGAGAGCACCTGGAACTCGGCCCCGATCTCCACCGAGCGGGCGCGCATGCTGGACAACCCATGCCCATCATTGTCTCGCGCCAAATCCATGCCTATGCCATTATCGCGAACCGTGAGAAATAAGCGGCCATCATCGAGGTGCATGCGTATGTTTGCGTGGGTACACTCCGAGTGGCGCACGGCATTGTGAATCGCCTCCTTAAAGATGAGGAATACTTCGCGCCGCAGACTGCCTTCCATCCTGATCTCCTGGCCGGCCGCTGGCAGATCCAGGGAAAAGCGGATATCGCGAGAGGTCAGCGTATCGGCCGCGAAGCGGCGCATGCGCTGCAGCAGGTCGCTCAAATGGTCGCGCTGCGGATTAATGGACCACACGATATCACTCATCACGTCGATTAATTCGCGCGCGGAATCGGCAATCAGGGACAAGGGACGCTTTACGGGTGATGAAACTCCCGCTTCCCTTCGAGCCAGTTCGCTCAACAAGGAAATTTGAGTGAGGCTGGATCCAACATCGTCATGCAGGTCGGTGGCGATCCGACGACGCACTCGCTCCAACTCCTGAAGCCGTTCCTCGCGACTGCGGCGCAGGGCGGTTTCGGTTTCGCGCAACGCTTCTTCCGCGCGGTTGCGCTCCGCCCACTGTCCGATCAGCCCGCACACCGCCGCGACGGCAGCAACTTGGTCCTCACTGGGGCGTCGGCGTAAGGAATCGAAAAATTCCATTACGCCGATAACCTCTCGACTGCCGGCGATCGGATATGCCACAATGCCGTCCAGCGTGTCCCGGACGTCTGCGTCCGTGGCAGAAACCGCGGACCAGCAGGGAACGTTGTCGAGAGCTGCTTTGCCGGCAAGACTCTGGCCTGGTACGCACCTGCTGCCCACTTTGATGTGGCAGGTCGGGCCCGCCGAATCGGGCGATCGCCAAAAACTGGTGCAGTGTAGCTCGCGACCGCTTCCCTGAGTGGACCAGAATGCGCCGGCCGCCCAACCCGGATTAGCACAAAGAATTTGCAAGATGCCGGCCTCGGCCTCGGCGGGTGTTGCCGCTTCCGCCAGAATGCGTGCCACGGCGAACTCCATACCGAGTGTGGCATTGGCGCGATGAAGAGCCGAACGTTGCAGAGTCAATTCTTTAGCCAGCCCTCGCGATTCCTCCAGAGCCAAACCAAGCTCCTGCACCCTGGATTCCCGGTAGCGCGCAAATGCAATTAGCGAGGATACGACGATAGTTCCGACGGCCGACAGGAACCACCAGCGCCGCCAGAAAGGAGACAAGATGCGGAAGGAGATTGTGGCTGGCGACTCCCGCGGGTCGGCTCCAGGGTTGCGCACAAGGAAGCGGTAGCGGCCCGGGGGAAGACCCGCGTAATTAACGGTTGGGACCGGGGTAGGCGGGCTCCATTGGGAATCTGCCCCTTCCAGACCGTATTCAAAGTGGGGGATCTCGCCTGGGGTAAATGCCACGCGCAAAAAATCGATCTGCAAGGAGTTCCGTTGATAGGGAAGTTCCGGGAGCACCAAATCCCGGGCTCCGATCGCGGAGATCTGATAATCCACACCGGCTATTCGCAGGCCGCCGATCAGTACCGGGGAGGGGTGTACCACCCGCTCGCCGCCGGGCAAGTACCGAAGCAATCCGTTCAGTGTGCTGAACCATAGTGCGCCGGAGCGGTCGCGGAGAATAGCCATAACATCTCCCCCTGCAAAGCCATCGGCGGCCGTATAATGATCGACCTTGCCCGTTAACGGGTCGATCCGGTCCACGCCGCGGGGAGTACCCGCGTAGATGCGGCCGTCTTTATCTTCGTTAATACGGAATACGAGATTGACACCCGGACCCTGTTGCACTGAATAAGATCGGGGTGTAAGCCGCTGGCCCGACGTGTCATCAAACCGGAAAAGGCCCAATCGCCCAACAGAACACCACAGCCGGCCAGTCCGGTCGAAGTAGACGGCTTTAACTTCACCGGCGGGGAACCCATCGGCGGGCCCGAACAGCCGGAACTTGCCATCGCGATGGCGCGCCAAGCCGCCTTCCCGAAACCCGATCCAGACGTTATGCTTCGCGTCTTCCACGATCGCCGAGGGCGAGTTGAAGGAAGGAAGGCCCTGGGCATCGGAGTATTGATGGAATCGGGCGGTTAAGCGATCCCAGCGCGTAACCACCGCTCTGGCAGGAGCGAAGCCGGATATCCAGAGGTCGCCTCGCCAATCTTCAAAAAGGCGGTAAACGTCGCGGTCCGCCAGGCCATTCGCTTGGGTATACACCGCCTTTGGGGCTAGCGTCCCCAAGTTCAACGCGCTTTCCGCTTTGGGAAACCGGTACAGGCCCTCTCTCGTTCCGGCCCACCATTCGCCGTTATGATCCTGCAACAAACTGTCCGAAGAGGGCCACCCCGCGCTATCATCCGGCAATCTGAGCTTGCCAGACACGAAACGCTTGCCCTTAAATGTCGAAAATTGCCAGCGGCCGTGGGTGACAACGATTTGACCGGCCCGGTCTTCAAGCACACCGACCGGTAAGGCTCCGAAGCCGTCTGCTTCCGAATAAGCCGCGAAGCCGTGGCTGAAGATTTTAGTGGCTCCGTTGGACGATGTCGCAAGCCAAACGTTGTCTCCAGAATCCTCCGTTAGGCCGGCAATGCCATTTCCTTTCAGTAATCCCCCTGTGGCGATCCTCCGGCTACCGGACGGGTCGAACTCATAAACTTCACCGAGTCTGGTCCCCAACCAAACTCGGCCAGTGCTGAGTTGGGTAATAGCAGTTACCAGGTTTCCTGCCCGCGGCCACCCACTTGGTAAAATTGCGCGCTGCCCCGCCTGGAGGGCAAACCGGCGAGATGAGGCCGCGAACCCGCGAGCCGAGCCTGCATCAACACGTCGTCCCTTTGTAGGGGAGCTTGGCTCAAACCGACTTCGGCCAGGGAGGGCGGCCGGAAAATCAAAAGGCCCGCCTGATGACCGATCCACAGCGTGGAATCATTTCGGAGCAGTAAGGACGCCACGAGATCGGTCGCGGATCGGGGTGTAATGCGGTAATGAACTTTTCGGCCGCCGGGCATCATCCGGACGAGGCCGAACCTGGTACCTAGCCACAGGCAGTGTTCCTGGTCCTCCACGATGCTCCAGATCTGCAGCAGGCGGTCTGCATGAGAGGGTATCCCGATTGGGACCGGGAGCATTTTCGGATTCCCCTTCACCCCAGTCGTTTTGAACAGACCTCCATCCGTGCCTAGCCACACCGTTCCCGCCCGGTCGCGAAAGAGCACATTGACCCGGTTGGCCGCTGAATCCCGGCTTACCAGCATCTGCTGGAAACGCGCTTTTCTTGCGTCCGGACCGGTAGGCGCGAGCCCAATGCCGGCGTCGAATCGGATCACGCCGTCGCCGTTGGTAGCGATCCAGTAGAGGCCGTGGCTGAGTTCCAGCAAGTCATTGGCGGACGTGAAGGGAGCTCCTTGGGCTGTGCCAAATGTGGCAAAACGGGAGCCGTCGAACCTGCTCACGCCATCGCTGGTGCAGAACCATAGAAACCCGTTCGAATCGGCCACCACCCGTTTGACCCGGTTGTGAGCCAAGCCGTCGACCGTGGAGTACGTCCGAAAGGGCAGCTCCTGAGAGAACAAGGATGAGAGGGGAAGGCATAGGGCAAGGAGCGCCTGCTGCGAGCGCCTGAGGGTGAACATGAGATTCAATACTGAATCTATAAGATACGACAGCCCCGAAACAACTGGCTTCGGGTGATAGTTGAAGGCTCCTACACCTTCCGGACGGCTCACCCGGTGCTTTCCGGGTTGCGTTAAAGATCAAGCATTACCCATGCTGGAGCATGATCGCTGGCACTTTTTCGCCACGCCCCCAGCGATCTACCCCGCCTTCCACGAGCCTATTGGATATCTCCGGCGCGAGGAGGATATGATCAAGCCGCATTCCCTTGTCAGCCAGCCACCGCTCGTGCTTATAATCCCAAAACGTCCAGAGCGGCCCTCGGCCAATTTATGGCTGCCGTCAGGACCAAATCGCATGGACTTGTCTAAGCGCATCTCCCCTATCAACCACGTGTGCCGCGGCGTGCCTCCGGTGTTGGCGATCCATGGTGACGCAGACGACGTAGTGACCTTGATGCGCTGAAACGGACAGGAGCGAAAGCGGAGTTAATTGCCCTTCCGGGAGGCAAGCATGGCATGTCCGACGAGCAATCGCGCCAACTCTGGCCTCAGATATTTAAGTGGCTTAAGACAATGAAGGTGACCTGACCCCCGCCGTCGTGAAATAATGCTTGGCGTGAACACTCGCATTCTGAATCGAAGAAACTGGCTCCGTTCGACGGCAGCCGGCTTGAGTCTGGCTGGCTTGACATCTGGCGTTGAAGGAGCCAACGGTCCGTTCCGACATCCGCTTGGCGTTCAGCTCTACACCGTTCGGAACGTAAT
Organism: Bryobacterales bacterium; assembly: GCA_038225555.1. Lineage (GTDB taxonomy): Bacteria > Acidobacteriota > Terriglobia > Bryobacterales > Bryobacteraceae > JANXQZ01. The sequence continues at coordinate 73,756 of JBBRRB010000015.1, forward strand.
CGGCAAAGCTGAGGACGAAACTCTTCGCCGGATTGCCGAGATCGGGTACACGGAACTCGAGACCACGGGACGCGATAACCTGGATACCCTCGCGCCGCTTTTCGAGAAATACAAATTGAAGCCCGTTAGCACGCACATGGACGCAGCCTTGATTACCGGCAAGTGGCCAGACGAAAAGCCCCACCCTTCACTGGCGCAAGCGATAGAAACCGTTAAGAAGCACGGCGTACAATACTTGGTTTTCCCCTACCTGCCGCCTCCGGAGAGAGGAGACGCTGAAGGGTATCGCAAGCTCGCGGACAAGCTAAATGAAGCGGGTCGTCAATGCCACGCTGCTGGCCTCACCTTCTGTTATCACAATCATGCTTTCGAGTTTGCCGGCGCGCGTGGACAGCGGCCTATCGACATCTTTCATGAGCGCTTGGATAAAAAGCTGGTCAACTTCGAATTAGATCTGTTCTGGGTGAGCGTGGCGGGGCTCGATCCGGTACAGGTTCTAAAGGATTACAAAGGCCGAGCGCCGCTGCTGCACTTGAAAGATAAGTTGGCGGGAGCCCCGGTGCAGTTCGACGAGAAGGTCTCGAAGGAAACGTTCCAAGAGGTTGGCTCCGGCTCGCTGAACTTCCCCGCGATCCTCAAGGCAGCCGAGTCCAGCGGCGTGAAGCATTACTTTGTGGAGCAAGACCAGACGCCCGGCGATCCGGTGGACAGCTTGGCCAAAAGCTATCGTTATTTGCGCGGCTTAACCGTGTAGCTTGGACGAGGCTATTCGTGCTCTCCCGGGGGCGGCGCGCTCGGATTGACCTGGCCTGGAAGTTTCCAGCCGTCCAATGACGGACCGTTCTGGAAGAACTTCGAGGTGCTGCTAAGCGGGTGCCCGGTAGCGTAGATCGCGTTAGCCTGTCCGAAGATCTTGCCCGCCCGCAGCGTGGAGTCGTGAATCTGAGTAACCAGCCACTGGTAGCGATCGTCTTTCTGCGGAAATCCCGAAAACGAACTTAGATCATTGTTCCCGATGATGACCACGTCAACGCCGGGAACCGAGGCAATATCGTAAGCGTTTGCCACGCCGGTGGGAGTCTCGATCATGATCACCACCAACATGTTGTCGTTGATCGTCTGGCGGTAGTTCACGCCATTTATTCCCCAGATCGCAGCCGCTTGCCCTTGGCCGGCGCTGCGGCGGGCCACTGGAGGATAACGAGCCCACTTCGCGGCTTCGCGAGCCCTGTCGACGTCGTCCACGGTGGGGATGACCACGCCCAGCGCACCGATATCGGTGGCATGCTGAATGTGCCACTCCTGCGCGTCAGGTAGCCGAATCATGGGGGTTGCTCCCGCATGCGGGCACGCGCCGATCATCTTTTCCACATCGCGAAATTCGAGCGTGCTGTGCTGCATCTCGAACCAGGCGTAGTCGAAATGTTTAGCTGCTTCGCAATAACCTTCTACGTCGAACTTCGCTTGCGTGAAACTGAACACCTGTTTGCCATCCAAGAGCTTTTGTTTGGTGGTGTTGTACAGCTTCGGCTTGGCTGCGTTTTGGGAAGATTGTTGTCCGGGCACAGGAACGGTCAATAGCGCCACGGCACCCAAAGCGGCGGCGATTAGGGAAGATTTAATTGAGGCCATCACAGTGGGTCAGTATATACCAACGTCATATGCCAACGTCGACAGATCCCGCGCGCGATCTGGGGCGCGCATAATAGAATCGAGCACCGGGGATCAATGATAAGGCCAGGCAGATGGAATCGACTGACTCACGACATCACTCACCGAGGAGTGTCGGCATGGGCGCTCAGCGCGTTGCTCTCCGGCTTCTATGTGGTTTTGTACTTCACGGAATGGCTTACCGATCCGGCGAAATCGATCGGCCTGGGCAGCAAGTGGACGCTCTACGGACTGCTGTATACAATCGCAATCGTGGGCGGCGGCATCTACGTGATCCGCAAGTACAAGCACAATCGCTACCAGATCGTGAGAACGTGCGTGGTGATGTTTATCCAAGTCGTGCTGGCGTTCGCGGTCCCGCACATTCTGGCGTTCTTTCATCAGCCAGAGTATTATTTCAGCTACCTTTGGCCGCTCAAGCTGGATTACTTTGTTCCGGGCATAATTTTCAACCATCCGCTTCCGTTTATTCTGTATAGCTTCTTGGGCTCGCTGCTGATGGTGCCTTTGCTGGGCGTCTTTTTCGGCAAGCGCTGGTATTGCTCCTGGGTATGCGGCTGCGGTGGCCTGGCGAATACCGCAGGGGACCCTTTACGACACCTGACCAGCAAATCCAGCAATTCCTGGAAATTCGAGAAGGCGGCCATCCACACGGTGCTGGGCCTGTGCATCGCTCTCACGGCGCTTCTTTTTATAACCTGGGGCGTCGGCAGCAAGCATCCCGAGCTTTCGCACTTTACCTACAAGTTCCAGGCGCTGTATGGATTCGTGGTGATCTCGATGCTCTCGGGAGTTATCGGGGTGGGACTGTACCCGCTGGGGGGGACGCGCGTGTGGTGCCGCAATTTCTGTCCCATGGCAGCCATGCTCGGATTAGTGCAAAAATTCGGGCGCTTCCAGGTTACGGTGAAGAAGAACATGTGCATCTCGTGCGGCTTGTGCAGCAAGTACTGCGAGATGGGGATCGACGTTCGATCCTACGCGCAGGCCAACACGAGTTTCACGCGAGCCTCCTGCGTCGGCTGCGGATTGTGCGCGGAGGTGTGTCCGCGAGGAGTGCTGAAGCTTGAGAATGTGAGGCGTCCGGCGCCCCAGGAATCGGCCTTGGTGCAGATCCAGCGTAATTAGTGCTTGACCTTGGAACGCGTTCCGGGGTGGATACTTGAAACACGATGTCAGCCCAGGAAAATGGAAGCCGCCGCTCCGGCGAGCTTGCTCGCGAGGCTGGAGTCAGCACCGATACGCTTCGGCACTACGAACGACTGGGGCTGCTTCCGAAGCCTCTCAGGACTTCATCCGGCTACCGTCAATATCCGCCTCAAGCGTTGGAGCGAGTGCGCCTGATCCGCCGCGCGCTGCTGGTGGGGTTTACGTTGCCGGAGCTTGCCCGCATCCTCAAGACCCGCGATAGGGGCGGCGCTCCGTGCAGAGAGGTCCATGCGATCGCCAAAGCGAAGCTTCGTGACGTAGAGGAGCAACTCGCATCCTTGCACAGTCTCAGGGACCATTTGGAGCACCTTGTGAACAACTGGGATGCTCGTTTGGCTGAAGTCCGGGATGGAGAGAGAGCGGGCCTGTTGGAATCTCTTGCGGGCTCACCAGCACCCGGGCTCGTCAAGCCGTATCGAATTCGACAAACAAAGGGAACAAAATGAAATTAGCTCTTACATTCGTTGTTGCGCTTGGGACGAGCGCATTCGCGCAAGACCAGATGTCCTGCCCGATACACGCTCAACACATGGCAGAGGCACAGGCCAAGGACCATCGCGCCGGAGTAAACGAACGCGGGGACCACGCCATGGGCTTTTCGCATGCCCGAACGGCGCATCACTTTCGCCTGCTTCAGGACGGCGGAGCGATTGAGGTGGAAGCGAAAGACGCTAAAGATACCGCCAGTCGAGATGAGATTCGGGCGCACCTAACCCACATCGCTCGCATGTTCTCGGACGGAAACTTCGAGGCCCCCATGTTTATTCACGACCAAGTTCCGCCGGGAGTGTCGGTCATGAAAGAACGCAAGAGTCGGATTGCATATCAGTTTGAAAACGCTGAAAACGGGGGCCGAGTTCACATTTCAACAACGGACAAGAAGGCTCTGGAGGCGATTCACGAGTTTCTGCGTTTCCAGATCGCCGATCATCAGACCGGAGATCCTATCGCGGTACAGTAAGCAGTTCCGAGTTGGCGGCTGACTAGTCCAGCCTGTTTACGGTATTGGCCACCGTGGGTGTGCATCCAATCTCGAAGAATTCGCGAGCGCTCTCCTCCAGACCTTGCGACAATTCCTGAATCATAGCAAGACAGATCATTCGCTCTTCGAACCCAATATCGCCGGACTTCATCCGCGACGTCACGCGCCGAATCAGCGTGATGCGCTTCTCGAACGTCACAGCGATTTCTCCGATGTTGCCGTTCACAAAATCCATGGCGGCATGTTGCGCCTTTTCAAGCTCACGCGGCGACCAGCGAGTAAAATCGGGCAATAAGTGCTCACCCATAATAGAGAGATTCGACCGTTAGGCCGATATCCTTTAATGAATTTCCGAGTAATATCAATGTGACAAATACATCGGTTCTTGTCAAGCTCGGATAATCTCCTAGTGCGCGATCAGCAGGTTAGTTCTCACCTTAAGATGGCCACGCGGAGAGTACCTGAATCCGAGGGTTTTGATGTTACGGAGCTTTTTAATGTTACAAAACTGTGGACTCGCGGCAGTTTTCGGTTAAAATTCTAGTTCACCGTCTTTTCAAAACGATTTCAAAGCACCAAGCGTGCCCGCTTCCGTCGTGCTCTCCCGAGCCAAGCCGCTCAACATCGTACCCCTCACTTGGGGAAGGAGTAACATCAATGAAATTCTTCCAGTTGCTTTTTTTGGTCCTTTGCGCCGCCAGCGTTGACGCCTTCGCACAATCGCAAGCGACTACGGGAACGATTGAGGGCGTGATCGAAGATCCCTCCGGCCAGCCGATTCCCGGTGCGAGCGTCAGCATTCTAAACCTTGGAACAAATTTCGAGCGCGTCCTCACCACCGATCAGGGGGGCCGGTTCCGGGGTGTCCTGCTTCCGCTCGGCAGCTACAAAATTACCGCGAAAGCCAGCAACTTCGGCACTTTGACCCGCACTGGAATCGACCTCGAAGTCGGCCAGACCGTCAATCTCATACTAGGCCTCACTCTGGCCAACGTGCAGCAGACCGTTAGCGTTACCGGAGAGGCTCCAGTGATCGAGACTTCGGCGGTCGAGCAGTCCACGTATATCGACCGAAATTCGATCCGCACGCTGCCAAACAACGGCCGCAACTTTCTCGATTTCGCAAAGCTGACCCCCGGCGTATCGATTGTGCAAGGGCCGGATGGCGACGAGATCTCGGTGAACGGCCAGAAGGGGATCAACAACAACATTTCCATTGATGGCGGGGATAACAACAACCCGTTTTTCGGCGAGCAGCGCGGCGGCCAGCGTCCGGCGTTCACGGTCAATCTGGACGCCGTGAAAGAGTTCCAGGTGGTCGCAGATGGCGCTCCCGCCGAATTCGGCAGGAGTTCGGGCGCGTTCATCAACGTAGTCACCAAATCCGGCACCAACGAAACCCACGGGACGGCGCACGAGTATCAACGGTGGACTGGACTTACTTCGCGGCAATCGGACGGCACGCGTCTGAGCGGATTTTCGCAGGAGCAGTTTGGCGGAACCATCGGCGGTCCGATCCGCAAGAATAAGCTGTTCTATTTTGCCGCCTACGATCAGCAAATCTTCAGGCAGAGCAAACAGACCAACCCGCTCCGCATAGATCCAACTTTAGTCAACTTCTTTGCAACCAAGCTCGGCGATCCGGGCGAGAACGGACCCGTGAAGCGCACCAACGATGCCAATGCCATTCTGGGCAAGATCGATTGGAGCATCAACGATAAAAACTTGGCCACCTTCCGCTACAACTACTCGCGGTCGCGCCAGCTAAACGGGACATTCGACGTGGATCCCTACGGTCGGAGCTCGAATGCGACGGAACGCGACTTCGCGAACACTCTCAATTTTTCGCTGAATACGACCCTTACCGCCACTACGCTCAACGAGTTCCGGTTTCAGTACTCGCGCGAAGATCGTCCCCGCAATTACACTGGCCCCCAACTTCCTGGACAGAGTCGACCATTTCCGGATACGGGCGTGAGCTTCGCGGGATATCGTTTTGGGCAGCCGTTCTTCATACCGGTCCAGGACCACGACACGCGTGCTCAGTTTGTGGATAACGTCTCGCTGATTCGCGGTGCTCATAATTTCAAGCTAGGCTTTGAGTACAACCGCACCAGTACTACGCAAACATTCATCGGTTTCGCGAATGGAAGGTTCATCTTCGATAGCGTGCAAGGCTTCATAAATTACGTGAACGTGGGACCGACCTTCGTCGAGTGCTCGGATGGCTCGACCAATAACTTCGGCACTTGCCCGAAAGGAGCTAGCATCAGCGGCCCGCTGCTCTTGTTCTTGCAATTCGCGGGCGTGGGTGGCAAGTCAGTCACCGATGCGGGAACCCAATCGATCCCTCAAAACGAACCTGCGGTGTTCGTCCAGGACCGCTGGCAGATCAGGCCGAACCTTACGTTGAGCTACGGATTGCGCTGGGAAGGGCAGATCGAACCACCGCCGCTGACGGATCCTTCCAAGGTCTTTTACGCCCCGTTCATTGGCAAGCCTGGATTTCCCTCGAACGGCAGGATTCCTTCGGATCTGAAACAATGGCAGCCCCGGCTGGGAATCACATGGGACCCGTCCGGCAAGGGGAAGAGCGTAATTCGCGTGAATGGCGGCATCTTTTACGCGCGCACGCCGGGGCTTGAACTGGCTGGGTCGCGGACAACCAACGGATCGGTGGGACAAACGATCTACCGTGACTCGACATTTAACGGCTTCGGGCTGACTCCTCCCGCCTACACCAGCTTAGTGGCCAATGCGGGAACGTCAACGCCGGACCACCCGCAAGTGTTTATGTTCGACAAGAACTATCGGAACCCTCGAACTTATTCCGGGTCGGCGACGTTTGAACAGGCGCTTACTAACTCGCTGAAGCTCTACACCGCGTTTACCTACGCGAAAGGGGTCCACATCACGCGTTTCGTGAACCGGAATGACGCGGTGTTCGGTTCGCCTTGGTCAACAGGGCTCGGTGCGGACGGAAAGAACGGAATCGGCGACATGCCGGTTGTCGAATCGTCGGCGAAGTCGCTGTTCCGCGGTTGGACGCTGGGGATGGTGAAGCAATTCTCGAAGCGATTCCAGTTCCAGTGGAACTATCAGTTGTCGACGGATTATTCCGACGACGATCAGGAGCGCGATCCGTTTAATTACTATTACGCGGTGGCGAATAACTTCAAGCCGGAATACAACTACTCGGCGCGGGATCAGCGGCACCGTTTTAACGCGTTTGGATATTATCAGGGTCCGTGGGGCTTGGAGTTATCGCCCAGGTTCAGCGCGCACTCAGCGCAGCCGTATTCTGCAGGCGGGGCGAATCACTCGGAATTGCTGCCTAACGGGACATTTATCAAGCGAGATACTTTGCGCAAGGACAACGCGTTCACGGCCCTCGATTTTCGGGTGGCGAAGCGGTGGAAGCTGGCCGAGCGGTACTCGCTGGAAGGGTCGGTGGACACGTTCAATTTGTTTAACAGCAAGAATTTGAAGCAGCCGCAGACGGGGAATTTGTTGTTCAATTTTGATGGCACGCTGCAAGCGGGTTTGGGGGATCCGCGGCAGGCTCAATTAGGAGTGCGGCTGATCTTCTAAGGCAGTCAGCGCAGGTACTGAGACCATGCAAGTTCTACTTCCCGATGTTGATGCGGGTTGGACGATTCATCCCGCCCAACCGATGAGCGAGGACGAGTATTTCGAATTCTGCACACTCAATCAGAATTTGCGAATCGAACGCACCGCCGAAGGAGAAATATTGGTTTTAGCTCCTCCCGGATTTGAAACTGGGTACCGCAACAGTGACCTCACTCGCCAACTCGGCAATTGGGCGAGGCAGGACGTGCGCGGACTCGCGCTCGATTCGAACACCGAATATGTCCTGCCAAACGGGGCCGCACGATCACCTGACGCGTCTTGGGTTTTGCGTGATCGCTTGGCTGGGTTCACCAAAAAGCAACTTCGGAAATTTCTTCCAGTCTTTCCCGATTTCGTAGTCGAGCTGGTTTCCCCGTCGGATCGCCTCCCAACCGTTCAAACCAAAATGCTTGAGTGGATGGAAAATGGGGCCGCTTTGGGATGGCTGCTGGATCCTGATCGTCGTACGCTTTATGTGTATCGGCCCGGACAGGACCCTGAAAAGCTGGAGAATCCGGCAGAAGTCAGAGGAGAAGGGATCGTTGAAGGGTTCCGCTTAGAGCTCAATGAGATCTGGGCAGGACTTTAGGACAAACCCATCCGCTCCAACTTGCGATAAAGCGTTTTCCGCTCGATGCCCAAGATCTTCGCGGCGCGACTCTTGTTTCCGCCCGTGGCCGCCAGCACCCTACGGATCTGCTCCGTCTCGGTATCCGCCAACGTTTCGCCAGCAGTGTCGCGCGGTTCCGTCACTTCAATTGTTTGCTTAATCGCTTCTTCATCAATCCGACCCTGAGCCGCCAGTATCGTCAACCGCTCGATCATGTGCTGCAACTGCCGCACGTTCCCCGGCCAGCTATAATTCTGCAGCGCCTTCACGCCCGACTCGGTAAGCCTCACCTGCTGGCCGTAGCGCTGGTTGTATCGGCGCAGGAAGTGGTGCGCCAGCAGCGGAACATCGCCGCGCCGCTCACAAAGAGGAGGAAGCTCAATGCGCACCACATTCAGCCGGTACCAAAGATCCTCGCGGAACTTTCCCTCATCCACCATCTTTTTCAGGTTCTTATTCGTTGCCGCGATTACCCGCACATCCACTCGCTTCCCTCGCGAAGCCCCCAACGGGCGAATCTCTTTCTCCTGAAGAAAACGAAGCAACTTGAGCTGAAAAGTCATCTCGATATCGCCGATCTCGTCGAGGAACACGGTGCCGCCGCTGGCCGCCTCGAAGAAGCCCATGCGGTCCCGATCCGCTCCGGTATACGCCCCACGCAGCGCGCCGAAAAGCTCGCTCTCCAGCAGCGAAGGCGCGATCGCGCCGCAATCCACGGCAACGAAGGCTTGATGCGCGCGCGGACTATTCGCATGGATCATGCGTGCGATCATCTCCTTGCCCGTCCCGGTCTCGCCTTCGATCAGCACGGACGCCCCAGTGGGAGCCACGCGCGAGATCGTCTTGTAAATCTCGATCATGCTGGCGGAGCTGCCAATCATCTCGCTCTCCGGCAGATCGTCGATCTCCGATTCCTTCTCCTCTTCCTGCACGTTAACGGAAGCTTCAGCTCGCTTCACGGTATCGAGCATGCGATCCAGTTCGAACGGCTTGGCGATGTAATCGAACGCTCCGCCTTGGGTGGCGGCCATCACGGTTTCCATCGTTCCGCGCGCAGTCATCAGGATTACAGCGCAGTTGGGGTTCTTCTCCCGAGCCCTGTGCAGGACGTCAATGCCGGTTCTCTCGTCGAGATAGATATCGGAGATTACGATCGGGTACAGATCCTTCCCCAACCTTTCCATAGCTTCGCGCGTAGACGAAACCGCATCCACAGTGTAGCCCTCCAGCTCAAGAAACGTGGAGATGGTGGCGCGTACGGAATTGTCGTCTTCGACTACTAGCAATCGCTGCAATGTTAGAGTTCCCCTTTCAGCTTGACATACTGCAGCGCCGGCGCGACTACCGTGAAGCAAGAGCCCTTGCCGGGTTCGCTAGTCACTTCCATGTGTCCGCCATGATGCTGCACGATCTGGTCCACGATAGAGAGCCCAATGCCGCTGCCTATCTCGCCGGAAGCTTCGGCGCGCTTGGTCCGGTAGAAACGCTGAAAGATCTTCTTCAACTCTTTTTCGTCCATCCCCATGCCTTGATCCTGAATGGAGAGACGCAACTGATTGCCGTCGGCACGGCTGGCAACTAGAATCTCCGTGTTTGGCGACGAATATTTCACGGCGTTGGTCAACAGATTGTAGATCGCGTACTCCATCAGCTCGCGGTCTCCTCGCATCGCGCCTTCGGGTTCGCCGTCGAGGTGCAGAGCGATGCTCTTGCGCTCCGCTAAGGGACGCACCCGCTCCAGACAGGACTGAACCAAGTCGCGACCGTCAATCGGTTCGCTCTTCAGCTCCATTTGACCGTCGGAGAGACGCTCAATATCGAGGAACGTTTGGATCATGCGAGCCAGCCTCTTAGACTCGGAATTGATCATGCTCGCGATCTGTTTGCGCTTGTCGTCGTTGAGGTTATAGCGGCCGATCAGTTCGCTGGAGCCTTGGATCGCAGTCAAGGGCGTGCGCATCTCGTGCGTTACGAAATGGATCGCCTGCCGATAACGCGTGCGCTCGTCTTCCGATCGGCGCAGCTCACGCCGCACCACGAAGTGCTGATAGATAGCAGCGCCCGCGACAGTTAGCCAGGCCGACGAGAGCGGTGCGAAGTACGGGAAAACGATTTGGCGATGAAACAAGATGAACGGCACCGTGTGAGCGGTCAACAGCAGAGCGGCACCCGACAGGTAAGCGGGCCAGCCTGATAAGTAAGCGAATATCAGCCCTGCGAGCACGGCCACAACCGTGCAGAATGCCAGCACGGTCGAGATGGAAGCGTCCACAAAAAAGTCGCCTCGTTGCAGAGTATCGAAAGCCTGCGCATTGACCTCCACTCCCGCAACCCCCCGATCGCCAAAAGGCGTGACCACGCGGTCACGAGCGGCGTTGTTTGAATAAACTCCGAGAAACACTGCTTTTTGATGAAATCGCTCTATCAGAGCGGGCTGTTCCAACAGCTCCTTCAGCGACACTCGAGGAATGCCATCGCGCACGAACCGTATGCGAAGAGGTCGATGTTGGGCGTATCTCGCTGGGACGATGACACCGCCTACATCGAGATCGTCCAGCGACTCGAGAATCCTCTTTACACCGCGGTCAATTCGAAAAGCTTCCAGAGCCAGAGCCCAGCGGCGCTCGTGGTTGCCAGCCGCTTCGAGCGGGATTTGACGAGTGACTCCGTCGCGAGACTGTTGGTCCGCAAGCGCGTGCCCTAAAGCTGCGGCCCACCTGGAGAAGCGCGGCTGCGGATCCTCCCACACGCCATCCGCCAGCTCGGTGGCAAGAATAAGATTGGGCGTATTCCCAAAGGCCGCCTCCAGACGGGCATCCTCGGCGGGATCTTGTTTGTCAGCCAGAATTAGATCGATGGCGACCAGTCTGGGTTTGGCGGCCGCGAGCTTCTCGAGTGCTTCGGCTAGGATGGTCCGGACGTTGCGCATGCCGCCCATCCCGTTCAGCGTGGGATCGTCAATGGCGAGAACCATGGCTCGCGTGGAAGCAGCCTGCGGGGGGTTGAGGCGGAACATCAGGTCGTAAGCGTCGCCATCCACGCGGTTGGCGAAAGAACTCCAGCCTGCGGTCATGGCCACGGCGAAGCAGCCCACGACCAGGGCGAAATAGCCGACTGTCCCCTTACTTAGCCAGCGCTTTTTCAATCTCGTCTGGCTCCCTCGGCAGCGCGGCGCTGAGGACCCTGGATCCGTTCGCGGTCACGAGGACAATATCCTCAATGCGAATGCCGATGTTTTCCTCCGGGATGTACAAGCCGGGCTCGATTGTGATCACCATCCCGCTTTCCAGGGGCCCGCGCGTATCCGCGTCGTGTACTTCCAGCCCCACATGATGCCCGATGCCGTGCGTAAAATATTTATCGAGCGGCTGCCCGTGCAGATCCTTTCCGTGCGCGGCAAAATAATCTTTGGCAACTTTGGTCAGGCTATTGTCGGGACCAGCCAAGCGCGCTCCCGGCTTGATCGCGGCAATGGCAGCCTTCTGAGCGCCCAGAACGATTTCATACAGCTCGCGCTGACGGGCGCTAAACTTGCCGCTCACGGGCACAGAGCGTGTAATGTCGCTAGCGTACTCGGAGCATTGAGCCGCCGTGTCCATCACCACCATCTCGCCTTGATCCATGCGCCGCCTGTTAGCCGAGTAGTGCAGTACGGCGCCGTTGGGTCCGGAGCCGACGATCGGTGCGTAGGCGTAGCGCTCGCAGCCATTCTCGAAGTAAACGTTCGAAACTGTAGCAGCAATCTGATATTCGAACAAGCCCGATGCCATCCGCTTCCATGCGGCCCGGTGCGCGTCCAGGCTTACGTCAGTGGCTCGCTGGATCGCGGCCAATTCGGCCGGCGATTTCTTGACGCGGAGCTTCGCAACCACCGGATTGGCGTCTGAGAAATCGCGGAAGGGGTACCAACCTTTCAACTTTTCAGTTCCTGGTTGACCGGGCAGCGCGTAGACTTTCTCCACCGTGTCCAGCGCATTGGCAAGCGCAGCTTCGAACTTTTCGATCGGCAATACTTCGTCGAACCCGGTGAGAGAGGCGATGTTCCGGTCCTCGGCCGATCCCCTCTTTCCGGTGTAGCGCTCGCGGCGGTCATCATGGTGAGGCAGCAGAAGGGTTTCCCGCGACGGAGTGAGCAGGAGGATCGCGCCGGGCTCGGTCCAACCGGTGAGGTAATAAAAATTGGGTTCCTGAACGAAGCCGTAGAGTTCGTCGTTGCCTTCCAGCCGGCCCATGAGTATGACAGTGCCATCGAGCGATTTGCGCAAGGTAGTTCTTCGCGAGCGGTATTCGTCCTGCGAGATGGGATCGGCAGCTAAGAGAGAGGGAAGCAAGCAGATAGCAGTGACGAGAACCGTGCGCATGAACAAAGTGTAGCCTGTCGAGCGGATCCTCAGGCGAGGGCCGACGCGCCTCTATCAGCGATCACGCCAGCCAGCAGCCGCCAAAAACCGAGCGGCCGCGTTATTGATTAGCGCAACTCGATTCGGAACACGTTAAATTTAGAGAACTTTGGCGATAGCGAACTGTTTTTGAGCGACAGGAACCCGGCCCGCTTCGCGATATAGGCGGCCACCGCTTCCTTCGGTGAACCGGGCCGCAGATCGTCGCAGCAGGATGCTGCAATCGCGCCAGTCAGCACATCGCAGATCTGCACCATGGGTTCCTGAGCTGAATCGATCGTGTCCAGATCGGCAATGCGCGCTCCAACTTTGGCCCCCCGGTTGTGCAGATACCTTCGCATAGTCGAATAGCGGTTGGGATCACGGTTCTGCTTATGATCCAGGAGCACCGAATACTCGTTCCTCGGCAGAATCCATTTCTCAAGCATCTCGTAGTAAAACTTATAGAATCCGAGTTCGTTATCGCCTTGATGGTAGCGAGCGACGTCTACGCGCGATTGGTCCACTACGATAGCTCGGAACGCCGTTGACGGAGCATCGAAGAACAGATCTAACATTTCCCGGTACACGCCCGGCGACTTCATCTTGCTCCACTTAAGTTCGCGATTGAACAACCGTTTGCCGCGAATTTCGCGGAACGCGTTCAGGAGTTCGGGCTCGTCGTCGACGGGAACCCACAATCCGCCAATCGCCATGTAACGATGGCTGTGCGCGCCGTCGTGCCGGCTCTCGTCGCAGTAGATTTTGTACTCCATGCAAGTGCCGCTACAATTAATGAAACACATGCGCCCATCGATTGCCGTCGTCAGCGTTTTTACGCTCATCTTGCAGGCCGCCGAACCGGTTCGCCCGCTGCGGGGCTTCTCGACCGAAGACGCTCGCATCGAGCGCCAGTGGGAGGAGAAGTTCCGCGCTATCCCGAGTCCGGACAATCTGCGCGAGTACATGCGCAGGCTTTCCGCGAGGCCGCATCATGTGGGGTCGCCTTATGACAAGGACAACGCGGAATGGCTGCTCGCTAAGTTTAAATCTTGGGGGCTGGACGCAAAGATCGAGGTGTTCGATGTGCTCTTCCCCACGCCAAAAGAGCGAGTCGTCGAAATGGTGGAACCCACAAAGTTCACCGCCAAGCTGGACGAGCCGGTGCTATCGATTGATCCCACCACCGATCAAAAGAGCGAGCAGCTTCCCACCTATCACGCCTATTCGAAAGACGGCGACATTACGGCGCCGCTAGTCTTCGTGAACTACGGCATCCCGTCGGACTACGAAGAGTTGCATCGGATGGGCATTTCGGTCCAGGGCACGATTGTAATCGCGAAGTACGGGCAGTCGTGGCGCGGGATCAAGCCCAAGTTGGCGGCGGAACACGGCGCGGTCGGATGCATCGTCTATTCGGACCCCAAGGACGATGGCTACGTGCAAGGGGAAGTGTACCCGAAAGGCCCGGCCCGTCCATCGTTCGGAGCGCAACGCGGCAGCGTGATGGATATGCCGGTGTACCCAGGCGATCCGTTGACGCCAGGGATCGGTGCGACACCCGATGCGAAGCGCCTGCCCTTGGATCAGGTGCAGACGATCACCAAGGTGCCGGTGCTGCCGATCTCCTATGGAGATGCCGAACCGCTGTTAAAGGCTCTTGCCGGCCCGATCGCGCCCTTGGCTTGGCGCGGAGGATTGCCGTTTACTTATCACGTTGGTCCGGGACCGGCGAAGGTGCACTTAAGAGTGCAATCCAACTGGGACCGCAAGCCGATCTATAACGTGATCGTGCGGATCCCGGGCTCGAAGTATCCCGATGAGTGGGTGATTCGCGGCAACCATCACGACGCATGGGTAAATGGCGCTGACGACCCTCTGTCTGGCGCGAACGCGGTGATGGAGGAGGGTCGCGCGTTAGCGGAATTGGTAAAGCAGGGCTGGAAGCCGAAACGCACGATTATATATTGCCTGTGGGACGGCGAGGAGCCGGGCCTGCTCGGATCCACCGAGTGGGCGGAGACTCATGCGGACGAACTTCGCCAGCATGCAGTTGCGTATATCAACAGCGACAGCAATAGCCGCGGCTTCTTCCACGCGCAAGGCTCGCATACTCTGGAGAACTTCATCAACGAGGTTACGCGGGATATCACCGATCCTGAAACGAAGATGCCGGTTGCCAAGCGCGAGCGTCTAGGCTTGCTGTCCAGGGCGCATGGAGAGGAGTTGCGGGAGGCGCGATCGAGGGCGGATTTGCGAATTGGCGCGCTGGGGTCGGGTTCGGACTACACGGTGTTTCTCGATCATTTAGGAGTCGCAAGCGTCAATCTGGGATTCGGGGGTGAGGATCTGGGAGGCGGCCAGTATCACTCGATCTACGACGATTTTTACTACTACACGCATTTCCAGGACACCGATTTCGCCTACGGAAAGGCGCTGGCGCAAACCGCCGGAACCATGGTGATGCGTCTGGCGGAAGCGGAAGTTCTGCCGTTTCAATTTTCAGATTTTACGGATACGATCCGCACTTATGTAGGCGAATTGAAGCTGCTGGCGACAACTCAACGGAGCGCGATCGAAGAGAAGAATCGGCAGATAGAAGAGGGTGTGTACCAGGCGATCGCCGATCCGAAGAAGCCGATGACGCCTCCTTCCAAAGAGCCGGTGCCGCCGTATCTAAATTTCGCTCCCTTGGAGAACGCCCTGGATCTGCTGACTCGCAGCACGGAGAAGTATGAGAAGGCGTTGGCGACCGCCGGTGACAAAGCTTCGGTTGGAGTGAACGCTAAGCTGATCGAAAGCGAGCGACGCTTGACCGACACTACAGGTCTGCCGAATCGGCCCTGGTTTCGGCACATGATCTATGCGCCCGGATTCTACACGGGTTACGGAGTTAAGACGATCCCTGGAGTAAGGGAAGCAATTGAGCAAAGGCGCTGGACCGAAGCGGATTCGCAGATAGCGCGGGTGTCGAAAGCGCTCGAGAGTGAGGCGGCGCTGCTTGATTCGGCTTCGGCTCTGCTAATGGGAAGCGCTGCCGAGCGCCGTGCCTCCTCGTCGTCGGGGGATGGCCATCCCCGCGATTGAATCACCGTAAACGTGGATCGAAGCGGAAGGGCCGAGGTTTTGCTGTCTGTCGACTAACTCGAACTAAATCCCCAACTCCCCCAGAATCCGATCCACCTCCGCCGCCGGATCCTTCGCGCGAGTCACCTGCCTACCCACCACGACGTAGTCCGCTCCCCCCGCTACTGCCTCCGCAGGAGTGGCAACCCTCTTCT
Source organism: Bryobacterales bacterium (assembly GCA_038225555.1). Lineage (GTDB taxonomy): Bacteria > Acidobacteriota > Terriglobia > Bryobacterales > Bryobacteraceae > JANXQZ01. Next base: position 89,518 of record JBBRRB010000015.1, read on the forward strand.
GGTCCCCGCTCTCAGCCAACCTGCTGCGTACACCCGGGCACACCAAGACAGCCGACGCCCCCATAATCTCGCGCACCGCCGAAACGTCCAACGCGGAACAGATCGCCCCATCCAGCCCCGCAGCCATCGCATTCAGCGCCCGCAACGCGACCAACTCGCCAGGACTGCACGGATACCCTAAATCCTTCAAATCCTGTTCATCGAAACTTGTCAGCACCGTTACGCCGAGAAGCTGCAATTTGGAACTGCGGCGACCCTCCGCCGCGGCACGCATTACAGCGCCGCTCCCATGCACCGTCAGAAATGTCACATCGCTCTTTGCGATGCGAACCACGGCTCGCCGCACCGTTTCCCCAATGTCATAGAGCTTAAGATCCAAGAAGACGCGCTTCCCCCGATCCAGCAACTCCCGCACGAACGTCATGCCCTCGCCCGCGTACAGTTCCATGCCGACCTTGTAAAAATCGACGGAGCCCTCCAGCCGATCCACGATCTCTCGCGCTTGCATCGCATCTTCCACGTCGAGAGCAACAATAATGGGGTTTGCTTTCATAGAATCCTGATCGGCTTTCCCGATAGCGCCACCACTCGACCCACGCGATAGCCCTCGGAAAACGTCCGCTCCAATTGCGCCGCATCGGACTCAGGCAGAGAGATCAACAGCCCGCCCGATGTCTGCGGATCATACAACAGATCGTCAAATTCCGAACGGCCTTCCACGCACGGCGAAACAAAGTTCCGATTGTTGTTGAGACCGCCGGGGATCGCGCCCTGTCGCGCATATCCCGCCGCTCCCGGCAGAAAGCGCACCAGCCGCGAATCGATTTCCAGCGTGACCCCGCTCGCGATCGCCATCTCCCTGGCGTGCCCTAGCAGACCAAAACCAGTGACATCGGTACATCCGTGCACGTCGAACTCGAGCATCGCCTCGCAAGCCTTTCGATTGAGCGTCAGCATCGATTCCATAGACGCCGCAACATCCGTCTCCCGGGCGATTCCGCGTTTCAATGCCGTCGCGATCACGCCTGTTCCCAGCGGTTTGGTAAGTATCAGAGCGTCCCCGGCACGCGCGCCCGCATTCGTTTTCACTCGCCCCGGATGCACAACGCCGGTAACCGCGTAGCCGAACTTGATCTCGCCGTCGTTCACGCTATGGCCGCCCAGCACGGCGCATCCGGCTTCGTGCATCTTCTCAGCACCGCCTCGGAGGATCTGTTCCAGAACGTCCAAGTCGCCTTTCACCGGATAACAGAGGATGGAGAGCGAGGTCAGCGGCTTGCCTCCCATCGCGTATACATCGCTCAACGAATTGGAAGCCGCGATGGCTCCAAACGAGTAAGGGTCGTCAACAATCGGAGTGAAAAAATCGACCGTCTGCACCAGCCCGATATCGGGTGTGAGTCGATACACTCCGGCGTCGTCGGCTGTATCGAAGCCGACCAGGACATCCGCATTCGCCCAGCGCGGTATGCGCGCCAGCACCTTGTCCAGAACCTCCGGACTCAGTTTGGACGCTCAACCCGCGGCAGACGTGTGGGCGGTCAGCTTCTTCGAGTCGTTCACGTTGCTTAAAGGATAACCCGCGTCCCCCGGAGTACACTCGTGAATATGTCGCGGCGGCTCTTCTATTGCGATCACTACGCCATCCCTCTGCCGCCGGGACACAAGTTCCCGATGACCAAATACGGGCTGGTCCGGGACCTGCTTTCGGCCGATGGATTCTTCCAATTCGAGTGTGCTCCGCTGGCCGAACCGTCCGTCATCGAACTGGCCCACGATCCCGCTTACGTCCGCAACTTTCTGAACGGCACGCTACTCCCCGCTGCTGTCCGTCGGATCGGTTTTCCATGGTCGGACGGGCTGGTCAGGCGCACGCTCGCCTCGGTGGGAGGCACCTTGCACGCCACTTTGGATGCCTTGGAGCATGGATGGGGAGGCAATCTGGCGGGCGGAACGCACCACGCCTTCCGCAGCGAAGGGTCAGGATTCTGCGTATTCAACGACATTGCCATTTCAATCGAATGGCTACGATCGCAGCGTCGCTTCCGGCGCGCGGCGATCATCGATTTGGATGTTCACCAAGGCGATGGCACCGCGCAGATATTCGAGCATGATCCCGATGTGCTGACCGCGTCAATGCATTGCAAAAGCAATTTCCCCTTCCGGAAGCAGACCAGCAAAATCGATGTCGATCTCGATGACAACCTTGGAGACATGGAGTATCTTCGAGCTCTGGATCACCTACTTCCCCAGGTGTTCGCGTTCGAACCCGAGATCGTATATTATCAATCGGGAGTAGACGCCCTATCGGCGGACACGCTCGGCAAGTTGTCGCTAACTCATGCGGGGCTTAAAGAGCGCGACCGGCGCGTGATGGCGGCAGTCTCAGCCCATCGCTTGCCTTTCGTGGTCACGCTGGGCGGCGGTTATGCCTCGCCCATCGCACTCACGGCCGAGGCGCACGCCAACACCTTTAGAACGGCTCGGGAGATTTTCAATTGATCGCTCTCAACGACATCCAAGCAGCCCGGCAACGCATTGGTTCGCTGGTCCGCCGCACTCCGCAGACCTCGAGCGAAACTCTCTCACGTCGCCTGGGGGCTGAGGTGCAACTCAAGCTGGAGCTGTTTCAGAAGACCGGGTCCTTCAAGGTGCGGGGCGCATTCAATAAATTGCTCGCGATTGGACCCGCAGCATGCGGCCGAGGCGTAGTGGCGGTGAGCGGAGGGAACCACGCCCAGGCAGTGGCCTATGTCGCGCAACAATTGGGTTTGAAAGCCACGATCATCATGCCGGCGGACACCCCTGCCAATTATGTAAACGGGACTAAGGGCTACGGTGCCGAGGTAGTCTTCGCCCCAAACGCGGGGGCGGCCTTTGAGAAAGTGGCTGAGTATGAGCAAAGGGGCTGGCTCTCCGTCCACCCGTTCGACGACCCGCTGGTGATTGCCGGGCAGGGCACCGTGGGATTGGAGATTATGGAAGACGCGCCCGACCTCACCGACTTGGTAATCAGCATCGGAGGAGGCGGCTTCATGAGCGGAGTCGCGACGGCTGTGAAAGCGTTGAAGCCGGACGTACGCATCTGGGGAGTGGAAACGCAGGGCGCCGATGCCATGTCTCAAGCGTTAAAGGCTGGCAGGCCGGTGCTTCTTCCAGGGATCACCTCCATAGCTCGCACGCTGGGCGCGCCTTCAGTCTCGGAGCGCACGTTGCGCATTGCCCAGTCCTATCTGGAGTCGGTCACCGTGGTGCCCGACAGTGAAGCCGTGCAGGCAATTGAATTCCTTTTGGAACGCGTAAAAGTGTTGACCGAACCCGCTGCGGCCTGTACCTTGGCCGCTGCAGATCGGATCAAGGGACAATTCGGCTTAAAGGTCGTCCTGGTGCTCTGCGGGGGGAATTTATCAGTCGCAGACCTTTGCGTATTCAGGTCAACTCTAAAGTAAAATTTACGCCCCTAGGGAAAATGGAACCGTGTAAATTTGTCATTGACCGGTTCCTCTGAAATGCTAAGCATCTGAAATTATTACCTGCACGCTCTGGCAGGAAAACTGCTACGTAATTTTGTGTAATCACCCTTAAATTGAAAAGGTTTTGGCTTTAAGTGTCGAGGAAGCTCCCCAAATCGCCTACCACCAACTACTCAACCGCTACACCCGCCCGCCCTGGCCTCATCACTCTTCTCGCGGTTAGCCCTAATCAGGCTGATTGCCGATCCCTAGAAAGCATCCTCGACGCTTCTGGCTGGACCATCCAAGGGGCGCTCTCCATTCGGGAGGCGACCCGGCTGATGGTAGAACCGCCAACGCTCATCGTCTGCGAGAAAGATCTCCCCGACGGCACTTGGCGAGATGTTCTTCGGTTTTCAAAAAAGCTGGTGAATCCTCCGCCGGTCGTGATTGCCGCTCGCACTGCTGACCGCTGCCTTTGGGCCGAGGTCTTCAATATCGGTGCCTTCGACATCCTTCTAAAACCATTTGTAAAGAACGAAGTTACCCGCGTCATGAGTATGGCTGTCCGCCACGTCCAAGCTTATCCCGCAGTCGCTTGATTCTTTTCCCTCGAAAGATTACAACCAGCCCGGCACCCGGTTAATCTATTATCACGCGTGGTTATCGTCGATATCAGCGAGAGTATTCTTAACGACCGGCATTTGATCGAGAAAACGCTGCAAGTCGTGCTACCCGGCGAGAGCACTTCCGTAGGACGAGTAATGAGGTACGCGGTGCTCGGGGCGGGGCAGCGGCTCAGGCCGATCCTGGCGCTGAGAATTGCTCGCACGCTGGGCTGCGATGGCCCTCATGCCATGCGGGCGGCGGCCGCCATCGAAATGCTGCACTGCGCCTCGCTGATCGTGGACGATCTGCCTTGCATGGATGACGACTCTCTCCGGCGAAATCGCGCCGCCGTTCATATTGAGTTTGGCGAAGCCAAGGCCGTCTTGGCTGCCTTCGCCCTGGTGGCGCTCGCAGCCAAGTCTGTAGGGGACCAGCCCGGCTTTCAGATTAGGCTGCTCAGCACGCTGGATTGCGACAGTCTTATCGCTGGCCAAGCGCTCGATCTCGAATTGTCCGGCGGATCTAGAAACACCCAACGCTCGTATGTGACGGCGCTGAAGACGGTTCCGTTATTCCAACTGGCTGCGGAGGCGGGCACTCTGAGCACTTCCGTCTCTCGCGAGGAGAGACATGCCGCGCTCTCGTTCGGCACCGAATTTGGAGTGTCTTATCAACTCGTCGACGACTATCTCGATGGCGAAATTGACGACCTGCGCCAAGTTACCGAGCAATTCGACCGAGCCCGCGAGTGCTTGGAACCCTTGGGAGAGCGGGCCAGACACCTGGAAGACCTGTTGGATTATCTGAATGCAAAAATCTGGGAAGACGGTAGCCGTCATCGGTAGCGGCTTCGGAGGCCTGGCAACCGCAATCCGACTGCAAGCCCGAGGGTACCAGGTTCACTTGGTCGAGGCTCGGGATAAGCTAGGCGGCCGGGCGTACGTCTACGAGCAGGATGGCTTCAAGTTCGACGCTGGTCCGACTGTGATCACCGCGCCCTTCCTCATCGACGAAATCTTTGAAGCGGTCGGGCGCAAGACCGCCGATTACGTCAACATCGTACCGGTGGACCCGTTTTATCGCATCGAATTTCACGATGGCCGCTGGTTTGAATACAACGGCGACGAGGCGGAAACCGAGCGCCGAGTGGCCGAGTTCGCGCCGGGCGACGAAGCTGGGTATCGCAAGATGATCGCTCAAGCGAAGGCCATCTTCGAGAAAGGTTTTGTTGAACTGTCCACCCGTCCGTTTCTGAAATTTTCCGACATGCTCAAGGTGGCGCCCGACTTGGTCAGGCTGCAATCCTATCGCACAGTTTACGGCTTTGCTGCTAAGTATGTGAAGGATCCGATGCTGCGGAGGGTCTTCAGTTTCCATCCTCTCCTGGTGGGCGGCAATCCGTTCCAGACTACGTCAATTTATGCGCTGATCCACTATCTGGAGCGCCAGTGGGGAGTTCATTACGTGATCGGTGGAACCGGTGCATTGGTCGCCGCGATGGGCCGGCTGTTCCAGGAGATTGGAGGCTGCCTGCTGCTATCTTCGCCAGTGAAGCAAATCATGCTAAAGGACGGAAGGGCGATTGGCATTGAGCTGGCGAACGGCCGGCGGATCCAGGCCGAGGCGGTGGTGAGCAATGCCGATATCGCGAACACCTACCGCCGCCTCCTTCCGCCCGCATCTCGAAAGAAGTACACTGATCGGAAACTTGCCGGGATGCGCTACAGCATGTCGCTCTTCGTGATCTACTTCGGCACGTCCAAGAAGTACTCAGACATTCGCCATCATACGATTATCTTGAGCGAGCGCTATCGCGAGTTGCTGAATGAGATCTTCAACACCAAGCATCTCTCGGAAGAGTTTTCTCTGTACCTGCATCGCCCTTCCAGCACAGATCCGTCGATGGCCCCCGACGGTTGCGATTGTTTCTACGCCTTGATCCCCGTTCCCAATCAGTTAAGCGGAATCGATTGGAAGCAGCAGGCCGTCCCCTTCCGGAATCGCGTGATGAAATTTCTAGAGGAGAAATACTTGCCTGGTCTTGCGGCCAGCCTCGTCACCGAGCGAATCTTCACGCCTCTCGATTTCGAAACCACGCTCAACAGCTATCGGGGCGCAGGATTCTCGTTTGAGCCAATACTCCGGCAATCGGCCTGGTTCCGACCCCACAATGAATCCGAGGATGTCCGCAACCTGTTTTTCGTCGGGGCAGGTACACACCCGGGTGCTGGCGTTCCAGGCGTGCTTTGTTCGGCGAAAATTGCGGAGAACCTGATTTGCGATCGTCTGCCGAACTAGCTCTCCGTCCTCTTTATCTCCAGGCCGGCGAAGTGACGGCGGAGAACTCCAAAAGCTTCTACTTCGCCACGCGCTTCTTTCCTCGGGAGTTGGCGCGCTCGGCGCATGCGGTGTACTGGTTCTGCCGACACACTGACGATCTGGTGGATGAATGCTCCAGCCTGAAGCAGGGCCGTCGGGATCTGGAAGCTTGGGCCCGAGAGGTAGAGTGCGCATTCCGCGGCGGCAGCACCAGCCATCCAGTCCTGTTGACGTTCCTGGACGCGAAACAGCGGCATTCGATTCCATCGGAGTATCCGCTGGACCTGATCGAGGGCATGCGCATGGACCTGGAAAATACGCGCTACCAGGATTTCGCCGCGCTCCGGATATTCTGTTACCGCGTGGCGTCGGTTGTAGGCCTTATGATGTCGCACGTAATTGGATTTGAAGGCGATGCGCTGCGCTATGCGATAGAGCTAGGTATCGCCATGCAGCTCACGAATATCTTGCGAGATATCGCCGAGGATTTGGATCGGGGACGCATCTATTTGCCAAGCGAAGAAATGACCCGGTTCGGTTATTCCGATCAGGACCTCGCAAAGCGAGTACGGAATAACGCGTTCCGCGAACTGATGCGCTTTCAAGTGGAGCGGGCGAGAGGGTTCTACGCCGCAGCGGAACCTGGAATCCCGCTGCTATCGGCCAATGGGCGGTTCGCGGTGAAAGTGGCTGCGGAGGTCTATCGCGGCATTCTGAAACAAATCGAGCGGTGCGACTTCGACGTTTTTAGCCAGCGCGCTTATGTGCCAGCCGCTCAGAAATACTGGATCATGGCGAAGTCCATGGCAATTCCCATCGCTCGGCGGGCATGGCGTTAGAGGGGGCGATTCGCCGTTCGTCGCTGGCAACGCTGGCCGGGTTAGTGCCCCACTATCTAGCGTTCTATTGCTTCGGCTCGCCGCTTTGGACCGAGACGATCTCCGAATGGATCATGGCCCATACGCCTTCGCATTACGCAGTGGCGATTTTGCAGACGTTCGGTCCGTGGGCGAAACCGTTCGCGGTAACAGGGGCCTTGGCCACCCTCGGATTTGTCATTTTTGCGACCTTGCCTCTGCGCTGGATGGGACCGTTGGCAGCCGCACTCGGCTTGGGAATCGCCTTCGGCTACCGATCCTGGCTAGGGCAGTTGAGCTTCTGGGTGCCGGTTGCGTTCATCACGATGAAAAAGGCCGCTCCGGTATCGGGCCGCCGCCAGTTCCTCACGTCGGCGGTGATGAGCTTGGGGGTGATGGGGGTGGCGGCGGAGAGCTTTTTGCGAAACGAAGCCATTTCGAAGCGAGCGGTGGAACCCGTCCCGCTCTTCCACTTTCAACCGCCGCCGGAACGCTTCCACCCGGGCTTGGTGCGGAAGGCCGTAACTCCCGTTCCCGAGTTTTACGGAATGAGCAAGAACACGGTGGACCCCGTGATCGATCCGCAATCGTGGCGACTGAGGATCACAGCCAATGGCGGTTTGCTCCGAGAGTTCCGCTACCAGGAATTGCTCACGCTTCCCAGGATTCAGCGTTTCGTCACGTTGAGATGCGTCAGCAACACGCTTCAATCGGACCTGATGGGAACCGCCGCCTGGAGCGGAATCCACCTCTCTCAAATCGTGGATCGGAAGTCGCTTCCGGCGGGGATCACCGAAGCGGCGATGATAGGAGTGGATGGCCACGGCGATAGCCTGATGCTCGATTATGCTTTCTCGGACGAACCCTTGCTCGCGCTCGGCATGAACGGCCTTACCTTGGACCGCACGCATGGATTTCCACTCAGGTTGCTGGCTCCTCGATATTACGGTTTTAAGAATGTGAAATGGATCTCCGAGATCGCCTTTGTCACCAAGCCCTACTATGGAACCTGGCCTAAAATGGGATACACGAAGGAGCCCTTGATTCACATCGCCTCTCATATCGACAAGATTCAGCGGGCCGGTGACGGGCTCAGCATCGGCGGAGTTTCGTTCGCCGGGACGAAAGGGATCAGGGGAGTGCGAGTACGCGCGGACGATGGTTCTTGGGTGGATGCGAGCTTGGAAAATCCCCTTTCGCCTTTCACATGGACCCGCTGGCAGGTTGAAGTTTCCGCCAGGGAGGCCCGGCAAATTGAGGCGCAAGCCCAGGATGCTGGCGGCCAATGGCAGGACTCGGTGGAAGGACCGTTATTCCCGGACGGCGTCAGGGGTCCCACGATTCGGAGAGTTATTTAGGGTGCATGCGGTCTGGTGCGCCGCAGCCATATCTGCGGGAATCGCATTTTTTCTGATCAAATCGAGAATCAATTATCTTCGCCTTCCAGAGATCCCGATCAGTCTAGGCGAGCTGCCTTCCGATCTAACCGTGGTGATCCCGGCCCGGAACGAAGAGAAAAACATCGGCGGCGCAGTTTCAAGTTTCGGGGGTATGCCGGTGTTGGTAGTGGACGACGATTCGCGCGACGCTACCGTCGCATGCGCCAGGAAAGCTGGTGCTTTTGTAATCTCAGCCCCTCCGCTCATGAAGGGATTGCTTGGAAAGCCGAACGCCTGCCTCGCCGGGGCCCGTGTCTGCGTTTCCGACTGGATTCTATTCGTGGATGCCGACACGCGCTACGACCCCCGCTTTCTGCCTTCCCTCATGAGCTACGTCCGGAGCGAACAGTTGGCCGTGGCTTCGGTTTTTCTTCGTCAGGAACGCGTGACGGTTTTCGAATCGATGCTGCTGCCGTATTCGTTTGCCCTGTATTTTTGCGGAGTCGATGGACGCGCGGTGAACAATCCAAAGTCGATGGAGGCGCTTGCCAATGGCCAATGCCTTTTGTTTCGCCGCGACGCTTACGAGTTCATCAACGGCCACCGAGCAGTCGCTCACAGCGTGATTGAGGATGTCGCTTTGGCCCAAGTGGTGAAACGGCACCGGGTGGCGTCCCGTGTTCTGCGGGCCGAGCAATTGGGTTCGGTTCGCATGTACGACAGTTTCGGTGCAATCTGGAGAGGATTCCAGAAAAACTCCTTCCGCTTCCTCTTGGTGAATCCCGGGAGCGGGGTCCAGGTAATTGCGGCGTCAATTCTGCTCACGTCGTATCTGCCCGTCCTGGTATGGTTGATCTCGGAAAATCAGCTCGCGTATGCTGCCGGCTTTGCGCTCCTCCCAACCCTTCTGCTGATGCCTTGGTACCGCTCCATCGGAGTGCTTTGGGCACCTGTCGCCATCTATGTTTTCCAACTGATTGCGCTGAATGGGATGGTGACGACGTTGTTCGGACGCAAGGCAATTTGGAAGGGACGGCGTGTCTGAGATCCGCTATCCGGTGCCTTGGAGCGTAGTCTTCTCCATCGGACCCAACATCTGGCGCGGGACCGAGGCGTCCGTCGACCGCTTCAGCGCCGGCTTCGTATCCCGCATCCAGCCTGCGCCAGTGCTGCTAGGGCTTGAGAATCTGCCCGAAAGCCCCCGCTTCGTGTTGGTTGCAAATCACTACCAGCGCCCCGGGCTCTGGATCGCGCATGTCGCGTCCGTTCTCACCCAGATGGTGAACGGGCGCTACGGTCCGCTGGATCCGCCCGTGCGCTGGGTTGTGACGGCCAACTGGCCTGCGACGCGCATTGCGTCCTGGACGCTACCCTCGCCAGGCGATTGGCTTTTGCCTCGGGTGGCCCATGCGCTGTGCTGCTATCCCGTGGCTTTTGCCAGAACAAATCCCGAATACACGGCAGGCACGTTACGACGCCTGCTGCGCGATTCACGCACTCTGACTTGCCCAATTGGAATTTTCCCTGAGGGGGCCGCGGCTGTTGCTGGGAATTTATCGGACCCGCTCCCCGGCGTCGACCGTCTTCTGAGGCGGTTGGGAAAGTCCGGGTGGCCGCTAGTGCCGGTCGGAATCAGCGAAAGAGGCGGGATTGTAATCCAGGTCGGCGAATGCGTTGCGGCGGGAGAGATCGCAGAGTCACCAGACCCGGCTGAATTGGCAATGGAAAAAATAAAAGCCGCTCTGCCCAGGCGGGAGAGCGGCTTCTAGAAGAAAAAGCGATTACTTCGTTTTGTCTTTCACTTTGGCTGCGCCGTCTTCCGTTGCATCGGCGGCCTTGTGTACGCCCTTCTTGGTGCCTTTCGCGACGCCTTTGCCTGCATGCTTTGCAGCGCGGCCGGTCGCTTTGCCGGCATTCTTCACGTCGCTGCCAGCTTGCTTCATTTCGGCCTTGGGGCCTTCCTGCGCCATCAGTCCCATGCCGCTCACGAGAACGCCTGCCGCCAGTATTCCGAATAGATTTTTCATGTGTGTACCTCGCTCCTGTCTATGAGACTCAACGACAGATCCTTTGGTTTCAGCTACTTACATTGAATTTACTTAATCCAGCTCAATGTTTCCCCACCGGAATGGCATCGCCCAGATTCATGGAGCCTCCGCCCTCGCTGACATAGTTTCTATTCCAAGTAGGGATTTCCACGACGACATCCCCTTCGACGATGGATTGACAGCCAAGCCGCGATCGAAGAGTGAGACCAGCCGCCATATCCAAACGGTCAGCTTCGTCGTCATCCATCTCCGACATATTCTCCAGGCCTTCTTTCACGATCACATGGCACGTAGTGCAGGCACAATTCCCGCCGCAGGCATGCTCCAGGTGAATGCCGAAATGCAAACAAATGTCCAGCAGCGATTCCGGCTTGCCATGTTCCGCGTAGGGCAGCTTACCTGCTTCATATTCAACAGTTTGTCCGTCAATCGTTACTTTTGGCACTAACGTCAGTATACCGCCGCCACTAAAAGGTGCTTGTCTATAGAGATTACCGTGATACACTACTTCCATGGAAACCACCTCACGCAGCCTCGTAAAAGCCATCAGTTATCGGATTCTTGGTTCGCTCTGTACTGCCGGGATTGTGGCTGTGCTGACCGGCAACATGAAGCTTTCGGCTGGTGCTGGCGCGCTGGACGTGGTTGTCAAGCTAGTCGCCTATTTCGCGCATGAACGGATCTGGAACTCGATTCCGTACGGCCGTCAACGTCGTGCGTGGGAAGACCACCCCGCCTAACGCCCGTATACTGGTCTAGTGTTCCATGTTTTAGAAAAGGAGATCGCCACTCGTGTGTCCGGATTCGTTCGGAATAAGTTCGGCGTGGAGACTCCTGTCAGTCTCGAGCAGCCCAAACAATCCTCCTTTGGCGAACTTGCCATCCCGGTCGCTTTTCAGCTCGCTCGGCAGTTGCGTCTCGCGCCAAAAGTGATTGCCGGTCAATTGATTGAGGACCTCGGCGCGATTCCCGGTGTCTCGGCGCTCGAAGTGGCTGGCAACGGATACATCAATGTCCGGCTGGACCGCGGTCCGTACGGCCTCTCGGTGCTGCAAGGCGCTTCAGTCGACGTCGCGAGCCGGAGCGGGAAAATTATCGTCGAGCACACCAACATCAATCCCAATAAGGCCGCGCACATCGGCCATTTGAGAAACGCGGTTCTGGGAGACACGTTCGTGCGCATGCTGCGCGCGATCGGCCACACTGTCGAAGTTCAAAACTATATCGACAATACCGGAGTCCAAGTGGCCGATGTGGTGGCTGGCTTCCAGCACCTTGAAAAGCGGCGGGTGGACGACGTGCTGAAGATGATCGGCGACAAAGATCACCCGTTCGACTATCTTTGCTGGGATCTCTATGCGCGCATGTCGGCATACTTCAAGGAGCATCCCGAGACCGTGGCTTGGCGTCACGAAACGTTGCACGCCATCGAGGCCGGCAAGGGTGAGACGGCAGAGTTGGCCCACGTAGTGGCCGACGCCATCGTCAACGCGCATTTGAAAACGATGCTGCGCCTCGGCGTCGAGTACGACGTTTTGCCCCGCGAAAGCGAAATTCTCCATCTCCAATTTTGGGCGACCGCGTTCGAGCAGTTGAAGGAGCGCAAGGCAATCTACTTCGAAACCGAGGGGAAGAACTCGGGCTGCTGGGTAATGCCGGGGTCCGCCTATTCCGACAACGCGGCGGAGGAAGATTCGAAGGTAATCGTGCGCTCGAACGGCACGGTGACTTACGTCGGGAAGGATATCGCCTACCAGCTTTGGAAGTTCGGGCTGCTTGGCAAGGACTTCTACTACGCGCGCTGGAACACGTATCCCGACGGGCACACGGTTTGGTCGACCACGGACCAGCCTACAGCAGACGCGCCGCCTCCGTTCGGGAAGGGCGAGCGGGTGTACAACGTGATCGACTCGCGCCAGTCGTATCTGCAAGAGGTGGTGGTGGCGGGACTTCGCGCGCTTGGCTATGACGAGCAAGCGGATCGGTCAATTCACTTCTCTTATGAGATGGTGGCGCTCTCGCCGCGAACCTGCGTCGAGCTCGGGATCGAGCTTTCCGAAGAAGACCAGCGCAAACCCTACATCGAAGTGTCGGGGCGCAAGGGACTGGGAGTTAAGGCGGACGATCTTCTCGATAAGCTGATTCAGAAGGCGCTGGAAGAGGTGGAGTCGCGCCATGAAGATGCGCCAGCCGAGCAGCGCAAGCAGGTGGCGACGCAGCTTGCGGTGGGCGCGCTGCGTTACTTCATGCTGAAGTTCACGCGCAATTCGGTGATCGCCTTCGATTTTCAAGAGGCGCTCAGTTTTGAGGGGGATACAGGCCCATACGTGCAATATGCCGTAGTCAGAGCCCGGAACATCTTGAAGAAGATGTCGGACCGCGGCGAGACGTTGCCCGACTTCGGGACTATTCTTGACCAAGCTGCAATGGCGCGTCAGCTAAAGAGCGAAGATTTCTGGCAGTTGTTGCTTGCGGTGTCGAAAGCCGATTCGGCTATCGAGAGGGCGGTCACGTCGGGCGAGCCAGCGCACGTGGCCAAATACGCTTTTCAGATCGCCCAAGCCTTCAATACCTTCTATCACGACTACGCGGTTTTGTCCGAAGAAAATCGCGAGAAGCGGACCTTCCTGCTCTGGATTACGAATTACTTTCGAAGCCAGTTGGAAAGAACGCTGGGTGTGCTTGGGATCGAAGTGCCGGAGTATATGTGATGCGAAGATTTTGGATCTTGCTGTCTGTTGCCTATCTGCATGCCGCGACGCTGCCGCCCGCTGCCGAACAACAATTGGCGCGCGAAATCTACAAGCAAATCATCGAGATCAAGAGCGGGTTTACGACCGGCGCAACCACCCCCGTCGCGGAGGCAATGGCCGCGCGGCTGAGGGCTGCGGGCTTTCCTGAATCCGATATTTTCCTGGGCGGTGCGATTCCTAAAAAAGCGAATCTGGTGGTGCGCTATCACGGCACTGGTGCGAGGAAGCCTATTCTCCTGCTGGCCCACACCGACGTGGTGGAAGCCAAGCGCGAGGACTGGACCACGGACCCGTTCGAATTCATTGAGCGCGATGGCTACTTTTACGGACGCGGCACCTCGGACGACAAGGCGCAGGCGGCGATTTGGATTGCGAACTTGATCCGGTATAAGCGTGAAGGCTTCAAGCCGGATCGGGATATTATCGTCGCGCTAACGGCAGACGAGGAAGGCGGAGGCCCTTACAACGGAGTCGATTGGCTGATCAAGAATAAGCGCGCGCTGATCGATGCCGAGTTCTGCCTGAATGAAGGCGGGTGGGGCGAAATGGTGAAGGGCAAGCGGATCGCGAATGATGTGCAGGTGAGCGAGAAGTACGTGCTCAATTTTCGCCTCGAGGTGTTGAACAAGGGCGGGCACAGTTCCATGCCGGTGGCCGATAATGCGATTTATCATCTGGCGGGCGCTCTAGATCGGTTATCGAAGTTCGGTTTTCCGCTGAAGACCAACGCGGTGACACGCGAGTACTTCCAGCAGATGGCAAAGATCGACAAGGGCCCGTTGAAAAGCGATCTGACGAAGGTTGCTGAGGGATCGCAGGAGGCCATGCAACGGGTGGCTGCATCGTCGCCTGCCTGGAACGCCACCCTGCGCACGACGTGCGTGGCTACGCAACTGGAAGGCGGTCATGCCATGAACGCTCTGCCGCAACTCGCGGCCGCAACGGTGAATTGCCGCGTGTTGGCGGAAGACTCGGAGGACTATGTCCGGAGCACCTTGCAAAAGGTATTCGCTGATGAGCAGGTTAAGGTCAATAAACTGGGCGACATGACTCTCGGCCCGGACTCCCCGCTGCGGCCGGATGTGATGAAAGCGGTGAGTCGGATTACGGACACGATGTGGCCGGGCGTTCTGACGGTACCGATTATGGTGATGGGTGCCACGGACGGCCGCTATCTTCGAGCTGCGAACATTCAGACGTATGGAGTCCAGGGCATGTTCATGGAGCGGGACGACATGCGTGCGCATGGCAGGGATGAGCGAGTGAGCGTGCAGTCGTTTTATGAGAGCCAGACGTTTTTGTATGAGCTAGTAAAGAGTTTGGCCACGCCTTAGTTTCTGCTTCCAGTTGGCTAAGTGCGGATGCGGTAGACTTGTTCCAAATTGGAGCAAAAACAATGCAAGTGGTTAGCTTGGCCTGGGGCATTATGGCCCTTCTCGGTTTCTTTGTAGGCGTAATCCCATGCTTTGGCTGGGTGAACTGGTTTAACATTCCGTTCGCTGCCGCTGGACTGATTCTGAGCATCATCGCCTATGTGCAGGGTCGGCCGGGATTCCGAAATCCGTCCGCCTGGGCCATTGCGCTATGCTTGATCGCGGTGCTGATCGGCGCCAAGCGGCTCGTCTTGGGAGTGGGAATCTTTTGAAGTGGGCTCTCACGTTGCTGTGCTTGCGGGTCGCCTGCGCGCAACCCGAGGCTGATCTCGGCACCGGCAAAAAACTTTTTCAAGCTCATTGCGCTCCCTGCCATGGAATCGATGGCGGCGGCGGTCGCGGTGCCAACTTGACATTACCCAAGCTCAGACGCGCCGCCACGGATCAGGCGTTTTTCGACATCGCGAAAAACGGCATTGAAGGAACCATCATGGATGGCGCGTGGCAGCTCAGCGATGGCGAGCTGTGGAAGGTGGTAGCGTATACGCGAGCTCTCGGCCAAACCGCTCGCGTGCCGGTCGTTGGCGATCCCTCGCTAGGGAAAATTCTTTACGGAAGACTCGGCTGCACGGGATGTCATGTAATCGCAGGTCAAGGCAGAAGCTATGGTCCCGAGCTGACCGCCATCGGGGCGCGGCGCAGCGCAGCCTATTTAAAGGAAGCGATCGTGGATCCTGGTGCCACTGTGCCGGAAGAATTCGCGATGGTTCGTGCAAAAACCCGAGACGGCCAGGAGGTGCGAGGCATGAGAGTCAATGAGGATAGCTTTACGATTCAGATGCGAGACTCAAGCAACCGCTTTCAATCGTTGCGAAAGAGCGAACTGTCCTCGCTAGAGCACGAGACTGGCAAATCGGCGATGCCCGAATTTCAGAGCAAGCTGTCGCCGGGGGAGCTCGACGATCTTGTGTCTTACCTCGCCGGACTCAGAGGTGAACCATGAAGTGCGGGCTTTCCCTCCTCTTATTCGCAGCCGGGCTGACCGCCCAGGTCCCCTACCAGCGCATTTTGCAGAACGAACCCAATTCCGGGAACTGGCTTACCTACTCCGGCAATTATAGCGCGCACCGGTTCTCGCCGCTGGCGCAGCTTACTCCGGCCAACATCGGAGGGCTTAAGCCTGTTTGGGTCTATCAAGTAGAGCATGCTGGAAGAACCGAAGTCAGCCCGATTGTAGCCGACGGGGTGATGTACGTGACCAGTCCTGAAATCGGCGTGACGGCGCTCGATCTGCGAACAGGCCGGCCGCTTTGGAACTGGACCCGGCCCCTCCCGAAGGACCTGCGGACGATTGGGTTCGGTCGGGTAAATCGAGGTGTCGCGATATTGGATGACACCGTATTCGTAGGAACCCTCGACGCGCATTTGGTCGCGCTGGATGCTCGTACTGGCGTGGTTCGATGGGAAACGGAAGTGGCAGACTACAAGCTGGGGCACTGCCTCACTGCCGCACCGCTCGCGATCAATGGGAAAGTAATCACGGGAACGGCGGGAGGGGAAGCCGGCATTCGAGGATTTGTCGACGCTTATGATGCGAAGACAGGCAAGCGCCTCTGGCGGTTTTGGACCATCCCCGGGCCGGGGGAACCAGGCCATGAAACCTGGTCAAAGGGCGACGATTGGAAGAGCGGGGGCGGTTCAACTTGGGTGACAGGTTCGTACGATCCGGACTTGAATCTGGTTTATTGGGGCGTCGGCAATCCCGGACCTGATTGGAACGGCGATGCGCGACCTGGGGACAATCTGTATTCATGCTCGCTGATCGCTTTAGATGGAACCACCGGCAAATTGAAATGGCACTTTCAGTTCACTCCGCACGACACCCACGATTGGGATGCGACGGAGGTTCCGGTGCTGCTGGATACTGTAGTTCGCGGCCGCGAGCGGAAGGTGGTCGCCATGGCGAACCGCAATGCTTTTTACTATCTGCTGGATCGGGCCACGGGCGAGTTTCTGCACGGATCGACGTATGCCAAGCAGACTTGGGCGACCGGGTTGGACGATCGCGGACGCCCGGTATTGATCGCCAATACAGAGCCTTCGGCGGAAGGTACGCTGGTGTATCCGAGTCTGCAGGGAGCGACCAATTGGTTCAGCCCTTCCTACAGTCCGGTTGCCAAGATGTTCTACGTGCCCGTGCGCGAGATGGGTGCCTACTACTATAAGACCGAAGCCGAATTCAAGCCGGGCAACTGGTTTGGAGGCGGAGGAGAACGGGCGCTTTCGGGCGATGCGGCGTACGGTGCGATCCGGGCGCTGGATGTCGCGACGGGTAAGCAGAAATGGGAATTCAAGCTTAAGTCGCCGCCGTGGGCCGGGTTGTTGTCGACGGCAGGAGGATTAGTCTTCGGCGGGTCGAACGAGGGGAATTTCTTTGCGCTGGATGCCGGGTCCGGGAAACCGCTGTGGGATTTTCAGACTGGCGGATCGATAGTCGCTAACCCGGTGAGTTTTCTGATTAACGGCAAGCAGCACGTGGCGATTGCGGCTGGGCAGGCAATCTTTGTTTTCGGGCTTTGAGTTGGATTTAAGAAATCAGAGCAGGCGGTAGCCCATGCTCAGCGCGGAGCCGTCGAGCCGTTCCCGAACACGTCCCATCCGAAACCGATGCGAGGATTCCAGCCCTGCGGCGAGTTGGTGGATACTAAGCCGTTTCCAGCAACGCGCATGCTGCCGTTGGCTATCTGTTCGTTGAACGTTGCGCCTGGACCAGGGGTAAAGCGAGAGCGGCGTTCCGCTGCGGTCCACTTGGCCCAGGTGCCCGAAGTATTCGTAGCGCAGGCCCAGATTCAACGTAAAGTTGCGGCGCACTTTCCAATCGTCCTGCACGAACCCGCTCACGTAGGTCATGTGGATGCGGGTGTAGAGATTCTGGGCGATGGTCTCCGTTCGCGTGTCAATTGGTGGGTCCGGTTTGAAGATAGGGCGTCTCTTGAGCGAAATCGAGAACGTTGGCGAAAGTAAAGGACGGTCGGGCGGACTAGGCGTGAAATTGTCGAGGTCGTGCTGCCGGTCGACGTCGACGCCGAATTTCAGGCTGTGGTTGCCCCGCATCCAGGAAACGACGTCGTGCCAATTGTAGTTGCGGCTGGCGAATCCTTGTAAACCGGTAACGTTGATATTCGGCCGGCTGGGGTCGCTGGTAGGCGGCGTTGCGCCGTCCACGCAGCCGAGCGTCATGGATGCTCCGTTGACCAGCGATTGCGTGAACGTGTAGCTCCAATTTACTTTGCCACACATGCCGTAGTTGGGCCCTGCCCTACAGTACAAGCTTTATACAATCCAGACTATTCGTAGCGGAGAGCGACCATTGGATCCACTCCCATGGCTCTTCGAGCCGGCAGGTAACTGGCCAGCAATGCCACCAGGAGCAGCACGATCGCAGTACCCGCAAACGTCACTGGATCGAACGGGTTGACATGAAACAATTGGCTGGATAGAAGCTTTGTCAGTATCGCCGCTCCGATTAGTCCCGCCAGGATGCCCGCTCCCGCCAGCTTGAGTCCCCCGGTCAAGATCATGCCGAGCACCTGGGTCCGTTCGGCGCCGATCGCCATGCGAATCCCGATCTCCTGGGTGCGTTGCGTCACTCCGTAGCTGATCACTCCAAAGACGCCAATTGCCGAGAGGAAGAGCGCGATGAGCGCAAATCCGCTCATCAGCGTGACCGCAAATCGCCGACTTCCCAGCGATTCCGCAATCCACTCGTCCATCGGCTTAATCGCGAACACAGGCTGATTTGGATCCACGCTTCGGACCGTTTCCCGCAGCGCGCTCTCCAGCCGTCCGCCGCTATTTTTGAGTACAAAGGAAACATAAGGAGCGGGATCCTGATAGATCGGGTAATAGTAGGTACCCTTGCCGGAGTCGGCTGCCAAGTCCGAATGGCGCACATGTCCAACTACGGCGACAATGGTCTCCCAAGGGCCGCTCTGTCCTTGTCGAATGCGCTTTCCGATCGGGTTTTCATTGGGCCAATATTGCGCAACCAGGGCATCGTCGACGATGGCGACCCGGTCAGCGCCGAGGCGGTCCTGATCTGTAAACGCGCGCCCCATGCGGATGGGAATC
This sequence comes from Bryobacterales bacterium, assembly GCA_038225555.1. Classification (GTDB taxonomy): domain Bacteria; phylum Acidobacteriota; class Terriglobia; order Bryobacterales; family Bryobacteraceae; genus JANXQZ01. The sequence goes on from JBBRRB010000015.1 coordinate 108,439, forward strand.
CCCATGGCCGCGAAGTAGCGGGGAGTGATGTAGCGCACGGAGCCATGGGGGCCGGGGTCGCCAGGAGGCTGCGGGCGCCCGTCGATCTTGAACGATGCGCTCCAGTCGTCTCCGCTGAAGGGGAGTGGTATCGCCGCTGCAGCGATCTGGACGCCGGGCAGTGTTTGCAGGCGGTCCACTACGGACCTGTAGAAATTCGCCTGCTCTTCTTCTTTTTTGTAGCGCGTGGCCGGCAACACGGTGGTCCCTGTAAGTACGCCTTTGGCTTGGAAGCCCGCATTCACCTGCTGCAGCTCGTTCAAACTGCGAATGAATAAACCTGCGCCCACCAGCAGGATCAGAGCCAGCCCAATCTCGGCCGATGCGAGAGCTGTCCTCAGCGTCTGTTTCATCCTGCCTGCCGTGCCCGATCTGCCGCCTTCTTTCAGCGATTCGAAATGGTCGGTACGCGAAAGCTGCCAAGCGGGAGCCAGTCCAAAGAGGATGCCCGCGGCCAAACTCACGGCGGCGGTGAACAGAAGCACCCGCACGTCCATCTGAACCGTAAAGCCCTTTGTCAGGTCCTCTGGAGCGAGTTTCAGCAGGACCTGAATTCCGGCATAGGCGGCTGCACACCCGAGCAGTCCCCCGGGGATTACGAGGAGCGCGCTTTCAGCCCAAAGTTGGCGGATCAACTGCCATCGCGCCGCGCCTAGCACCGCTCTAAGGGCAATCTCGCGACCCCGGCTAGAAGCGCGCGCCAGCATCAAGCCCGCGATGTTCGAGCAGACAATCAGCAGTACGAAGACGACCGCTCCCATCAGCACCAGCATCGGCGTTTTTAGATCGCCCGCGACGAGTTCCATGTACGGCACTAGAAACACTCCCCACAGGGAACTTTTGGCGTACCCTTGCGGATCTTCGTTTTGCAAGACGCGTTCGGTGATCACGCGCGCGGTGGCCTGAGCGCGTTGGAACGGTATGCCGGCACGCAGGCGGGCCACGGTGGACAGGTGCTGATTATGGCGATTATTTGGGCTGAACTCGCTAGGGGGCAACCCGAGAGGAACCCATAACTCGGCTTGGGAAGGTCTTACGAAAGCGGCGGGCATCACCCCAATCACTTTGTAGGGCTGCTGATTTAGCGAGATCGTGCGGCCTACGATTCCGGGGTCCTTGCCGAAGTAGCGATCCCACGTGGGGTACGAGAGCACTGCCACGAAGTTCGCGCCTTTCACGTCTTCTTCGCTTGAAAAGGTCCGGCCCAGGATCGGGGTTGCGCCGAAAACATCGAACCAGCGGTAAGTCACCTGAGCGGACATCAGACGGACCGGGAGATCGCCGTGGAGGTAATTCATGCTGCCCATCGAGGAGGTGGCGACGGCTTCGAAAATGTCCCCGTGATCGCGAACATCCTTGAAGTCCATCACGGAGGTGCCGATGCTCTTCATATTCAACTTGTCGTAGCGGACCCGGACGGCGACTACCCGATCCGGTTCGGAAATGCCAGGCGGGTGAAACAGGACGCTGTTTACCATGCTGAAAATAGCGGTGTTGGCACCGATTCCGAGAGCGAGGGCGAGGATCGCCGTGAGGGCGAAGCCGGGATTCTTCAGCAATACGCGCAGGGCGTAACGTAAGTCGAAGAGCATAGTTAATATACGCTGAAGTGGCCGATCTGTTCCGTGATATCGCCGATCGTGTCCTGCCCCGTACACTCAATCCCACAACCGGACACCCGGCCTATGCAACACGACGCAAAACCCGCGATTTTGGCCTTGTTATCACGTAAATAGATCGTGGCAGGCAAGTTGCCATGGAATAGGGGAGAACTTATATATGGACATCCCTCGTGGCAAAGAGGTAGCCCGGCGAAAGCTGATTCGCCGTATTTTTATGATCGCCGCCGTCGTGGTGGCCATTCCGCTGATCACCTGGGGCCTGTCGCGCCTGAAACCTGCTGCTCCCGAGATTGAAAGGGCGACAGTTTGGGTGGACACGGTGAAGCGGGGCCCCATGGTCCGCGAGGTTCGCGGATTGGGCAAGCTGGTGGTGGAAGAATACATCTGGATTCCGGCGCAGTTCGACGGACGCATCGAAAAAATCAATTTTCTGCCCGGCGACAAACTGCATGCTAACGATATCTTGATGGTCTTGAGCAATCCGGACATGCAGCTTTCCTCCAACGATTTCGACTGGCAGGTGAAGCAGGCCGAGGCGAATTACACGAATCTGAAAGTTACGCTGGAGAGCGCTCAGCTGCAGCAGAGGGCTACTACGGAACAAGTGAAGTCAGACTTGATGCAGGCGGATCTGACCGCCGAGCGCGACGAGCAGTTGACCAAAGCCGGCCTGAAGGCCGAACTCGAGACGAAACTCTCGGTCGCAAAAGCGCAGGAACTGAAGGGCCGTTACAGTCTTTCCAAGCAGCAGCTGGACATCAGCGGATCTTCGATTCAAGCGCAACTCGACGCCCAAAAGGTGCAAATAGAAAAGCTGAAGGCGGCTTACGATCTTAAGAAGGTTCAGGTGGGGCAGTTGGTGATCCGGGCCGGGGTGGACGGCATTCTGCAGCAGTTGGGCGCGGGCGCTCCCGCTCCTCCTCTCGAAGTCGGACAGCGCGTGACGCCCGGAACCATCCTCGCGAAGGTGGCTCAGCCCTTGAGGCTGAAGGCTGAATTGCTGATACCGGAAACGCAGGCGAAGGATGTGACGGTGGGCCAGGTGGCGGCCATCGACACGCGCAACGGAATCATCAACGGGCATGTTTTCCGCAAGGATCCGGCGGCGATCAACGGAACGATTGCAGTGGACGTCAAGCTGGAAGGCGCGCTGCCGGACGGGGCGGTCCCCGATCTCAGCGTGGACGGCACGATTACGATCGAGAAGCTTTCCGACGTGGTTTACGTGGGCCGTCCCGTGATCGGGCAAGCGGGCGCAAAGATTACGCTCTTTAAGCTGGACGGCGGAGACAGCAAGGAAGCGGTGCGAGTTCCGGTCCAGTTGGGAAGAAGCTCGGTAAACACGATCGAAGTGGTGGAAGGCCTGAAGGTCGGCGACCAGGTGGTGCTCTCCGACATGTCGGCCTGGGACGCTCAAAATCGCATTCGGCTGAAGTAAGGAATAACAATGGAAAACGGACAATCACTGATTCACCTGGACGGAGTAACCAAGGTTTTCGTCACCGATGAAGTAGAGACGCACGCGCTGGCCGGGATTCACATCGAGGTGAAGAAGGGCGAATACATTTCCATCTCCGGTCCCTCGGGCTGCGGGAAATCGACGCTGCTCGCGATTCTCGGTTTGCTGGATTCGCCGAGCGAGGGCACTTACACTCTGAATGGCAAGCCGGTGCAGAATCTAAAACTTTCAGAGCGCGCGAGGATTCGGAACCGGGAGATCGGGTTCATTTTCCAGGCCTTTAATCTGATAGGCGATCTAACGGTGTATGAGAATGTGGAACTGCCTCTCACGTATCGAGGCATGCCTGGGGACGAACGGAAGAAGCGGGTCCATGACGCGCTCGAGCGCGTGGGGATGGGACACCGAGTGAAGCATTATCCCTCGCAGTTGTCGGGCGGACAGCAGCAGCGTGTAGCAGTGGCCCGTGCGCTGGCGGGCGATCCGGCGATTCTGCTGGCGGACGAGCCGACCGGGAATCTTGATTCCACCAATGGCGAGGCGGTAATGGATTTGTTGCGGGAACTGCATCGGGGCGGGGCGACGATTTGCATCGTGACGCACGATCCTCGCTATGCGCGTTATGCCGATAGATCAATTCGGCTGTTTGACGGAAGAATCGTGGAAGAAAGCGTGGGGGTAGTTTAATGCTTCGAAGAAACTTTGATTTTATTGCCGTGACTGTTGTGGTTTGCGGGATCGGGATCATGCAAAGCGTGCCTCGCTTCGAGCAGCGCACGCAGGCGGCAGCAATCCGTTACCAGACTGCTGCGGCCAAGCCGAAATGCGATCTGGCCGAACGCATCTTTTCACGAGTCGTGATCCGGCGCTCTGAGTAGGTTTATTTAAGGCACTGATGACGCGGCGACTCATGATCGGGGTGGCGGTGCTTTTCTCATTTGTGCCGTTGCCGATGTTGGCGCAATCGCTCACCCTCGACCGGTTGGAACTTCACGCGGTCAAGGCCGAGTCCGTTACATACCGGGGGCGGGCGGCGGTGCGAATCACGGAGGCCGATGCGTCCAGCCAGGCCGACAGCACGCTCGCAATCGTCAAGGGGACGTCTTTTCAAGACGGCACGATTGAAGTCGCGCTGAGCGGCGATACGGCTCCTGACGCAGCGGAGAACGTGCGCGGTTTTGTCGGCATCGCGTTCCGGGTCGCAGGGCAGGGAAGGCAGTACGAATGTTTTTATCTTCGGCCCAGGAATGCGCGATCCGAGGATCAACTGCAGCGAAACCACTCGAGCCAGTATATTTCGACACCTGGATTCCCCTGGCAGAAGCTACGCTCAGAGACTCCGGGCAAGTATGAATCGTATGTCGACTTGGTTCCTGGGCGATGGACGCAGGTGAAAATTCAGGTGGCGGGCGCGAGCGCTCGGCTTTACGTGGATGGAGCGGAGCAACCGGTGCTGATTGTGAAGGATCTGAAGCAGGCACCGGGTAAGGGTTCGGTTGCGCTGTGGATTGGACCGGGGACAATTGCGCATTTTTCGGATCTGAAGGTTAGGGAGTAAGCTCCGACCGTAGCGGACGCGCATCGGTGCATAAGTCTTTTGATTCTGAATTCAATCATGGTGGCGAAGGTGGGGGTCGAACCCACACGAAGAGTGAACTTCGCCAGATTTTGAGTCTGGTGCGTCTGCCAGTTCCGCCACTTCGCCAACGTTTACGACCATTCTAGCACCGCGCATGGCCCTACTTCGCAGCCGGATTCGAGCCAACTTCTCCCAGCACCTGCAACTGGGTGCCCTCAGGACGCGTTAAGACGAACTTGTCCTCGGTGACCGCGGCATTCATCTTCATGTTGACCAGCTTCATCACCACGCCATAACCGTCCTGTGGCCGATTGATATCGATCGTCGCAGGAAAACTCACGCCATCGTGGTTGGACCAGCCCGAGTAGCGAGTGTCGCTCACGGTCAAGCTCCCGATGTCAAAGATTTTCTGCTGCACGATCTCCAATGTCAGACGATTGAAATAAATGGAACGGTGGAGCCAGAGTTGATCCTTCTCTTTCCTCAGAATGAGGAGAATATAAAGCGCGTGCTCTTCGTCAGTGTCATCCTCGAGAATCGGCATCTCAGTCTCGGGATGGGGGGGATAGATCAGCATGGCCTCAAGAAACGCAGCCGGACGCAGATTTTCGATCTTGTTTTTCGAGGCCGGGGGAGTATCGTTGCGGCCCTCAATAAATCGATTCTTAGAAGGCAGCAGCAAACGAAACTCCGGCCCCATCGAGACCATGTCGAATGCTTTGCTATGAATTACCGGATCTAGTCCGAGAATGCGAATTTCCTCCGGCTTGCGGAAAATAACGTGTCCGCTCACGCTCGGAAACTCGGTGATCTCGCCCTTATACACGCTCCCGAGCGCGGGTGTCATGTCCAGAGTGGCGGTAAATGAATGGACTTGTTCGTAACTCAGACGAATGCGATTCACCAGATCCGCTTTCGTGGCCGAGAGGAGCGGGCGCGTGTCTTTCTTTCCCTGGCGAGTTACCACGCGCCTCCGCACCAGGCAGGATGGGATCGACAAGCTGCACAAGAGAAGAATTGCAATCAGTTTCAGGACTGTCGGCCGCCGCATTCTACTTAGGTTCGCTGCAACGAACCGCAATTTTATCTCTCACCTTTCCATAGTGGCATGGACGCGAGAGCAGGATGCCGCTTGCCGAACGGCAATTTCACGAAACAACCGTGACCTAGGTTATGTCTTTATTGAGACAGCCTATGCCGAAGCCACCGATTTCCCTTTTAATTACGATTCACGCCATTGTTCTTCCACTCAGCTGCTTTTCCCAGACCGACGTACTTACGTGGCACAATGACAATCTGAGAACAGGCCAGAATCTGTCCGAAACGATTTTGACGCCCGCCAACGTGAAGTCGGCGACCTTCGGCAAGCTTTTCAATCTGGCAGTGGACGGGAAAGTGGACGCGCAGCCCTTGTATGCGGCCGCGGTCGCAAAGTCCGGCGGCGGCACACGCAACGTCTTGTTCGTAGTAACGGAGCACGACAGCGTTTACGCATTCGATGCGGATGCAGGCACTCCGTTCTGGCCAACTGTTTCCCTGCTGAAAGCGGGCGAGACGCCTTCAGATGCGCGCGGCTGTAATCAAGTAACCCCGGAGATTGGCATCACAGGAACTCCCGTTATTGATCGTGGAGCAGGCCCTCACGGGACGATCTATGTGGTGGCCATGAGCAAGGATTCTAACGGCAAGTACCATCACAGGCTGCACGCGCTGGACATCACGACGGGCGGAGAGCAGTTTGGCGGACCGGTGGATATCCAAGCCACGTATCCAGGGACCGGCGACGGGAGCACCGGAGGGACAGTGACCTTCGATCCCGGTCAGTACAAAGCGCGGCCCGGTCTCCTGCTTCTCAATGGGGTCGTCTACACAAGCTGGTCATCTCATTGCGACATCAGGCCTTACACGGGCTGGGTGATTGGTTACAACGAACTCACGCTGTCTCAAACCAGCGTGCTGAATTTCGCACCGAATGGGAATGAGGCCGCCATTTGGATGGCAGGGGCCGGGCCAGCAGCCGACGCCAGCGGAAACATATACATCTCCATGGCGAATGGAACCTTCGATACGACTCTGACCGCGCAAGGTTTTCCTAGCAAAGGCGACTATGGGAACGCTTTCGTGAAAGTTGGCCTGAGCGCGGGGAAGTTAGCCGTGTTGGATTATTGGACGATGGACAACACGACGGCTGAGTCCAACGCAGACACGGACCTTGGGTCGGGCGGGATCCTCTTGCTGCCGGATGTCGTGGATTCGTTGGGAGCCACTCGTCACCTCGGAGTTGGCGCGGGCAAGGATCGCAACCTTTACATCGTCGATCGCGACAACATGGGTAAGTTCACAGCCGCGAATAACAACAACATTTATCAGGAGTTGCCACTAGCCCTCGGTGGCGGCGAGTTTGCCACGCCCGCCTGGTTCAACGGCAGCGTTTACGTGGGGAGCGTTGGCGATTCGATTCGTCAGTTCAAACTCACGCTGGGCAAGTTCGCTGCATCCCCCGCGTCGACGACTTCCCACAGTTTCCCCTATCCGGGCACGACTCCGTCGATCTCGGCGAATGGGACCAGCAACCCCATTCTATGGGCGGCCGAGAACACGAATCCCGCAGTCCTGCATGCCTACGATGCCAACGATCTTGCCACGGAACTGTACAACAGCAATCAAGCTGCAGGAAACCGCGATCAATTTGGCGCGGGGAACAAGTTCATCACCACTACGATTGCAAACGGAAAAGTCTTTGTAGGCACAACTAATAGCGTCGGCGTCTTTGGCCTGCTTGTGCAAGCGCAATCGCAGACGATCACCTTCAGCGCACTAGCGAATAAGGTACTCGGTTCGCAGCCTTTCCCGGTGAGCGCCAGTGCCAGTTCCGGTTTGCCCGTCAGTTTTGCTTCGCTTACATCGTCAGTCTGTACCGTTTCTGGTTCAACCGTCACGTTGGCCGCAGTCGGTCAATGCACCATTCAAGCCAGTCAAGCAGGAAACTCCAGCTACAGCGCTGCTCCCAATGTGAATCAGAGCTTTCAGGTAACTGCGGCTTCCGCCCCGACTGTGAGTGTAACTGCACCTACCGCCAACGCGACGATCTCAGGGAAGTCTGTACAGCTCACCGCGACAGCTTCGGCTGCGTCCGGCTTAAGCATTACGAGTGTGCAGTTCAAGGTAGATGGGCAGGCAATTCCAGGCGGGATGTCGACCACCTCCCCATACCAAGCCACACTGGATTCCACAACGCTTTCTGACGGTGGCCATAGCATCACGGCGGTTGCTACAGATAGTTCGAATAATAGTTCCCCGTCTGCCCCAGTCCAAGTTAAGGTTTCCAACGCACCGGTAAACACTGAATTCATTACTGCCGCCACGTTCGGGGCGGCGCGGAACAACTTTTCAGGTTGGCTGGGCATGCAGTTCACAGTCGGACCTCAGAACGTAACCGTGGTCTCTCTCGGGCGAATCTTCATCCCTGGAAATACGGGGACGCATATTGTAAAACTGGTCAATCCAAATAACGGTTCGGACATACCTGGCGGTTCTGTTTCGATCAATATGTCCGGTGGAACGCCCAATAAGTTCACTTACGCTAACCTCCCGAGTCCCCTGGTCCTGACGGCCAACACGTCCTACAATCTTGTGAGCCAGGAGAGCTATTTCGGAGATCAATGGTACGACGTAAGTCAGGTGGCCGGGACAAGTGTTGCCACCATCAACGGAGCCATTAACAACACGTTCGGATCATACGGTCTCACGCCGAATACTGCCTACGTGCCGGTTAGTTTCTTGTACGGAAATGGGAGCAGTGGCGGTAGCGCCCCTCCTTCGGTGAGCGTTACATCACCCTCGGCAGGTCCGGTTTCGGGCAGTGTTACCTTTAGCGCCAGCGCCACGGCTGCTAGCGGGTTGCAAATTACGAACCTTCAACTCAAGCTGGATGGGAACAACTACGGTTCTCCAAACACCGTCCCATCCTCCACTAGCTCAGTTTCGGCGACCTTGAACACTGCGAACCTGGCGAGTGGCGGGCACACCCTCACCGCAGTTGCCACTGATTCGGCCAACAGTATGGCTGCGTCGGCTCCGGTTGTGATCAACGTGAGCAATTCGACAGTGCCACCGTCTGTCTCCATCACTTCACCCGCCGCCGGTTCGGTTTCCGGAACGATCACAATTGCGGCACAAGTAACCGCCGGATCGAATCCTGTTTCCAAAGTGCAATTTCAGTTGAACGGTGCCAACATAGGGCCCGCGGACACGTCAGCGCCTTACAGCACGACGCTCGATACCACGACGTTGACAAACGGCACCACCTATCAGCTTACTGCGATTGCAACGGATACTCAGAACAACAGTGCACCTTCCTCGCAAGTAGCCATTACGGTCAGCAACTCGGGACAAGGCTCCGGGTCGCCTTTGATTACTGCTCAATCTCCTGGCGCGCCACATAACTACACGAGCACTGGGCTAGGTATGCAGTTTACCGTCGGCGCCAATGCGCTCACAGTCACATCTTTGGGGCGAATGTGCATCGCGGGAAATAGCGGGACCCATATTGTGAAACTGGCAACTGCTGCGGGAAGCGATCTGACCGGAGGCGCTGTTTCGGTTTCTATGGCGGGATGCACGCCAGGGACATACAAATACCAAGCTTTTAGCGCTCCGGTAGTGTTAGCGGCTAACACTACCTATCTGTTGATCAGCCAGGAGACTTATGGCGGAGATCAGTGGTATGACATCGGCCCAGTTACCTCAACTCCGGCGGTAACCGTCGATGGAGCGGCGTACTTCGGCGGCTTCTACTACTATCTTTTTGGATCGCCAGGTACCGCTTACGTGCCTTTAAACTTGTTGTACAAATAAGAATCTTCTCTATTTAAGGCTTTACCCTTTTAAGAAGACGCGCCAACTTTGCAACGGCGATGTCAACCTCCCGCTCTGTGATGATATAGGGCGGGAGAAAACGGATTACCGTGTCGTGCGTGCAGTTGATCAGCATCCCGTCTTCAAGGGCGTCCAGGACCAACTGCTTCCCAGGGACATCCAGCTCCATGCCGATCATCAGTCCCTCGCCGCGCACGTCCTTAATGAACCCATGATGCTTCTTTAGCTCTTCCAGCTTCTGCCGGAAATAGCAACCGACCTTTCGGATCGATGGCAATAAGTCATCGAGAATATCGAAGAATTCCAGAGCGAGTCTGCAGGCCAGCGGACCTCCGCCGAACGTCGAGCCGTGCATTCCCGACCCGATCGATGCCGCAGCCTTCTCATTCGAAACGATTACGCCCAGCGGAATGCCGCATGAGAGCGGCTTGGCGGCCACCATGATATCCGGCATGATCAGCGGATCCGACATTTGGTAAGCGAAGTAAACTCCAGGGCGTCCCACGCCACACTGAATCTCGTCGAAGACCAGCAGCGCGTTGTAACGATCAGCCAACTGCCGGGCTCTGGCGGCGTACTCGGTAGTCATCGGATTTATGCCGCCCTCCCCCTGGATCCATTCGACAACGATGCCGGCAGTCCGTTCCGAGACTACTTGTTCGAGCGCCGTTAGATCATTCTGGGGCACGAACTTCACGCCAGGAATCAGCGGCTCGAAATCGGCGCGATACTTCGGCTGGCCGGTAATGGCGATTGCGCCAGTCGTCCGTCCGTGGAAGGAGTTGTCGAGCGATACGATCTCGTACTTTGCCGGATCGATTTTTCGACCGTGCGCGCGAATCATCTTGATGGCGCCTTCAATCCCTTCTGCGCCGGAGTTGCAGAAAAACGTGCGCTGCAACCCGCTCGCCTTGGCCAACCGCTGAGCCAGCTTGCCCTGGTACTCGTGGTAGTAAAGATTGGAGGTGTGCAGCAGCAATCCCGCCTGCTCACGCATGACGCGAACCATGCGAGGATGAGCATAACCGAGGGCGTTAACGCCAATGCCCGCAATTAAATCGAGATAGCGTTTTCCTTCGACGTCATACAGGTAACAGCCGCGTCCGCGATGCATGACCACGGGGTAACGGGCGTAATTCTGAAGCAGATACTCGCTCTCGAGAGACTTGATCTCTTCGACTAAACTGGTCGCCTCCTGGGTGGCGGAACTGGTCGACATGGTCTTTTTATCATAACGGTATAATGCGAAATGGATGCGGAAATGCTGCGTGACGATTGTCTTCTGTGCCGGGCTAGTTGGTTGTTCACCCAAGGCGGACACGACGGCGAATACGGATGCGCCTCTCAAGCAACCTCTGCAAGCGACGGCGCCGAAGAATAATCCTTCGGCGAAATACCTGGAACTCGTGGGATTTCGGATCAAAGAAAAAGGACCGGGCAAGCTTGAGATCACTTTTGGCGTGGTCAACCATTCGGAAGCCGATCTGGGCGATCTGATGCTGAACGTGGATCTGCGCACCACTACCGCTAAAGCCAGCGACACTCCGATTTGTTCCTTCCCGGCAAAAGTGCCGGCGCTTGGACCAGAAGAAATGAAGGAAGTAACCGCCAGCGTTCCAACCAAGCTGCGCGTCTATGAATTGCCTGACTGGCAATATCTGAAATCGGATTTCCAGGTGACCGAGCCGAAGTGAGTATCTGTTTACCTGCGCCACAACCGTTGTGGCGGAACTGATCCTGATGGGCGAAGCGTTCGCCCTGCACTCTATCATTTGCGAATGGCACGGGACATGCAATCAATCTCGCGTCCGCCGGATCGCCCGCCCGACTTCCCGTCACCGCGTCCCTTCCTAGAATCAATAACTGTAAAAAGAAATAAGGAGCACTGAGTGGATCTTCAGCATAGATTGTTTTGGACGAGCATGCTGGCCGTTACGGCCGCAGCTCATTTATCCGCAGCTTCGAAGCTGCAACTGGCGCAAACCACACCCGCCGTCGTGAGCGTCGCCCAGGGATCGAACGGGACCCTGAACATTGACGCGAAGAACGCGGGCGACGGCGCGCTCACTCTCACCGCAACCGGGTCAGCGCCATGGCTGGTTCCCACCATCGGAGCGTCACACGCTTGCTCGGACGGCAGCGGACCCGCGTGCCTTCCGATTCAGATCGCGCTGCAAACTTCCGCGCTCGCTAAGGGTAACTACACTGGACTCGTTACGGTCAGCGACCCGAATGCGACCGACTCCCCGCAATACATTGTGGTCAGCGTACAGGTGGGAACCGGCGTTCCCGACAAGCTCGATTTCACGCTGCCCGTGGGCGGATCGGCGTCAACCCATTTCTCAACGGCCAGCGGCGCAAACGTGACATCAGCGACATCCGATCCTAAAGCAACCTGGCTTGCAACGACGCAGGATGGAGGCAGTCCGTTCTCCCCCAATACTCCTTACAAAGTGAGCGTGGGCGCGGGTGGGTTGGCTGCGGGAGACTATTCCGGCAGCGTGACCGTGAGCGGATCCACCACTGCTGCGGAGAATAAGACCATTCCAGTTACGCTGCATGTTGTCGCGCAAGCGATGACGGGTCCTCTGACCAGCATCGGGGGCGCGCTCAACAATGCGACCTATGCTTCAGGAGAGAGCTTGGCTCAGGGCGATATCATTGCCCTTTTTGGCAGTCAGTATGTGAGCGGAGCTGCGGCGGGAGTGGTTAGTCTGCCATTGAGCACAACGCTGGGCGGGGTCCAGGTGTTTCTCAATGACCAGGCAGTGCCTCTGTATTACGTATCTGCGGGTCAGATTAATTTTCAAGTTCCGTTTAACGCGACTGTTGGAGAGGGACGGTTGCGCGTTGAGTCAAACGGAACGCGCGGCAATACGATCTCGGTGACCATCGCTCGGGCGGTGCCCCGCATTTTGCGTCTCAATGGCAACTTCGGGGATTACGGGATCATCACGAATCCGGATAATTCGCTCACCATTCCGGCCGCTCTGGGCGGGCACGCGGCTAAGGTAGGCGGAGCCTTGGTCATTTACGCCATAGGGTTCGGGCCGACAACGCCCGCAGTGGATAGCGGAGCTGGGTCGCCAGCGGCGGAGCCCCTCGCGCGCTTAACGGATCATCCCAAGGTTTGCTTTAGCGCTCCCACCCCGTTCAGCCCCGGACTATGCGTGGACCCAATCTTTGCGGGACTCGCTCCAGGGTTCGTGGGCCTCTATCAGATCAACGTCGTAGTGCCGCAAGGAGCTCCAATCGGGGACATCGTCCCGATCTTCATTACGACGGACGATGGCAATACGAACATCGTGAACGTGGCCATTTCGCAGTAGCTGGACTACAGCTTCGCCCAGCGGTCGAAGAAGTCCAAGGCGTTCTTTCGCACGCCTTGGACTGGCTGGATCGTGTCACCGACCTCGAGCGCATCGTCTGCATCCGTCTTGTAGGCGGCCCATTTGGGCAGGCCCTTTCCATTAGGATCGCCTGTAGCGGCGAAGTTCACCCAGTAGGATGACATGGCGTCCGATAACTTGCGGTCCGTTTCCTCCCAAGGCCGCTTGCCAGTCAGATTATTAAACACGTATGCGATTTCAGCCGCGTGAAACGCTCCGTACCGGCTGCTTTGCGGACCAGGCGGCACGCGGTTGAAGTAATAAAGATAAGCCTTGAACGATCCAGTTTTGGTCTGCAGACGAACCCAAGTCCGCATCTGCCAAGCGAAGCTCAGATCGCGATAGCTGGCGAAGTGAGACTCCTTCGCTTGTTCATCCGTTCCGGCCGGGTACAGCTTGAGAACCTCGTCGGCCTTCTCTCCGAAAAGGCGGTGAATCTGATCGATATAGTCCTGGGCTTTTCCGTTTGCAGGCCAGGGAGAAAGCGATTTGCCTTCATCGGCGTTTGACCCCGCCAGCAGCGGGACGTCGTTCTGCTTGCCTTGCGCGAAGATGGTGCGTACATCGGTAGGCAGCAGCCAGCCGTCCACGTTGGGAGGGAAACTCGCGGTCGCCGAAGCCTTCATGAGGTCGTCTGCCGATCTTGCCCGTAAAGCCTCGATTGACCCGAACTTCGCTCCGATCTCCTCAGCTTCAGCCAACTTGCGCATGCTGCCGAACGCGCCGCCGCTCTCGCCGATAGCCCGCTGAAACAGACCCCTCGCAAGCGGAGTCGCCATCAGGTAATTCACACTCCACGAGCCGGCCGATTCGCCGAAGATTGTGACGCGTTTCGGGTCGCCGCCAAATTCCTGTATGTTTTTCTGGACCCACTCCAGGGCCGCGATCTGATCGAGAATCGCATAATTTCCGGATGCCTTTCGGTCCGACTCCTTGGTCAGCTCCGGATGCGCGAGGAAGCCGAAGATCCCCAGCCGATAGTTGATGGTGACAAGCACGACGCCCTTCCGGGCCAGTGCTTCGCCGTCATAAGTGGGAGTGGACCCGGACCCGCGAGTGAGTGCGCCTCCATGGATCCAAACCATCACAGGGCGTCGTTCGGTGCTCGACTTAGCAGCCGTCCATACGTTGAGGTACAGGCAATCCTCGCTCATGGGTTGCGGATCGGAATAGTAGATCGAGGCGGCAGGGTAGGGAGTTTGCACGCATACCGGGGAGAACTGATCAGCCTTGCGCGTCCCGGTCCAGGCCAGAGCTGGCTTGGGGGCCTTCCAACGAAGTTGGCCCGTCGGAGGTGCCGCGTAGGGAATGCCTTTGTAGACCCGCGTGTCGGAGGTGTTTCCCGGCGTGCCACTGATGAGACCCGTACCGAGTCGAATTGGGTCAGTCAGAGCGAACGCGGACGAGACGCAGACGCAGAAAATCGCGAGTCGGTGCATGAGTGAAATTCTACACCTTGTCGTCGCTCTTGAGAACGTTCACTACCGCTACACCCAAGCCTGCGACCGATCCGGCGAGTGCTCCGACGCTTTCAGCGAAAGAACCGTACAGGGGTTCTCTGGGCTGAGCGGTACCCACTACTGGCCGGAGGGCGGGCTCGACGGCGGGTTCGGGCTTTCCAGCCGGCTGCGATCCGTATTCAGTCGAATAGACCCGAATAAACTCCGCCCCGAAAAACAGGATCTGCGCTGAATAGTAAATCCAAACCAGAATTACAACCAGGGATCCCGCCGCTCCGTAAACCGATCCGACGCTCGCGCGACCCAGATACACGCCAATCAGAGTTTTCCCAATCGTGAAGAGTATCGCGGTGAACAACGCCCCGATAGAAACGTCGCGCCAGGTGAGCGGCACGGAAGGCATAAATTTGAAGATTGCCGCCAGAATACCCGTGATCATAAGCAAGGAAACGAGGACGTTCATGCCTTCGGCGACCCACACTGGAATCGGCATCAGGTTGCCAAAAAACTTGTCCAGGCTCGCCAGAACCGTGCTGATCACCAGCGAAACGAGGAGCAGAAAGCCCGCGCCAAGCACTGCGGCGATGGCATAAGAGCGCTGTTTTATCATCGCGCCTACGCCGTCAGCTTCTTTCTGAGCCCAGATCTTGTTCATCGCGCTCCTCAATTCCAGCGCCACGGAACTGGCCCCGAACAACAGCGTCAAAAAGCCCACGATGGAAGCGATAGTTCCGGCTGTCTTCGAAGCGCCGGCTTGCTGAAGAATGCCTTGGATCGCCTCCGCACCCTGCTTGCCGACCAGATCCTGAATCTGGCTGACCAATGCGCCTTGAGCGGCTTGTCGACCAAATACCAAGCCTGCCGCAGCAACCACGACGATCAAAAGAGGGGCAAGCGATAGGACTGTGTAATAGGCAAGCGACGCCCCCATGCGCGGTGCCTCCACTGCGCCCCACTCCCGATAAGTGTTCGCAAGTAGACCTCGGATCTGAGTCCATGACCAGCTGAATTTGTTTGGAGAATTCATGAGCCCTTCGTCCTGTCGCTAGTAGACGCGACAGCCCGCCATTGTCGTTCTCAAAAATGTTCAGCACTAGCTGAACGACCGGGTAGTACAATTTCGTGGAGTTGGCTCCATGTATCAGACTGGCATGAAGGTCGACCGGAATTCGATCTACCCCTCCCCGGCCGGTTTCAAAACCATCGCCTGGACTGGCCGCGACTTGGCCGCCGACAAGCTGTTCGGAGTAGATCTAATCGCTACACAACATCGGCCAGCTTGACATGCAGATTCACCGTTTTTCCAGCCCGGAACACAGTCAATTCCACGGAATCTCCGGTGCGCTTCTTGCCGAGCGCGCGCGTGATCGCGTCGTCCCGGTCAACCGGTTTCCCGTCAATCGAGATAATCAAATCCCCGCCCACGAGCAACTGGGCGTTGCCAATCTGAATCTCTCGTTTGCCGCCTCGAAGGCCCGCCCCGTCCGGACTGTCGCTATCTACTTTTTGCACGAGTAAACCTCCCTGCGTCGGAAGCTGCAGCGCATCGGCGTAGTCGCCCGCGATGTAAACCACCGCTACGCCGAGATGGGGCGGCTTCCTGCCGAGCTGAAAATCGTCCAGCATCGATTTTGCTCGATTGATGGGCATGGCGAATCCGATCCCGATATTGCCTCCCGATCCGAGAATCGCGGTATTGATGCCGAGCACATTGCTCTGCGAATCGAGCAGCGGTCCGCCGCTGTTGCCCGGATTAATGGCTGCGTCCGTTTGAATCAAATTTTCCAGTTCCTGATCATTCTCGCCTCTGATCGTGCGGCCGAGCGAACTGATGATCCCCGTAGTCAACGTTCCGCCTAACCCGAATGGATTGCCGATGGCCAGCACCTTTTGACCGACCTGGATCTGGTCCGAATCGCCCAGGTGCAAAATGGGAAGCTTTCTCTTAGGCGTGATTTGGATCAGCGCAAGATCGTCGTACGGGTTGCGGTTGAGGAGCTGAGCGCGGTAGCGGGTCTGATCGGGGAGGGTCACTTCGATACGGTTCGCATCCCCGATCACGTGGTTGTTCGTAAGGATCCGGCCGTCCTGGCTGATCAGAAATCCGGAGCCAATGTCGTTGGAAGGAACCACCTCCATAAAGATGGTGCGACGGTAGGTTGTGCTGGTGATGTTCACGGTGGCCAAGTGCGCCGACTTATAAATCTCGATGTTGTTGAGCTCATCGGATCCAAGGCCGGCCGAGTGGGCCACGGAGGGTCCCGACCACAGCGGTGCGGCGCTATTCACGTGACGCAACAAACGGCTCTGGCCCCACTCGGTTTTCGAGGTCAGAGCGATGAATCCTCCAATCAAGAGGATGGCAACCAGCAAGGTTCGCAATCTCATTTTTGTAACTCCCGCAGCGACCGGTACACTTCGCGTGTCTGCTGAAGG
>JBBRRB010000016.1:0-122108 GCA_038225555.1 Bryobacterales bacterium
AAGAGAAGTCGAGAGTATTATAGACTCCCCGTTTTGCGTCCGTTGGATCGTCCCGGCGGTCCTGAATGAAGCTGGCCCCCAACAGACCGACTCTCACAGGCTGAGACAGAAGCGGAATCAGCTCGGGAGTAACTAGAGGTGTTCCGATGATGTTGACTCTCCTGAAGGTGTATCGCAACTGCAATGTCTTCGCCTTCGAAAGCTTGAACCCTAACTGCACGGATCCCTCCTCACGCCGCGAAGAGAAGGTGCGGACGTCCTTCGAAATATCGAACAGCGCCGCGAATTGCAGGTTGAGATTCTTGTTTCCTTCGAACTGAGGCGCGAGATACGTGAAGAGAGCGCGCTGTTGCAGAGTAGAGACTCGCGTTTGTAGCCCGACGGTGTGCCCCAGGCCCAGAAAGTTGAGCCGGTTCACGCCAATGGACACGCGGGGGCTGAAGCCCGTCGTACCCGCCGGAGAATCGAGTGTCGTCGCCCCTCCTCCAATGCGCGCGATCTCCGCGCCAAACCCCAGATTAATGGCGTATCGCCGGGCTTCTTCCACCGAATACAAAACGTATTTCGAAGGCTCCTCCCCTTCGGGATTTTGGAGAGCGGCGTTCACTTTAGCAAAGATGCCTAAGTCGTACAGCCGCTTCTGACTCTCCGTAATGCGAGTCTGCGATAACGGATCGCCGCTCGCTACTGTGATGCGCTGCGCGACCAGATCCGGATCAGTCCTGTTCAAACCGTTTACTAGAACGTTTCTGACAAACTCCCGGGCCCCTGGGTTCACCTTAAACTCTAAACTCATCCGTTTGGGTTCCGGCGCAGGCACGGCCGTGAACTCGAATTTGGCGTCGGGATAGCCGTTGTTGTAATAATATTCCAGAATGATGTCCCGGTCGGCAGCGACGTTGTACTCGCTGTATGGTTGGCCCTCGGTTGAGTGTAGGATTGATCGCAGATAGGTTTGGTCCTGGTCGGAGAGTCCAGTGAATTCCAGCTTGGATACGAACCACTGCTCGCCTTCTTTCACCTCGATAAATATGGCAATTGCATTCGACTTTCCCTGATAATCATCCATTGAACGGGAAGTTACGTCCACCTCTCGAAACCCGTTCGAGCGGTACAGATCTCTAATCGCGTTCAAGTCCTTCTCAAGGTATTCACGGCTATAGCGTCCGTAGCGAAACCGCAAAAAGGTGGCCGGAGTCACGTACATGCGCTCCCGAAGAGTTGCTTCCGTGAAGTACTGGTTGCCCTGGATCTCGAGATACGCTAACTTATGCCGAGCTGCTTTGTCCACCGCATATAGGATGGTCTCATCCCCGTTGGCTTCCACTTCGGTGGAAAATTCCGCATTGGTGTCAAAGTACCCTTTGGACTGGAAGAATCCGATTAGATTCTTGCGACCCTCCACCAAGAGGTCGCGATCAAGTGCGCGTTCCTGGTAGATCGGGAGCAGCGAGCGAACTTGGCCACCGGAAATTTTCGAGCCAGTTACCTGCACGTCCACCTTTGGGCCCGCAGCTATGTCGATAGTCGGCGTAACGCGATTCGTATCGCTGTGATAGTCGAGCTTGGTCAGGGTGACGTGCGCTAACAGGCGATTGTGCTTCTGGTACCAGCTTCGGACGCCTTCCACTCCGGACTGAACGCGGTTGTCGGTCACGAATCGCCAAGGGAGCAAGCCGCGCAAGGGCTTCCAGCCGGTGCTCGCGGAGGTTGCCTCCAATGGTCTCTCAGCCTTTCCGGTAACGAGCACGCCATCGAATCTAGCTCGTGTGCCGGGATCCACTTGGAAGGAGATGAGAACTTGATGAGTGGCCGGATCCCGTTCAACGTTAGGGCTGATAGTCGCCCGATAGAACCCGTTGCGGTGAAGAATCTCAGTGAGACTCTCAGTGGCTTGGTTGATTTCTTTGCCTGTGAATGGGGCTCCAAGCTGAAGCTTGGTCGCGGTCACTAATTGTCCTTGGCTGGGAGGTTCGGGAACGCCTTCAACGGCAACGTGTCCGACGAAATAGGTTGGCGTCGTGAGAAAGCGGATGTGAACCCTTCCATCTGCTATAGACGCATCGACCGCAATGTCCTGATATTCGCCAGTGGAAAAAAGGCGCTGGAGCGCCTGTCGCACATCGACGGAGCGAAGAGGCTTTCCGACTTTGAGCGGGATCATCGCTCTCAGGCCGTCGTCTCTCAAGGCTTGTTGCGAAGGATCGAATTCGATTGAGGCAATGGGCTTCCCCTCGTACTGATCCAGCCCGGCCGCAAGAGAAAGCCGACAAAATACGATGAGTGCGAGCCCACATGCATAAAAGCCCAGCCGGGTCGCCACAAGCGACCAGTTTAGCGCAACGGCTGCTACCATCAGGTTGGCATGACTCCCGGCGACATTGATCGATACTCACGGCAGATCCTTTTCCCGGGCATAAGATCAATTGGGCAGCAACGATTGTTGGACGCGCGTGTGGCGATAGTGGGTTGCGGAGCGTTAGGCAGTTTCCAGGCGGGGGCGCTCGCCAGGGCGGGAGTGGGCCGGTTGCTCATCGTGGATCGAGATTATGTGGAGTTGAGCAACCTGCAGCGCCAGTGGCTGTTCGAGGAGGCCGACGCCGAGCAGTGCCTGCCTAAAGCTGTCGCTGCTGCAAGGGCACTGGGCAGGATCAACTCTGGCATTCAAGTCCATGCCGAGGTTGCCGATTTGACCTGTGACAACATCGCCGACCTCCTGGGCGAATCGGACCTGATCCTGGATGGAACCGATAATTTCGAAACGCGCTATCTCATTAACGACTATGCGGTGAGCCGGGGAGTGCCGTGGATCTATGGAGCGGCTGTGGGGAGCTATGGCATTTGCATGGCGATTGTTCCCGGCAAGACAGCCTGTCTTCGGTGTGTTTATCCGGATCCGCCTTCGGGCTCTCAGGCCACCTGCGAAACGGCCGGCGTTCTAGGACCGGTCACGTCTCTGGTTGCCAGTCTGCAGGTAGCGGAAGCAATTCGAATCTTGTGTACGAGGGAATCCACAGGGAAACTCTCTAGAGTTGACGTTTGGACGGGCGAAATGAGACAGCTTCGTCAACCGCAAATGGATCTGGATTGTCCGGCTTGCGTCCGTCACGAGTACCAATTCTTGAACACGAATACACGGGTGCCTATTAGCCTCTGCGGACGCAACGCCGTGCAGATCCATAATCTTAAGCGGCCTGTGGATCTGAACCAACTTGAAGAACGCCTGAAGCTCGTCGGGACCGTGCGCTCAAACGAATTCGCTCTACGCTGTGAAATTCCGCCTTACGAGCTTACAGTCTTCCCCGATGGTCGTGTGATCGTGAAAGGGACCACCGATGTCGACCGGGCGCGCAGCGTTTATGCTAGATACATTGGCAACTGACAGGACTACCGATATACCTTCTTATGAGTAGCGCGATCGTAAACCAGCCCCGCGCCCCCGCCAGCAACGGCTCCGATGGCCGCGCCTTTCCCTCCGCCAGCTAAGGCCCCGATAGCCGCACCGCCCAAAGCACTGCCGCCCACGATCGCCGCCGATTTCCGAGCGCTCCGCCTTCTTACGTAGACGCGACGGCCATTGCTGGACCGATAATATCGTCGGCGACGCTGCACCACCGGAACGAACTGGGCCGACTGCTCCCCTGCCGCAGTTCGTTGAATCGCATACTCATAACGCGCTTCCTGGGGCTGAGCGAGGGCCATGGGCACCTCTTCAGCAAGCGTAAAAGCCATCAGCGCGGAGCCGAGTAGTAGTTTAGTGTTCATCCAACTACACCCTGCAATCTTCGCACCATAGACGAGAACCCGCACGCTGAGTGACTTGCGGTTCTTTCGCCAAAAAGAAGGGTAAATCCTACTCGAACTGTTTGCGAAACTCAGCGAATTGACGTTGCAAATCGGTCAATTGAGCTCGAACGTGCTCCAACTCCGTTTCGAGGACGTCCACTCGATCCTGGCGCGCCGGAGTTTGTACTGCGGCAGGTTCCGCACTCACATCGATCAGTCCCGTCAATAGCTGTGCGTACCGGCTCTCTTTCTCTCCCGGCCTTCGCGGCAGGCGGACCACGAACTCGGTCATTCGCTCCATGAGCGACTCGACTTCAGAAAGGTCGTTGAACCTGTGCAGCCGTTCCGCGCGGTTTCGAAGCTCGCCGCCTGTTTGAGGGCCCCTTAACATCAGCTCGCATAAAACTGCAATCTCACGGCGTCCTAGATTCAACTTCTCCGAAAAGCGGTGGGCATACTTCGGCACGCGGCTGCCAGCACCCGTGATAGTGGTGGAGAGTCCCTTATTGCGCAGGGTTTCAAGCGCCTCCAGCACGCTTTCTTCGTCATAAAAAACCACCGGGTCGCGGTTCGACTTCTGATTACAGGCGTTGATCAGAGCGTTTAACGAGAGGGGGTAGTACTCAGGGGTCGTGATCTCTTTTTCGATCAGAGATCCGAGCACCCGAGCTTCCACCGCATGCAGCTCAAAGTCCACGGTTCCAGTTTACTTGACGGCGTGCGCTGTTTTCACCCAGCAGCGCAGCACCTCGGCTACGCCCCAGGCTTGCGCGACGCACCCTCGAGGTGTGTATGGCGTCTCCGCGTCAAATACCTCGCTAATAGAGCCGACCCCAGCCTCGCCCAGGTGAGCCGTGAAGCCCTCCAGGAACCCTCGCGCCGTCTGGAAATCGCCTGGATGAACACGCAGCCAAGCATCCACGAAGGGTCCAATTAACCAACTCCATACGGTACCTTGATGATAAGCCGCATCGCGGGAGCGCAGATCACCGTCGTACTTCGGTTTGTAGTCCTTGCTATCGGGCGAGAGCGATCGCAGTCCCACTGGCGTTAACAGCTTGTCCTTGCAGACGTTGAGCACGGCTTCCCAATGCGACTCGTCCAAGATCGGGTGATCTAGAGAAATCGCCAGCAGCTGGTTTGGCCTGCAGCTTGGCTCGTCGCCGTCTTCTCCTTCCACGACATCGAACAAGTAACCGCGGTCCGCATTCCAGAACCGCTCGTTGAATGACTTGCGCAACTGCTCGGCGTGCTTAGCAACCGTAGGTGCCCCGTCTTCGCGGTGCTCCTCGATGAGCCAGCCTTCGAGCAGTTTCAGTGCGTTGTACCAAAGGGCGTTGATCTCCACTGCTTTGCCGCGCCTCGGCGTTACCACCCAATCGTCCACTTTCGCGTCCATCCAAGTGAGCTGATAGCCGGCCGCGCCTTGCACCAGCAAGCCGTCCGCGGGGTCCACATGGATATTGAAACGCGTGCCGCTCAGATGGGAATCGACGATGCCGAGCAGCTTGGGCAGCACTAGCCGCAGAATCGAGCGGTCCCCCGTAAGATCGAGATAACGTTTAATAGCGTGGAAGAACCAGAGCGTGGCGTCGGCGGTATGGTAGAGACCATCTTTCTGGCCTTCCGGAAACATATTTGGGATCAGGCCGTCTCGGATGTAATGGGCGAAGGTGCGCAGGATGTAAGCCGCCTCTACGCCCCGCCCGGTAGTCAGGGTCAGTCCTTCGAGGCTGATCATCGTGTCGCGGCCCCAGTCGGTAAACCAGTGGTAACCCGCGATCACGGTGCGCACTTCATCGCCAGCCGCCTGCGCCCGCGCGGTGTCTTTCAAACGCCCGGCCGGCTTAATGATGAACTGATCCGCGGCGAGCACAAGTTCAGCAGGCGTTCCTTCCCGGGCTTCTGGATCGGCTTCGGCCAGCAGCCTCCCGCGACGATCGTACTCGAAGGTGAGAGCCTCCTGCGGGGACATGGCTCGAATAGTTTCCCAAGGTTCTGTGGAGGCTATGAGAGTGGCATCGCGACTCCTGGTAATCTCCGCGTGGAAGTAACCGGGGCTCCATAATTCGCCGCGGGCCGCATATCCCCGGCTCTCTTCAATCCGGTAGATGATTTCCTGGATGCGAACGCGGGCTACCGTAAGCCCGCTGCACTTGCCGTCGAACAAAAGTCGCAGCGCAGGAATCTGTTGGCCAGCCACAACCTCGTACTGATCTTCGAACACAACCAACGAGTACGGCACCGTGATGGGTGAGCTGGCTGGCGATTCGTGCGGCCTTATATTGAGGGAAGGGCGGAGTGAAAGCTTGAGAGTGCCGTCTCCATCGAGAATACGGTAGTTGATGTAGACGGTGTTCTGCCCGTGCGGCAGCATAAGGCTCTTCTCAACGACGAAGCCGCCGATCTGGTAGCGCCAGGCTGGCAAGCCCATGTCCAGCCGGAACTCTTTGAGGTAGTCCGCGCCATGCCAGCGAAAGGGCACGCCGACGCGTTCTTCCCCGCCCACATGCACCTCTTTGCCATCTGGCAGGATAAACTGCTCCTCCAGGTCGTTCAGCATCATCATGCGACCGAGCGGCGAGGGCAATGCCGCGATCAGGTATCCGTGAAATCCTCGCGTGATCACTCCAGCGATGGTGCCGGATGCGTATCCGCCAAGTCCATTCGTGACCAGCCATTCGCGCGAGAGGAGGGGCTCGGAATCCGCTGTCACGGTTCCGGGCCAGGGCATTTTTCGGACTAGTTGAGCCATGGTTAGTAGGAAAGAATGTAGATTAGGCGCGCTGCATGGCTGAAATGTAACAAAAAAGCCGGCCGCTAAGCGACCGGCTTCTCGATCCTGCGCGAGTCGGGTTTCAATATCGGTTCCTAAAGCCGTTGCGTTCGCGATAGTCTTCGCGGCGGTCGCGGTTTCGATCATAGCGATCGTCGCGGTCCCGTCTAAAGCTCTGGTAAACCGGACGATGCCAGTACCCGTCAGCCCAAAAATAGTCGGGGCCAGGACAGGGAGGCCTCTCGACGAAATAAGCAGGAGGAGCTGCGGCGTAATAACCCCGGCCGTAACCTCCAACGTTGATGCCGATGGAAAATCGCGTTTCGGCGAACATCGAACTTCCCGCCAGAAGCGCCATTGCCAGCAATTTGGTTTTCATGATTTGTCTTGCTCCTGCCTCTTCTAATGCACGGGATTGGCCAGAGCTTAAGTGCTTTCAAATGAGATGATTGCGAAAGAGTATGTGGCGGGATTGGTGCTAGCGCACCTTCACTGGTGGTTCTCAGCCGAATCAGGGCATCGACTTCAATCCTGGAAGAGGGAAGCCGCTTGTTCCTGATCGAGGCCGAGCAAGGAAGCTATCGTCTCACGCCCTACGATCCGGCTTTTGAAAAAAAGATGGCGAAGGCTGAGGATATCATCGACCGCTATCGCACTACCCTGCAGTTCTTGCGAAGTGAGGCAGCCGACCTGGGTAGACGATCGTGATGCGGTGGTGCTTCATGATCGTCTACTAGCGCTCCACGGCGGAGCCGCTGGAATCCATCTTTTTCCTTGAACTGAACAAGTACCGCTTTACTGCGAGCGAAGAAGATGCGGCGCGAGCGGTGCTAAAGCTCGCGGCGAGAGAGATTGAGGAAGAAGACTACGAAGCTTTTCTCCGCGCAAATGTGAATCGCGTTAAATCTCGCACCTGAGATAGTTGTTACATGCTGCTGGCACAAGTGGTCGACACCTCGCAGAAGGTGGGAGCGACAAGCAAGCGTCTCGCGAAGATCGATCTGCTTGCCACGCTCCTGCGGCAACTCCGGCCAGATGAGGTAGAGATTGCTGTCCCATTCCTTTCAGGTACGATCCGTCAGGGCCGAATCGGGATCGGCTACGCCTCGTTGCAGGAGTCCGGCAACGCTCCGGCCAGCAGCGCGACCCTTGAACTTGCGGACGTGGACGCCGCCTTCCATGCATTCGCGAAGATCAGCGGGAAAGGAGCCGAACGTCAGCGCGCCGAGTCGCTCACTGGCCTTTTGGATCGTGCCACCGAACCCGAGCGTCACTTCTTAAGGCGCTTGTTAATCGGCGAATTGCGCCAGGGTGCGCTTGAAGGGATCATGCTGGAAGCGTTGGCGAAGGCCGCTGGAGCGGTACCGGACCGAGTCCGTCGAGCGGCAATGTTCGCGGGCGATCCATCGCGCATTGCAAGATCGCTCCTGGAGCATGGCGAGGCGGGTTTGGCTCAGTATGACGTCCAACTGTTTCGGCCGGTGCAGCCGATGCTGGCACAGAGCGCCGAAGACGTAGAGGATGCTGTATCCGAAATGGGTGAGGCGGCACTTGAATTCAAGATGGATGGGGCGCGCGTGCAGGTTCATAAAGCAGGCGATCGAGTCGTAGTGTTTTCCCGCGCTCTGAACAATGTGACTGCAGCCGTTCCCGAAGTGGTGGAAGCGGCGCTTGCTTTGCCCGCGAATGAGTTGATCCTGGATGGCGAGGTCTTGGGATTGCGGCCCGATGGGCGGCCACAACCCTTTCAAGTAACGATGCGGCGGTTCGGGCGACGGCTCGAGGTGGAACGGATGCGGGCTGAACTGCCCCTGCGACCGTTCTGGTTCGACCTGTTGTATCTGAATGGCGGACACATGCTGGATGAGACTCAGGCGCGGCGCTTTGCTGCCCTCACAGGCCTATCGCAGCCGGACGACCTGATTCCGCACTCAACAACGTCGGACACTTTAAAGGCCCGCGAGTTTCTCGAATCGTCGCTGAAGCAGGGGCATGAAGGCATCATGGCCAAGGCCACCAATGCTCCTTACGCCGCAGGCGCTCGCGGAAAGAGCTGGCTCAAGATCAAGCAGGCGCGCACGCTCGATCTCGTGATTCTCGCCGCGGAATGGGGGAACGGACGCCGCCAGGGCTGGCTGAGCAATCTTCACTTGGGTGCCCGCGACACCGAAAAGGGCGGATATTCCATGCTCGGCAAAACCTTCAAGGGGCTCACCGATGCAATGCTGGCTTGGCAGACAACGGAGCTGCTCAAGCTCGAGTTGGCGCGCGACAGCTACACGGTATACGTGGAGCCGAAGATGGTGGCGGAGATAGCGTTCAACGAGATTCAGGTGAGCTCGCGCTATGTGAGCGGCCTGGCCTTGCGCTTTGCCCGGGTGAAACGATACCGGTCGGATAAGTCTGCCGCTGATTCGGATACCTTCGAGACAGTTCGCAGATTGGCTGGAATGGAATCCCTATAGCAGTTCGGCCAAGCTGAAAAAGAAGGGGATCTCGATGGCTGCAGTCTCCGGAGCGTCAGACCCGTGCACCGCGTTGCGCTCGATGTCCTGGGCGAACTTTTTGCGAATCGTCCCTTCGTCGGCTTTAGCGGGATTGGTCGCGCCCATCAGATCGCGCCATGTTTTGATCGCATTCTCGCGCTCCAGCGCAAGCACAACCACCGGACCCTGGCTCATAAACGTCACCAGCCCGCCGTAAAAAGGACGTTCGCGGTGAACTTCGTAGAATCCTTCCGCCTGTTGCTTCGAGAGTCTGAGCATCTTCATGCCTCGAATGCGAAAGCCCGCGTGCTCGATCATAGCGAGGATCTGCCCGGAGTGGCCGCCAGCCACCGCATCTGGCTTAATAATTGCGAATGTTTGTTCGATTGACATTAGAGTTAATTGGATTCCGATAGTCTTTTTCGCATTGTCTCGCCCAGGTCCGCCGGAGATGCGCAGACGCTGATGCCAGCCGCTTCCATTGCCGCGATCTTATCTTCTGCCTTGCCAGACCCGCCTGAGATGATCGCTCCCGCATGACCCATTCGCCTGCCCGCCGGAGCGGTTTGGCCGGCAATAAACCCGACCACGGGTTTTTTCACATGCTCCCGAATGTATTCGGCTGCGGTCTCCTCTGCGCTGCCGCCGATCTCGCCGATCATAATGATGGCGTGAGTGTCCGGGTCCTCGTTGAACAATTGAATCGAATCAGTAAAACTGGTGCCGATGATGGGATCGCCGCCAATCCCAATGCAAGTGGATTGCCCGATGCCCAGCTTGGTCAATTGGGCGACCGCTTCGTAGGTAAGGGTGCCGGATCTGGACACGACTCCGACGTGCCCTTGCCGATGAATGTGGCCTGGCATGATTCCAATCTTGCACTGGCCCGGCGATATGACGCCCGGGCAGTTCGGACCAATCAAGCGCGTGGCCCTACCCTGCATGTAGGACCGGACCTTGATCATATCGTTGGTCGGGATGCCTTCAGTGATGCAGACCACCAGTGCAACTGACGCTTCCACCGCCTCCATGATCGCATCGGCAGCATACGGAGGGGGGACAAAAATCACCGTAGCGTTCGCGGCTGTTTCCTTTACAGCATTCGCAACTGTGTTGAAAACTGGTCGGCCTAGATGGGTTTGGCCACCCTTGCCCGGGGTCACGCCGCCGATCACGTTGGTGCCGTAATCCATCGCGGTCTGTGCATGAAAGCTGGCTTCTTTTCCAGTGAAGCCCTGGAACAGCAAGCGGGTATTCCGATCTACCAGGACGCTCATTGCGCTAACCTCACAACTTTCTCCGCAGCGTCCTTCATTCCGTCAGCGACAGTGAAATTGAAGCCGGAGCCCGTTAGGATTTCGCGGCCCTGTTCTACGTTCGTTCCTTCCATGCGCACAACGATTGGCACCTTTACTCCCAGTTCGCGCGCTGCGTTCACAACCCCCGTGGCAAGCACGTCGCAACGAAGAATGCCGCCAAAGATGTTGATGAGAACGGCTTTGACGCTAGCGTCGGAAAGCAGAATGCGAAACGCGTTCTTAATCTGCTCCGCGTTGGCGCCGCCCCCTACGTCCAGGAAGTTCGCCGGACTTCCGCCCGCGTACTTCACAATATCCATAGTGGCCATCGCCAGCCCCGCGCCATTTACCATGCAAGCGATGTTGCCATCCAGCTTAATGTAATTGAGGCTGAACCGCGACGCCTCCACTTCTAGGGGATCCTCTTCGTTCAGGTCGCGTAGCTCCAGCAGATCCTTGTGCCGGTAGAGGGCGTTGTCGTCAAGGGTGATTTTAGCGTCCAGGGCGAAGACTTTGCCGTCCTTCGTTAAGATAAATGGGTTGATCTCGGCGAGCGACGCATCGATTTCATCGTTTGCCTTTGCGAGCGCGGTCATCGCGGCGACGGCGGCGTTCACGCTGGCGGCGGGAATACCCATTCCAAACGCTAAATTGCGTCCCTGAAAAGGCTGCAGGCCAATGCCGGGAATCAGAGTTTCCTTCAAAATCAAGTGTGGAGTCTCGGCCGCGACTTGTTCGATGTCCATACCGCCAGCCGCAGAAGCCATGAAAACGAGCTTGCCTGTGCCCCTGTCGAGCACAATGCCGAGATACAACTCGCGTTCGATTGGCAGCGTCTCTTCGATGAGGAGACGCTGAACCAACCTGCCTTCGGGACCCGTCTGGTGCGTAATCAGCTGCATGCCGAGGATCTTTTTCGCTATGTCAACGGCTTCGGTCGCGTCCTTGGCAACTTTGACGCCGCCGCCCTTGCCGCGTCCTCCCGCATGTATTTGAGCTTTGACGACGACGCTGCCACCGATCTTCTTGGCAGCAGCCTCGGCCTCTTCGATCGTGTAGGCAACCTCGCCCCGGGGCACGGGGACTCCATATTTGGCCAAGATCGCCTTGGCCTGATACTCGTGGATTTTCATGAGTTCAAAAGCTTTATTTTAGCAGCAGAGGCGAATGAGAATCCTCTGAGCTGTAATGAAAAGACCGCCCGGCTTTCCGAAACGGTCTGACTTACTGATGATTTATTGCGGAGAGGGGCGTTGCCAGACCCGGCATTTCGTCCCATGTCCGGACTTCCAGCTCGCGTCCGGTCTTTTTCTTTTGGAGGCCGCCCCACTGTTTGAAGAAGAACGATCCGTCCGCGTTGAGGCATTGCTCGCGAATTCCAATCACCCATTTAGAGTCCATTTCACGTGCGCAGCCGTCTTCCTGAGGCGATCGCTTCAGCGGTGTATCTTTCGTTCTCGATGCTCACGCCCATCCAAATATTTGGCTCCCATCTCAGCTTTGCGCTCACTTCTTCAATTCGCTCGGCACGCTTGGTGAGAACCTGGAACTGAAGCCAGTGCCCCGCCGCATGACATCGAAAACATCCTCGATGTACAAAAGAGGAATATCCACAGGGAACAAGTCGCTCATGGAATTAACGAAGATGCGCTTCGGAGCTTTCCACCGCAGGGGCAGTTCCAGCATTTGGTTGGAGCGTCACTTCAAAACCGTTCCGGTAGTTCGCTTGTCCCATCAACTTAAGGCGGTTCGCCCTCCGCTCCGCCTAGCACTGTTTGCGACCAGGGCTGATTTTGGAGCAGCCGGTTACCGGATTCCACGTCGCGTCGGCCCACTCGATGTGTGAATTTGTTGCCATGTCGTTGACTATATCCGCTGCCACCGCCTTCTTGGAAGCAAACAATAGATGGTAGATCGTCGAATTGCTCTTGGTCTTCATGGGCATGGTCGTCGGCCCAAATTTAAGCCAGCCTTCTTTTGTAAACGTTGACGAAACCGCTCAGCAAACCGGTTAATAGAAACCTTCTCCAGCACGTCGTCAAAGGCGCGGGAACAGTATCGTGGCCGGCCTCTTTCCAGGGTATTGGAAGGGGATGAACCCTTATTGCGTCCCTTCGCCTATCAACGCCAAAATCTCTTGTGCCGCACTACCAGACAAGCGGGCAAGGTCAGGAGCTATAGCTCGAAGATCGCCGCCCATCCCCAGCTGAAACAATATTCTAAACACCGCCTGCTTTTGTTCCGAGCTAAGGGCCTTTGTATCCGTGTACACCAGGTAACACTGTGTCAGCCGTTCCCACCACATGACTTCAGATTCAGGATTTGTATCTCGTTGAAACCCGTCGAGCCAAGCATCCATGGATCGCGGATAAACCTCATCGAGGATTCGGCGAAGGTCGTGGATTCTAGCCGTGAGCGATGCCGGCAGCGTCTCGTGCCGTTTGTGCGCGCTTCACCTGAGAAATCGGAATCTGCTTGGTCGTCATACCTAAACTTTATGGTAAGACGGACGTGGATGCAGCCGAGCCGATATTAAATTCCGTTAAATCAGGGCCGTCCTTGCCTTGGAGCAGTCGAAGGATGAATTTACCGAGCTTCTTCTGGATCACGATATGCCAATAGTGGCGGTCTTCCGTGTTCGTCATGCTGACGAGGTCAAGAAATCCCCGAATGGCGGACAACGGGATCATTAGCGTCGTTTCGGATGAGGAGCAACCAAGGCAAACATAAGGCGACTGTGCGGTTTCCAGAAATTCGACATGCGTCCTGTGAAGCGCGAACCAGAAGTAAGGCACGTCGCCGGATTCGTTGTGTGTTGCTGAAACCGCGCACGTCAGGCGAATGCGACCGTCTCCAGACTCATACCGGGTCTGAGAGAGCTTCGACAAGTGTACGCCCAGATATTGCTGCGCCAGCTTCACGCAAGCACCATGAAAGGCTGCCGGCGGAGTTCCCTTGTCGGCTACCACCGGCGATTCTACAATCGAGGTTTCCGGGCGCGGCCACAGTCGAATTGCGATCTTGAAAAGAGTCGTGGCGCGGCCCTCAATTTCA
Organism: Bryobacterales bacterium; assembly: GCA_038225555.1. Lineage (GTDB taxonomy): Bacteria > Acidobacteriota > Terriglobia > Bryobacterales > Bryobacteraceae > JANXQZ01. The sequence goes on from JBBRRB010000016.1 coordinate 13,401, forward strand.
AATGAGTTCCAGCGTTCATAATCTCCGAAATGCCGATTCAAGTCAAAGTGACTGCCTGCAAAGACGGTTCTTTTTTCGGCATACGGCCGGTTGCTAAGCTCTGGATTGTAGCCGGTCAGAGTCAGATTGCCTATCGTATGTAGCCATTCTGAGTGGACCTGCGATGCATCAGATCCGAGCATTTCGTACCATTCTGGCGTAAGCGTCTGGGGCATGACGTGCTCAATACTGGAGTCTTCGAAACCCGCGATCTCATGGTGACCGTAGGATTCCTCGAGGCATTCGAGAATGACCTGACATACCCGACTTCCGTACACGGCGGAGCGCACCCATCGGTCGGCGAATTCGGAATCCGTTGGCCAGCGACGATTCTTGTTCTCGCGGGCTAACGAGCTTGAGAGCCATGCCGACGGCGTTTCCGTGACGGGCTTTGTTTTACACAATGCGATGAAACAGGCCAGATAATGAATTGGACGGAACGCCCACGATCATGCGACGGAGTATGAATGAGAAGAGTACTCCCATGCTGGCGACGAATTCGGCCGCTGCGAACTGCCCATCAGCATAATCCTCGTAAAGCGCAAGCAAGAGAGGATAAACGCTTCCAAAATCCAGTCGCCGAAAGTAATCGAAGTATTGGTGGAACTCGGGCTTGGGTTCGGCCGCAACGCCGGATAGCCTCGCATAAAAGGCGGAAAGCCGCTCCATTCTGCTCATTAAAATCCGCACGGAGGCTGAGTCCGAATCGGTGACCAGCCTTCTTACCGCGGAGTAGATGTCGCCTTTGCGCACCTCCTCGCCTTCCGCGCCAAGAAAGTGACGCATGAATTCCGTCAAGCCTTGGCCAAGGCGGTTTTGCATTGGCAGCCACACGCCGTCATAGACGCCCTGCTGGTCGGACACGGAAAAGCGCATCAGGAAGTAGTTGCGCACCAGGTCGGATTGCTCCAGGGGCGAGCCCTTGAAGTTGAGACTTTCAAAAATGAGATAGGGATCGTCGGTGTCGCTCAGGTTTATCATGACGACCATAAGCCGCTTCTCAATAATGTCAAGGATTCTCTTCGGATCGATCTTTTCTCCGTCGTCGCTATCGCCACGCAGGCGGCGCCTGAAATAGTCGTAGGCTTTTTTAAATTGAGACTCTACTATGGGAGCGCCCGAATCCTGAATAAGGGAGGCGTAAGCCGCGCGGTCTCCCTGGGTCGGCAGGAGCTTAAAAAAGTCCGTCCCTTCATAGTCGTCATTGATCAGGTAATGGTGCTGAATGCGGCGGCGGGCACCGAGCTGTTCAAGGCCAAGCGTATCGCGGACTGCACACATCACGAGAGATATAGTCGTTAGACGCTGCTGGCCGTCGATGATCAGAAATTTGGAGACGCCAACAGGCACGCTACGGGCGGGCATCGTAACGACCGCGCCCATGAAATGAGTAGCCTTATCTATTGGCATCGTCCACAGGGTAGAAGACCATGACATCGTCCCAGAGGGTTCGCCATTGCTTTTCGGACCAGCTGTATGGACGCTGAAATAACGGAACGACATTTTGCTTAAACCCGCTGTAGTAGTTGATAACGAGGGTTGGCGTCGCTTCCATGGTGCATTGTTGAGTTTATCAGGCAGAAAGCTGATTAGGCTTTCTCCACGAAGCACACGGACACGTTGGCGTTACGTAATCCCGCTGGCCCCTCGCTCGTAGTGTTTTTTGCCCACTTCGTGACGGGTTGCAGCCGGATCCTGTGTTCGGTCGGGTTTCGGTAAACGGCGACCGTGAACTCGGTCATTGGGCCTGGGGTGGATCGCAGGAGCGGATCTTCGCGAAACTCGGCCACGGCTACCGCGACCGCTTCGTACAGGCTTTCGGCCTCGACATCGACGCCATGCACAGGATGAATCAGAAGCAAGGCGAGATGGTCGAAAATCAGTCACAGTGGGCAAAACGCGAAAGGCCACCGGATTGTCCGATGGCCCACAACAACTTTAAAATATTGGTGCGGAGAGGGGGACTTGAACCCCCACGAGATTGCTCCCGCTAGCACCTCAAGCTAGTGCGTCTGCCAATTCCGCCACCTCCGCATTTACAGCAAACTGATTACTTCTTCGGCACCGCTGAGGCGGGGACGGGCTGACCCTGAGGTGCCGGTGAAATTTGAATCGGGATCGGCGCGCCAGGAGCGCCCCCTTTCGGAGTCACCGTCACCGTCGGCTTGGCCGGTGCCGCCGGAGTGGTTTGCGTCTTCACCGCTTTCACACGGTCCCGCACGCTGCCCGAAGTTGACGCATTCCTCATAGCAAGGATCGACAGTGAAAGCGATATCACCATGAACAACGCGGCCGCTATCGTAGTGGCTTTCGAAAGAACCGTGGCCGATCCGCGCGGCCCGAACGCGGTTTGTGACCCCATGCCGCCAAATGCGCCCGCCAGGTCCGCAGCTTTCCCGCTCTGGAGCAGCACAACTATAATCAAAAAGAAACAAACCAGTATGTGTATGATCGTCAGCAGAATTGTCATGTACTTCCAGATTCGCGCCGTGACCCCTAGAGGATCGAAGCGGGCGGGAACTCTTTAGACAGTATAAACCATTCCCGGTACCCGAATTGTCCGGCACCCGAATTGGATGGTGAGCCCGTCCAAGCCGCTTTTTGGAAAGAAGCGGCAAGCACACCAGGTCTTGCCACTTTTACATTTAATTCTCGAAGACGAGCTTGGTCTTGGTTCCGCCGATGCGGATTTCCTGAATCGCTCCGTTCACATATTTGACAGAAGTCGATTTGATTTTCTGTTCCGTACTCTCTACTTTCACGCTCGATTCCGCCACTGTCTTACCCTGCTTAATGACAGCTTTGTTATCGATCACCTGCAGCTTATAGTCACCCGGCTTAAGCTCGGTGCCGTTTATCATTGACTTCTCGAACAGCGTCACATGATAGGACGTTGCAGCACTGGCGGCCGCCAATGCAAACGTCGACATTGCGAAAAGTGCTTTCTTAATCACTCGAACGCTCCTTGTTTAACTTCATTGAATTAGAAGCTACACCTTCACATACGAAGCGAAGTGACTTTGGTTCCGGCAAATTGGTGAAAAAAGAGTGTAATTCATAAGTGTCCGATTATGAAATTGAAGTATCCCAATAGCGGACAAGCTGTAGGACTTGATGCTGAACTGCGTCCTCATCGCCAAAGCCTTCGAACCAGTGGACGCCAGCCTCGCGCCGGAACCAAGTCAGCTGCCTCTTGGCATACTGCCGAGTTGCCTGCCGGGCGGCGACCAACGCTTCATCAAAGGTGATCGAGCCATCAATGGATTGCAGTGCCTCCTTATATCCCAGGGACTCAAACGGCTTCGCGCCCCGACCAACGCCGCTCTCCAAAAGGCCCTTCACTTCTTCGATCAAACCCTGATCGAACATCTTTTGAAGGCGTCGGTTTATCCGCTGATTCAGAGGCTCTCTTGCCGGGCTCAATCCGATTTTTAACATGCGAAAGCCGCTCAATGCTTTAGGGGCCTCCAAACTGCCTCGCCGAGTTGTGCGGAGAATCCGCAACTCCAAAGCGCGCACTGTTTTTTTGACATCATTCGAATGAATTCGCAGAGCGATCTCCGGATCGAGCCTGCTTAGCAATCTGTGCAGACTCCCCGCCCGACTGCGTTCGCGGGCCAGCAGCCGCAGACGAAGCATCTCGTCTCGCGGAGGACAAGGCGAGAGTCCTTCGAGTAGAGCTCTCAGATAGAACCCGGTGCCTCCTGCCACAATAGGCACTCGTCCCCGCGCTCCGATCTCGCGCAGCGTTTCGCGTCCGAGCCGCGCATAATCTCCAGCCGTGAACAGATCGACCGGATCCGCCACATCGATCAGGTGATGCGGAATGCCCCGCCGATCCGCATCGGGAACTTTAGCCGTCCCGACGTTGAAGCCCCGATATACTTGGAGCGAATCGCAACTGACAATTTCCCCACCCAGTCTTTCGGCGAGGTACAGTGCGAGTTCGCTTTTGCCAGACCCGGTTGGTCCCACGACAGCGATTAGCGGACTCACCTCTTCGCGGGAGCGATTACGTCGCTCATTTCCAGTTGCAGTGTTCGGTTAGTCCACCACAATTCGATAAATTCGAACACAACCGCCGCGAGAATCAGCACTGTGCCGCCCACGAACAGAACATAGGCTGCAGGTGTCCAGACTGCGCCCGCAGGCGCTAACACCACTGTCAGAATTGTCAGAAGGAAAACTACGATGGCTAGATAGAGAATCCGGTGAGCGGTCGCGGAGTAGTGAATCCGCCGCTCAAATATCCGCATCTGCTGGCTAATGGACGCACGCCGGACGTCGCTTGTATGGGCCTGCCGAAACTCCGACGCAAGCACGCGCAAACGATCGGCCATGGACTGGTGTTTACTATTGATGCCTAAAATCAGCGTTGCGGCCGCGGAGATCATCACGACCGGCGTGACTGCCGCAGTGATCAGCTGCAGCAGTCCGGTGGAGGGCTCCGATGCCATTCCCTATTAGAACGTGATCTTGGCCGCGAGTTGCAGAATTCGCGGATCGAACGTGCTCAGGGGCAGCAGATAGTTCGTGGTGGGAGTGAAAACGCCGGTTCGATACGTGAACAGGTTCGTCTGCAGAGCATTGAAGTTCGCCCGATTTGTAATGTTAAAGGCCTCGCCAATCAGGCGCATGCGCAGGCGCTCGCCCAATAGACGAATATCTCGGGTAACTCGCAGATCGAGGGTTTGAAGAGAAGGGCCGATGGTAGTATTGCGCCCGGCCAGAGGCGCGCGATCATTGAAGTTGTTCGCGTCGTTGTTCGGGTCCCCCGTGACTGTAGCCGAAAAAGGCCTTCCGGCCTGGACCTGCGAGATCATCGAAAGCTCCCAACCGCTCAGCAAATGGCGGGCGAAGGGATTGGCGAGAGACTTGGCGTAGTTCAACTCCCAAACCGCCGAGAACACAAAGCGGTGACGCACGTCCGCGACCCCAAGCCCTCGCTCGAGATTGGGCTGCACGGTGTCCTGCGCAACCTTTGCATCGTCGCCGCCATTGCCTGACACGACGCTGGTAGCATCGGGAGCGGTGTCGATCACTTTCGAGAAAGTGTACGATGTCAAGACTTGGAAGTTCCGGCTATAGCGCTTTTGCAACTGAACGAAAACTCCGTTGTATTCCGAAGTCGCGCCGCTCTCGAATAGCGTAATTCGGCCGAAATTCGGGTTGGGGCGAGCTGGCGTCGTTGCCCCGGGGTGCCGGAAGAACGAAACGCTCCCGCCGCCCGCGATTGTGCCTTGCGTCAGAACCGACGGGAAAAGGTTGATGTCCCGGCTGCGAGTGAGATGAGTCCCGTGCACGCCGAGATACCCTACCGTGACGGAATAATCTCGGCCCAATGCGGTCTCGGCCTGCAAGCTGTACTGCTGGGTAGTTTGCGTTTTGAAATGGGGATCGGTCACGTCGATATCGGGGCTCAACGCGATCGAAGGTTTGGTGTTGATGATGTTTGGATAAGTGGGAAAAAGAACCGTTCCCGGGGTGAAGGCGTAGGTCAGGACGTCAATGCCGTTCTGAAGAATGGCCGTGCTCAGCAGCAGACCCGGCGTGCGGGCGTAGTAAATGCCGTAGCCTCCCCGGATCACCGCGCGTTCGCTTTGAAAAGGCTTAAATGCAAATCCAAGCCTGGGGCCGATATTAGCCGCGTCTGTAGGGATTTTATCCGTCTTCAAATTTAAGGCTGCCAAACCGGCGTCGGTGTTTTTCGTGGTTGGCTGGTTGTAATCGAAAAAGTCGTACCGCAGGCCCAGGTTCAGCGTCAGGCGGTTGTTCACTCGCCAACTGTCTTGAGCGAAGAACGCATATTCGCTCACGTTGGGATGGCTCAGAGGCGGATTGGTGCCGGACGCCGAAAACGCCTGCTGATAGCGGCTGGGCGTGCGTGCGAGATATGCATCGTAGTTCGCGAAGGTGTATGAGCCGGCAAACAGCCCGGGGAAGAAGTTGTCGATCTTTTCAAAATTGAGATCCACGCCGAATTTGACGTTATGCCTTCCCTTCGACCACGAAAGCGTGTTGACGGGCTGATAAGTGAAGGCGTTGGTGAAGCGCGGACTGAAGTTGTTCTTCCCGAACGTGACGCCGTTAGTGATGATCACCTCGGGACCCGTTGCATTCGCCTGTCCGGGTTCGTCGTCGCGAACGTAATTGAATCGCGACTCCCAAACAAGATTGGTCCCGAATACCTTGGTGTAAACTGCCGCGATATTATCCGTAGTTACCTTGTTATCGCCGGTGTGCTCGCGGGCGCTGCTGAGGCCGTTGCTCTCGAAGTTCGTGCCAGTATAGCGGCTGCCATTGTACCTTGCGCTGAAGTGATCGGATTGACCGATGTTCCAATCCACCTTGCCTAGGTACACGTAGTTGTTCAAACCCACCTGATACGGAACTAGATACTGTTGAAGGGCTGTCAGCGCAGCCCCGGTAGGAGCGATATTCGGGACAATGGCCTGGGTCTGCGTATTGCGCTGGCCGTCGTAGTTGCCGAAGAAGAAGAGCTTATCTTTTATCATCGGTCCGCCAACACTACCGCCGTACTGATTAAAATGATACGGTTGCTTGCGGATGCCCGCGCGATTGTTGGTGAACGTGTTCGCGTTCATCCCTTTGTCCCTAAAAAATTCGAAAGCCGACCCGTGAAATTGATTTGTTCCCGACTTGGTGACGGCGTTAATCGCGCCGCCTCCCGCCCGTCCGATCTCGGCCGGATATTCGCTCGCGCTCACCTGAAACTCCTGTATCGCATCCTGACTGAATGCGTAGGGGCGGAATCCGGTTCGTCCCGTTGCCTGACCGTAAAAAAGATTGTTGCTGTCGGCCCCGTCCACGAGCAGCGTATTTTCGGGACCGCGTTGTCCCGCGAACGACAGATCGCCGCCGCGCGTGGGATCGCGAACCACTCCCGGTGTGAGCGTCGTGAAATCGATGAAGTTGCGCCCGTTCACCGGCAGGTCCGCGACCGCTTTCTCGGTCACCACCGTGCTGCTTTGAGAGCGGGTGGATTCCACGACCGGCGCGTCTGCCGTAACGCTCACCGTTTCCTGAGCGCCGCCGACTTCGAGCGCCAAATTCACCGTTGCCACAGCGCCGACTTCCAAACTGATTCCCGTGCGCCTGGCCGTCTTGAAACCTTGACTTTCCACCGAAAGATCGTAAGAAGCCACGGGCAGACGGGAGAAGCTGTACAAGCCCGAGTCCGACGTTTGGGTGGTTCGCGTGAAGCCTGTGGAAGGGCTGGTTAGTGCGACTTTGGCATTTGGCACCACCGCGCCGCTGGCATCGGCGACCGTTCCGTTCAGCGTCGCGCCTCCGATTTCCGACTGCGCGAAGGCTGAGGCCGCCACCGCGCACACTACTAGTAGAGCTCTTAAGAGCGCTGTTTGCATACCCTTCAGTTTAGCTTGGCCTTCGTAAGATTTCGATTACAATCCCGTCACACTCCCTATCGGAAATTTTCCTCGAAAACTATATTGCGATTTCGGCCCTGCACCGATAAGAAAAGCAGGATGCTGACTCTATTACCACCGGCGAGAGAAAATACGAAGATCTTTCGAGAGAAAGCTCTGAAGAGCCTCGACCGGCTCCCGCCGCTGGCACCGGCTGTTGGACGCCTTTTGTCCAAGCTGGCTTTCAAGGGCGTGGACTATCGCGAACTAGCCTCTTTCGTCGAAAAAGACGCGCTGCTATGCGCCCACATCTTGCGAACCGTGAACTCCGCCGCCTTTGCTCGTTCTCGGACGATCACCTCGGTGTCTCAGGCGATGTCGCTGCTGGGAACCAATGCGCTGCGCCGCATTGCGGTGGGGTTCACGGTCTCGAACCTGTTTTCGAGAGTCAAGGCGGCCCCGACCTGGTCGCGCATGCGCTTCAATTTGCACTCGGGCGCCACCGGGATCTTGACGGAAGCCATGGTGGAAAACATGCCCGTCGAAAACAAAGATGGAGCGTTCGTGTCCGGTATGCTTCACGACCTCGGCCGCCTGTTGATCGCCGTAGGTTTGCACGAACACTACGAGACGATAACCACCAGGCATGAGCTGAGCGGGCGTCCTGTGTTTGAGTGCGAGCGGGAGATTATCCACGTGGATCACGCGGAACTGTCGTGCATCGCTTTGACAAAGTGGGGAATCCCGGACAATATCTGCAGAGCTGTCGGACATCATCATGACCCCGAATCGAAAGATGCTCCCTGGCTGTCGATGGTAATTCACCGGGCGGATCGGTTTGTGAATCATTTGGGAATTGCGATTCTGCCGACGGGAGTTGTCGCGGGCGATCCTCCCTCAATGGAAATTCCAGGATTCGAGTACGATCAGGCCGCGGTGCTGCAGAAGTTTGAAAGGGAGTGGATAGAACTGTCGGAGTTCTTCCAGTAGGGCCGCCAGGTCGGCCGCACTGCATTTTTGGTACGGTGGAAGGCCGAAAATCTGCACTCAACTATCATGGAAATTGGACAAACGAATCACGGTGGCGATTGACGGTCCGTCTGGCGCGGGCAAGAGCACGCTCGCGCGCCGGATCGCCGTGAAACTCGGGTTCCTTTACATTGACACCGGCGCGATGTACAGAGCAATCGCGTTATGGGCGATTCGACTAAATGTGGCGCTGTCCGACATGCATCGCCTGGAACAACTTGCCGCGCAGGCAACCATCGATTTCTTACCGGGCGAGAGCACGATCTTGCTTAACGGCGAGGATGTCAGCGTACCTATAAGAGAGGCTGGTTTGGGAGAAGCGGCTTCGAAAATCTCTCAGATTCCGGCGGTGCGGCGGGCCCTGGTGAAACGTCAACGCGAGCTTGGGCTGGGCGCGTCTATTGTAATGGAAGGGCGCGATATCGGCACGATCGTTTTTCCAGAAGCTGACGTGAAAATCTTTCTCGACGCGCAATCCGACGAGCGAGCCGAACGCCGTGCTCGTGAACTGGATCTGCCTGCGGAGGCGGTCGCGCCTGAGATGGAGCAGCGGGATCGGCGGGATCGCACGCGCGCCGAGGCTCCGCTGGTCCAGGCACCGGATGCGATTTACGTGGACACCACTGGAATGTCCCTTGACGAAGTGGAGTCCACTTTGCTCAAGATCGTGCGCGAACGCACCTCAAATGGAAAGGAACGCACCCGCTGAACAGATGCTGCCGATGAATTTGCTAGCAATGAAGTTCGGCGGGACCAGCATGGGGTCGGCCGAGCGGATCAAGGTTGCCGCAGACATCTGCCGGGACCAGAAGCTCCAACGGCCAGTCATCGCCGTCGTATCTGCCATGTCGAAAGTCACTGACTTGCTTCTCGACACGTTGCTCAAAGCTGAAGCCGGAGACGACCACGGCCTCGAAACGAACCTGCAAAATTTAGCCGCGCGCCATCGCGAGTGCTGCCACGAGCTGCTTTCGCGACCCTTGAGCGGGATCGAAAACCTGATAGGCGACTTTCGGCGGATCGCGCACGGTGTCCGCATGCTCGGGGAGCGACCGCCCCGATCCGTCGATGAGGCCATTGCGATTGGCGAGCGGCTTTCGGCTCTAATGATGGCTGAGTATCTTTCCTCCACTGGCACCCCGGCCCAGGCAGTAAACGGAGCGGAAGCCATAGTTACGGACGCCGTATTCGGCAATGCCACTCCGCTCATGCAGGAAACCCGCGAACGTTGTCACTTGACCATTCGACCGCTGCTCGATGACGGCATCCTTCCAATCGTTACGGGCTTCAACGGTGCAACGGCTGATGGCAGGCCGACCACCCTGGGACGCGGCGGTTCCGATTTCTCCGCCTCCATCCTAGCAGCCGCTTTGGATGCCTCCGAACTCTGGATCTGGACCGACGTGAACGGCATTATGAGCGCCGACCCGCGCACCGTTCCAAACGCGCGCGTTCTGGATGAAGTCAGCTACAACGAAGCGGCGGAACTGGCCTACAACGGGGCCAAAGTGCTGCACCCTCGCACGTTGGCACCGCTGATCGATCGTCAAATCCCGGTCTGGAGCAAGAACAGCTTCGACCTCAACGTGCCAGGCACCAAAATCGTTTCCAGAGTAAAGTCGAAGCCTGGTCCGCGCGCGGTGACTTCGATGGCCAATGTCGCTCTGGTATCCATCGAGCCCGCCAGCGCGGCTATTAGCGGCACGCGAATTATGGCGCGAGCTCTAGAGGCGCTGGCCGCCGCCAACGCCGAGCTGCTGGCATTCTCAAGCTCCAGTTACCGCCAGAGCTTTTGCTTCCTGGTTCGAAATGAAGAACTCAGCGCAAGCATGCGGATGCTCGAAACGGACCTCGCGCTGGAACTGACCCACGGGTACTTGAAGCCGATCGAGGTTGACCAAGACGTAGGATTGCTGGCTGTGGTGGGCGAGGGCATGCGCGGGACATCGGGCTTAGCGGGGAGGTTGTTCAGCGCGATCTCTCGCCAGGACGTGAACATCATCGCCATCGCCCAGGGATCGAGCGAGATTACGATCAGCATCGTGGTCAGGCGGGACGGCCTGGAGCGGGCGGTTCGAGCGGTGCACGAGGAGTGCAGCTAAGCCGCGAATGAAACTTCGCAAGCTGCAGGGCAAGCTCAAGATCGAACACAGCATCATAGACGGCGTCCGAGAACTCCTCGAGGATCTGCTAACGAACACTCCGGAAATCCGATCGATAATTCCCGGAGTGATCCGTCGGGTGCGAGACGCGAGGGGCGAGGTAAAGGTCCGCGTAACTGTGCCCACCACGAACGGTTGGAAGGCGATTGCGCTCAGCGCCGGGGCTCGCCAAGAACTTTTCATAAGTACCGATATGTCTAAGGAAGACCTGGAGTTGCGGTTGCGCACTGCGGAGAAACGCCAGTGAACCCGACCCTTGATTTCTCAGTAGAACAGATGCGCGAGTACGGTTACCGCGTGATCGATCAGATCGTGCGCCATCTTTCGACCCTGGGGGAGCAACGTGTCGGAGCAAAAGCGAACCCAACCGAGATTTTGAGAAAGTATCGCAATCCGCCTCCTGAGGACGGGGCCGACTTCCGCGCTTTGCTCGAACAGATCGAATCCGACGTGCTGCAAAACACCATGCACGTAAATCATCCGCGCTTTTTTGCCTATGTGCCGGGGCCGGGAAACTTCATCGGCGCGATGGCGGACGCGTTGGTTTCGGGCTACAACGTCTTTGCCGGGACCTGGATCGGCGGATCGGGCGCGGCGGCGATTGAACTTGAAACCATTGATTGGATGCGCACCCTATGCGGGTTTCCCGAGACGGCGGGAGGCCTGTTTGTCAGCGGCGGAACCATGGCGAACCTGACCGCCTTGGCCGTGGCGCGTCATGCCAAATTAGGCGAAGACATGCAAGATGCCATGGTCTATTTCTCGGATCAGACACATTCGTCGGTGGAGAAGGATTTGCGAGTTCTGGGCTTTTCAAGGCGCCAGATTCGTAAGCTTCCATCGGACGGGGAGTTTCGGCTGACGCTACACACGCTCCGGTCGGAGGTCGAAGCTGACCTTACCGTGGGCAAGCGGCCCTTCTGCGTAGTAGCCAATGCAGGCACAACCAATACGGGAGCCGTGGACCCTCTGGCCGACATCGCCCAGTATTGCCGTGCCGAGGGGCTATGGCTGCACATTGACGGCGCCTACGGTGCGGCCGCGGTGATTTGCGACCGCGGGAGGGCTATTCTGGCTGGGTTGGAGATGGCCGACTCACTCTCTCTCGACCCGCATAAATGGCTCTTCCAGCCGTTCGAGTGCGGGTGTTTGCTGGTACGCGACAGCGCCCTTTTGGGCAATGTTTTCCAGGTCTTGCCAGAGTATTTGAAAGATACGCATCACATTTCTGCGGAGATCAATTTTGCCGACCGCGGGATTCAACTAACGCGCAGCTTCCAGGCGCTGAAGCTTTGGCTGTCGCTGAAGACGTTTGGATTGGGTTCGTTTCGCAAAGCGGTGGAGCGGGGCTTCGAGCTGGCCGAATTGATCGAGGCGGAACTAGAGAAAATGCCTGGATGGGAGATCGTGACCAAGGCGCAAATGGGCGTGATTTGTTTTCGGTTCCGGCAGGGAGATGACGCGTTTCACTTCAGTCTGGTTCAGAAGATTTTAGCCGACGGGTACGCGCTGGTTACCTCCACAAACCTGAATGGCCGGACGCTGTTGCGGATGTGCCCGATCAATCCGCGTACTACTGACGCCGAGATTGTTGAAACGCTCCGGAGGATAGATCGTCTGGCAACCGCTCCGTCGCCAGTAAACTACTGAAGCGGCAAATTGCCTTGCGGATCCTCGTTCGTCTCGGGACCCGGCAGAATGACATCGCTCTCCGGAATGCACGAAGCCGCAGCCACATGGTCGCCTTCTTCCATGCGAACCAGGCGGACACCCTGCGTTGAGCGGCCTGCTTGCCGAATCTCACCCGATTCGATCCGGATCACTTTCCCCTCCTTGGTAATAATCATCAAATCGGTATCTTCCTTCACCGACAGGATTGCAACCACCTTGCCGATCCGGGGTGTGGTCTTCATGTTGATCACGCCCTTGCGTCCGCGCGACGTCAGCCGGTAGTCTTCGAGCGTGGTGCGTTTGCCGAAGCCGTTTTCCGAGATTGACAGGATCAGCCCCGATTCCTCCACCACTTCGCAGCCCACCAGGTAATCGCCTTCATCCAAATCCATGGCTCGGACTCCGCGGGCAGCCCGTCCCATGGGGCGAACCTCGTCCTCGAAGAAGCGGCTCGCCATCCCTTCATGCGTGCCCAGGAAAATGTAGTTCTGGCCGTTGGTCAGCCGCGCCGCGAGCAATTCATCGCCCTCATCGATGTTAATGGCGATGATTCCACGAGCCAGCGGGTTGTCGAATTCCGTCAACTCGCTCTTCTTCACCACGCCGTGCTTGGTCACCATCAAGATGTGCTGACCCTCGACAAACCCCTTCACGGGCAAAAACGCCGTGGGCTGCTCGTCTGGCTGCAGATTGATCAGGCTGGAAATATGCTTGCCCTTGCCGGTGGTGCCCACGTCGGGAATACCGTAGATCTTGAGCCAGTATAGGCGGCCCTTGGTCGTGAAAATCAAAAGGTACGAGTGGGTAGAAGCGACCACCAGGTAATCGACCACATCCTCGGTGCGCGTGCCCATTCCGATACGCCCCTTGCCGCCGCGAGTTTGCCGCCGGTACGTATCCACCGCCGTGCGCTTCAGGTATCCGCCTCGCGTTACGGTGACGGCCACGTCTTCCACCTGGATCAGATCCTCAAGGAGAATCTCGCCGGTGTCCTCGATAATTTGCGTGCGCCTGTCGTCGCCGAACTCTTTTTTGACTTCTTGGAGCTCCTTGACGATCAGCCCGCGCAATACTTCCTCGGAGCCCAGTATCTCCAGGTACCCGCCGATGAGCCGCTGAATTTCGGCGAGTTCGTCCAGGATCTTCTGCTGCTCCATGCCCGTGAGCCGCTGAAGTTGCAGCTCGATAATCGCCTGTGCCTGCCGATCGCTGAAGGCTTCAAACGGAGCTAAGCCAGCCGCGAAACGGGTGGCCGATTCTCCCTCGAAGGCGGCGATCCCAGCGCGTTCCTGCAGTTTGATCAGCGAGGCGATCTGATCGGCCGTCATGGGAAGACCGGTCAATACTTCGCGCGCTTCCTTGGGGTTTCTCGAAGCGCGAATCAGCTCGATCACCACATCCAGATTGGTCAAAGCCTTCTGGAATCCGAGCAGCAAGTGCTCGCGATCGCGTGCTTTGCGCAGCAAGAAGTCGGTGCGCCGGCGCACCACGTCGGTCCGATGCTCGATAAACCGCTTGATGACATCGATCAAACCCAGCTCGCGAGGCTGGCCATTGACGATCGACAACATGATCACGCCGAAATTCGACTGCAGTTGCGTGTGCTTATACAGATTATTGAGGATAATCTCCGCCTGCTCGCCACGCTTCAGCTCGAAGACGATCCGCATGCCGTCGCGATCGCTCTCGTCGCGGATTTCCGAAATGCCCTCGATCTTTTTTTCGTTTACCAGTGCGGCCGCATGTTCGATGAGACGGCTCTTGTTCACCTGATAAGGGATCTCGGTGATGACGATCGCTTCGCGATCTTTTCCGGACTTTTCGGTCGCAGCCTTAGCCCGCATCCTGAGCGTGCCCCGGCCCCTGGTGAAGTAGTCGTAGATGCCTTGGCGGCCGAGAATAAACCCGCCCGTGGGGAAGTCGGGGCCTTGCACGAATTCCATGATCTGGGGGAGCGTCAGGTGCGGGTTGTCGATCAAGGCGATGGTGGCGTCGACGATCTCGGTGAGGTTGTGCGGGGGAATATTCGTTGCCATCCCGACCGCGATTCCGGACGAACCGTTGATGAGCAGGTTCGGCACGCGCGTGGGCAGCACCTCCGGCTCGTCCTTGGTGTCATCGAAGTTGCGCCGGAAGTCGACCGTTTCTTTATCTATGTCTTCCAGGAGCGCCGTGTCGATCCTGGAAAGCCGAGCCTCTGTGTACCGGTATGCCGCTGGCGGATCGCCGTCCACGGACCCGAAATTGCCCTGGCCATCGATGAGCATGTAGCGCATCGAGAAGGTCTGAGCCATGCGCACCAGCGCGTCATAAACGGCAGTATCGCCGTGGGGATGGTAGTTTCCAAGCACCTCCCCGACGATCTTCGCGCATTTGCGGGTGGGACGGTTGTAGGCCAATCCCATCTCGCTCATGGCAAAAAGGATGCGGCGGTGAACCGGTTTCAAGCCGTCTCGAACGTCCGGGAGAGCGCGGCCGATAATCACGCTCATCGCGTAGTCGAGATACGATCGGCGCATCTCGTCTTCGATGTTGATGGGAATCAGGTTCTTATTGCTGTCGCCGCCAAGCGGCATTTGCGGTCCGCCTCCTCCCGGCGGCGGAGGCTGCTGCGGACCCTTCGGACCTTCCGGATTTGCCAAGTGCTAACTCCTACATAATGCGAGTTTTAATTCGAAATTTTATTTTAACATTTCGATCCGTAGAGGTTTTGGGAATCCACTGGCGTTCAAGTCTAGGCTCGTTGGGTTGGGAAGAGCGTAATTCGAACTAGCGCCCGCGTAGGCAGACCGCAAACGAGCGTTGAGCAGCCGTGCGAGCATCCCGATGTGCGGTTCCTGGAGAATGTTGTCGTGGTCTCCGCTAGTCTCTTCGATATGGAGTTGACCTCGGATCAGGCAGCCCCAGCCGAGAGTGGCATCCGGGAGGCGCAAGCGCGCATCCTTCGCCCGGAACAGGATCGCATCGCCTTCGAAGTGACGGGGCGCGTACGTGCGGAGTGCCAGCAAGAACGCCTCCTCCGCATCGAGCATCCCGGGATTAGCCCCCAGCTGCTTCTTCATCAGCCAGCGCCGAATGTTGCCCCTCATGCGCCAATTCTTTAGCTTTTTTTCTAAAAAGGGGCCCCATCCGATGTGAAAGGCATAGCGTGTGTTGAATTCAATGGTCCGCACCCAGCGACTCAATCGCTGGCTGGAGGCGGCTAGGCTGGACGGGGCCGGCGAATCGATCCTTGTGTCGAGAAGGGCAAGCACATCCACGCGCTCTCCAGCCTCGCGCAATTTCCGAGCCATTTCGAAGGCGACAATGCCTCCTGCGGAGAAGCCCCCCACGTGATAAGGCCCATGAGGCTGCGCGGCTCGGATTTCCTGAACGTAGTCCGCGGCCATTTGCTCGACGGAATATGTGGGGGCCTGCTTTCCGTCAAGTCCCCGGGCCTGCAGCCCGTACACGGGCTGATCAGGATCGAAATGGCTCGCAAAGCCGGCGAAGCTGAGGACGTTTCCACCGATCGGGTGTACGAAGAAAAACGGCGGAAGTGCGCCGTCAGGCCGAATCGGAACCAATGAGGACCAGGGCGGGGTCCATCCGCCGTCCCGCAGCAGGGCGGCGAGTCTCTCGATGGTCGGGCCCTGAAACAGCGTGGCTAGCGGGAGCGCCTTGCCGACCACTTTTTCCATGCGAGCGAACATTCTCGCTGCCAGGACGGAGTGCCCGCCAATTTCAAAGAAATTGTCGTTTCTTCCAATCGGTCGCACATTGAGGACGGATTCCCAGATGCCGATTAGCGTGCTCTCCAAGGCGTCTCGCGGGGCCGCCTCCTTGCAACCCGGCTCAGGTCGGACCGCATCGGGCGCTGGCAGGGCTTTGCGGTCGAGCTTGCCGTTCGGAGTCTTTGGCAGCTCAGCCAGGGGGATTAGATGCGCGGGGATCATGTAGTCCGGCAGGCACTGCTTAAGGTGTGCACGGAGGCTATTGCCCTCAACCGAGGCCGACACGAAATACCCGGCTAGCACATTCTGGCCGGAGGCGTCTTGGCGCGCCACTACCGCTGCGGCGCGGACTCCAGGGCAGCTGGACAGAGCGGACTCAACCTCTCCCAATTCGATTCGAAAGCCCCGAACTTTCACCTGATTATCCGCGCGTCCCAGCATCTCAATGGCCCCGTCTGGCTGGAGCCGCGCCCGGTCTCCGGTCCGGTACATTCGACCGGCTGCAAAAGGGTTATCGAGGAAACGCTCGGCTGTCAGCTCGGTGCGCCGATGGTATCCAGTCGCAACGCCATCACCTCCGATATGCAACTCTCCAGGAACCCCGACGGGAACTGGCTGGAGTTTCGGGTCGAGAACATAAAACGTCTGATTCGGGGCCGGCCTGCCGATCGTGATCGGCTTATCTCGCGCGACTTTAGTCCAAGACGACCATATGGTTGTTTCCGTGGGGCCGTACATGTTCCACAGCTCGCCACCCCGATCGAGGAGTTCGCTCGCCAGATCAGGAGGCAATGGCTCGCCCCCGCACAGCATCTTCAGACCCGGCGTTGTGCTCCAGCCGGAATCGATCAGCATGCGCCATGTGGCAGGGGTGGCTTGCAGCACAGTGGCCGCGCTGGACGCCAGAATTTCTCGAAGCCGACGCCCGTCGGAAGCCTCCTCCCGGGTTGCGAGAACGACCTTCCCGCCTGCTAGCAGCGGTGCGAACAACTCGAGGCCGGCGATGTCGAAAGAGAGGGTAGTAACTGCTAACAAGGAATCGGTGGCTGATATGCCAGGCTCTCGCAAAACGGCGTGCAGGAGGTTCACCAAAGCCCGATGATGAATCGCAACTCCCTTCGGCTTGCCAGTCGATCCGGACGTGTAAATGACGTAAGCGAGGCTCTCTGGATTGGCTTCGCTTGAGAGTACGGAGGGTTCATGCCTGGCGATCTGCTTGTGTTCCGCATCGAGCAACACCGTGCTGGCGGCCGTCTTGACGATTCCAGCCAGCTTCTCTTGCGTAATGAGCAGCCCCAAGCCGGCATCCTGGGCCATTAAGGAGAGTCGTTCAGGCGGAAAAGACGGATCCAGGGGAACGTAGGCCGCTCCCGCTTTCAGCACTGCCAGGACTGCAATCAGCATGTCGATAGAACGCTCGACGCAGATCCCCGCCAGCATTCCGGACTTGACGCCGCGGGCTTGTACATAGCGGGCTAATTGGTTAGAACGTTCATCCAGTTGCCTATAGGTGATCGACTCGCGCCCGCAGACCACAGCCACGGAAGCGGGCGTGCGGGAGGTTTGCAGAGAAAAGAGCTGGTGGACGCAATGCTGACGGGGGTATCCGAGTTCCGTCCGGTTCCATTCACCGAGGATCCGTTCCTGTTCATCGGCATCCATGAGCGGGTAGGCTGAGATTCGGCGGTCCGGCGCATCAACCACCGCGCTTAGCAAGCGTTCGAGACTCTCCAGCATCCGCGCAACAGTGTCGTCCAAGTACAAAGCGGTATTGTACTCGCACGACAGTCGCCAGCCTTCATCGCGCTCGACCAGAAAGACATTCAGGTCGTACATCGCGCCTGGTGATCTTGACGGGATAGGCCGCATGCGAATGCCGCCGTACTCCCAAGGATGGACGAAGTCCCTCTGGTAGATGAAGTTTACCTGGAACATGAGGTTGCCGTCCGTGGTCCGATCAAGCCGGAGGATTTCGGCGACCTTCTCCAACGGATAGTCTTGGTGTTCCAGCGCCTGTGACACGATCTTGCGGACGCGCCGCAGCAGATCCTCGAAGGTGGGGTCGTTCGCCGCGTCGCTGCGCAGGACTACCGTGTTGATGAACGGTCCGACGAGCGGCTCGATATCCACGACGTTCCTGCCCACCACCTGCGAGCCGACCACGATGTCGGTTTCGCCCGTGTAGCGCTGCAAAAGGGCCGTCAGCGCGGCAAACATAGTCATAAACAGGGTGGCTTCGTTCTTGCGGCTGAGTTCGCGCAAACCATCGGTGAGCTCGACGGGGAGCAGACGGGACACAATGTTTCCGGCGACCGGCGCCGCTACACCGCGCGGACGGTCGGGCAGCACTTCAAAGCGCGGCAGGTCGGCCAGTTGTTCTTTCCAATAGACTTCCGCTTCGGCCCAAGCGGATGCATCGCGGTTGCCCTGTTCCCAGATCGTATAGTCGGCATATTGGATCGCGAGTTCAGGCAGAGGCGAAGGATGCCCCTCTAAAAACGCCTCGTATATGGGACCAAGCTCAGCGGTAATCACGCCGATGGACCAGCCGTCCGAGACGATGTGGTGGATCGTAATGAGCAGCGTGTGTTCCTGATCGCCGATCCGCAGGAGGCTGGCCCGGAGGAGCGGTCCCCTGTCAAGCGCGAAAGGATTCCGAGCCTCTTCGATGGCGAGACGATCTGCCTCGCTGCTTTGCAAGGGCTCGGACAAACTTCGGAGATCGGTTATCCGAAGCGGGATGCGAAGAGTCGGCGACACGAGTTGGATTACCTGCCCGTCTATCATCGAGAAGGTGGCGCGCAGGATCTCATGACGCCGCACGATTTCGTTGAGCGCCCGTTCGAGGACGCCAGCATCCAGGCGACCTGCGAGGGAGAACCGCACGGCAACGTTCAGAGACGGATCACCGGGCTTGAGCTGATCTAGAACCCAGAAACGCTGTTGCACGGAGGAAGTGGGTAGCCCGAGTATTTCGGTATTCTGTTCGATAGCTGCTAGCATGGCCTGCAAGTCTTACATCGTCCGTTTGATGCGAAAACTTTCGCGCGAAACGGCGGTGATGCTGGAAAGAGCCTTGCGAGGCTGGCCCAATTCCAAGCGCATGGAATTGGCAATCGCCCGGATGGTCCGATGCTGCAGCAGCTGCTTGGGGGTGACGGACAAACCCTCCCGCGCGGCCCGCGAGGAAATCTGGAACAGATGAATGGAATCGGCCCCGAGCGAGAAGAGGTCATCGTCCGCCCCCACTCGCGCAACCTGCAGCACCTCCTGCCAGACCAGCGCGATGGCTTTCTCGTGTTCCGTGCTTGGCGCAGCGTAATGGTCGGAAGGGGTGAAGGACGGCGGAGGAAGCTGCGCGAGCGCGCGCCGGTCTATTTTCCCGTTAGGCGTAAGCGGGAGCGATTCCAGCGAGCAGAACAAAGCGGGAACCATGTAGTCCGGCAGTCGTTCGGCGAGCGCCGCGCGAAGAGCGGCAGGACTGACGTGTTCTTTCCGCCTTGGAATCAGGTAGGCCGCCAGGCGCTTCTCGCCCGGCCGATCCTCGCGCACAATGACCGCTCCATCCTGGATGGAAGGGTGGGCCAGCAGCGCGGATTCGATTTCGCCTAGTTCGATGCGGTGTCCGCGAATCTTTACCTGGTTGTCCAAGCGGCCGTGGCACACGAGATTGCCGTCAGGCAGGTAACGCGCCAAATCGCCCGTCCGGTACATGCGGGATTCGCCGAGGCAGGAAGACGGATCGACCGGAAACTTCTCAGCCGTGAGGTCGGGAGCGTTCAAGTAGCCTCGGGCCAAACCGTCGCCCGCGATGTACAGTTCGCCGGGAACGCCTATTGCCGTTGGCTGGCGGCGGGCGTCGAGCACGTACACCCGGGTGTTCGCGATGGGTTTTCCGATCAGCACCGGGCCTTCGCCGGGCTGGACCTTCCAGATTGTGGACCAGATCGTGGTCTCCGTGGGGCCGTACATGTTCCAGAGCGATGCCCCGCGCGACAGAAGCTCATTGGCCAAGTCCCGCGTTAGTTCCTCTCCCCCGCACAGTATTTTCAGATTTGGACTGCCCGCCCATCCAGCTTCGATAAGCAGTTTCCATGTGGTGGGGGTGGCCTGCATGATCGTGATTCCAGCGGAGTGAATAAGCGAAGCCAATTCCTTGCCGTCGCGGGCGGCGTCGCGCGGGGCGATCACGAGCTCCGCGCCGGTCGTCAGGGGTAGAAACAACTCGAGGCCGGCGATGTCAAACGAAAGCGTTGTCACGGCCAGAAGTTTGTCGTCTGGCGAAAGTCCGGGTTCCCAGCGCATCGCCCATAGAAAATTCATGACTGCCCGATGCGAGATTTCAACGCCCTTTGGTTTACCGGTGGAGCCCGATGTATAAATGACGTAGGCGAGATCGCTGGACTGCACTGCTGGGAGCGGTGCGGGTTGAACAACATCGAGATTTGGCCAGTTATTGCTCGTGAGGAGCAGTTTGAGCCCTGCGTCCTGCTCAATGAAATTGAGCCGCTCCGCTGGATAGTTCGGATCGAGAGGCACATAAGCTGCACCCGATTTCATCACCCCAAGCACCGCGATCGGCATTTCGAGAGACGGCTCGATCGAAATGCCCACCAGCGTGCCTGGAGCAACGCCTTGAGACTTGAGCCAGCTTGCGAGCAGACTTGCCTTGCGATCGAGGTCGGCGTAGGTCAGGCGCTTGTCTTCGAATCGGACCGCGATCGTATCCGGAGTGCGAGCTGCTTGCTCTTCGATATTTTGATGCACGCAAAGTTTGTCGGGATAAGCGCGGCCGGTCTGGTTCCAGCCACTCAGGAGCGCCCGGCGCTCCGCCTCACCCATCAGCGGAAGGCTGGACACCGCCCGGTTCGCGTCTTCAACAAATCCAAGCAGAAGGGATCGGTAATGTCTCAACCAGCGGGCTATAGTCGCCTCGTCAAACAGAGCAGTGTTGTAGTCGCAATAGAGCTTCAGTCCTTCCGTGGATTCGACCATGTTCAGAAAGATGTCGAAATTAACGAAGCGCTTGGGATTCTGATCAACCTCCGCCTGCAAGCCGTCGAATTTGAGACTGGCTCCCACGCGCTCCAGGTTGAATTGCACCTCGATCAGAGGAAGGCGGCTCGGATTGCGCGGAATCGCAAGCTTGCGAACGAGGGTGCCGTAGGTGTAGCTCTGATGCTCGTAGGCTTCAATGACTTTGCGCTTGGTCTGAGCGAGCAAGTCTTTGAAACTCGCGTCGCTGTTCAGCTTCACTCGTATTGGCAGGAAGTTGACGCAATGGCCCACCAGAGTTTCGTCCGCGAGCGCGGATTGCGCAGCGGACGGGATGCCGACCACGATGTCCGATTGACCCGTCAAACGGGAAAGCAGAGCCTGGAAAGCACTCAACAGGGTGCTAAACAGGGTGGACCCTCGCTGTGCGCCAGCTTTTTTGATCGCTTGATATTCGGATGCATCGATGCTGGTGATGAACGTGGATCCGGCATACGACTTGAGCGCCGGGCGGGGGCGGTCCAGCGGAAGCTCCAGGGGTGGCGCGGGCTCGGCATATTCGGATACCCAGTAAGCTTCCACTGCGGGATCAACGCTCTCGGCGGCCTGCTTGCGGGCATACTCGCTGAACCGCATTGGCACGGACAGAGATGCGGTTGCGCCCTTCCGCCGGGCCGTGTAGAGCTTGCTAAGCTCGTCCAGGATAATGTTGACGGACCAGCCGTCGCAGACCACGTGGTGGGCGGTGATGAAAAGAACATGGTCGCTTGCCGAGAGACGCACCAATTTAGCCCGGACCAGCGGCCCTTGCACAAGATCGAAAGGCAGGCATGCGTCCGCGATCTTGAGTTGTTGAATCCTGCTTGCTAGCGCGGTTTCGGGAACTTCGGAGAGATCCAGCTTGGGAAGCGGCATCGCCAACTTGGCGAGGATGCGCAGGCCGTCGCCACCGGACGTGAGCGTCGCGCGCAAGGCTTCATGGCGATTGACCACGGTTTCGAGCGCTTCGCGGAGCGCATCCTCATCGAGCTCGCCTCGCAGCCGGATGGTGAAACCTTCGTTGTAGGAACAGGATTCTTCCTCGCCCATTTGCGCCGAAAGCCGGATCTCCATCTGGGCCTCCGTGAGCGGGGCTTCGCACTCGAGCGGTTCTGCTACAGGCTCCGCAACCGGCTGGGGAAGGAATCCTCCCGCCTGCATGTCAGCGATGCTGTCGCGGAATGCGCCGACGACTCTTGCCAGGTCCTGCTCCGTGTGCGCCGTCGTCAAGAAGCACGGGAAGCCCTCTTGGATATGAACCCCCTTTTCCCGCAGATGGTAATACAGCAGGCTTGCTAACCTCTCACCGGGAGGGAAGCCAAAGTAGAAGATGGATCGGAAGCTCTCGATCCGGGCCGGAACGGAGCCTCGCTCGAACAATTCGTTGAGCGTGTTCACGAGCTGGCCGGTTTTATCGCTCAAACTATCCTGAAGGCGAGGACCAGCCGTTTTGATGTGGTTGAGCACAGCCCAGCAAGCCGCCATCGCGAGCGGATGCCGGACAAAGGTGCCCGCGAAGAAGGTGACGCCAACTTCGGGCGAGGATTCGTCCCCGTATTGCCACCAGCCGCCGTCGAGAGCGTCCATGAACTTGGCTTTGCCAGCGAGCGCGCCTATTGGCAGGCCGCCGCCGATGACTTTCCCGTAGGTTGCCAAATCGGCCTGAATGCCAAAGAGCGCTTGAGCTCCGCCCGGGTGAGTGCGGAATCCGGTGACCACCTCGTCGAAAATCAGCGCGGTGTTGGATTGCTCGGTAATCGATCGGAGTTCGCGCAGGAATTCGACCGGGCGCAGGTTGGGATGCCGGCTTTGGATCGGCTCCACCATCACGGCCGCGAGTTCATGTGCATGGGCCCGAATAATTTCCAGCGAAGCGGGCGAGCCGTATTCGAGCACCAGGACGTTAGCCGCCTTTTCGTCGGGGATGCCGGGCGCGATCGGCCTGGATCGCGGAGGGCCGCCGGGCCTGCCCGCGGCCTTTACGAGCACCTCATCGAAGGCCCCGTGGTAGTCGCCTGTGAAAAAGACGATCTTGTTTTTGCCAGTCACGGTGCGCGCCAGCCGCATTGCAGCCATGACGGCCTCAGACCCTGTGTTGCAGAAGGTGGCGCGCTCCATTCCGGTAAGTTCGCACAGCAGGTCGGCCACCTTGCCCGCCTGCGGAGTCTGCGGCCCGATTTCGATTCCTCTCTCAAGCTGCTCGGCGACCGCTGCACGGACGAAATCGGGAGCATGGCCAAACATAGTGACGCCGAACCCGTTCAGAATATCTACGTACTCATTCCCATCGACGTCCCACAGCTTCGAGCCGCGCGATCGCTCGATCATGATCGGGTAGACGAGTTCTTTCCACTGCTGGCGGAAGCCGGAGGCTACGCGCGGATCGGCCAGGCGCCCGCGGTGCAACTGAGTCAGGCGTTTCGATTCCTTGGTGCGGCTGGTGTATCGGTCGATGAAGCTCTCCAGATAGGCGGACTGGTTCGCGGATAATCCGCTTGCGGGATCTTTTTGGATTGGCTTGAAAGGACCGAACGATTCGAATTTGGGGAGTTGTATTTTGGGTGCTTCGATTCTTAGAGCTGCCGGTGCGGGCGAGCTTTTGCATGCTTCTAACTGGCGGGCCGTCAAGTCAGCGAACGCCTGCAGTTGATCCCTCATGAGCTGCTCGATTCCGGCCGCATGCTGAGGGCTAGCAGCAACCGTTGCGATGGGCGATGACACTGCCACAACTTCGGCGGGAAGAGCAGAATCGAGATAGGCGGACAATTGTTCCAGTGTTGAAAGTTCGTCCAGCAGCTGTGCGAACCGGATCTTCGCGCCGTACTTGCTCGCAATCGACTGTGTGGCCTGGGTCAAGAACAACGAATCAAAGCCAAGTTCGAGGAACGAAACTCCTGCCGAAACGGCCTGCAGATCCATTCCGGAAAGATCTTCGAACAGTGTTATCAGTTCGGCGCGAAGCCGGTCCTTGCGGGCGGGAGAATTGTCGGGAGTGCCGGCGGTCATGGTTTCCTTCCTTAGGAGTGCAGCTGTGGTTTTCTTGGGCGGATCCACCCAGTACCGTTTGCGGTCAAACGCGTAAGCCGGGAGAGATATGAGCCGTCTGCCCTCGCCGTTGAGAATCCGAAGCCAGTTTGGCTCGATACCGCATAGCCATAGGCGACCAGCGGCGGCGAGCATCGCTGCATTTTCCGTTTGCGATGAGGCTGCGTCGGGAAGGCTGGCTATTGCAGTTAACGGGTTCGGAGAACTCCCGTGCTGTCGAACCAGAGTGGAAAGAGCCTGTCCAGGCCCGGTCTCGAGGACGCACCATGAGCGGTCGCGCTGGAGCCGCCGCACAGCCTTAGAGAACTGCACGGTTTCACGGCAGTGTCGGGTCCAATAATCGGGACTGGTGGCTTGTTCCGCCGTGATCCACTCGCCCGTCAGCGTCGAAACAAAGGGAATTTTGGGCGCATTTAATTGGACCTTTTGGATCATCTCGTTCAAAGGCGCAAGAATTGGCTGCACCATCGCCGAATGGAATGCATGCGAAGTGCGCAGCGTGCGAGACACGATATTCCGAGCCGAGAGTTCGCGGTCCAATACATCCACTGCATCCGACGGACCTGAAGCCACGCATAGCGATGGACTGTTCACAGCGGCGATTGAGAGGTGGCCGTTCAGATAAGGCAGCAAGTCCTGCTCCGGCATTCGAACGGAAAGCATTTTTCCGCCCGGCAACTCCTGCATCAGGCGGCCCCGAGCAGCCACAAGCGCGAGCGCATCTTCGAGCGAAAAGACTCCAGCCAGAGTGGCAGCAACAAACTCGCCGACACTATGACCAAGCATCGCCGCCGGTTTGATCCCCCAATTCATCCACTGCTGCGCAAGCGCGAACTCAAGGGCGAAAATCGACGGCTGAGCGACTGCTGTCTGATTCAGCCGATCTGCGTCGATTGATTCGCGAATATCAAATCCAAGGCGGGGCCGCAAGATCTCAGCACACTGATCGACACAGGCCCGGAACACAGGCAAGGAGCGGTACAGCCCCCGACCCATTCCAGGATGCTGAGCTCCCTGCCCTGGAAAAGCGAAGACGACCGGCAGTTCTTTTTCAACGCGTTGACTGGTTGAAGCGCCGGAGACGATCATGCGGCGGTATTCAAACCTTCGCCGTCCCGACACCAGCGTCCAGGCGGCATCGGCCAAATCAGTTTCGGGATGGCGCTTAAGATAGGCGTCCAGCCGTAGAGCGGACTCGTCGAGCGATGCTGGCGACTTCGCTGAGAGCAGCAGCAAGTGATCCTGTTCGTGCGAGGCTTTGGCTTCAACAACTGGCGATTCTTCGAGGATGATGTGCGCGTTGGTGCCGCCCACCCCAAAAGCGCTTACGCCAGCCCGTCGCGGAAAGCCGACCGGTCTCCAATCCGTCAGCTTGGAGTTGACATAGAAAGGGGTGCTTGCAAAATCGATGCGCGGGTTTGGTTTCCGGTAGTGCAGCGTTGCGGGCAGCACGCCATGCTTGACTGACAGCGCCGCCTTGATCAGACCCGTGACTCCGGCTGCGGCATCCAGGTGACCGACATTTGTCTTGGCAGTTCCAACGGCGCAGAACTGAGTGGCGTTGGTTCCGACCCGAAACGCCTGCGTAAGCGCGGCAATCTCAATCGGATCTCCCAGCGGCGTGCCTGTTCCGTGCGCCTCCACGAACGTGACCGTCTCGGGAGAAATTCCGGCCATTTCTTGCGCGCGCTGAATTACCTTCGCCTGGCCCTCGATGCCGGGGGCGGTAAAGCCCATCTTGCCCGCCCCGTCGTTATTGATCGAGTAGCCCTTAATCACCGCATAGATCGAGTCCCGGTGCGCCACTGCATCCTCGAGTCTTTTCAATACCACGACGCCGCATCCGGACCCGAATACTGTCCCTTGCGCGTCAGCATCGAAGGCCCGGCAATGCCCGTCGGCGGAAGCGATGCCGCCCTCTTGGTACTGATAGCCGCGCTTCTGGGGCAGCGTGATCGAAACTCCCCCTGCCAGAGCCATGCCGCATTGCCCGCTGACCAGGCTGTCGCAGGCTTGCGCTACGGCCACGAGCGACGTGGAACACGCGGTCCCAATCATCATGCTGGGCCCGGTGAGATTCAGCTTGTAGGAGACGCGCGTCGCTAAAAAATCAGGGCTCGACCCCAACATGGTCTGATAGTTGCCGACCTGATAATCCCCGGTGTAGTCCTCGATAAACTCGCGATCACCGCAGAGGTGGCGCAAAAAGTAGGTGTTCGGACTGCAACCGGCAAAGACCCCGATATCGCCTTTGTATCTAGACGGATCGCACCCGGCGTCATCAAGGGCTTCCACCGAGCATTCGAGAAATACACGGTGCTGCGGATCCATGGTTTCGGCTTCTTTGGGCAGGATTCCAAAGAAAGCAGCATCGAACATTTCGACGTCGTCGAGGATTGGGCGCGCTTTGATTGAGTTCGGGCCGCCGCCGGCCTCCAGCTCTTCATCGCCGAAGAAGGTGATCGACTCAACGCCGTTTTTCAGATTCTCCCAGAACTGGCGCACATCCGAGGCGCCCGGCAGGCGGGCAGCCATGCCGATAATGGCAATGTCATGGGACCTTGTGGAAGACTTGCCTTCGGATTGGACCGGTCGATCGCCTGCATTGCAATGCTCCGCCAGAGATCGAATGGTAGGGTAGCGGAACAGATCGGTAATTGTAAGCTGCGCCTGCAAGCGTTGTTCGAGTAATCCTTGAACTCGCAGCAATTGGAGGGAACTGCCCCCCAAGTCGAAAAATGCCGTGTCGATATTCGGTTGAGAGATCGCGAGCACCTCTTCCCACGTCTCGGTTATGACTTGGCGAGCGTTGCTACCCAAGGTGCCGAGAGCGCGCCGGTCCACTTTCCCGTTGGGCGTGAGAGGGAGGGCTCCGATCGCAACGAATTCGGCTGGATGCATGTAGTCAGGAAGCTTATTACGCAGCAACTCGCGGAGCGCGGCCACATCAAAGCGGAATCCCTCGGTTGTAACGAGATAGGCGATCAGACGCTTCTCGCCGGAAGCGGCATCTCTCGCGACCACAACCGATTGACTCACCGATTCATGCAAATTTAGCGCGGTTTCTATTTCACCAGTCTCGATCCTGAATCCGCGCATCTTAAGCTGCCCGTCGACGCGTCCCAGGAACTCGATTACGCCGTCCTCGCGTCTGCGAGCCAGATCCCCCGTGCGATACATGCGAGCACCGGCAATTTTTGAAAACGGATCCGGCAGAAACCGTTCGACCGTGAGTTCCGGCTGGCGCAAATACCCCCGCGCAACTCCTTCCCCACCGGCGTACAATTCCCCTGTCATCCCATCCGGCACCGGTTCGAAACGCTCGTTAAGCAGGTAAACCGTCGTGTGCGCGATGGGCACTCCGATGGGTACAGGTGCGTTCGCTGGATGGCCTCGCGGCACACGATAGCAACACGTAAAGGTGGTCCCCTCTGTAGGCCCGTAGCCATTGATCAGCTTGCAGTCACTCCCCGCGTCTAGAAACCTACGGACGTGTGAAGGCGAGAGCACATCCCCGCCCGCCAACAACTGCTTCAGGCCAGCCAAACTCTCCAACTGCTGATCCACCATGGCGTGGAACAGTCCCGAGGTCAACCAAAGCGTGGTGACGCCGTACTGTCGGATTGCATTCGCTATATCGCCCAGCGAGGCCAGCCCGGGAGGCATGATCGCAAGCGCCGCCCCATTCAAGAGCGGACCCCAGATCTCGAAAGTGGACGCGTCGAAGGGCAGCGGCGCAAGCTGAAGAAAAACATCGCCTGCATCGATACGCACGTAGTCGGTATCCCGCACGAGCCTAACTACCGACCGATGCTCGATCATTACGCCTTTCGGAGCACCTGTGGACCCCGAAGTAAACATCACGTAAGCGAGATCGGTGGGCGCGGCTGGAAGATCTGGATTTTCGGACGAATCACCGCCCAGGTTCGCAAGCTTTGCCTCGTCAAGAACTACGCACGCGTTAAGATCCGCAAGAAGGGTTTCTCGCCTGGCCGGAGGGTCATTCCGATCCAGCGGGGCGTAGGCTCCCCCGGCCTTTAAGACTCCCAGGATGGCTGCAACCATCTCGAGCGAACGGTCCAAATCGAGCGCCACAATGGACTCGCGCCCGACACCAAGCGCCTGCAATGCCCACGCGATCCCATTCGCCCTTTCATTCAGATCTTGGTACGTCCACTCCCGCCCGCCCTGGCGCAGAGCTACGGCTCCCGGCTTATCCGCCGCCTGCTGCTCGAAAATCCGATGAATGCATCCGGTGCATTTCAATTGCGAAAGCATATCTCTGCTCATATCGGCATCCCCATCACTTGCCTGCAGGATTAATTTACGGGACGGGCGTGCATCCTCAAATGGTTCGGCAGTCCTATTTCGGTCGGGAAAGTTCTAGTCCCGACCAGTTCGCGGAGTATCGGGTACGCCCATGTCGTGAGTACCATGTGCACGCCGACGAAACTTGGCCATACTCTGGCTCAAGCAGTGCTACTCCGGGCGCCCATTACGCAGGCAGCATTCCTCGCGATTGCCCTTGCCGCGATCGCGGGGATGACCGGAGCGTACCTCCATCGCGACCAGCCTGCGTCGATTCCAGCGACGCGCGGTTCCCATCCCTTGGGGCGCGTCTTGTTCGATTGGATGGACTCGAGGCGCAACCGTGAACTGATGGTGTTTGTCTGGTACCCGGCAAAAACGCGGGCGGCAGGTCACACGGCACCCTATCTCCCGATGAAGTGGGGTGAACTTGCGGGGTGGAATCGAACCGTCATGGTCAACGCCATAGAAGGAGCGGCGATCGCCGAGGGCAAACTGCCGCTGCTGATTTTATCTCCGGGCATGGGCCGAATACCCACCGACTACACCACCATCGCCGAGGATCTGGCGAGCTATGGATACGTAGTGGCTGGGGTGACGCCTACGGGCAGTGCGCGGGTGGTAGTGTTCTCGGACGGGCGGGTGGTGAAGGGTAGCGAGGGCGTGGACCTGGAGCATCGCGAGAGAGCCCATCTGCTGATCGAGCGCTGGGTCGGCGACTTCAGTTTCGTCTTGGATAAGATCGGGGCCGAGACATTTTTTGTGCAGTCCATTCGACCGGACCGCATCGGCGTTTTCGGGCACTCGTTTGGCGGCGCAGCAGCCATTCACGCGCTTAGGACGGACCAGCGCTTTCGGAGGGGAGCCAACCTCGACGGCGCTCCGCAGGGTGACTTGGCTAAGGGTCTAAAGCAACCGCTGCTCGTGATTTGGGGGGCTCCGCTGCCCGCGAGGCAGAAGGCGCTGAATGACCGGATCAACGCCGACATGCAGGCGATCTGCACTTCCGATTTGGCTGGCTGCCAAATGGAGGACCATCCGGAGGCCGGACACATGAACTTTTCGGACGCGGCCATTTTGCCTGTGCGTTTCCCCGCGCTGCGATTCCGGCAAGAGCTGACTAACATTGACGGACTCGCCTTTTTGAGAAAAACGACGGATTTATTACGCGCATTTTTTGATCAGCTTTAATGGTCTTGCATGCATCGGCTACTCATTATTGGAGGTACCGGCACAGTCGGCCGCCAGGTTCTCTCACAATTGCCGGCCACTGGAGTGCGCGTCCGCGCGCTCGCCCGCACTCCGCGCCCAGCTGGATTTCCTCCACACGTGGAAGTAGTGCGGGGAGACCTCGCTCTCGTCGAGACCCTTGACGAATGCCTGGATGGCGTTGATGCGGTGTTTCTGGTGTGGCGCGCTCCGCCAGACGCCGTCGTTCCCGCTCTGGAGCGGATCGTGAGGCACGCGCGGCGCATTGTATTTCTCTCGTCGCCGCACAAAACGGCACACCCCTTCTTCCAAAAGCCACAGCCGAATGCGGTCTCGTCCCTACACACTGAAATTGAGCGGCTGATCGAAACCTCCGGACGCCAGTGGACGTTTCTGCGACCGGGAGTGTTTGCCGCGAATGCACGGCTCTGGTGGGCGCCGCAGATTCGCGCGGGCGGGGTGGTGCGCTGGCCCTATCTCTCCGCTCTGACGGCTCCGATCCACGAGAGTGATATCGCGGCGGTTGCGGTCCGTGCGTTGTGTCAGGACGGACACGCCGGAGCGGAGTATGTTCTGACCGGGCCTGAATCCCTGAGCCAATTCGAGCAGATAACGACGATTGGCAGTGTGATCGGGCGCTCGCTCCGCGTTGAAGAGATGTCGCCGGATGAGGCGCGGCGCGAGTTGCTCGCGGTGATCCCTGTGAACATGTTGCTGGATGCGTGGGCCGGGGCAATCGGTCAACCTGCGCTGGTGACGTCCACGGTCGCAGAGATCACTGGAGCGCCGGCGCGAACTTTCCGCGAGTGGGCGACCGATCACGTGGCGGACTTCCGGTAGGCCTTGGAGCGAGGGAATGGCTCGTCCAGAGCAGCCGCCAAAAATCGAGCGGCAGCGCGACGCCGAATGCTGGCTATTTGCACTTGCCCGCATCCAGAAGGAACGTTGCGATGCTCACCCATTTGTCAGCCTGCAGCTTTTCAATTCGGTAAGCGTGCAGCTTGGCATCGGCTCTAACGCGTATGGCAGCGTCCACCGGGTTGCGGTCGCGCGAGAACCGGATCGGATCCTTGCTGAACTGACGTAACGTCCAGCTCTCCCCGCCGGTTTGCGTTTCATAAAGCTCGTGCCGCAGCTTGGTTGAAATCCATAGTTGGCCCGATGTCTTCGAATCAAACCAGAACCGTTCCACCACTCCAGTACGGCTCTCCTCGAAGATCGGCCGATCGTTCCAAGTCTTTCCCCCATCGCTCGTGATCCACAAAAACGGATCGCGCGGAACCGCCTGAACATTTGCTCCCGAGATCCAGCCGTTTTCGAAATCGATGAACTGGACCTGTTCAAGCGAGGTGAACCGAACCCGCGCATGCGGCTCCGTCCAGGTGGTCCCGCCATCGTCGCTCGCAAGGAGAATCGAATAGAGAGTCGAGTCGGCCGTGTGCAGATTGCCGGTAACGAAGATCCGAGCCAGTACCGCTTCAGCCCCGGACAACTCCAGGAAGACGGGACAGGGTTGCTCTTCCGAGCACGCGAGGCCAGCCTCCTGCACATCTTCCTCGGAGCACGTGAATGGAATGCGCATGGGAGCGCCGGTATTCTCGAGAGCAAGAAGCCAGCCAAGCACGAAGCGGAGCACAGTTTTCATGGTATCCAGAAAGTGACGATGCAGAGATGCCCGTGGGCAAGAAACGAATTGGCAGCGCGCTACCACGACGAAGAGTGGGGCGTGCCCGTTCATGATGACCGCCTTCTTTTCGAGTTCCTCATTCTGGAAGGGGCTCAAGCCGGCCTGAGCTGGGACACCATTCTCAAAAAGCGCGATCACTATCGGTTGGTTTTCGATGGCTTCGATCCGGTAAAGGTTGCGGGCTACGATGCGAGCAAAGTTGAGCAATTGCTCAGCGATCCCGGCATCGTGCGGAATCGACTGAAGATTGCGTCCGCAGTAACCAACGCCAAGGCGTTTCTCGAAACAGCACAAGAGTTCGACAGCTTCGATGCTTACATCTGGCGTTTTGTCGGCGGCAGCCCCAAGGTAAATGCTTGGACCAGCCTTGAACGGCTGCCAGCGAAAACGCCCGAGTCGTATGCAATGAGCAAAGATCTCCAGCGTCGCGGATTCAAGTTCGTGGGGTCGACGATTTGTTACGCCTTCATGCAGGCGGTGGGCATGGTGAACGATCACACGCTCGATTGCTTCCGCAGGGTCGGAGGACACGCGTAAACTGGAACTTACCCACGCATGCCGCAGACCCCGCATATTGAGAAACACTTTACCGCCTCCGAATTTATTCGCGACATTGTGATCGGAATGGCCGACGGGCTGACGGTTCCCTTCGCGCTGGCTGCCGGTTTATCGGGCGCGGTCGCGGGGACGAAGATCATCGTGGTTGCGGGCTTGGCCGAAATCGCTGCAGGCTCGATCGCCATGGGACTCGGCGGATACCTGGCGGGCAAAAGCGACTCAGACCACTATGCAAGCGAACTCAAGCGCGAGCGTCGGGAGGTGGAAGAGATTCCTGAAGAAGAAGCTCGCGAAGTGCTCGAAGTTTTCAAAGAGTACGGGCTGACAGAAGCGGAAGCTACCCCGATCGTAGAATCGCTGCAACAACGTCCCGAGCAGTGGATTGACTTCATGATGCGCTTCGAGCTTGGTCTCGAAAAGCCCGACCCGACCCGCGCCCTTCGAAGCGCTCTGACCATCGCCGGAGCCTACATCGCGGGCGGCTTGATCCCGCTCGGCCCTTACATATTGATGGCGGACGCCCATAGCGCTCTGATCGCCTCGGTTGCATTTACCATCGCTGCGCTGGCCGTCTTTGGAGCGATTAAGGGGCACTACACTGGCATGCCAGCGGTCCCGAGCGCGCTCCGGACTGCCGTCATCGGAGGCCTGGCTGCGGCTGCCGCGTTCGGAATCGCGAGACTCGTTGGAGAGAAGTAAGAAGATAGAAGTATGTGGTTTGCCGCGTTGCAACTCCTGCTGGCTTTTCAAAGCAATTTTTACGAACGCGGCTTGAAAGCGATGGAGGAGCAGCGGTATCAGATGGCGGTGGATGACTTCACCAATGCCATCGCCGCGGAACCTAAGGATTACGCGCTGCACTTTAATCTGGGACTCGCCTACAGCCTGTTGAACAAAGATGCCGAGGGAATTGCCGAATACAAGAAAGCACTCGAACTGAAGCCGGAGCTTTATCAGGCCGAGTTAAATCTAGGCATTCTTCTTCTCAGGCAAAAGCAAGCGGGGGAAGCAGTTCCCCGCCTTGCCGCAGCGAGCTCGCAGAAACCCAAAGAATTTCGGCCCAACTATTATCTGGGCGAAGCTCTGCTTGCCACGGGCGAATTCGGCAAAGCGGAAACTGCGTATCGATCCGCGCTTGAACTTGATCCCAAGTCGGCTCCGGCTGAGTCAGGCCTGGCCCGGTCGCTTGAAAAACAGACCAAGCTAATCGAGGCGGAACCGCATTTTCGCAAAGCGGCCGAGCTGGATCCCGCGTACCGCGACTCGCTTCTGGAGCTGGCTGGCTTGCTCGAAGCCAATCAACCCGAAGAGGCCATTGCCATCTATCGCCAGTTTCCCGAGAATCCGGCTGCTCAAGAGCGCGTTGGCGCCCTGCTGATCAAAGAGGGCAAGTCGTCAGAGGCGGTTGGCAGCCTGGAAGACGCGGTTGCCAAATCGCCAACGGCAGGCAACAAAGCCGCTTTGGCGACGGCGTACCTGAAAAGCAAGCAGCGGGACAAGGCTCTTCCGCTGGTGCAGGACCTTTTGAAGGATCAGCCCAACGATTACGAATTGCGCATGCTCAACGGCAGAATTCTGCGGGATGATCGCAAGTTCCCGGACGCGGCGCAGCAGTTCTTCCGCTCCACGCAATTGAAGCCCGATTCGGCGGAAGCGTGGAGCGAATTAGCCGGAGTGCTCGTCATGGCGGAAAATTATCCGGCAGCACTTGGTTCGCTCGACAAGCTTGCCGCGCTCCATTCGGAAAAACCGGGTCACGTCTACCTGCGAGCCATCATTCTCGATAAACTCAAGCAGCTGAAACCGGCTTTGGAGAGCTATCAGAGGTTTCTGGCGATGAGCAACGGGCTCAGTCCCGACGAAGAGTTCAAGGCTCGGCAGCGGGCTCGCATCATCCAGAAGGAGCTGAGCAAAAAGTGACGTTCCTTCTGATATTGTTTCTGGCAGCCGATCTCGCTTCGATCAAGGCTGTGCCGGATTTGGAAAAGCGGTCGGAACTGGCACTGGCCAACGCGGATCAGTTGGTGGACACCGCGCGCGACAACTACAAGGCTGGCAAAGACCAGGAATGGAAGCAGGCTCTGGAAGAGTTGCGGGACTCGGTGAACTTGGCCATCGAGTCGCTTGAAAGCGCCCCGAAACAGGCCAGAAAGAGCAAATATTATAAGAGAGCGGAATTGAAGACGCGCGCGTTGGCTCGCCGCTTGATGACGCTGGGCGACGAGGTGAGCGTGGACGACCGCAAGGCGATTGACGACGTGCGGCAGAAGGTCCAGGAAGTGCATGACCATCTGCTGGAAGACATTATGAGCAATAAGAAGTAGGAGGTACCTGGAGTGAAACGGCTGGCGCTATCGGCATTGATTTTTTTTGCACCCTGCTTCGCGCAGGAGCGTGACTTTCTAACGGCTGACGAGACGGATCAGGTGCGCGAAGCTCAGGATCCGAATGAACGGCTGCAGCTCTACATTCATTTCGCCAAGCAGAGGCTCGATCTTCTGCAGCAACTGCTAAGCAAGGAAAAGGCGGGGCGCTCGGCGTTGATTCACGATGTCCTGGAAGATTATACGCATATTATTGAGGCCATTGACACGGTTGCGGA
The DNA here is from genome assembly GCA_038225555.1 of Bryobacterales bacterium. GTDB lineage: Bacteria > Acidobacteriota > Terriglobia > Bryobacterales > Bryobacteraceae > JANXQZ01. The sequence continues at coordinate 47,846 of JBBRRB010000016.1, forward strand.
CGATGCCTTGAAGCGCAAAGTTGGCATCGATCTCGGAATTGGGGTTGTGGCCGCCTCCGAAAAGGAGATGTTGGCGTCCCTAAATAAGATCGACGAGATGCAGCTCAAGGATCGGTCGAGATATGACTTCGCCCTGAAGACCGCTATCGAGACCACGCAAGACAGCGCGGAGCTTTCGACTCAGGATCTCGGATCGAGGGCTGGCGAGGTGGCGGCAAAGGTGGCCAAAGATAAGAAGGATCGAGAGGCCATGATGGGGACAGAGGAGGTGGCGCAGAAGAAGGCTGAGGAAAAGAAAGACTCCGAGAGCAAGCGGAAGGCGCCTACTCTGCGCAGGAAAGGCGAGGCTGTTCCCGACAAACCTTAGGGACCAGGCAGAAACCCTGGCCGCAGTTGCAGATTAACGAGTGCAACCATGGACCCAGGCGTGCATCTACTTAGGGAATGCATCAGTTTACTTGGCGACGAGTCCTCATCGCGTGCGCCATTGTTCTATTTGGCCTGCTTGTCGCGATCGCGATTCCTTACACTCGACTAGCTCGCCGGGTCGATCATCAGCTTGCAGCGGGACCGTTCGTTCGCACATATAGCTTCTATTCCGCGTCCGAAGTGCTCTCTCGCGGGGATCAGAGTTCCCCCGAAGATATCGTTCCTACTTTAAAACGTCTGGGTTTTCATGAAACTGGCTCCGCGCTCAGTCCAGGTTCTTATCTCGTAAAGAAAGACTCATTAGTTCTAAGGCCAGCCTCCCCAGGCGGACATGCAATCAGCTTTGGGTTTGTGAAGGGGGTGGTAGACTCCATTCGGGACGTCGACTCAGGATCAAAGATTGACGAGTATCCAATTCCGCCGCAGCTGATCGCAAACGTTTCGGATTCAGGACGCGAAAAGCGTGTGTTCGTGCACTTTGCCGAGCTACCCCCGGTGTTGGTGAATGCTATTGTTTCAGCGGAAGACAAGCGCTTCTTCACGCACGCCGGGTTCGATCCGCTGCGCATCGCCAAAGCCGCGTACGTGGATTTCAAGGATCAGCGCAAGGAGCAGGGCGCCTCTACGCTCACCATGCAACTTGCGCGGAATCTATGGCTCGATCCCGATAAACGCTGGAAACGAAAGGCTACCGAGCTGCTTATCACGCTGCACCTTGAACGCAAGCTGACCAAGCAGCAAATCTTCGAATATTACTGCAATCAGGTCTATCTCGGAGGACGCAGCACGTTCAGCATCAACGGATTCGGGCAGGCGGCTCATGAATTTTTCAACAAGAGCGTGAACCGGCTGAGCCTGCCCGAGGCCGCGCTCCTGGCTGGACTGATTCAGCGGCCGAGTTTTTTCAACCCGGTTCGGTATCCGGATCGGGCTTTTGATAGACGCAATATCGTGTTGCGGTTGATGCACGATAATCGGTACATCAACGACGCACAGTTTGCCGAGGCGGTCGCTTCTCCGGTGAAACTCTCGCCGGGCATTACGGAACTTTCCGACACTCAATATTATCTGGACCTTGCTGCCGAAGAAACTCAAAAGCATCTTGAAGATCGTGAATGGCACGGAGTTGCGGATGTCTACACTACGATCGATCTTCGTCTGCAACGGGCGGCTGAGAACGCGATCCGAGATGGCATGAAGAAGCTGGATTTGGAGATCAAGCGGCGTCGTAAAGGGGTTCATGAAGACGTGCCTCCGCAGGTGGCGCTGATCGCGCTCGATCCTCGCACGGGCCAAGTAAAGGCTCTCTGCGGGGGCCGCAGCTATTCGGTTTCGCAGCTCAATCGCATCCTTGCCAAGCGTCCTCCAGGTTCCGTTTTTAAGCCGTTTGTGTATGCAACCGCCTTGAGCACAGCCGTGAATCCCAGCCCTAAAGTCTTCACGCAAAGTTCCACGGTTACCGACGCACCCACTGTATTTCGTTATGCCAACCAGACTTACAGCCCCGATAACTTCGAGCATCAGTTTTATGGGCAGGTCACATTCAGGTTGGCTTTAGCAAAATCCCTCAATGTCGCGACGGTTCGCGTGGGTGAAATGGTCGGCTTCGATGCAGTGGTGGCCCTTGCTAAGCGGGCCGGAATGAACGAAGATATCCAGCCCACTCCCGCAGTCGCTCTGGGTGCTTATGGGGTTACTCCGCTTGAAATAGCCGGGGCGTATACGATCTTTGCGAATGGCGGCGTGCGGGAGCGTCCGGTGCTGATCGATTCAGTGCGGCAGGGCGACGGGACTGGAATTTACGAGCGGGAAGCGAGCCCTCGCCGCGTCCTGGATCCTCGCATTGCATTCCTGATGGTGGACATGCTTCAAGAGGTGATGCGAAGCGGAACGGCGGCCGGCGTTCGATCCATGGGCTTCAAGCAGCCAGCCGCTGGCAAAACGGGAACGTCGCACGACGGCTGGTTCGCCGGATTTACCTCGGGGTTGCTCTGCGTCGTATGGGTGGGGTACGACAACTATCACGAGCTCAATGTGGAGGGCGCACATTCAGCCCTGCCCATCTGGACTCAATTCATGCTGGAAGCATCCCACTCGCGGAAATTCCGCGAGGCGAAGCCGTTTACCGTGCCCCCCGGGGTAACACGCGCGACGGTGGATCCCGGTACGGGCGGGCTGGCTAATGAGTTCTGCCCCGCCGTGGTGACCGCGTACTTTATCGACGGCACGCAGCCCACATCCAGCTGTGCGCTTCACGACGGAATAACAGAACCGGTCACCGTGCTGGAAAACGTGGCCGGTGAACAAATCCGTCCATATTAAATAGGACGACGGCCAACCAGCCGAGGCCGATGGCCAATCGGAGTGGCCGCGAATCGTTCCGGCCCAAGCAGTCATCAACTCAAAGAGAGATTATGATCGAATCCAATCATTCACCGAAAATTGCTCTGATTACCGGCGCGAATAAGGGCATCGGACTTGAAATCGCCCGGCAGTTGGGGAAGCAAGGGATAACCGTACTGATCGGTGCGCGCGATCAGGCGCGCCGTGAATCCGCCGCGGCGACTCTACGCGAAGAGGGGATTGAGGCGCATCCTATTGCGCTTAACATTACCGATCAGGCGAGCGTCGATGCGGCGGCTTCTGAAATCGGAAGCCAGTTTGGCAAGCTGGACATTCTAGTGAACAATGCAGGGATCGTTCGCGATAAAGTGCCGCCGAGCCAGCTCGACATCGCGCTACTGCGTGAAACCTACGAGACCAATGTGTTCGGAATGTTTGCGGTGATCAAGGCGATGCTGCCCCTGATCCGCAAGGCTCCGGCCGGGCGTATTGTCAATATGTCGAGCGGCCTCGGCTCCTTAACCCAGACGGCGGATCCGACTTGGCCGTTCTATGGCTTCATTGCCGTAGCTTACAATTCTTCAAAATCGGCGGTCAATGCGCTTACGGTTTCATTCGCGAAAGAATTGCGCGATACGCCGATCAAGGTGAATTCTGCCGATCCCGGCTACGTAGCCACGGATCTCAACGGGCACAGCGGACCGCGGACGGTTGAGCAAGGCGCAACAGCTCCCGTCCGATTGGCTACGCTGGCCGAAGATGGTCCTACAGGCGGGTATTTCGACGAGAACGGCCCTGTGCCGTGGTGAGCCTTTTCCGCAGAAGGACCGTCCGCGCGGCGGCGTTGGATTTTTATTTCACGTCTACCCAGCCTCGCGCCTTCGAGCTTTCGAGAACCGTCTCCAGGAGCTTCATCCCATGCAGCCCGTCTGAAAACGTTGGGTACTCAATGGGCGCAGCGGAATCGGCGACTCTCGCGTAAAAGCGTTTGAAGACTTGCTTGTGGGTATCGTCGTATCCTTCGCTGTGCCCGCCCGGCAGATCGGCATATCCCGCCGCCTGGGGGTACAGCAGAGAAGGATCCTTGACGATCAACTGATTGGGCGAATTGCGATGACCGATCCACAGCTCGTCCGGCCGCTCCTGGTTCCAGGAGACTCCCGCCTTCGTCCCATAAATGTCGAATGTGAACATGTTCTTCCGTCCGGCCGACATCTGACTCACCGTGAAAGCGCCCCGAGCTCGTTCGCCCAGATGCACCAGGATGGCCCCGAAATCCTCCGTGTCAATAGCAACGGATTCGTAATCGGCTGGGGTCAGGGTCTTGCCTGCAAACGTCTCCACGGCGGTCTTTGGCCGTTTCCTCGTCTTATGAAACGTCGCCAGATCCGCGCACAAGGATTTAATGGAGAGGCCCGTCACATGCTGGATCAAATCCATCCAGTGCGATCCGATATCGCCCACTGCGCGAAGCTGGCCGTTGTCCTTCGTTTCAATGCGCCAGTTCCAGTCGGTCTCGTACAGCAGCCAGTCTTGCGAATAGGTGCCCTGCACGATCAGAACGTCGCCCAAGTCGCCCGCCTCGATCATTCGCCGGACTTGCTGAACAACCGGGTAGTACCGCAGATTGTGCTCCAGGCAATTTGCCAAACCGGTCTTGCTTGCCAAGTCCACCAAGTCCTGGGCTTGGGCTGCGGTGACGGTGAACGGCTTCTCGCAGACCACGTTCTTCCCTGCTTTGAGCGCTTCTTTGCAGATCGGGTAATGCAGCGCATTGGGGGTCAAAACGTGAACTGCTTGTATCTCGGGATTCGCGAGCACCGTCTTATAATTGCCGGTGGTGTTTGCGACTCCGATCGAATCGCCAAAAGTCTTAGCGAGCTGGTCGTCTATGCTGGCGACAGCCGCGATCTCTACGTTGCCAAGGCGGCGAATGGCCTCGGCATGCACTTTGCCCATGAACCCGGTGCCGATCAGGGCGGTCTTTATTCTTGCCATAGTGTGTGATTGTCCTCTGTGTAGACGTAAAATGAAATTTTACAGGAAATGGTTGTAAAGATACGATTCAAGTCCGGCCCGGCAGTGACCCACAGGGCGCGCAAGAACAGTCATGTGGCCCTGGCGCTCGCCGCGTTACTGACCCCCGCCACCCTCACCGCGCTTGCGCTGGGGCTATGGAAGCTCGCCGCGGATCTGCGGGTCGCCGGTCAATTCGCCATTCGAGATGGTCTATTTTCCCATTGGCTAGTTTGGCTTGGGGTAGCCCTCCTCGTGCATCTCATCGTAACTCTTCTCAATCGCTACGGTGCGGGCCACCCGATCCTACGGAATTCGGGAAAAAGCACCCCGATCACGATATTGAATTCGGGATCGTAATAACCAGTTAATTAAATTTGATTTATCTCGTGTAATCAGCCGATGAAGAAGGAAGGGCCTCGCAACGCGGGGAACTTACGAAACATCTACTTAGGTAGCTGATAGGGGTAAATTCAATGTCTGACTTGCGAGTCGGCGAACTTCTCGAGCCTGCGATCACCCGGACTTCTGCGGTCCTTTCTGGAAGGGCTTCGGCGTTGACCGAGCGACTTCAGCCGGCGATTCGTAAAACCGCCGCAACATCTCACGAGGCAGCTAAATTAATCGGCGCATTCTTAACGCCCGCAGCAGGTCTCGCGTTGGTCTTCGGCCTGTGGCGGCTCGGACTAGATTTAGGCTGGACCGAAAATTTCCCTATCGCTACCGGACTGTTTTCGCATTGGCTCGTGTGGATCGCGGCTGCAGTCGGCCTTCGCATGACGGGTTCTCTGCTGAATAGGCCCGCATCCTCCGAGTCTGAGCCGAAGAAGGCAACCGACGCCAACTGATACCTTTGGGTACGGAGTTTTTGTTAATCTGGGGCTAGACGGGTCTCACTTTCATGGCATATCGCAGTAGGGGCCGCACGCTGGGAGTGTTTTACTCGCCAGGATTTCCTCAGGGCGTCAAATGGCTGTTGATCAGCAACGTAGCCGTGTTTCTTCTGGGCTACTTTGCAGGCCTCGCCCGGCTGGACGGACCCTTAAGCCTGCTCGCCCTGGTTCCCGCCGATGTTCTCAAGCGATTCTACATCTGGCAGTTAGCCACTTATCTGTTCCTGCACGGCGGCTTCGGGCACATTATCTGGAACATGCTGGCGCTGTGGATGTTCGGCGCCGACCTGGAACGTCTGTGGGGCATGAAGCGCTTTCTCCGCTTTTATTTCTTTTGCGGCATCGGCGCGGGCCTGTGTGTGGTGTTCCTGAACCTGCTCTGGGGCAATATCAATACACCCACCATTGGATCGTCGGGTGCCATCTTCGGCATTTTGATGGCGAACGCGGTGCTTTTTCCGAACCGTACGATTCTCTGGGGGTTTCTAATCCCGATTCAGATGAAGTACTTCGTGATGATCATTGGAGTGGTCACGTTCATCAGCTCGTTCCAGGTGACCGGGGTCAGCGAGTTCGCGCACTTGGGGGGCCTCCTTTTTGGTTACTTGTGGCTGAAGAAGCCCCGAGGCGGAATGGATTTAGTCGGGCCCGTTTCACGCCAGTACCGGCAATGGAAGCTGCAGCGAGCCAAGAGGAAGTTTCAGGTTTACATGAAAAAGCAGGGCTCCGATCGGGATACTTGGAGTCAGTAACGAAAACAAATTCGTTCGCGTCCCTCGTTCTGGTATAGTTCGCTAGAAGTCGCTTATGAAATTTCTTCAATCTGCTCGTATGCTGGGCTGTATCGCCGCCTTCTCCGCTTTGCTGTGCCTGGAGGCGCAGGAGGGTCCCCAATCTCAGTCGTCCGAAACGGTCGCCAAGCCGCGGAAGAAAGGCGACACGAGCAATCCCGCCGAAGTGGACGCTCCCAAGATTCCTTCCCGATTGAATAAGAAGGACCACGAAATTTCCGACGGTTTGCCCACCTTCAAGAGCGACGTCACCACCGTGCAAGTGGATGTAGCCGTTCTCGACAACAAGGGCCGCTTCATCCCCAAAATCCCCGGAGGCAATTTCCGCATTCTCGAAGACGACGTCCCCCAGAAATTATCGACGTTTAGCACGGGAACCGAAGCCCCGATGACGGTTGCCTTGGTGGTGGAATTCAGCAACCTGTTCCAGCAGTATTGGAGCGAAGGCTGGTACGAAACGTTGACGGCCGCGTACGGTTTTGTGGAGACGCTGAAGCCGGAGGATTACGTCGCGGTAGTAGCGTACGACATGCGTCCGGAGATTCTGTCGGATTTCACTACCGACCGAATGAAGACTCAGGAAGCCATGCAGCGGATGCGCATCGCGGGTTTTTCGGAAGCGAATCTGTATGATGCTCTCGTAGACACGGCCGATCGCATGAGCGGCATCGAAGGACGAAAAGCCATCATCCTGATCGCGTCCGGGCGCGATACCTTCAGCAAACTCACGTTCGACAAAACGCGCAAGGCGGTGCAAGCTGCGGCAGTGCCAATTTACGCTATTAGCATTCTGCAGGCCTTCCGCGCCCGGTACGATGCCAACATGGGCTCGCTGGCACGGCTCGATTTTTTGCAGGCCGACAATCAGATGCGGACCTTCGCCAAAGAGAGCGGGGGCCAGTCCTTCTTCCCGCGCTTCTTTGGAGAGTATCCGGGCATCTACCGCGCCATTACAGAGGCGTTGCGGAATCAGTACGCACTTGCGTACCACCCGACGAATCAGGCGCGCGACGGGAAGTTCCGCAAAATTAAGATCGAGTTGGTGGATCCGCGAACCAATGAACCGCTCAGGATCGTCGACGAAAAAGGGAAGCCTCTCAAATATCAGGTGATTGCGAAACAGGGGTATACGGCACCGCGCGAAGTTGAATAGCGGAACGTTAAAACAGGCACAGGAAGCGTTCGGAGTCAAGCTCTCGATGTGCCGCTTTTTCCAACCGATAGAATTGCATTGACAGACTTGTTACGGGCCTGTTAACGTCACGTCTGTCCCTCATGCCTTCTGCTCCGAACCGCATTCCTGCCGCTCACATATTAATCGTGGATGATAACGACTTGGGGTTGATCGCCCGCAAGAGCGTTCTCGCTGAACTTGGTCATCATGTTGTAACGTGCCCCAAGCCGCGCGAGGCTTTGGAATTGTGTTCGAAACAGAAATTCGACCTGATTGTAACGGATTTCAAGATGCCGTCCATGAACGGATTAGAGTTCATCGCGCAGATACGGGTGACGAGTCCTGGCGTTCCGATCATTCTGCTGTCCGGCTTCACGGATACGCTGGGTCTCAGCGAAGAGAATACCGGCGCGGACGCCGTGATTCAGAAGAGCTCTAACGAAGTAGCCCACCTGATTCGCTGCGTGAATCGCCTGTTGAAGAGAGCCGCGCCCAAGAAACCCGCGAGTTCGCAACCTTCTTTGAAGCGAGCCCCGCTGCGGAAGCGAGGAGAATAGCGGCTATTGGATCGTGTCTCTGCGCCGTATCAGCCCATCGACCACAGCGACTAGGGCGTTGAGTTTTTCGTCAGTCTCTTTCAGCTTGTCGCCTATTTCGTTGACCTTATCGCCCATTTCGTTCACCTTCGTCCCCATATCGTTAACTTTGTCGGCGATCGCGAGCAGCAGCGTGGCCATGCGCTCCAACTGTTCGGCGAGCCGGCGCTGCCCTTCCACGGTGAGGCCCAGCAGGTCCATCATGCGTTCCTGCACGGTGACTAGCCGTTCGAGATTTACCTCAATTCGCTCGAGCCGTTCCTCGGTAGTCATGATCGAATGATAACGCTATCCCGAGCCTTCATCCGCGTGAGGAAGTTGGTGTCCAGCTTACCGTCCGCGAACTCGGGATCGGCGAGTATCCTCTGATGCAGCGGAATGGTGGTGTAGATTCCCTCCACAACGAACATATCCAGGGCTCGCCGCATCCGGGCAATGGCTTCAGTGCGATCATGTCCCCACGTCACCAGCTTTGCAACGAGCGAATCGTAATAAGGCGGGATCACCCCGTCGGTATAGGCCGCCGTATCCACGCGCACGCCCGGACCGCCCGGCAGATTTAAACCCGTAATGCGGCCTGGCGAGGGCGCGAATGTTTCCGGGTTCTCGGCATTGATCCGGCACTCGATCGCATGCCCGCGAAATTTTACGGGCAGTTCGAGGATGTCAGGCAACCTCTCTCCGGCAGCGATCCGGATCTGGGCCTTAACGATATCAATGCCGGTGATCGCTTCGGTGACGGGATGCTCCACCTGAACGCGCGCGTTCACCTCGATGAAGTACAGATTGCCATTCTCATCCATGAGAAATTCCACCGTGCCCGCGTTGGTATAGCCGACCTTGCGCATCGCTTCACGCAGGGTGTTCGACATGCGCTCGCGCAATTCCGGAGTGACCGCCGTCGAGGGCGCTTCCTCAAGAAGCTTTTGATGCCGACGCTGAATCGAGCACTCGCGCTCGCCCAAAATTTCGACGTTGCCATGCAGATCCGCGATCACTTGAAACTCGATGTGGCGGGGCGATTCCACCAGTTTCTCCATGTACACGTCGGACGAAGAAAACGCCGCGGCCGCTTCAGCCTGCGCTTGCGCTAGCAGATGTGCCAGCTCGTGAGCCTCCCTGACGATCCGCATTCCGCGCCCGCCGCCACCGGCCGAAGCCTTCAGCATCACCGGATAGCCGATCTGTTCGGCCAGCTCCAGCGCTTCCTCCGCACTCTTGAGGATGCCGTGCGATCCGGGGAGAACCGGCACGCCTGACTCTTTCATCGAGGTCCGCGCCCGCTGCTTCAGCCCCATCTCGCGCATCACTTCGGGCTTCGGTCCAATGAAGGTGATGCCCGACGTTTCGCAGACTTCGGCGAAATCGGCATTCTCGCTGAGGAAGCCGTAACCGGGATGAATGGCGTCGACGTTTGTAATCTCGGCCGCGCTAATCACCGACGGGATGTCGAGGTAGCTGCGCGCGCTCTTGGCCGGCCCGATGCAGATCGCCTCGTCGGCAAAACGGGCGTGCAGGCTATGCCGGTCGGCTTCCGAGTATACTGCTACCGTGCGGATACCGAGGTCCTTGCAAGCGCAGATCACGCGCACGGCGATCTCGCCACGGTTGGCGATCAGGATTTTCTGAAACATGTCGTTGGCGTGTGACTTAGCGGGGACGAATCGCGAAGAGGGCTTCCCCGTACTCCACTGGTCGACCGTTTTCTACCAGCTTGCCCGCCACTGTTCCAGCCATTTCGCACTCGATCTCGTTCATTAGTTTCATGGACTCGATGATGCAGAGCACTTGGCCGGGCTCGACCTGATCGCCGACCTTGACAAACGACGGGTCGCCTGGCTTTGGAGCGTCGTAGTACGTGCCTACGATAGGAGACTTGACGAGAATGTCGGTGGCGCCCGAGGAGACTGGAATCGCCGCCGGGGCTGGTGCGGGCGGCGCGGAACTGATTACGGTCGGTGCCAGCGGCGGCATCATCTGCGGAAGCACAAACTCGGCCGTAGGGGCCTGTCCGAAGCTGCGGCGAAGGCGAATGCTGTTTTCTCCGCGCTTCACTTCCATCTCCGCCACTCCGCTATCGATAAAAATCTGCACTAAGTCCTTGATGTCTTCGTTGGACACTAGAGAAGTATTAACTCCTTGGATGTGGGTGTCAGCACTTCGCACCCGGTCTTCGTTACCAGCACGGTGTCTTCCACGCGCATGCCGCCCAGGCCTTCCACGTACGCGCCCGGCTCAATTGTAATCACCATGCCGGCCTTCAGCCGGGTACTGTCCTTCTTGCCTATCTTGGGCGCTTCGTGAATTTCCAGCCCCAGACCATGCCCGGTGGAGTGGACGAAGGCTTTCTCCAGACCGGCGGCTTTCAACACTTCCCGAGCCCGCAGGTCGATCTGACGCGTGCTCGCGCCATGGCGGACGGCTGCGATGGCCGCCAGTTGCGAGTCAAGCACGCGCGCATACATGGAGCGAATTTTCCCGCTCGGCTTGCCCAGGAACAGCATGCGGGTCATGTCGCTCATGTACCCGTCCCGCGACGCGCCCATATCTATCAATAGTAGTTCATTCGCTCCCAGCTTTTGACGCGTCGGCCGGGCGTGCGGGAGTGCCGTGCGATCGCCGCAGGCGACGATGGTCTCAAACGCGGTCCCGTCCGCTCCATGGCGCCGCATCTGATGATCGAGATCGGCGGCAATGTCGGATTCGGTCATGCCTTCGCGAATGCGCTTTAGCACGGCGGCAAAAGCGTCGGAATTTGTGTTTACAGATTGGCGGATGCAGGCGATTTCATCGTCAGTCTTGATCATTCGCAAAGCATCTATCACCGGACCGATGGGCTTAAGGTAATGGCCCAGCGGCAGTGCCTCGTTGATTTCCTTGTGCTCGTCGAAGGTGAGGCGCGACTCTTCAAATCCGACTCGCCTGAGTTTCTTGCGCTTGATGGCCGATACAGCCGCTTCCCGAAGAGGCCTCTTGGCCACCACGATTTTGCACTGTTTGGCCTCCTGTCGCGACTGGACGCCGTAGCGGGGATCGGTGATCAGGGTCATCGAATCCGGGGTTAACAGGACCATTCCGTTGCTGCCGGTGAACCCGGTTAAGTAGCGGACATTCGCCAGCGATGAGATAAGCAGCGCGTCGATCTTATGGCCTTTATAGTCGATCTGGATCATGGGAGATCCAAGGCCGGCTGAAAGCAAGATTGCGCAGTGCCGCTCAGTCTGTCGGGCTTGCAATCTTGCCCGCAGCCGCCTTTTAGGCGGCTTTGTCGGGCCGCTGAAGCGTATTTGAGCCCGAAGAAAGCCGGCTGAAAGCCGGCTGCAGCCACGATTGGCTGCCCCACAAAGCAGCGAGGGCCGACAATCATGGGACGAGGAGCAGCTTTCCCGTGGTCTTGCGCCCTTCCAGATCCAAATGCGCCTGGGCAGCCTGCGCCAGCCGATACGCCTTATGGATATGGAGCTTGAGCTTGTCTTCAGCGATCCAGCCGAGCACGTCGCTTGCACGCCATTGCAGCTCTTCCCTGGTGGCAGTATAGGCCGCAAGAGATGGCCTGGTGAGAAAAAGGGATCCCTTGGCCGCGAGCATTAGCGGGGCGAAATCAGGAACCGCTCCGCTGGCGTTGCCGAACGTCACCATCATGCCTCGGGGGCGCAGGCAATCGAGGCTCTTCAGAAAAGTCGCCTTTCCAACGGAGTCGTAAACCACATGCATGCCCTGAGCCTTGGGAGCGAAATCCTCCTGAGTGTAGACGATCACCTGGTCGGCTCCGGCGGCCTTCGCTCTCGCGGCTTTCGCTTCGTCCCCGACGGTTCCAATGACATGCGCGCCGAGCATCTTAGCCATCTGCACCAGAAGCAGGCCGACCCCGCCCGCTGCGGCATGTATTAAGCACGAGTGACCGGCTCGCAGCGAAAAGGTGGAATGAGTCAGATAGTGAGCGGTCATGCCTTGGAGCATCGCGGCTGCGGCAGTTTTAAATTCCACGGCGTCGGGAAGCTTCACCAGTTGCCAAGCCGGCACCAAAGCATACTCCGCGTAGGATCCTCTGGACATCGCATAAGCAACGCGGTCACCCGGCTTGACTTCGGTGACGTCGGCGCCCACCGCCTCCACGATTCCTGCGCCCTCGTTGCCGAGAACGACGGGAGGATCGGCCTTATACAGACCAGTGCGGAAGTAAATATCGATGAAGTTCACGCCGCTGGCGGCAATTTTCACGAGCGCATGGCCAGGACCCAGCGCAGGCTTGGGCAAATCAGCGTACTTCAGGTTTTCCGGACCGCCGGGGGTCTCAACGAATACGGCTTTCATAGAGTGCGTAATTTTCTCCGAAGGTGAACGGTAGCTGCGAATAAGATCAGGTACAACAGGCTGACTGGAAACAGAATGAGCCGCGTTGCGGTGCGAACAGCGCCCGCGCCCGAAAGCCCCGCCCTGAACAGCAGGAAGTGCCGGATGGTGGTCCAGTGGCCGCGATCGAGCCAGAAGTAGTCGCCATTTTCGTTCAGGACGAAAACTTTGGCGGGAAGCCGGGCGGCGAGCATCCATTTCCACTTCGTCATAATCGGCTCGGCGGAACAGATGATCCCCGCGACAGTGTAGCGGTTGCTCGCGAGCTGCGCGTAGAGGCGCTTGCGCGAGACGGGGTCGGGATAGTCGCCCACGCGGTAAACTGCGCCTCGGTCGACTTTATATTTCGCCGGGGTGCCCGCGTAACAGGTTAAGAGATCGGCCGTCATGTTGGGGTGCACGTCGTAGAGCCCGTCCAGCAGGTCCTCTAGGAGTTGGCGGCTGCCGCTCTCTATGAGGAGCACGCGAGTGAAAGGGGGCACGGCTTTCGACAGGTAGTATCTCATTCGCGCGGCGTACTTTTTAACGATACACGAAGCCGCCTGGGAAGGCGGCACCTGATGAGAGTGCTGCTGGGTGGCAGGAGTGGGTCTGGATGTGTCCCTTAGCGGGACTTCTCCGCGCCGGAGAACCGATTGTAAGGCCCGTACGAACCGTTGGGTAAGATCGTAGCGGCATTTGTGCGCGCTTGCCCAAGTTGCTGAGGCGTAAGTTCGCGGACTCCTGTCAAATCCGCTCCGGAGAGGTCCGTGGCGTACAGTCGTGTGCCGCCCATCCGCGCATTCCGCAGCACCGCCCCGACCAAATCGCACCCGGACAGCAATGCCTGGCGAAAGTCTGCACCCGTCAGATCAGCACGGTAGAAGAGGGTCGACTTAAAATCGGCATGATTAAACTTTGCGGCTGGCAATTCCGCCTTTGTCAGGTCGCATTGTTTCAGCCGCGCGTAGGTAAAATTCCCATCCCTTCCCGCCGCACCATGGAAACGACAGCCCTCCAGCGTAGTCCGAAAAAATTGCGCTCCGCCCACTTGGCAGTTGGAGAAATCGCATTCGTCCAACTTCGCATGATGCAAGCTGATTCCATTCAGCACCGCGCCCCAGAAGGTGGTCTTGCGAATGATCGACTCATGGAACCGAGCATTCTCCATGTGCGCCTTGCGAAAGCTGACGTCTTCCATGCGGGTCTCGGCCAGTTGCGCCGCCACCAGGCGTGCGAATTGGAATTGGGCTCGCTCGATTCGCGCACCAGTGAAATCGGCTCCATTCATGAGCGCGCGCCCAAAGTCGGCGGCCTGGATCGAGGCACCGCGCAAATCCGCGAATGAAAGGTCCGCATCCAAGAGCGTAGTGCCGTCAAAGGATGCACGCGCCAAGTTCATCCTTTGGAATTGCACTTCGTTCAGTGTGACTCCCCCCAATTCGCAGCGCCTCCCAGTCCCGTTGCCCGAGGTCCATTGCGCATGTGCGGCAAGAATATCTTCCAGCGGGCGGTTTTGAACGGTGATCTCGGATAATTGCATCGGTTCCAGTCTCAAACTTCTTATCGGCGGTTTCCGCGGCTGTGATAAGGTGGATCTGCATGAAAAGGCGACTGGCCATACAATCGTTGCTCGGTTTGCCCGGAATCAGCGCCCTGCCAATGCTCGCGCAGCAAGCGCCGACCGACAAAACGAAGCCATCATCCGTGGAGAAACTCCCGCCGGAACTGAAGCCCCCCCCGATTGACGAGTTTCCCAAGCTGGCCGTGGTTCGTCCGGATGCGGCGGTTGCGGGAGAGGCAAAATTCTTCAGCTCTTCGCAACTGGAGACGCTGCGCCATCTTGCAGGCATTCTGTTTCCCGCTAGCGCGGGCAGGCCAGGGGCGGCCGAAGCGAGCGCGCCCGAGTTCCTCGATTTCCTGATCGGCAAATCGCCCGCGACAAGGCAGAGATTGTACCGAACGGGGCTAGATAAGCTGGACAGCGATGCGCGGCATCGTTTCGGCAAGAGCTTTCCCCACCTGACAGCAGTTGAAGCCGACTCGCTCCTTGCCGCGCTGCATCAACCCTGGAGCCATCAGGGGCCAGCCGATGAACTGGGACGTTTTCTCGAAGCGGCCAAGGAAGATCTGCTCCGCGCAACCATGAACTCGCGCGAATTTCTGGCATCCTCCGGCCAGCGGCGCGCAAGCGGACTGGGCACCTATTGGCATGCGCTGGACTAGCCGGAAGCAAAGCCAATGACACCAGACTACGACGTGCTCATCATCGGTTCCGGCGCTTCGGGCGGCATGGCGGCCCATACTCTAACTAAGCTCGGAGTGAGCTGCCTGATGCTGGATGCGGGCCCCTTGCTCGATTTCGAGCGGGACAAATCTCTGAAGGCCGTGTATGATCTGCCCTATCGCGGCTTTGGAGAGCCGGGGCGGTTCCCGCATGTGACTCAGGCGTCCGAGTTCGATGCCAACTTGTGGGCCGACGAGAAGCAAAACCCGTACACCTACGATCCGAAAGACCCTTATTATTGGGTGCGCATTCGCCTGATTGGGGGCAAAACATTGCGCTGGGGACGCGCTTCGTGGCGCTTGAGCGATTTTGAATTCAAAGGCAAGGACCACGACGGGCATGGCGATAACTGGCCAGTGTCTCTCAAGGATCTAGCGCCTTATTACGATCGCGTCGAGCCGATGTTTCGTGTTTCCGGCCGCAAGGAAGGCTGGCCGCAATTGCCCGACGGGATTTTCCTGGCGGACGAGTCGCGCGACAGTCTGAGCGTGCAGCGTTTTCTGGATTCAGCTCGGAATATGCAAGTCCCCACAACCAAGCAGCGCCGATCTACTGGGAGCTTGGCAAGTTCGGTGAATCTGCTGCTTCCCGACGCGCTCATGACGGGCAAGCTGAAAATCGTTCCCAATGCAATCGTGCGAGAAATTAGCGTCGATAAAGATACCGGGAGGGTAAACGGCGCTCACTTTGTGGATCGTTTGTCGAAGCGCGATTTTTTTGCGCCCGCCAAGGCCGTGGTGGTTGGAGCGTCGTGCCTGGAGAGCACGCGCCTATTGCTGAATTCGAAGTCGCGCCAGCACGCTAACGGTTTGGCCAATTCGAGCGGAGTTCTGGGTCACTATCTTTTCGATCAGTTCTATGTGAAGAATGTGGTCACTGCGATCGTACCTGAAGCTCGCGGCGGCAAGGGCGCGCGAAACCTGATGGGCGGAGGAGGCTACATCCCCCGTTTCCGAAATTTGGCTGACCGGGAAAAGAGCTTCGTTCGCGGCTATGCGTACGATTTCGGCAGCGGCGGAACGCCCTCGGCAAAATACATTCCGATGTATGGAGAGGCTCTGCTGAAGGAGCTGGCTGAATTGCAGAATACTGCCTTCAGCTTAACGACGATGGGCGAAACGCTGCCTCGCTTCGAGCATCACGCCCGCATCAATCCGAGCGTAAAAGATGAATGGGGAATTCCGTCCCTGCACATTACCCAGCGCTACACGGACAACGAATACGCGATGGCGAAGGACTCGATGAACGTGGCTGAGGAGTTATGCAAGGGGGCCGGATTCGAGGTGCTTTCCAAGCATTTCGAAATGGTGCCGCCAGGCGAGAGCATCCATGAACTGGGCACTTGCCGCATGGGCGCGGATCCGAAAGCTTCAGTGCTGAACGCCTTTAATCAAACCCATGACATCAAGAACTTGTTTGTGATGGATGGGAGTTCGTTCGTTTCAGGCGGCTCGCAAAACCCGACGCTGACGATTCTGGCCCTATCCATGCGGGCATCGGAGTATTTGGCGGAAGGGATGCGGAAGGGTGAGATCTAGCGGCTAAATGCAATCACCATCGTGTACGATGGGTAGCTTATGAGCGCAGGAGTTCCACCCGTCCACGAACCCAATCCCGGGCTGATTTTTGAAAGCATCAACGCGTACCAGCGATCAGCGGCGTTGAAAGCCGCGATTGAGCTCGACGTCTTCACTGAAATCGCTCGCGGAAATCGCACTGCGCCCGCGATTGCCAATGCGACTTCCGCATCCATTCGGGGGATCCGAATTCTTTGCGACTACCTCGTGATCAGCGGCTTTCTCTTGAAAGAGGGCGACCAATACTCGTTAACCGCCGATTCCGCCATGTTCCTGGACCGGAACTCGCCAGCATACTTCGGCAGCGCCGCACACTTTCTTCTCGATCCACGCCTGATCGCTCCGTTTCTCAATCTGCCTGACATTGTTCGGGCGGGTACAACCTCGCTTCCCGGCGAGGGAACGGTCAGTCACGATAATCCAATCTGGGTGGATTTCGCGAAGCATATGGCGCCCATGCTTTTCGGCACTGCCAAAGAGATTGCAGATCTGGTCGCGGGCGACGAAGAGATTCGAGTGTTGGACATTGCAGCGGGACACGGTCTGTTCGGCATCATGGTCGCAAAGCAAAATTCGAAGGCCCAGGTCACGGCTCTCGACTGGCCCAATGTGTTGGCTGTAGCTAGCGAGAACGCGGAAAAGTTTGGCGTGGCTCCTCGTTACGCAACGCTGGCGGGCGATGCGTTCCAGGCGGAGTATGGGGGACCTTACGATTTAATCCTGGTGACCAATTTTTTCCATCATTTCGATACGTCGACCTGCGAGAAGCTGATGCGGAAAATTCTGGCGGCGATCGCTCCCGGCGGCCGTTGCGTGACGCTAGAGTTCGTTCCAAATGACGACCGCGTGTCGCCGCCCGTCGCAGCGGCATTCGCAATGATGATGCTGGGGACAACACCGGCCGGGGACGCATACACGTTCGCTGATTATGAAACCATGTTCCGGAGCGCGGGCTATGCGTCTTCCGCACTGCACGTGCTGAAAATGGGGGCCGAAGCCGTAATTGTTAGCAGAAAGGCGTAGCGCCGAGCAGCGGCCAGCTCAGCGCCTGACGATGACTTCCCGCAGGTGGTCTCGCGTGAGGAAAAACTTGACCGAATTGAATTCGTGGAACAGCTTTTCGAGGCTGCGGTTATTAAAAAACTGAGCAGGCTTTCTGTTCGTGCGGGCCGAGAGCGATAGAGTTTTCGCATCCAGGATTTTGTACGAGTAGATGGGAACTGTTTGGGCTTTCTCTTCGGCATGAAAGAAAGCGAGCAAGTAGGCGGAAGAGCGGAGAACGTAGCGCAATCGCTCGATAGTCATTTGCAAGAGCGGAGGAGCGAGAAACTGAAGGTTATCCCAGACGAGCGCTCCGTCGAAATGGGCAGGCGGGAAATCCAACGTTTGAGCAAGGAAATGATTGGCCCGCTGCGGATCCGCTTGGTTCGCCAACGCATCGCTTCCGGTGCCGAACGAATCGTCCAGCGTGCGAAGGATGTCGTCCGAATAAATGCGGTGTCCGAGATCCGTGATGTAGCCGATGTTTGCTTGGCTCGCTCCAGCCAGATCCAGAAGCCGCAGGCTGTGCTGGCCCTGGATCGATGTGAAAAATTGATCAAGCCCGTTGCTCACCCGAGTAGTGACGTCGGAACTCGCCGATTTCGACGAGGGATGCGGGGACACATTCTTAGAGTCGGATCTCCAACGATCTAGCAAGGTCCCCCCATACTTTGTCAATCCGATCTACCGCTTCGACTCCGAGCCGCCCGAGTGCGCGGCGGCGGCCACGGGTTGAGCTGCGGGTGCGGGTTGGGGCTTGGGCGGTGGAGGCGGAGCCGCGACCTTGGGAGGTTCAACCTTGATGATGTCGATGCTGCCCTTGAAATAAGCGCCGTCTTCGATCACCACGCGGGCAGTCTTGATATCTCCCACCAGTTTGGCGTCCTTGCGAATCTCCAGCTTGTCAGCCGTATCGACGTTTCCATGAACGGTTCCGAGGATGACAGCCTCGCGCGCCTTGATCCCGGCCTGAACCCTGCCGTGGGGTCCCACCGTAAGACGATGCTCTACCAGCTCGATGGAGCCCTCCACCTCGCCGTCGATCGTTAAATCTTCCCGGCTGATAATCTGGCCCTTGATCATGACCGATTTTCCGATCACAGCCATGCCGCGCTCGGGAGCGTGATAGCTGCTGGCTGGCGAGGTCGACATCGCCGGATAGCTGTCTTTATTGGTTGAGGCCGAAGGCGGCTGACTGGCCGTTGGCTTCGGCGGGTATTCTTCTTCTTTACGTTTATTCCACATAGGAAGAACTCCTTCCTTTCTTATTAGAATGACTCCACTATGGTACTACTTCGCGGCAGCGAGGATTGGTGCCTCGCTTGCGGCTAGCCAGCCGTGAGAGAGTAGTACAAAAGGAAGGCCTACTCTGAAATTTGTTGCAATCCTCGCTCTAGCTGCTGGCTGCCTCGCCCAGGAGCACCCACATCTTGACGGAATCAAACAGCTAACGTTCGGAGGCCAAAACGCCGAAGCCTACTGGGCACCGGACGGCAGGCGGATCGTCTTCCAGTCCACGCGCGACAAACTCGAATGCGATCAGATTTTCATCATGAATGCGGACGGTTCGAATCCGCACATGGTGTCCACTGGCAAAGGCCGCACTACCTGCGCCTACTTCCTCGCCGATAACAAGCACATCCTGTACGGATCCACTCATGGCGCGGGCGATTCTTGTCCCCCTGCTGCCGATCGGAGCAAAGGCTACCTTTGGGCTGTGTATGCCAGCTACGACATTTATAAAGCTACCGACGAAGGCGAGATCGTCAAGAAAATGACCGATACGCCGGGTTACGACGCCGAAGCAACGGTGAACTGGAAGACCGGGACGGTGATCTACACGTCGCTGGCTTCGGGGGACCTGGATCTTTGGACGATGAAGAGCGACGGATCCGGCAAGAAACGAATCACGACCGCTGAGGGGTACGATGGCGGGGCGGTGTTTTCGCATGATGGCAAGAAGATCGTGTGGCGGGCGAATCGTCCGGGCACTCCCGATCTTATGAAGCGCTACAAGGATTTGCTGGCGGACAATCTGACCAGTCCGATGAAGATGGAATTGCTGGTGGCCGACGCGGACGGGAAGCACGCCCGTCAGATTACCGACTTCGGGTGCGCCAGCTTCGCGCCCACCTTTACGCCCGACGATAAAAAGATTCTATTTTCCTCGAATAAACATAATTGCGACGGCCGCAAGTTCGAATTATATTCGATTAATATCGATGGTACGGGGCTTGAGCAGGTGACGGATTTTGGGGGATTTACATCCTTCCCGGAGTTTTCGCCAGACGGGAAGAAGTTGGTATTCGCCACGGATAAGGACTCCAAGCAGCGCTACGAGTTCAACATCTTCACAGCCGATTGGAAATAGCCATCGGCGATTGTTCATGCTGTCGCGCGGTGCGCGGGAAGGCTGACTTTAGCCTGCGGCTAATTCTTGCCACGCTCAAGCGCCGAGACGCGCTCCTCGATCATTCCGAGACGCTCGTCGAACAGGTTCACTGCGGTCGAGGTTCCCCGCGCACCCACTCCGTAGGGTTGCGCCCAGCGGTGAAACTCAGTGAGGAGCCTGGTCTCCAAGGCTTCGATGAGTTGCTTGGTTTCTGCAATAATCTCGCTCTTGAGTTCGCTAATGAGTTCGCTCTTGAACTCTGTGCGGAACCAGTCTTTGTCCTCGTTGGTTAGCATTCTTTCTCGATTCTCTGGAAATCCGGTTTCATGGACAAAAGTATATCTCTGATCTAAGTCATCATCTCGGGTCGCGTTACGATAAAACGTGCCTGCGCGCGAGATCCTGGCGATCTCGAACAATCTCCTCGAAGCTATGCGGTTCTTCGGTCGCGCGCGCACGGAAGGCTTAATCGAGGAAAGCCCCGGCGTTTGCCTCATTTCGTGCGGTCTCAACTATGCCGCCTTCAATGCCGCGGTCCTCTCGGAACCCGTCGGCCCCAACGCCAGCGAGTTCCGCCAAAGAATCCAGATCCCGCTGGATTTCTACCAAAGCCGCAATCTTCGCTGGACTTACTGGCTGTGCGACGGGCTGGTAAATACCGCAGTTCGGCGCCAGTCGCAGTCCATCTTCAGCCGCTTTGGCTTGAGCCCTCTCACTGACCCTCCGGGTCTGTACGCGGATTGCCTGCGCCCTCCCACGCGTTCCCTTCCCAATCTTCAAACGCGCCGCGTGACTGACGAGCAGACCCGCTTGGCCTTCGCGCACATTACCGGGGTTGCGTTCGAGATACCGTTCGAAGTCTGCCGCGAGATTTACGGCGGCGCACGGGCTTGGGACGGATCGTTTCAGGGCTATGTCGGGTATGCCAAAGGCTTGCCTGTTACCACAGCCGCCACCGTTGTGACTGGAGATGTGGCTGGCATTTATTCCGTTGCAACGCTGCCGAACCATCGAGGGAAAGGCTATGCCGAAACTATCATGCGCGAGGCGCTCGGCCAGGTGCGAGAGTCAACGGGCATTGAGGCGACAGTGCTTCAATCGACGAACACCGGGCTGCCGCTTTACGAGCGAATGGGATACCGCCAGATCACTCGATTCAGCGTCTATATCGGGTGACTTCGATCTCTCGCGTGTTCTCGTCAGTGGGCGTCAGGCGGATCTCGAATCGGTTCTCGGGCATCAGTTGAGGAAACCGTTCGCCCCACTCGACCAGAACCAGCGCATCGCGATCGAAGATCTCATCCAGACCCAAGTTCGCCACCTGCCGAGCCTCGTCCAGTCGGTAGAGATCGATATGGTAGACATTCGAACCGTACTCGTGAATCAAGGTAAAAGTCGGGCTGGAAACTTCCTCAGGAGACGCGGCCCCTCGACCCGCAGTGAGCCCCTTGGCCAGCGTCGTCTTGCCCGCTCCCAAGTTGCCGATCAGCAGCACCGCAGCTTTGAACGGGAGTAGGCGGGCGATCAGTTCGCCCAAGCCGATCGTCTCTTCCTCAGAGTGCGTGTAAAACTTCAGCGCATTCACGAATTGCCTCCGGCAGGAAGCGGAAAAGATCGCCGGCGATCAGGGATTTCTCGCCCAGCTCGCGAGCCCCGATCTCCCCTGCCCTGCCGTGCAGATACACTCCCGCCAGAACGGCAGCCTCCACATCCTGCGGAAACTGCGCCAGCAACCCTGCGAGAATGCCGGTGAGGACATCGCCTGTTCCGCCGGTCGCCATCGCGGGAGATCCCGTCGGGTTAATCCAGACACGCCCATTCGGCCACGCCATCAGCGTACGATTCCCCTTCAGCACGAGATGCACTCCTTTGTCTTGAGCGAAGGATCGCGCTACTCCGATCCGGTCAGCTTGCACGTCCTCCACGCTCAGGCCAGTCAACCGCGCCATTTCACCTGGGTGGGGTGTAAGGATGCGCGGTCCTTTGGCGCGGATGGGCTGACCCGCGATGGCGTTCAGTCCGTCCGCATCCACCACCATCGTTGTTTCCAACTCGCCCACCAGCCGCCGAATCAGTTGCACGGTTTCGGGATCGCTGCCCATGCCGGGGCCGATGGCCACCACATTTTTGCGATGGAGCGATTCGGACGGCACATCTTTCACCATGCCCGATACCGTTTCTGGGAGGGGGTCGGTCATCAGCTCAGGAGCGTGCGCGGCGATCGTGTCAATCGCGGAAGCAGCCGACGCAACGGTTACGAGTCCGGCTCCGGCCCGCAATGCTCCGATCCCGGCCATCGCCGCCGCGCCGGTCTTGCCACGTCCGCCCGCGATGATCAATGCATGCCCATACAAGCCTTTGTTGGAGTCGCGAACGCGGGGTTTCAAGAGGTACTGGAAGGCGGCGGGTTCCGAGAGCGACAGGTAGACAGAGTCGTCCTGTTCATAGAGCATCTCAGGCGATCCAATTTGGCAGACGCGCAACTCACCCACGCGGTCACACGCGGGCGAGATTACATGACAGGGTTTTGGAGCGGTGAACGTGACGGTGAAGTCCGCGCGCACGACGTCTCCCGTGTAGAACGCCGAATCGCTGGCGAGCCCGGATGGCAGGTCCACGGCCAACACCTTGGCCTCGGGAAAGCCGCTATTGATCTCGCGGATCAGTTCGGCGGATCGATCGCGCGCGGGTCCAGTCAGGCCAGTGCCCAGCACGGCGTCGATCACCAAGGTCGCGCGACGCATGTCAGGCGCGATTTCGAATTGAACCTCGCAGCCGGCGGCTCTCAACATCTTGAAGTTCGCGGCCGCGTCGCCCTTCAGATCTTCGGGCCTGCCCGCTAGGACAACGTGCAACGCCCGAGGTCGAAAGCGGGTGTGAAGTTGGCGGGCGACCACCAATCCATCGCCGCCGTTATTCCCCTTGCCGCAGAGCACCGATATCCGATGCCGCGCGAGCGGGGAGAACTTCTCCGCGAGAAACTCCACCACCCGGTTGCCAGCGTTCTCCATCAGAATGATGCCCAGAATGCCCAGCTCGATGGTGCGGCGGTCCACCTCGCGCATCTGGGCGGCGGTTAGTACTTTCATGCGTCGATCTCCGCCAACATATGTTCCAGTTTCCGCAAGCTGGCAGGCTCTCCCATCACCACCAGAAAATCGCCGCCGTCGATTTCGGCCTCGGCTGGCGGGTTAAACAGCATCCGACTGTCGGCCTTGCGGATCGCCAGCACGATGACGCCAAGTTCGCGGCGCAGTTGCATTTGCTCTAGAGTGCGGCCGGCGAACTCGCTCCCTGGCGCGACGCGAACCTGTTCGATTCCAACATCGAGACCCATGCTTGTGGTGGTGAAGTCGATGAACTGGAAGACATGCGGTTTCAGCAGCGCTTGCGCCATCCGATTGCCAGTGATGTCGTAGGGAGCGAACACGAAATCGGCTCCGGCGCGACGAAATTTCTGCTCGGACGTTTCTTCCGCGATGCGAGCGCACACGCGCAGGCTGGGCTTCAGGCCCTTGGCAGAGAGCAGAAGAAACAGATTGTCCGCGTCCGTGGAGAGCGTTGCGATCAGGCCCTGGGCGCGCAGGATGCCGACGTCCATAAGGGTCTCGTCGCGATTGGAATCCGCCAACACCGCCAGCATCCCGACACGGATGGCCCGCTCCACCTTGTCTTCATCCCGGTCTACGATGACAAACGGCACTCCAGCCCTGCTGAGTTCGGCAGCAGCCCCGCGACCCACGCGGCCGAATCCGCAAACGATGTAATGATCCTTCAGTTTGTCGATCATGCTTTTGACCCGCCGTTTTCCAAAGAATTGGTTCAGCTCGAGTTCGATTGCCGTTTGTGTCATGCCGCCCACTGCCAGCAGCAGGGAAATCACCCCGAAGAAAATTAGAAAGGAGTTGAAAATCCGGCCTGCATGGCTCAACCCGTAGATCTCGCCGTAGCCGACCGTCGTGATCGTAGTGAGTGTGAAGTAAAAAGCGTCGAACGGGGCGTAATGCTCGATCAGCATGAAGCCGAGCGTGCCGCCGAAGAGCGTGATTAGGATGGCTGACGCAATGAATATGAGACGGGGGCGGAGGTGTTCCATCCAGTTTCCAGTTTAGTGGAGACCGGATCGGTTCCATTCAGAGTACTCGCCCTGCCTGTGCCGACGCCGATTAGGCCCAAGATAAACAGAATGATGGCAAGGTGGAGCCAGACCGCGCTCCGGTTTTCTTTCCTGCTGTCCCGAACACTCGACGGCAGGTACACGCTCTCGAGCGAGGGTGTGTAAGTGCCTGAAGGAACATACTGGTTGCGATACTTCGTGATCGGTTTCGGAAACATGGGGGAGATTTCCTGTGACTAACTGGATGTTAGTCCACTTCGTCTTTGAGATCAAGATAATTTTTTCGATAATTTTTTCGATTGATACGATGAGTGTTATGAAAACTAGAACCGTGCTGGTCACGGGAGCGGCCAAGCGCATCGGGCGCGGCATTGCCCTGCGGCTGTCGAGGGAGGGATTCCGCGTCGGGATTCATTACAATACGTCGCGCGATCAAGCCGTTACGACGTCTGCGGAATGCGGCGGCGCTGAGTTGTTTCAGGCCAATCTGGAACATGTGAATGAGATTAGCCGAATGTTCGCCGAAGTTGACGAACGCATGGGGCCACTGGATGCCCTGGTAAATAATGCGGCACGCTTTACGCGTTTCGATCCCTTAAAGATCACCGAAAAGGATTGGGATTTCATTCACAGCGTCAACTTGAAAGCCACGTTTTTCTGCTGCCAGCAAGGTGCTTTGTCGATGAAGAGGTCGGGCGGAGGGCGCATCGTGAACCTGAGTTCCCTGGGCGGTCTGCGCCCATGGGCAGAGCATGCCCATTACTGCGCATCCAAGGCGGGAGTGATTATGCTCACCAAGTGCCTGGCCAAGGCATTTGCGCCGGATATCACCGTCAATTCAGTTGCGCCAGGAGTAATTCCATTCAACGATTTGGATGCACGGGCAGAAAAGATGGTCGCAGCGACGCCAGCCCAACGCGCCGGAACCACAGATGAGATTGCCGACGCGGTCCTATATTTCTTGAACGCCACCAACTTCATCACAGGCCAAGTGATTGCCGTGGATGGCGGCTTAAACTTGCGCTGAACTTAGTACCGTCCGAAGTGACGCCAGCCGCCGCCGATGCCGATTACGACACGAGGTGCGACCACGACCGGAGCCGCGTAGGGATAGCTTTCATAAGCGTAGGCATCGTAGGGATCATAGTAGGAATTGTACCCGTAATCGCTGTAATAGGGCGAGTATCCATAACCATAACCGTACCCATAGCCTAAGCCGACGCCGTAATAGCCCCGTCCGCCATAATAGCCTCGCCCGCCGTAGTATCCCCTGCCGCCGTATGAGCCGCCATAATAGCTTCTAGAATTCCCGTAATACCGGTCGCCACCTC
The DNA here is from genome assembly GCA_038225555.1 of Bryobacterales bacterium. Taxonomy (GTDB): domain Bacteria; phylum Acidobacteriota; class Terriglobia; order Bryobacterales; family Bryobacteraceae; genus JANXQZ01. The sequence continues at coordinate 73,165 of JBBRRB010000016.1, forward strand.
CGTAGGAGCGCCCCCCGCTGGAATAGCCGCGAGAAGAATTGCTATAGCCTCGACTGCCATACGATTGACTGGAATAGCCGCGGCTGGAATACCCGCCTCCCCCGCCGCTTCCGCCGGAATAGGACCGTCCACTGGAATACCCGCCGCTTCCACCGGAATAGGATCGTCCGCCACCGCCGCCGCTGGAATAAGATCGTCCACTACCGCCACCCGAGCCCCCCCGAGATCCGCCGCCGCGGGATTGGGCCAAGCCGCTTGTCGCCGCAATTGAAATCGCCATCAACGTAATTATCAGGTTCCGCATGATGTGGTTTGAATGCACGCGTGTCGCCAAGATGACATTCAGAGCAAATGCAAGAGATTCGCTAATCACAAGGGTAAGATCCATGGTTGCGGTTCACCAGGGTGGTGGTTTTGGGCCACTTGGCTCGCATGACGAAGGCCGACCATAAGCGCGTCGGTCCCCCAGGCTGTTCTGGAGAATGCTTTCACATCCCTGGGGTTACCGCGAAGCAGGGGAGACGGCAAGAACCCCGCACCGCATAATCGGCCTTATGATTTTGCTGCGAAATGCCGCCGTCAGCCTGACGCCGTCCCCCTTCGGCTGACGATTTGCGGAGCCAACAGCAAGCATCCGCTCGGCTCAACTTAGACGCCGGCTCTGGACATTTGTTTCATTCCGTCAGGTTCGATCCCGTCGAGAAATTGACGGGCAACTTTGGCGCAGTCGTATTGCTCAACCAGGCGCAGACCCTCGGCGGAAATATTAGCTCGCAAGGAATTGTCCCGATACAGTTGGACGAGCCCTTCGGCGAGCGCATCGGGGTTATTTGGCTCAACCAGAATCCCGTGCGGGGCGACTTCCGGCACCGCGGCCGAACGAGTTGCCAGGATCGGCCTGCCCGCCGCCATCGCTTCCAGGAGCACGATGCCGAAGCCTTCCTGGGCGCTCGGCAGGCAAAATACACTCGCTTCAGAATACTCCCCTGCGAGTTCCGCCTGCTTGAGATCTCCGAGCCAGCGCACAACCGGGTCCAACTCAAGCTCTGTGGCTAGTTTCCGCAACATCGGCGCATCCGGTCCCCCACCGACGATGCGTACTTCCAGTTCCGGAATCTTGCTCCTCACCAGGGTGGCAGCTCGAAGCAGCACTTCCACGCGTTTGCGCCTGTAGAATCGACATACGCACAGGACTCGGAAACGACTGCCCGGATCCGCACCGGTCGCTTGCTGAAACAAGCTGCGCCAATGGCTAAGGTCGATCAATTCGGGAACGATCGCGATCGGTTTCTCATAGCGATACAGCTCCCGGATTCGAGTCGCGCAGTATTGGCTGATGGTGATTACGCGGTCGGCCCGCCGGACGTTCGCCGCTTCCAGCCGTGCCTGCAACGCCAAGCTGAGGCGGGTAGCTCCGCTCTCAAACGGCACAGCCTCCGCCAATACACCCTTGATGTTGGCGATGTGTTTGGTCTTTGGCGACAGGGCGTAGCCGTCGAGATCGAATCCAACGACAGCATCGTAGGCCGAGAAGTCTATACGGCGAAGGCTCTCGTTAAAAAGTATTCGCCCAGCCGCATAGACCGGCAAGTGAAACTTGGGCGTGATCCAATCGACTTGCACGCCGTGGCGTTCCATGGCGCGGGCCAGGGTGGAGATGCCCACGTAACAACCGCTCCCTCCAGAAACATTGAGAGGGATGGCGGTGATGAACGCGACTCTTTGGAGCATGACGCCTATGGTGTGGAGGGAGCCTTCGGCAGCAGGCCAACCTGCTCCAGCATGGCGTGAACGTCCCAGTTATTCCACCCTTCTTGGATCTGGCCGTTCGAAATGCGCGCGAAGCTCATGCCCGTGATGTGCACGGTTCGCCCAGTCGCAAGGATGCCGAGCCCGTCGCCGTGATGGGTCATCCGGGCGGACCAGCGCGCGGCGACCTTGTCGCCCTGCTCAACGTAATCTTCCACCGTGACGCGCATGTCGGGGAACGCGGCCCGCATGCGCCGGAAGAAGGGTTTGAACTCTTCAGGCCCACGCGCTTCCGTCCCGGCTTCATCGAGCCTATGAATGATCCCGTCCGGAGCGATCAATTGCTCCACGGCGCTTTCGTTGCCTTGAGACCAAACTTCTTCAAAAAACTGGTGCAAAATTGTTGGATATGCCATGGCCGGAATTATATCTTAGGGCATGGCCACCTTCGTCGCTTAACGCATGTTTTCCCGAATCAGGGTCAACAAGTATTCTCGCGTTGGCGCGCCGCCAGCGGCCTGCTGACCGTTGACGAACACGGTTGGCGTTCCGCTCACTTTGTTCGCTGAAGCAAGGGAGAGATCCCTCTCGATTCTCGGCAAGGCAAGGTGCATATCCAGGCACTCGCCAACCTGGGAAGCTCGGACGCTGCGCAGCGACGTCGTGAAATCCTTGAGCTTCAAGCCGATATTGTCCGGTGTCAACTCCCGCTGGTGCTCAAAGAGATAATCGTGTACGCGCCAGAATGCTTCGGGACTCTGCATCTGTACGCAGGCAGCGGTTTCGGCTGCCTGCTTTGCCCAGGGATGCATGTTCAGCGGCATGTTCCGGAACAGAAAACGCACTCGCTTTTCCTGCGTTGAGATCTGTTTCATCGTTTCTCCGAGCCGCGCACAATAAGGACATTGAAAATCCGAGAAAACGACGATTGCGACCGGGGCATTTGTACTTCCGAGCGACGGGCTGCCATCGTCTTTTTCAAGATTGTGACGAATCTGCATTTGCAGCCGCTTCTCTTCTGCGATCGGATCGATTGTGGTGTCGTTCAACTCCGGCGCCAGAAATCTCAGGTCCGGGCTCAGGAACAGGCTCATATCGAAATTCCGTTTGCCAGATGCGACGAAACGGAGTTTCCGGTAACAACTTCCTCCCATTTCGGAAACTTCCGCAATGGCGGGCCGCACATCGTCGGCAAGCCGGTACTTTCGTTGAACGTAGCGGCACAACGAGGCCTTCCGCTCTTCTGTTATGGGCGCGCACACGCCGGTTCGGGCCTCGAGCGCGGGAGCTAACAATAGCACGGCGCAAGTCCAGCGCAGACTATTTAGTGACAAGGAAGACATCGTATGCCCATCGTCCAACGTGCGAGTGCGCGGCATCGTCAACTTCGGTACGGAAGCGGAACTGGTTCCCGTAACGATCTGTGAACTTCGACTCTTGGTAGTGTAGGTCGATCGATTCAACCGCGAGCGCCGTGAGCGGATGCAGTTCACTCGCTTGTGAGATCCCATCGTGATTGCGGTCCTGCCATAAGCGAAGCTTGGTGAAAACAGCGTCTCGCGCATCGATCATGCCATCGCCGTTGCCTCCGTTCGAGCGCTTGTCGAATTCCGCCAAGGCTAAGAAGCCGTTTGGTTCGGAAGACTTCGGCTGCGGCGTGATGTTCCCAAACATTTCTTTTCCGCTATCGATGAAGCCGTTGCCATTGCGATCCAGCACCAGCCATGCGTCATCCGAGGCAGGCGATGTCCAGGCGATGCGAATCTTTTTCCCGTTGCCGAAAAAGTCGAAATCGATACCGTGAGCTGCGTCCGTAAGGGAGAATCCGTTCCCGTTGACGTCGATCACGATCGGGCTCAGCCTGGCGACGCATCGATTGCCGATACAGTCTTGAGATCCGGGATCAGGGCAATCCGAGTTGTATCTACAGTCTGCGCAGCATCCCCCGATGCACACACCTGGGCAACCTGCGTCCCCGCGACAAGCCTGAATTGCAGCAGGGCACTGTTGCGAACCGCAGCATCCGCTATTGCACAGATATCCGGGGCCGCCGCAGTTCAAGTCGTTGTCCTCGGTGCAGGTTGTGCAGTCTGGCAAGCCGTTATTGCAAGTAACGAAATTACAGAGGTTCTGTGTGCACGTGTAACCTGGCGCGGAGGAGCATCCGGAGCTTCCGTCCTCATGGACACCGATGTCGCGAGGAGCACCTGGGTCATAGTATGCGGAGCCGAATGATCCCTGGCAGCCAGCAGCTACACATGGAAGGGTAGAGGGAAAGTAGTTCTGCCCCCCGCATCGAGTATTGGGACAGCTTCCCTGGGCGAAGACGCTCGTCTCAAAAAGACCGTTGAACTTGTCAGCTAAGTTTATCCTGGAATTTGGTGCGCAACGAATTACGGTCGGCGTGTGTGGGCAGGCGTACCAGGATCATTTCGAGGGTCAGGCGAAGATCCATCAAAAACGGAAGAGAGCGGCGTGCCGGTGGAGGATACAATTGTAGTCCTGACAATTCGATGAGAATGCGCGCGAAAACCATGTCTGCCAGCGATAATGCCCCAAGCCGCAATGCTCAGAAAAATGCACGCGCAAGCACCTACAAGAACCTTTTTGAGATCCATAAATTCACCTCAATTGTCGTAGATTAACCGGTAATGAACTACGTCAGCGTGGAAGTGTTATCTAGTCCTAAAGCGCCCCAATCTACCGTTGGTGGTGGTCGTAACCAGAGTTGTCCCGTCCAAGCCCAGTACAAAAGCCCACGATGGCGCGTGTTCCTTAGACACCGAAATCGAATTCCAGGCCCGCTGCTCCCGACTTAAGACAACGAATTCGGCGTGTGTTCCGCCGAAATGGCCTACGATTACCTCACTATCTTCACTAAGAACCATACCTGTAATATTTCTGAACTCAACTCCAGCACCCTCCGGCCCGGGGTATCTGCCGATTTCGGACCCATCAAGGGAAAATTCGAAATATTCCCCTTCTGGCGCGAACCAGCCAACGCGGTCCTTTGATGCGCGAAGAAACGAGGTCTCTGCTGTTCGCCACCCCTTGACCTGCAGCGTGGCCGACCCAAGCATCTTTCCTGATCGATCAAAGCGGCGGAGGACATTCCTTGCAAGATCTTGCGTACCGTCTTCGCTCTTCATGTTCCCGATGATCCAGACGTTACCATCCGGGGCGAATGTGACTACACTTGGGCAAAAAGGCCAAGTGCGTGTTATCGTTTGGCTTTCTCGATCGGCGCTGATGCGGGCGAAGAAGGTGGTGCCGCGCTTGTCGGCACTCAGGGCACTTGCGACTAAAGCAATTTCGCCATCCGTCGAAGCGGCTAAATCGTGGATGTTTATCAATGCGCCGTCTTTGAGCGTAAATACGGTCTCGTCTCGTCTGCCGTTCTGGTCGATAGTGTAAATGACCGGGCCGCTCGAATGGTTGTGAAGGTGTCCCACAAGGTTCCTCCCCTCCCATCTCGGGAAACTATCCCAAATAAAGGCAGTTTCGACGTCGCGTTCATGTGTAAAGGTGCGCTTCGCCCGGCCCTCATTCACCTGTCCGGTCAAGCAGAATATGGCAACCGCAAGTAATCCAAGAGAAATCCGTAAATAGCGAAACATGAAGGTCATAATTGCACCACTATCAAGCTACACCTCGATCCTATGCCCCCTCGCGGGAAAGTCAATCCTTTTTTTAAGTTTGTTGAGGTAAGAAACATCCTACAATTTGACGGGAAACAACGTTATATCTCGGCGTTTGTTATTGAAGGTGCCTGGCGAGTTCGACCAAGAGGATCAGGGGCAGGGCGATGCTTGCCACTACCAGCAGCATGGTCAAGATCAAGAACAACCAATCGCGAGACTTCTGGCGCTCCGGCTGCGCCAAGTGGCTCTTCAGCAGTTTGTAATTCCGGAGATTTGCCTTAAATGCGATATCGAACAGATCGCCGACGAATGGAACCGACCCGGCCAGAGCCTCTATGCCTACATTCACCAGCATGCGGGCGATCGCCACGCGTGCTACGCGAAGCTGGATCGCGCGGTAGACGATATACAGTGAGACTAGCCCATCGAGGATGTCGCCAATTCCTGGAATCAGCCCGATGATTCCGGCATAACCGAAGCGGAACCCGCCCGGCAGGACGAAGGCATAATCCAGCCAGCGCGCCAGCGCCTCTACATCGGCCAGTCGCGGATCCACTACCTCGGGATTGAGCGCGTCCGGCCGGTAGGTGGGCGGCCTGTACGGTGTAATTTCCGGAGGCACGACTCAGGTCCAGAGATCGGCCAGCGGCTTCCCTTTCACCAGCTCGCGCGGCTGGTTCAGATGGTTAAAAATCTGCATGTCCGGGTCAATTCCGAGCGCGTAATAAACAGTGGCGAGCAGATCGTTCGGATGCACCGGCTTCTCTTTGGGTGACGAAGCGGTGGCATCGGATTCGCCATACTGCATGCCCCGCGCAATCCCGGCTCCTGCGATTACAGCACTGTAGCAGTACGGCCAGTGGTCGCGTCCGTCGGGAGAATTGGAGTTGCCGGAAGTGGATACTCCCAGCCTGGGGCTGCGCCCGAATTCGCCTACCGCTACCACGACGGTCTCTTTCAGGAGTCCGCGACGATCCATATCGTCGAGCAAGGCCGAAAGCCCGCGATCCAGTTTCGGGCAGTGCAAGTTTTTCAACGGGCCGAAGTTCGCAGCGTGCGTGTCCCAGGCAGTCGTTTCAGGATCTCCGTTTGCGACAGAAGGCCAGTTTACCTGGACGAACTTCGTGCCCGCCTCGATCAACCGCCGCGCCATGAGTAGGCTTTGTCCAAAGGTGTGAAGGCCGTAGCGCTCGCGCATCTTGGAAGTCTCTTTTTCCAGATCCATGGCGTCGCGAGCCTTGCCTGACAACACCAGATCGTATGCCTTGCCGTAGTACTCGTCGACGGCGTAATCGCCCAGCGCTTTTTCCAACTCAGGCATGGATCCGTTGATGCCTTTCAGGAGTTGGAAGCGCTCCTTGAGACGTTCCGGCGGGATCTCTTTCCGCAGCGAAAGGTCCTCGAGCTTGACGGGCTTGGCTGGATCCTGATACATGCGATACGGATCGTAAGCCTTGCCTAAGAATCCTGCCGCTCCGCCCTTCCCGATAATGCCGGACTCCTGCAAAGGACGCGGCAGTTCCACGAACGGCAGCATCGGATCTTTCGATGGCTTCAGCTTGGAAACGTGGCTGCCTGCGGTCGGAAAATCGGCGGGAGAAGGAGGCTCTAACTGCCCCGATGGCGATACTTTATCGGGCGGGTAGCCAGTGAGCATTTGATAGATCGCGGCGGTGTGGTTGAACAGCCCGTTCGGCGTATAGCTCATCGAGCGTATGAGCGTCGCCTTATCGAGGTGATCGGCCATCATCGGCATGTGCTCGCCGATCAGCGTCCCGGGGATCTTCGTCTTGATGGGTTTAAACTCTCCGCGCACGTTGGCCGGGGCGTACGGCTTGGGATCCCAAATATCGATATGCGAGGGTCCGCCTTGCAGGAAGACCATGACCACGCTGTTGGCGGAGCCAAAGCCTTTCGCACCGGCGAACTTGCTATTGACGCTGGCTGCTTTGGCTTGGTCGCGCCAGAGGAAAAAGTGAGGGAGGCTCAAGCCCATCAGTCCGATCGAGCCGATCCGCATTAGCTCGCGGCGGGTGGGTCCCTCGCAAGTGTACGCCTGACGTCCGGGAATATTTAGCATGTGGTTGCCTGTTAGTAGATGTACAGAAATCCTTTGCTGTTGAGCAGCGCCCATAGAACATCCTGGGCGCGGGTCGCTCTCGGGCCGCCGCTTAGATACTTGACTCCTTGCTCTCGTTCTGGTGCGGTCGGCATGCGGCTGAACGCGGCGAGATACAAATCGTCGATCATCGCGGCGTCGCTCTTGCCGCCCACAATCATTTTTGCGATGCGTCCGTTCGGATCCGCCACCGCGTCCGAAATCGTCTTGCCGTTCACCAGGTTTAACGCCTGCGGCAGGCTGAAGTCGGACTTGCGTTCGCACTCGCACGCAGACTCCCGCAGCGGGCGGCCGAACACATCCAGAAATCCTTCCTTCCCAATATGCGGGTCTACCAGCTGCTCCGCCTGCGTGTCTTCGGGGACCTCCGGAAAATTCGCCTTGGCCCCAGCGGCAGCGGATACTGCGTCCATCAACTCTTCAGCGGCCAAGCGGCGCGGGAACGCATGGGAGAAGTTGTCGCGGTCGGTTGCATTCCATTCATTGGTGACGATGGAAGTTTGATAAGTACGCGAATTGACGATAGTGCGCATCAGTTGCCGCAAGTCGAAGCCGTGATCGACCACATCCTTCGTAAGAGCCTCCAGCAGGGCCGGGTTCGATGGCGGATTAGAGGCGCGAATATCATCGACTGGATCAATAATTCCCTTCCCGAAGAAATAGCTCCAGGTGCGGTTCGCGATGGCTTTGGCGAAGAAGGGATTATCCTTGGCAGTCAGCCATTGAGACAGCGCATCGCGGCGGCGCTGGTCGTTTGGAATAGGAATCGGCCCGTTCGAGGCAATGAGAAATTCAGGGTTCACGACATGGCCATCCTTGGGATGCTTCATGTCGAAATCCGAACGCTGATCGAAGACAATCTCTTCGCCAACTTCGTACCCGGCACGCAATCCCACCGCCGAGAAGAACGCGGCCATCTGGTAATACTGGTTCTGCGTCCAGCGCTCGAAGGGATGGTCGTGACATTGCGCGCACACCATGCGCACGCCCAGGAACACCTGTGTGGTCTTCTCCATCGTCGGCTTGGCTTCCCGAGTGACGCGGAAGAAATTCGCTGCCGGATCGTCATAAGAACTGCCGCGCGAGGTCAGCAGCTCGCGCACCATTTTGTCGTAAGGCTTGTTGGACGCGATGGAATCATGGACCCATTCATGAAACGCGTAGACCCCCTTGTCTCCCAGATACTTGCGGCTGGATTGGAGGAGGTCGCCCCACTTGAGCGTCCAGTGATCGACATAAGCAGGACTTCCAATCAGCTTGTCAATCACCTTCTCGCGCTTGGCTGGATCCGTGTCGGCGAGAAATGCTTGAACCGCGCCGGAGGCCGGAATCTGCCCAGTCAGATCGAGCGAGACGCGGCGCAGGAAAGTAGCGTCATCGATGATGGGCGACGGCTGAATTTTCAACCGTTGGAGTTTGGCGTCGATCTTCTCGTCTACATAGTTATACTGCGGCAACGCCTTCCACGCGAAGCCGGGCTTAGGATTCAGCACCGTTACCGGAATCGTCGAGAACTTGCCCTGATAGCGTACTAGCAGCGTAGCTTCTCCGATGCGCTCTCCCTTGACCTCCGACTTCGCGTCCACGCGGGCCAAGTCGGGAGTGTTCGACTCTATGGTGGCTTCGCGGGTCACATCGCGCATCTTGCCGTCCTTGAATCGCGCCATCACTTTCGGCGTTGCGGATTCGCCCGGCTTCGGGAGAACGATCTCCTTCGGTTCCACCTGCAGGTCAGCCACTGAATCCTTCTCAGGATCGCCAAATGGCACGCCCTGCGAGATCCAGGCAAGGATGGTTTTGTAGTAATCGGAGTTGTTGTCAAAGCGCTGCCCGCCCCCGTGCGCTACCTCTTGAGACGGCTTCGTGAGCATGATACTCTTGGCCGGATCAGCTCGATTGAAGCGCCTTCCTGAAAGATCGTAGAGCAGGGCTTCATAGTCGAATTGGGGGTCATAGCCTCGCAGCGACAGCTTGAAGCCGTTCTTTCCCTTAGCCGCGCCGTGGCACGGACCGGAGGTGCAGCCTGTCTTGTTTAGAATCGGAGCCACATCGCGCAAAAACGTTACGCGATCCTGCGCGGCGAGCGTCCCGGCGCCAAGACTAACGATTAGAACCAGTTTCAGCGACATTCGCGGGTGCAACCTCTTTGACTTCCACAGTAATTGGTCGTGATACAACATCTTCCTGTTTTCCATCCAGCATCAGTCTGCCCGTGATATACAGATCGTACTTCGCGGGACGGGTAAGTTTGGTCGTAGTAATTAAAAAGGTGCCCGCCGAGTTGTCGGCCGGGTCCACCTTCGCATCGATCAAGCGGATGTCAGCGGCGCCCACCATGTCGGCGCTCACGGCTTTCGGGAAGGGCACGGTGCCCTCGCGCGGCGTCCATTTCCAGCGGAATTTTATCTGGTCGCCTTCTTCCATGCGCTTTCTCTCCACCAGCACAACTTCCAGGTTCGCCGAATGCGGCTTCGTGAGAGCAACGGGAAGCTGCAGCCCCAACCACGGAGCGGTGAGCGGACGTTGGCGGTCCACCGAGCCTTGCACCGTGGCACCCGTCACGCCGACCATCATGCCTGGACCTTCCGCCCTTCGAACCAATTCCGAGCCGTCGGCCAGCTTGGAGACTCCTTCCACACTCAACTGCGCAAGGGCGATGGACGCGCCGGCCTCCGCACTTAACACGAGCACGCCAGGGCTGCTGCGCACGCGATTGGACTCTTTGATCGGCGCGAGCGCCACTACGTTTCCGCCCTCCACTCGCAATCCCTTGGGAGCGTTCACAATTCTCAGCGTCACGTCGCCTTCGTACCCATGCCGCTCCACCACGATGGGAACCGCGATTGATCCCCCGGCGGGCACGTTGGTAAAGGGCGTGTTCAAGAACAGGCGGAAGTCCTCCGCGCCGTGGCGCACGTTGAGACGATACCCGTAGCCGGGGCCGCCGCGCAGCGCCAAATCTTCCACGGCCACCGTAAGCGTGCCGCCTTCTTTGGGTGCCAGCAATCGTAATACAGGATCTCCCGCGGTGCGGCTTGCGTTCACGTTGTAGACATCCTCCGCTAGCGGTTCATCGCCGGAGCGGGCCAGCTTGTTTCCCTTTTCGTCGAAAACGGTAAGCACGCCCATTAACTTCGAGGTGCCGAGTTCACGCGCCTGCATCCTGAAGGTGAGAGCTTCGCCAGGCTTGGCGGCAATTTTGTAGCGATCCACTTTGGCAGGTTGGTCGAGTCGGCCATTGATGGTGACGGGGGCCGTGAGGGTGGCGCTGACGGGTCCAGTCACCTCGGGGTCATCGCCAATCGCGAACGGAATCGGGAGGACCGGACTGTCTGCCAAATTTACGAACACTTGCTTAGCATCCTTGGACGCAGTACGCAGGTCGACTTCGATTTGGTGGGTCCCGAGCAAGACTGGTATCACCTGTCCACGCATCCCTCCCAAGGGAAAAATTTCTCGCGGGTAGTCATACGAACCAGTCTTGAGTCGATAGAAGTTCGCGGCTTGCGTCGAGTAGCGCGCGTCGTGAACCACCACGTAGTAGTAGCCTTCCTTCGGAAACGTGACCTCGAGCCTGGCATCCAGACCAAGCAGCGGCGCATCCTCGCTGCGGGCAAGCGCTTTGCCGGACGAATCCAGCACTTCGAGTACGGGATCGATAGCCGAGCCGCACCTGCGGGCCTCCACTTCGAACACGCGTTTCTCGCCTTTATTCGCGCTGATTCGGAACACATCGCGCTCGGGTCCGCGCAGCTTGCCGTTTAAGGTAAGCGGGCCGGAAGGTAGGGGCTGGGCGTTTTCGATGGTGTCGTTGCTGTTGGGCAAGGCCCCTGGGCGCGACTCGTCTTCCGTGTACTCCGGGAACGCTCCCACCGAGAAAAGCTGAACGTTCGACAAGCCGTCGGGGGACTCGATTCGAATCGGGTATACGCCAACCGCCAAGTCTCCCGAGGGCTCCACCAGAAACGACGCGCCGCCCATTTTATCCGGGCCCAGGGCCGTGAAAGAGGCCGGCAGAGTGGAGTGAATCTTCGCCCCCTCGCCTAGATCCTTACCGACCAGCGTAAGAGTGAATGGCCTTCCCTTCTGAATTCCCCTTGGCTGCAAGTCGGTAATCACCGGTTGGGCAGAGCACAGGCAGGCGGCCGCTAAAAGAATCAGAGACTTCATTGCGTGCCTCCGCCAACCAGGGGAACGGGCACAAACGCCTTTTCCAGCGCGCAGTCCTTCGTGCTGTAGAGCCTTACCTGACCGTCAAACCCGCCCGTGGCCAGGCGAGTTCCATCGGGAGAGAAAGAGACCGCATAAATGCCGGCCGAGTGACCCTTGCAAGCAGCGACCTTGGCTCCCGATTCCGCGTCGTAGATGCCCACGCTGGGAGACGCGCCTGCTACCGCGATCCACTTGCCGTCGGTCGACCAATCCAGCGCGAAGATCGCGCCATCTTGAGGGTCGAGTTTACGGATCAGGGTCAGCTCCTCGCCAACCTTGATATTTCTCGGCCGGTCCAACATATATATGTAGGGAATGCGGTCGTCGCCTCCAATCACGATCACGTCCTTCTTCGGGTGACGCGCCACTGCCGACAACTCGCCGCGCATCTGGTTGACGTTCTCCAGAAACTGGCCCGCGTTGGCGTCGACGAGCTTGGCGGCCCGGTCGCGTCCGACCGAAACAAAGCGCTTCGAATCGGCCCCGAAGACGGTCGCCAGCACCCAGTTCTCATGACTGCTGATTTTGTAGAGTTCCTTGGCATTTGATGTATCGAAAGCACGCACGGTGTTGTCGGTGCAGCCCACGGCCACTTTTTTTCCATCCGGAGAGAGCGAAGCTCCAAACACGGTGTCGCTCGTGACCTCGGCGGTTCGCAGCAGCTTGCCCTCGCGTGGATCCCAGAATTGAATTTCGCCGAAGCGGGAGGGCGTTCCTCCCCCAGCTACCAGCAGCGTTCCATCCGTTGAAAACGCGATGGAGAGGATGCGCTCCGCTTTGCCAGGCAGACGCTTCGCAATGCCGCTCCCATCCGCTTTGTGCAGCAAAATCTCGCGATTGCCGCTGACGGCCAGAAACTTCCCGTCGGGTGAGAAGCGCAGTGCGGTGATCACAGGCGCCTGGTGATACACCGAAGGTTCGCTGGAGGTGATCTCCGCGGGAGAATCGTCTTTTGCTCCGGACTTGATCCAGTCGCGAATGGCATCGATGTCGTGTGCGGGCAAAACGGAACCGCCCAGCGGCATGGAAGGTTTCATCTCGCCTGTCATGTAGCGAATTAACAGACTGTCTGAAGGGGAGCCGGCTGCGAACGCTGGGCCATGCTTTCCACCCGCGCGCAGGCCCGCATAGTTTGTCAGGTCGAGTCCGGACGACTTCGCCGCTGGCTGGTGGCAGCCTGCGCAATTTTTCTGAAGAATCGGCTGGACTTCGCGAGAAAAACTAAGGTCGGAGGCGCTCAGGGAGAGGGGGACGATGACGAGACATCCCAGGGCAATGCGCCAGTACATGTTTAAGCTTTCCTGTCCCGGCTCGCTTGCGTGCCAGGGTGAATCCATTGTATTTCATTTATGCGTGGGATGCTGGTCTGATGAAGAGCCTGATGAACACTCCCTGGGGCGAGTTGCCGGTCTGCGATGCCCATATCCATTTTTTTTCGCGCCCCTTCTTCGCCGCTTTAGCGGAGCAGAAAAAGGTCGAAACCGATGCGCTCGGCCCTCTGCTTGGTTGGCAAATTTCCGAGATCGACCCGTCGAACCTGGCGGATCGCTGGATGCATGAATTGGCCCGGCACGGAGTATCAAGGGCAGTGTTGATCGCGAGCGTGCCGGGCGATCATGCTTCAGTGATCGCCGCGGCAACTAGGCACCCCGATCGATTCAGCGCCTACGCTATGGTGAATCCGTTGAACCCGGAATCGGGGGACCAGGTGAAATTGGCACTCGCTAGCGGCCACTTGCACGGGTTGTGCTTCTTTCCAGCAATGCATCTTTATTCAATCCAGGACGAGCGCGTCATCGCGTTGTTGGAGTTGGCTAGTGCGAAACCAGGGACGGTGATCTTCGTCCATTGCGGCGTCCTGAGTGTGGGCGTGCGCAAGAAGCTTGGTCTTCCGTCGCTGTTCGACATGCGATTTTCCAATCCGATCGACCTGCACTCGGTGGCGCTTCGTTATCCCCAACTGCACTTTGTGGTCCCGCACTTCGGAGCCGGTTATTTGCGCGAGGCGCTCATGCTATGCGACCTGTGTCCCAACGTCTGGCTCGATACTTCCAGCAGCAATAGCTGGATGCGCTACGAAGCGGACCTCGATCTCCGCACGCTGTTTCGGAGAGTCTTGGATGTATTGGGTCCCAAGCGGTTATTGTTCGGAACGGACTCGTCGTTCTTTCCGCGCGGATGGAATAAGGCTATCTTCGATGCTCAAACTACAGCGCTCTATGAATTGGGAATGGATGCGGACCAGGCCCGGCTGATCCTGAACGACAACTTCGTTCAGCTATTTGGCTAGCTTAGGAACAAGCATCCACTTTAAGACGCCCCGCGGCTCGGCGACGAAACGCTCCAGGTCGATGCGCACAATGGCTCCCTTCTTGAAATCGATCTGCAGATTCGGGCACCGCAGCAGATATCCCGTCAGATAGCTGAAGAGCGGGTCATGGCCTGCCAGCAAGACCTGAGTTTCGTCGCCGTGCAGCCGCAACTCATCCCAAACCGACTCTGGCTTCGCGGCTGGAATCAATGTGTCGCTTCGCACGATGTCGCCCTTGTAGCCGAGAACGTCCGCAGCCATCTGGGCGGTTTCGAGTGCGCGCCGATAGGGGCTGGTGAGAATTAGCGTAGGGTCCACGCGAACCGCCCGCGCCAGCTTTAAAACGTCTCGCAGCTTCTTTTTGCCATCGGCGGTCAGAGCGCGCTCCGAATCGGACTGGCCTGGCTGGCCTTCATCCGCTATGCCATGCCGCATGATATAGAGTTGCATTCATTTGCTAGTCTACAAGTTTGAAACTTCATCTCGAACGGGCCGCTTTCTATTTCACTTGCGGGTCGGCCATTTCGATCCTGTTCTCCATCGCCGTATCGCAGATCTTGTTAGCGCTCGCTTTTGCAAGCCTCCTGATGTCAGGAGCCCCGATGCGGTTTCCTCCGATCAAGCTGCCGCTTGCGATTTTCTTCGCAGGAACGCTGACGTCGTTGCTGCTCTCTGTCGACCCCCGCTACGGCACGCCGCAAATCCGAAAATTCTATGTGTTCTTGATAGTGCTGGTGGTCTACAGCACCTTTCGAAATTTGGCTCACGTCAGGCTGATTGTGCTGGCGTGGGCTGGGGTCGCCACCATCTCCGCCACTAGGAGCCTATTCCAATTCCTCCAGAAATTCCAGGAGGCTCGGGAATTGCACCAGGATTTTTATAGCTACTATGTGGGCGAACGCATCACCGGTTTTATGAGCCATTGGATGACATTCGGAGGCGAAGAGATGATCGTGCTGCTGATGCTCGCCGCTTACTTGATCTTCGCAGCCAGGGATCGCTGGAAGGTCGCGGGTGCGCTCTGCGTTACCCTCCTGCTGATTTCTTTGGTGCTCGGTTATACGCGGAGCATCTTTCTATTAGGCGTCCCCATCGGCCTTGTGTATCTGCTCTGGTTTTGGCATCGCTGGCTGGTACTGGTTGTTCCGGCCGCGGGGGCCGTTGTGATCCTGGCTTTCGCGCCGGTGCGGGAGCGGGTCAACTCCATTTTGCAACCCCACGGCGAAACGGATTCCAACATGCACCGCGTGATTACGCGGCGCACGGGTTTAGAAATGATTAAGGCTCATCCGATCTTTGGGATCGGGCCCGAACAGGTGAAGGCGCAGTTCGACAAGTGGGTTCCCGCCGACGTGCCTCGCCCCCTTCCAGACGGCTGGTACGGACATCTCCACAATATTTATCTGCAATATGCAGCAGAGCGCGGCATTCCAACCATGCTCGCCATGATGTGGCTGATTGGGAAGGTCTTGTTCGATTGCGTGCGTGGGCTCAGAAGCGCTGCCGGGGATTCTCGCTTCGTTCTGCACGGCGCGATTGCGGTGATCCTGGCTATACTGGCTGAAGGATTTTTCGAATATAACCTCGGCGACAGCGAGGTGCTGACCATGTTTCTGTGTGTAGTCGCGTTTGCGTACGTCGCCTTGGCGCATATTTCGTCGGAGGCGTCCGAGATTGCCGATCAACGGGCTTGAGATCCTTCTAGTTGGCGGCGCGGGGGGTCTGGGGTCCGCCACTGCTGGGTTGCTCGAATCCGAGGGAGCGCGGGTGATTGTCAGTTCGCGTTCGCATGGTATTCGAGCAGACATCACCAAGACAGAGGATCGCAAAAGGTTGCTCGAATCAACAGCGAATCTATATGGGCTGGTGGTCTTTGCTGGAACTCCTGCGCGCGGATCGGGCGATGACATGATGCGGCTGTCCCACGACGTAAACTACTTGGGACCCATCCTTCTGGCACGTGAAGCCGTGGAACGCATGAGGGAAAGGGGAACTCGCGGGTCCATCGTTCTGCTTTCCACGATGCAGGCGGTGGCCTTGTTTCCGGGGTCGACGATTTATGCGGGAGCGAAGGCAGCTTTGCAACACGCTGCCTTGATTCTGGCTAAGGAGTGCAGAGGGGCCGCTGATATCAGGGTGAATGTAGTGGCCCCGGGTGTGACCGATGCGGGAATGGCCCAGGCCAGCATTGCATCCGGCAAATACGATCGCTTCATCAGCGACGGCTCGATCGCGCGGTTCGGCAAGGCCCCGGATGTCGCGCGGGCGGTGCGTTTTCTACTTGAGCCGGATAGCTACATCACCGGCCAGATTCTCTCGGTAGACGGCGGTATTACGCTCTAGTTGGCAGGAGCCGGGGCCGCAGGCTCAGCCGACATCTTGGGATGCTCGTCCCCGCGATGGCACGTGAAGCACGTGACGTGCATTTTGCCGTCGGTGAAATTATTGGCATTGATGTCGCGTGTCATCACGATCATCTTGCGAGCCATTGCTTTCTCCGGCTTATCGTCGCTTGCAAAATCGCCTTGAACATGGCATTTGGTGCATTGAACGCCTAGGGCGGTCCGAAACATTCCCATCATAGGGCGGACTTCTTCGGGCTTGAGCAATTGAAGATTCTTGGGTGCCGGCCGGGGGGGTGGCTTCTTGTCTCCAGCCGGGGGCGGTTCCTGCGCGAGTAGAGGAATCGCGATGAGCAAAAACGCAAAAATTCGCATGCCCTATATCGTATTACATTTTAAAGTCGTGGTTGAAATCAGTCCCGGCTGAGCGTCGCTTGTTACCGAAGTAGACTTTAAAGAATGAGCCGCCTCGGTATTTCCCTCTGCGGCATCGAGTTTCAGAATCCGGTTTTAGCCGCCTCCGGGACATATGCCTACGGCATTGAATTTGAAAGCGTAGCCGACCTCGACGCCATCGGCGGCATCGTTGTAAAAGGTCTTTCTCGCGAGCCGATCCGCGGAAATGCGCCTCCCCGTTTGTGGGAAGCGAACTGTGGAATGCTCAACTCGGTGGGCCTGCAAAACATCGGAGCGCGGGCGTTCTTGCGGGAAAAACTTCCTCAATTGCGCCGCTTTCGCACGAAGGTGATCGCCAATGTATTCGGGTACGTAACGGAAGATTATGGCGAAGTAGTTCGAATTCTGGAAGACGGCGATGGCTTGGCAGCCTATGAATTGAACGTTTCGTGCCCTAATACAAAACATGGCGGAATGTTCTTTTCGCATGACCCGATTCTGTTGGCCGAAGTCGTGTCTTCGGTCCGGGCTCTTACCAGGCGTCCCTTGATCGTGAAGCTCTCGCCGAACGTTGCACGCCTCGAGCCGATCGCCCGCGCGGCTCAGGATTCTGGAGCCGATGCAATCAGCCTGGTAAACACTTTCGTCTCGCTGGCCATCGACGCGCGGTCGCGCCGCCCCCGCCTGGGAAACGGATTCGGAGGTCTCTCGGGTCCCGCGATTAAACCGATCGCGTTGAGGATGGTTTACGAGGTCAGCCAAGCCGTGAGAATTCCGGTAATCGGGTTGGGCGGCATTCAAAATGGGACTGACGCCGCCGAATTTTTAATCGCCGGTGCGCGTGCGGTGCAAGTGGGGACTGCTAGCTTTTGGGATCCCTCCGCTCCCCAGCGCATCGCCCGCGAGCTCGAAGAATTTGTTAGAACAGAGAGTCTGGCCAACGTCAGCGAACTTACAGGAACTCTAAAATTATGAAGAAAGCGATTTCGACAGCGCACGCTCCCAAAGCGATTGGACCCTACTCGCAAGCCATCGTAGTGAATGGCATGGCCTATCTGAGCGGACAAATCCCGATTGACCCGGTCACGAACCAGATGATCGAGGGAGGTATCGAACAACAGACCGAGCGGGTGCTTCAGAATTTAGAAGCTGTGCTGGAAGCTTGCGGCGCGTCCCTGGGCTCCGTCGTCAAGACAACGGTTTTCCTCAAGGATATG
Source organism: Bryobacterales bacterium (assembly GCA_038225555.1). Classification (GTDB taxonomy): domain Bacteria; phylum Acidobacteriota; class Terriglobia; order Bryobacterales; family Bryobacteraceae; genus JANXQZ01. The sequence goes on from JBBRRB010000016.1 coordinate 91,152, forward strand.
GGCGAGTTCCCGAAGATGAATGAGGTGTACGGGAAGTACTTCTCCGAAAATCCGCCTGCCCGCTCCACCGTGCAAGCGGCTAAGCTTCCGCGCGATGTCAGTGTCGAGATCGACTGCATCGCATCGATTGGCTAATGAGCCGAGTATTGGGCCTGGGGCGGATTCAACCTCACATCGATGGTCTTCGCCGTTTCATCGACATCGAAGGTTTGGCCGAAGGTCTGGTAGTTCTTCGCAATCACTTGGATCAGGATTTGACCCTGGGGTATCGAAGGCACCTTCACCACTCCCTCCTGATTAGTCCGCACGTCCCACTCGCGTCGAATTCCTTTCCCAAGCTTCAGCAGATCGTGGCCCTTCACGAAGCGCACGATCACGCTCGCGTTATCGACTGGCTTGCCGGCCGTGTTTTTCACGGCAATGGTGAGAGTGGTAGTGGGAGCGGCGAGCGCGATACAGGCTAAGAAGAACAGCAGACGGCGCATGCTTCCATCATACTGCGGAGCAAGATTCGTACTAGGGTATAATCGCGGCCATAAGAGATGGGCGGGTTGCGGCAACGCGTTTGCTGCCCAAATCCCGCGGCCCTAAGCAAGTGATGGAAACTTTGTCTACTCTTAAGGAGCGCTACAGATTAGAGCGAGAGTTGGGACGCGGCGGGATGAGCATCGTTTATCTTGCGCAGGACCTGCAACTCCTCTCAAAGCGCGTAGTCGTCAAAGTTCTCCTTAAGGAAACCAGCCAGGATCCCTGGATCCGCCAAAAATTTCAACAAGAGATGGAAGCGATGGCGAGGATTGACCATCCCGGTGTCGTGGGTGTGCTCGATACCGGAGTAACTCCTGAAGGCAATCAATTTCTCGTAATGCAATTTGTCGAGGGTACGACGCTGCGCGAGGCGATCGAGCCGGACGGAATGAATGCCGGGCGAGCGGCGGTCATCATTCGTCAAATTGGACAAGCACTCGCCTCGGCGCACGCGAAAGGCGTCTGGCACCGCGACTTGAAGCCCGAAAATATAATGCTGCAGTCGCTTGGGGGCGAGGAGCACGTAAAGCTCATCGATTTCGGGATCGCCGGGATCCAGAACTCGCAATTCACTGGCGAGAAAACCCAGGTTGCGGGAACCTTGGCGTACATGGCGCCGGAACAACTGACAGGACAATCGTGCGCCGCCAGCGATACCTATGCGCTCGGCGTAGTCGCCTACGAGATGCTGACCGGCAAGACCCCGGGCACCCAAAGGCAATTGCGACCCGATATGTCCCATGCGGCCGAGAGATCGATTCTGAAGGCGATGTCTTACCGCCCGGAACTGCGCCATGGGGAGGTGCGTGAATTTAGCGAAGAGTTGTATCAAGCCTTGACCGGCGATGAGCCCGTGCGCCGACCTACCCTCCCCGGCACCGTTGAGATAGCCCACGTCTTGTTTACTGACTTAGTAGGATACTCGCTGCTTCCGATGGACCAGCAGAGAGAGCAACTGGAGCAGCTTCAACAAATCGTGCGCGAGTCGCGGCAGTTCCAGGCAGCCGAGTCCGGCGGCGCTCTCATCAACCTGCCCACGGGCGACGGCATGGCCCTGGCGTTTTTTGGGGATCCGACCGCTCCCGCGCAATGCGCCGTGGAAGTTGCGAAGGCGCTCAAAAGCAAGCCGCACCTTAAATTGCGCATGGGAATCCATAGCGGCCCGGTCTACCGCGTGGCCGATATGAACGCCAACGCGAATGTGGCCGGCGGCGGCATCAACATGGCGCAACGCGTGATGGATTGCGGGGATGCGGGACACATTCTCGTTTCCAAGAGCGTGGCGGACGTGCTGCTGCAGTTGAGCCAATGGGCGTCCTACCTCGCCGACCTCGGCCCATATACCGTCAAACACGGTGTTGTCGTCCACCTTTACAATTTGAGCAACAGTGAGGCTGGCAACCCGGAACGGCCTCATAAGTTCGCCTCAGTCATACCAAAGAAGAAAACCAAGCTGCCCTTGGCCGCGGCTCTTGTGTCAAGCGCGCTAGCACTCGGTGCAGGGGCGTTCTGGTTCAGAGATGGAAGAAGTTCCGGGTTTTCGCACGATCAACCCTCGATCGCAGTACTGCCGTTCGTCAGCATGAGTTCCGACAAGAACCAGGAGTATTTCTCGGATGGCCTCGCTGAAGAGCTCCTGGACGCGCTAGCCAAAATTCCTGGACTGCGCGTGGCTGCCAGAACGTCCTCGTTCCAGTTCAGAGACAAGACTGGCGATGCCCGCTCGATTGGCAAGAAGTTGAACGTCGCTGCGATCCTCGAAGGGAGTGTCCGCAAGCAAGGCAACCGTATCAAGATTACAACTCAGTTGATCAAGTCGGCCGATGGTTTTCAACTCTGGTCGGATAGCTATGACCGGGACATGACCGACATCTTCGCGGTGCAGGAGGAGATAGCGCGCGCGGTCACTGGCACCTTGCAGATCAAGTTGATGGGAGGGGAGAATCTAAAACTCAAAGGAACGACTCCCGAGGCTTACAATGCGTTCTTGCAGGGGCGTTATTTCTTGGAGCGCCGAAGCAGTGAAAATCTTGCAAAGGCGATGGAATATTTCGACCATGCAACCACGCTGGACCCAACCTATGCCCGCGCCTGGGTTGGGCTGGCGGAGGCACGCAACGGGAAAGCTGGGGATGGTGGTGTAGACACTCAAGAAGGCTTCCGTTTGGCGCGGGTCGCGGCACAACGAGCGCTGACGCTGGACGAAAATCTGGCGGACGCCCATGCGGCGATGGCTTGGATCCAGCAGTTCGCGGACCGCGATTGGGCCGGCGCGGATGTTTCTTTCAAACGCGCCAGGGCGCTGGACCCTGGAAATGCGGTGGTCCTAAGCCACGCTGCGATTCTTGCCAGGATCTTGGGTCACTTGGATGAGGCGATGGCGCTCGACCGCCAAGCACTCCAATTAGATCCACTCAGACCGGGCGGGTATCACAACGCGGGAGTGACTCTCTACTATGCCGGGCACAACGACGAGGCTGCAGCGGCTTTCAAGAAAGCGCTGGAACTCTTTCCAGGTGCGGCGATGGCGCATTGCTGGCTGGGGCGGGTCTACCTGGCGCAATCGCGACCTCAGGAGGCTTTGGCTGAAGTGGAACAGGAGAAGCATCCCGCCCTGCACCTCTTCGGTCTCGCGCTCGCGTACCATGCTCTGGGGCGGAACAAGGAATCGGACGCCAGCCTCGCAGATTTCATCAGCCAGTTCGGCGGGGCCTCCATTCAAATCGCTCAGATGTACGCATTCCGCGGAGAGACGGATCGGGCCTTCGAGTATCTGGAGCGGGCGAACAGCGAGCAAATGAAGGGGGATCCGCTGTTGAAGGGGATAATGCATGACCCGCGCTACGCGGCTTTGGTCCAAAAATTGGGTTTGCCGCTGAATTGACATGGAAATAGAACCCGACCTAGCGGCGCGATCATACCCGGAGCTTCTGTAGTCGCGAGGAATACGAAGACGGGGGCCATCTCAAACGCGAGTGCCAACGCGAAAGGCATTTATTTGTTTCCGGGGTAGAACTGAGGAGGGGCGCTATTCTTGTAACAGTGGCGTTGAACTTCCATTTAGACCAGTACGAGGGGCCCCTTGACCTCCTGCTGGACCTAATTCGCAAACAGCAAATCAACATCTACGACATTCCGATAGCCTCCATCACATCTCAATATCTCGAGTTCATGCAGAAGGCCATGGAACTCGATATCGAGCTCAGTTCCGAATTCGTTTTCATGGCTGCCAGCCTGATCCACATTAAATCGAAGCTGCTGCTCCCCCGCGATCCGGAACTCGATAAAATCGCGCCCGAAGAAGACCCCCGTTCGGAACTGGTTTTAAAGCTCCTCGAACACGAACGGTTCAAGAACGCCGCCGAAATGCTGCAACAAAAGCGCATGGTGGAAGAAGCAATCTGGTCAAATCCCCAGATGAAGCTGTTCAGCGCGGATGACGATAACCCGGGCCTGGATGTCACCATGATCGACCTCGTGCAGACGTTTCAGACCATCTTGGAAAGGGCTAAGAACCGTCCGATTTACGAGATCGGCCAAGAGAACGTAAGCGTGCCGGACATGATTCGGTATCTGGAGTCCATCTTCAAGAAGTCGCGGAGAAACGAGGCAATCTCCGCCTCCGAGCTATTTCAACGCCAGAAAAGCCGTCGGGCGATGATCTGCCTTTTTCTAGCGGTGCTGGAGCTAGTGAAGCGGCAAGCCATCCTGCTTACCCAGAAGGACGCATTCGGGGACATTGGCCTGAAGAAGAACGAGAGCTTTGAAGAAGTCTTGGGCACAGGAGATGTTTTGGCGGCTGTTGAACAGGAATATACCTAAAGATGGAACAACTAGATCTGAATGTCGAGGAAGAGGAAATTCTCGCCGAACAGCTTTTCATCGTTCCGGGACCCGATCGCGCCGAGACCGCCGAAGCCAAGCTCAAAGCCGTTCTAGAAGCCGCTATTTACGTCACAGATGAACCGCTCACCTTCGCCCAAATCGCGACTGCGCTGCAGCAGCCCGCCGATGTAGTCAAGAGGCTGCTCGAGGAGCTGACTGCCGACTACGCCAAGGAAGACCGCGGACTCACGATTCGGGAGGTTGCGGGCGGCTTTAAGATGGCCACCAAACCCGAGCATCATGAAGCCATTCGAACGTTTGTGAAGAGCCTCAAGCCGCCGCTAAAGCTGTCCCTCCCCGCTCTAGAAACGCTAGCGGTGGTCGCCTATAAGCAGCCAATCACCGCGCCAGAGATCATGGACATCCGCGGCGTGCAAGGCACCAGCGTTCTGAGGACGCTTCTCGACCGCAAGCTGATCGCAACTTCTGGCCGTAAGCAAGTGGTCGGAAAACCCATCTTGTACAAGACCACCAAGGAGTTTCTGATCCAGTTTGGCTTGAAGGACTTGAGTGAACTCCCTACCTTGAAGGAGTTCGAGGAACTTGGCCGCATGGCTTTAAATGACCCGGACTCGCAACAACCGACAGAGAGCGAAACGTAGATGCCCGAAGAACGATTGCAAAAACTGATCTCGCAAGCGGGAGTGGCCAGCCGCCGCAAGGCCGAAGAGATGATCGTGGCCGGCATGGTCACTGTGAATGGAAAAACGATTACCGAACTCGGCACAAAAGCCGATCTCGCCAGCGACCATATCAAGGTGAACGGCAAGCTTCTAAAAGCCCCCAGCCGCCTTCTGTATTTTGCTATGAACAAGCCGAAAGGCTGCGTCACCACGATGGACGATCCAGAAGGCCGACCCACGGTGATGGACCTGGTAAAAGGCGTCAAGGACCGTATTTTTCCCGTCGGGCGCCTCGATTATCAGAGCGAGGGCTTGCTTATCATGACGAACGACGGCGATTTCGCCAATCGCATCACGTCAACTAAGAACCACGTCACCAAAACATACATGGTGAAGATTAAGGGGCATCTTACGCCGGAGCAGGAAGAGCAGTTCCGCCAAGGAATCCCGCTCAGCGGAAAACGTACGCTCCCTGCTGGCTTAAAGCTGCTCAGGCTTGCGGACAACCCCTGGTATGAAGTCCGTCTCATCGAAGGCCGCCAAAATCAGATCCGGATCATGTTCAAACATTTTGGGCACTTGGTGGAAAAATTGAAACGAGTCAAGATCGGCTTCCTAGCTCTGGGACCGATCAAATCCGGGGAGATGCGGCATCTGACGCCAGCCGAAGTCGGTCGCTTCAGGAAGATCTTGAAAATGGACGAGGAAAAGAACGATGGCTGATATAGAGGGATTGTTGAGGAAGAGTCGGACCATTGCAGTGGTCCGACTTTCGCACAAACGCACGCGTCCGAGCCATGGGGTTTCGGAGTACATGCAGGAAGCAGGCTACCGGATTATACCTGTGAACCCTCTGGAAATCGAGGTTCTTGGCGAGAAAGCTTATGCCAGGCTTGAGGACATACCCGAGCCGATCGATATCGTAGATGTGTTCCGCCGCTCTGAATTCGTTCCTGAAATCGTGGACGCCGCGATTCGAGTGAAGGCCAAGGCGATTTGGCTGCAGGAGGGGGTGGTACACGAAGAGGCCACGGAGAAAGCCCGATCCGCAGGCTTGGAAGTAGTCGTGGATCGCTGCATTCTCAAGGAACACATGCGGCTGAAACCGCTCCCCCGCGGCCACGGCTCCGTCCAAGAGCCGTGACCGCAGGTGCGACTATTTCTCGTTGCTGATGCCGCCGGCGGGCTGCTTAGCGGCCTTCATCTTTTTCGTTTCAAGTGACTTGTTCACCCAGGACTCGGCCGTATCGAGGTCTTTCTTCGCGTCCTCCGGAGTCTCCGCCAAGTCGGCGCGTTCGCGATACACGAGGTTGATATACGACATCGCGTCGTCGTAATTCGGATCGATCTTAATCGCCTCCGTGAGGTTCTTGATTCCATCTTCCACCATCGGAATATTGCGTTGGCGGAGTTCTTCCCTCACCTTGGTGTCTTTGATGGGACCCGGAGCTTCCGGCTTCATCCCAAGCTTCACTCGTGCCGCCATGCGCACTGGATATGTTTCAGCCCAGTCGATCACGCCCAGACTGTAATAAGCTTCCTTAGCCTGGGGATCCGCGTCGATCAGCTCCTTGTACCATTTCTTGGCCTCGTCCAGCCGTTGAAACTTCTTCTCGAGTTCAGGCACGCCCTGCGCCTGCTGGTACGCGAGACTAGCCAAGGAAGCCAGAGCGAACGTATCTTTGGGTGCCCTATCTAATACTTTCTGGAACTCGTCTTTCGCCGCCTTGGACATCTGATTGTTTTCCGGCGAGTCGGCTCCAGGTATGTACTGAGACATGTAAGCCGCCGCCAGGTACTTGCGGCCATTCATGTTATTGGGGTCGAGATCCACCGCTTTCTTGAAGAACTCCACGGCGGCGGGAAACTTCGCGTTTTTGAAGGCCGCGACTCCCTGATTCAGAGCGTCTCTAGATCTCAGGTAACTGCAGCCAGTGCCAACAAGCGCGAGGACCGCCATGCCTAAAACAGACAGTGTCTTCTTCATAAAAGGTATATGAGATATTCAACCACAGTTCAACGCGAGTGGAACAGACTTTTTTCCGCTTCCATCGGCGAAGAGTGCTGGAGCGAATGTCTACTGTCCGGCCTCCACCTTGGGCGTCATCAAACCAATCTTATCGAGACCAGCACCCTTGGCGATATCGATCGCTCTCGCTACGGTCTGAAAATCGAGCTCCGGATCGCCCTTGACGAATACTACGCGTTCCGCTCGAGTCTTGAAAATTTCTTCCAGCCTGGGTCCCAGCCGTTCCTCCGTAGTGGGTTCGGTATTGATCATCATCTTCTTGTCTTTATCGATGATGACCACCACCGTGCGATCGTTATCCGGAGGTGGGGGAGTCTTCTTATCTGGCGGCTGCGGTGCCAGCGCTTCCAGCCCGTGGGGCACTAGCGGCGTAATCACCATAAAGATGATCAGCAAAACTAGCAGCACGTCGATCAGCGGCGTGACATTCATTTCGGACTTAGGCCCGCCGCCCGGGCCGCCCATTGCCATTGCCATGAGTATTTCTCCTTAGATTGGAACTGTTACGGCTAGCGGACCGCTTCTACTGACCGGTGCCGCTTGTAGCGCCAGGCATCTTTTTCTTGTCCTGCTCGGTGATCAACCCGATCTGATCCACGCCAGCCGCGCGCAAGTTGTCGATCACGTCTTCCACAATCTCGTACCGGGAACGGGCATCGGCTTTGATATAGCAGGTCTTATCCAACTTATCCTTTAGCAGATCTTTTACTTTGCCGGGAAGGTCGCCGGGCACAGTCTTGGTGTTGCCTGGGCTGAGAAACACCTTCCCGTCGCGCGTCACCGCGACCATCACGGCATCCTCTTTGTCGGCCGCCTGCATGGCGATCGGATTTTTAGTCCTCACCAAGTCGACGTTTTGTCCTTTACTCAACATGGGGGTGATCACCATGAAGATGATGAGCAGCACCAGCATCACGTCCACCATGGGGGTCACGTTGATTTCGGAAATGGCTCCCGGGGCTTTCTTTTTTTCCATGATCGGCTCCTTATTAAGATCTGGGGCGGGCCGCAGCAACTCCGAGACCCACCTCCAGACCCATTCAACTCGTCTCGAACGGCCTTACTTGGTTACGCCAATTTTTTGCGACCGCTTCAGGAAATAATCGATCAACTCGGAGCTGGAATTGCCCATTTCCACGTCAAACGCTTCCAATCGGCCAGTGAAGTAATTAAACATCCAGACGGCCGGGAGAGCGACGAACAAGCCGACTGCAGTAGTGACCAGCGCTTCAGAGATGCCGCCCGCGACCGCGCCTAGGCCGGTCGATTTGGACGCCGAAATGCCCTTAAAAGCGTTGATGATGCCGACTACCGTCCCCAGCAATCCCACGAAGGGACCCGTGGAGCCGATGGTCGCCAGACTGCTGACGCCGCGCTTGAGTTCGGCATGCACGATCGCCTCGGCGCGTTCGAGAGCGCGCTTGGAGGCTTCGATCTCCTCACCCGAAATTTCAGTGCTCTGCCGATGCGCCTGGAACTCTTGCAAGCCAGCCACGACTACTTTAGCCAGGTGGCTCTTGTTAAACCGGTCGGCGATCTTGATCGCCTCATCCAGTTTGCCTTCGCGCAATGCGCCGGCAACCGCTGGTGCGAAGGCGCGAGACTGCTTGCGCGCTCCGTTATAGGCGATCAGCCGATCAATCATGACGCCAATGGACCAAGCCGACATGAAAAACAGAATCAAGACGATGGCTCGCGCTAGCCAGCCCATCTGATCCCACATGTGACGAAGGTCGAAATTAACGGACTCTTCCTGCAGCAGCATGAAGGCCCAGACTTTCATTTGTAGCAGCATTTTTCTCTCCTGCGAGTTGAATTGAAATCGAAAGCTAACGATTACTGACTTAAAGTAAAGTTCACGTCAATCTGAGTGACAACTTCCACCGGCTCGCCGTTGAGAAGCGTCGGTTTGTACACCCACTGCCGCACTGCATCCTGGGCGGCTGCGATGAGCAGCGGATGCCCCGAAATCATTTGTAAATTTTGAATCGTGCCGTCCTTGCCGATGATCGCAGTGAACCTGACCGTGCCCTGAATCCGAGCCTGCTTGGCAAGCGGCGGGTACACTGGCGTTATCTTTTTAATAAGGTTGGCCGCCGACACATTTCCGCCCACGCGAATACGCTGCGGTGTGGGAGGTTTCTCAACCGGCTTGGGAGGCGGAGGCGGAGGCGCAGCAGATGGAACCGCACCGATAATGCCACCGATCACTCCTCCTCCAGCTCCGCCTGGAACGCCGCCCGCCACTCCGCCAACCACGCCAGCGGACGGAGGAGGCATGTCCTCTTCCTTGATCATGGCGATCTCTTTCGGAATCTTCTTGGGCGCCATCAGCCTTCCGGCATCGAACTGGCGAGGAATCACCTTAACCACCTTGGGAGGCGGCGTCGCGGCAGGAGGCGGGGGCGGTGGAGGAGGTGGCGGCGGCGCCACCAGGAAGCTCGTCAATTGCCCCTTGGGCAATGAATCGGTGTAGATCAGCGGAATCAGGATCAGGAGGCCGATCAACAGTGTCTGGAACAGAAAGGACAGGAGCACTGTCCAGGGCTTGCGTGTTTTTGCCGTACCTTCAACAAAAGTTTGCTCGAACATAAAACATTCACCTTTCCCCAAAGATGGTTGCGAGCCGGCAAGAACACCGCCCGCACCTATTTCACTTTCGCTGTCCCCCTTCGAACAGCTTCCTTAGGAGCGGCAGCCGGCACTGCAGCCGGTTTCTTGCGGCTCTCCAAAAAGTCCTGCCAGAAAATCAGAATCGGGCTTGCGACGAAAATCGACGAGTACGTTCCAACCAGGATACCGACCACCAGCGCGAAGGAGAAACCGTTGAGGACCTGTCCGCCGAATATGAACAGCGATACGGCGGTGAGGAAGGTAAGTCCCGATGTCAGGACAGTCCTGCTCAGCGTTTGGTTAACACTGCGGTTGATGAGAGTTTCAAGGCTCTCCCGACGGTGTATTTTTAAATTCTCCCGAATGCGGTCGAACACGACGATCGTGTCGTTCATTGAGTATCCAACTAGAGTAAGCAGTGCCGCAACCACAGTCAAGGAAATTTCCTTGTTGAACAAAGAAAAAAGCCCGATCGTAATAATGGTGTCATGAAACACCGCGACCACTGCCGCCACGCCGTAAATCCATTCGAAGCGGAAAGCGATGTACGCGAGCATTCCGGCCAGCGCGTAAATCACCGCCAGGAAAGCTTGCCGCTGCAAGTCCGCTCCAATCTTGGGTCCCACCACCTCCGTGCTGATCACCGAGAGCGGAGCCGGATAAACTTCCTGCTTGATCACGTTCAGCACCGCCGGAGTTACACCAGGAACCCCGGACAACGAATCCAAGCTGCGAACCAAACCCGAGCGCGGAGCAGTGTCCCGAAACTTCACGATGTTCTTCGCCAAGTCCTGCACCTGCGGCTCCGATAGCGCGACGCCGCCTCGCTGCAACGGATCTCTCAGACGGTCAGCAAGCGCCGCCGCGCCAGCGTTATTAATGTTGTATTTATCAGGCGGCGTGGCGCCGAACGAAGCCGTCAAGCCATCCACAATGGTCTGCCGGGCAGCCTGGAGCGCCTTATCGTCCTTTACTTCCGTCCCGATAATATCGTCGGTGTTTCCCGTTGTTATCTCGGTCACCTCCACCGGCAGCTTTCCCGAAAGCGCCGCGCGAACCTTGTCGACTGGAGGCCGTTGGGCAAACCGCACCGTCACCAACGCCCCGCCTTTAAAGTCAATTCCGTATTTCGGCCCTCCCTTGGCAATCAAGCTGATAATGCCGGCCGCTGACAGGACCAGGGAGAGGATAATAAAGGGCCATTTCTTGCCCAGAAAGTCGTAGTTTGTGTTCTTGAATAATTCCATCGAGCCTAAACGCCGGCTTCGTCCGCCACATTTTCGCTAATGTCGCGATCATGTTACAAGCTTAGACACCGGCTCCTAAATACAAGTTCCCGCAGTGGAAGCCAATCCTTGGCCCACTCTCTTATCTAGATACTCAAAGCTGTAACCTGCTTCTTGCCAGACAGCTCAAAATCGAAAATGGTCTTCGAAACAAATACGGCCGTGAACACGTTCGCAATCAGACCGATCACCAAAGTGACGGCGAAACCCTTCACCGGGCCGGTGCCGAAGATAAACAGGAAAGCGCAGGAAACAACAGTCGTTACGTGCGTATCGATGATCGTCAGAAACGCCTTGCTGAAGCCCGCATCCACTGCCGCCGCCACCGCCTTTCCAGCCCGGAGTTCCTCCCGGATGCGCTCGAAAATCAGAACATTCGAATCCACTGCCATGCCGATCGTCAAAATGATACCCGCGATCCCGGGCAGAGTAAGCGTAGCGTTCAAGTAGCTGAGAGCGGCGATCAGAATGACGGCGTTTAAAATGAGCGCCAAGGTGGCGTTGATCCCGGATCTGCGGTAATAAACGAGCATGCATGCCACTACCGCGATCAGTCCCGCCAGGCCCGCCTGATAGCCCTCGCGAATGGAGTCCGCTCCTAGCGACGGCCCCACCGTGCGCTCTTCTTGATATTGCACGCCCGCAGGCAGCGACCCTGCCCTTAGATTCAGGCCCAAGTCGGACGCTTCTTCCTGCCCGCCCGCCCCGGTAATCCGCCCTGTGTCGCTGATCGCGCTCTGAATCGTGGGAGCGCTGATCACTTGGCCGTCCACGACAATCGCGGCGCGATTGCCGATGTTCGATTCGGTATAGCGCTGAAACCGCTTGGCGGCGTCCTGGTTCAGGACGAAATTCGTCTCCCATCTTCCAGCATCGCCTTGGGATGCATGCGCGTCCCGAATGTCCGTTCCGCGAACAATGGGAATGCGCGAGACCAAGTACCATGAGGCGGGCTGACCGCCGCGCGCTACCGACGGAACCAGTTTAGTGTTCAGCGGCAGCACGCCCCCGTGCTTGCCCCGCGCCTCGTCTTGCGACGTAAACGGCCCGTCCTTGACTTCGGCCCACTCGAGCACCGCCTGTGTCTGGAGCAACTGCTTGACGTGCGCCGGATCGTCCACGCCTGGCATCTCCACAAGAAGTTCCGCTTCCGCGCTGCTGCGGCCCGTGGGCACCACAGTTGTTTCCGCCAACCCGAGCCCGTTGATCTTGCGCTCGATCGTGTGAATCGTTTGCGTCATCGTGTCCGCTTTGAGGCGCAGCGATTCGCTCTGCTTCAAATTCAGACGGTAGTCCGAGGAGTTGACCGCGGTGAGAACCCAGTCGCTGAATTGATCGCTGATCAGCGAGCGGAATGCGCCCGATTTCGCGACCGGAACGCCTTTCACATCCATCTGAATTTTGTCGGCGTCTTCCAGCCGGCCTGGATCGTTCCGATCCATTGCAGAATAATCGATGGACACTTTCTTCATCTCGTCTTTCAAGTGATCCATGGCCGTGTCGGCGGCGGCCTTGAAGGCGTCCTGGAGCTGCACCTGCATCACGAGGTGAGTGCCGCCCCGAAGATCCAGCCCCAGACGGATGTTCTTGTTCCAGTTGGCAACCAGCTCGTCTTTGGACTTAGGCAGGCCAATGATGCCGTAGATACAGATCAGGATAATGGCGATAATAATCGCCGCTTTAAGTTTCAGATTCCGTTGCATGTCTTCTTAAATTGCTTCAAAGAAGGCCAGGGGCCCTGTTTGACTAGCTCTTCTCTTCAGTCACCAAGCTGGAAACGGCGCTGCGCGCCACCTGCAGTTTGATATTGTCCGGTTTAACCCGCAGTATCAGGGTATCATCGTTGATGGTCACGATGGTGCCCATCAATCCGCCGGTGGTCAGCACGACGTTGCCGTTCTGCAGCGTCTTCAACATTTCCGCCTGCTGTTTCTTCTGCCGCTGCATCGGCATAAAAACCAGAAAATAGAAAATTCCGACGATCAGAATAAGCGGGAGGAAACCCATAACCGGGTTGGAGGAAGGCGATTGTAATATCAGCGTGAAAAGCGTCATTCGTTAGACTGTGCCAGGATTCCCGATACCGCTCACACGACGCCTGTCGTGGCGCGCACGCCGTTTAGATAGGCCGGAAACGTCCCTGACATTATAGCGTGCCTGATTCGACGCATAGTGTCAAGATAGTGCTTCAGATTGTGAATAGTAGCCAAGGTGGAAAAGAGCATTTCGCCAGCTTGGAACAGATGCCGCAGGTAGGCTCGCGTAAAGGTCCGGCAGGTATAACACGCACACTCCGGATCCACCGGCCGCGCATCTTCCCGATAGCGAGCCTGTTTGATCAGAACGCGACCTTCTGAAGTGAACAGGCACCCGTTCCGGGCGTTGCGGGAAGGCAGCACGCAATCCATCATGTCCACTCCGCGCGCCACGTATTCGGGCAACTCTTCAGGCATGCCCACTCCCATCGCGTACCTGGGGCGATCCCGCGGAAGCAGCGGAGCGGTCGCTTCCGTCATCTCCAAACTGAGGCTGCGCGGCTCGCCAACCGACAAGCCGCCAATGGCGTAACCCGGAGCATTCAACTCCCTAAGCGCCTGCGCGCACTCGGCTCTTAGATCGGCGAACATGGAGCCTTGCACGATCGGAAAAAGCGCGGGACCGAGAGCCGACCCGTCCACCTGATCCGCATAGCGCGAAAACCCCCGGCACGCCCATCTCACCGTCCGCTCCATAGACTTGGCAGCCGACTCGCGGCTTACCGGGTAGCCGGGGCACTCGTCAAGCACCATCAGAATATCGCTTCCGAACGCCAACTGCACATCCACGGTCGATTCCGGAGTGAACAAATGCTCGTCGCCGTTCAGGTGGGAGCGGAACAGAACACCTTGTTCAGATATTTTCCGTAACCCGCTCAGGCTGAACACCTGAAAGCCGCCTGAGTCCGTCAAAATCGCGCGCGGCCACGCCATAAAGCTGTGCAAGCCGCCCATCCGACGGATCAGTTCGTGGCCAGGGCGCAGAAACAGATGATAGGTGTTGCCCAGGATAATGCTTGCATCCAATTCCCCTTCCAAATCGCGCTGCATCACGCCCTTAACCGTGGCCTGGGTCCCGACCGGCATGAATACGGGGGTTTCTACGATGCCATGCGCGGTATGCAGAAGCCCGGCTCTCGCACCCGTGGTCCCGCACTCCGCCTGCAATTCGAAGAACACATCTTCAATGTAGCGTGCGGGCCTCGAATGCTAGAGTGAAGGTCAGTCACCCCGCGATGAGTTCGAAGGAACAGAAATCTCTGGATCTTCCGTTTCAAACATCCAGGCCCGCTAACGCGCTCTTCTGCCATCAAGAGTTCCTCGAAAAGCTGGCCGAACATGAGAAGGATCCCATCGCCAAGCGCGCGACTCTGCTGATGCAGCGGCTGTCGGTCGATTCGCAGCGGCTGCACTATAAAGCGACTCAAGGCCTAAATCGGGGCTGGAGGCGCTCGCGGCTGGGTGGCGGTGGCGGCAGCCATTTCTACGCCTGGTGGGCTCCCAAGAGCGCAGCCCCTTTGAAAGAAGCCAGCGATGAATTCGCCAGCGCTCCCGAGGGCGCGCTGTTCTTGCGGGACATCCGGCATCACGACGACCATTCGGCGCTGAATCCTCAGTCGTTCGAACATAACTATCTTCCCGTCTCGATTCCTGAGATCCGGAGCGAGGAATACGGGCCGGCGCCCTGGACCCCGCTGCAAGCCAAATTCGCCAGCGCCCGCCAGTCCATTAGAATTTTGAAGGGTCACCCTGGATCGGGAAAGACCACGGCTCTTTGGCACGCGGCGGATGCGACCAACGCGGCTCGGGTGCTGTACGTAACCTATTCCCGCGATCTGGCCGCTTTGGCGAAGGACTACTTTGACAAATACTGCTCTTCGGAAAAGCGCTTCCATGTGGTGACCTTTTCCACCCTGATCCGGGAGTTGCTGGGAGTTGACTCACCAATGGTCGCCGAGAGCGAGTCGCGGCAACTGTTCACTCGCGACCTCGTGCCGTTCTCGCGCGTCTTGAATGCCTGGAGCACTTTTCAGCCTGCTCTTTACGACGAGTTGCACGCCCACTTGATTGGCGATGCCCTGCCCACGGAAGCGGGCCGATTCCCTGCGTGCAAGCAGCCCCGCTTGCTCGACAGGGCGTTTAAGGACCGCCGGTCAAGATACATTGGCATCCCGGCGGCGGCTGCCGCTCTGGACATCGCGTCTCGCCTGGAACGCGATCGGGGCAACCTGGCCGCGAGATACTTTCCCGAACTTGCTCTGGCCTGGAAAGCCGCCGAGCGATTGACTCCAACGCCGACCTCCCCGGTCTCGATGCCTGCGGAACTGCTGGCCTACGATTGCATCGCGGTGGACGAGATCCAAGACCTAACGCCGATCGAGGCGTTTGTCGTGGTGCAGTTGGCGGTCGCGATCAACCGAGGCCGTCGCGCCCCGATACCGCTGCTGCTGGCTGGTGACGAGGCCCAGACTGTGCGCCCCACCGATTTTGAATGGGCATGGATGAACGACTTGCTCCATTCGCAGCTTGGCAGTCCCACCGAATACAAGCTCTCCACCAACCTGCGAAGTCCGCGAAAAATCGCCGAGCTCTTGAATCGAGTCTGGGACCTCTATGGCCTCATCGACAAGCAGGAAAGGCCAAGCGGGACGGGCCAGGCGGAGATTGACGACGATGCCAACGATCAGCTTCTGTATTGCGTCGGAGTGCCCGGCCCCGAAATGGACCAGCTCCTAATAAATCTGGCGGGTCGCGAGGGCTTGGCGATTATCAGTCTCGATGACAACGTTCCCGCGTACGTGCCGGAATCAGTAAGGCCCGCTGTTCTAACCGCGCGCGAAGCCAAGGGCCTCGATTTCCACTCGGTCTGCGTCCTCGAACCAGGCCGCCAGATCGAACGCCTTCACAAATCCCGTGACTATTACACGGGTTGCGACATCGGCGAGTTGCGCAAGCGTCTGGCCATCGATCAATTGCGCGTGGCACTGAGCCGCCCGACCGAGCGGCTGATCTGGCTCGACACCAGTCCCACTGAAGCCGTCCTGCTGGAGAGCAACAAGCTGCTGAACGGCGGCCGCATGGTGATCGAGAGGAGCGTGTCGCACTGCGTGCCCTCCTCTTTGTTGAAGACTCTGGAAGAGGACCAGCTCGATCTCGAAGAGCGGATCCAGCGTTGCCAGCAGGATGCGCGGCAGTATCTTGGGGTGCGGCCCGAAATGGCTTGGTCCCGTGGGCAACAGGGGGTCTCGCTGCTGGGGAAGGAGGGATCTCAGTCCGCTGTCACCGACCCAGCGGCGCGGGCAGCCGCGTATTTAACACTCTCGGAGGTCTGCTTCACTCTGGCGTTCCGCAAGGCCAAGCTGCCGCCCGAACTAGGCTTGATCAATCTTTTCTTCGACGCCCAGAATGCGGCGGCCAAAGCGAGGCGCTTCGCCATGGCGCTGCTGCTGACGGCGATCGGAGGCGTCGAAGCTTCACCAGCGTCTGGGCGAGTCGGCATGCTGATTGAACTCGCAAAACTATTCCCCCAGCACAAGCACGATCTCGAACCCTGGGTCATGATCGAGATCGCGCCCGCGGTCCCCGGCTGGGTGGACGAGCTTGAGGCATCCCTGCGCCAGAGCGACAACGCTTCCGCATTGATCCCCGTGCTTCCCGCGTTCTACGAAGCTCTGGACATTCCGAATCGCGAAGCCCGCCTCGAGTCGCTGCAGAACAGGGCCATTCAGCTATTTCTGAAGGAAGAGCGCTTCACGGATGCGCTGGCTGGGCTGCGCTCTTTGCCAACCAAGCAGATCAAACTGGAGGCCGCTTGCCATGAGGGTTTGAAGGACTACGCGCAAGCGGCTGCGCTCTACCGGGAGGCAGGCAGTTTGAAGGAGGCGCTGCAGTGCTATCGGTCGATTCCCGACGCGAGTGCCGCCCTGGCTCTGATCGACGAAATGGGCGAGCACCCCGCCGGGGAGGCTCTCAGGTGGATCGCTCGGCTCGAAAAACTCGTGGAGGAACGGCCTGACAACTTCAACCGCACGGTTCTGCCCGTGGAGAAGAAGCAGTTGGAGCAACTCCTGGAGCGAAGCCTGGGAGTGGCGCGGAAGAAACCCGCCAAGAAAACTGCTCTTCCTACGAAGAAGGTATCGACGGCGAAGAAGAAGTAGCGCGGCCGCTCGTTTTTCGGCGGCTGCTCGCTCGTCCCTATAATCGAAACATGAGCTTGAGTCCCTACTTGGTCTTAGTACTCCTCATGCCCGTGGCCTTTTCAGCACCACCGACCGTGCCCGAAGCACGAGCCTTTCTCGACAAAGCCGAAGCTCGCCTACTCGTCCTCGGCGTTAATTCCAGCCGCGCGGACTGGGTGAAGTCCACCTTCATCACTGACGACACGGAAATCCTAGCCGCTCAGGCGGACGAGAAGGCCATCGTAGCCACCATCGATCTGGTGAAAGAAGCAGCCCGCTTCGGCGAATTAAAACTGCCCGCCGACCTCGAACGCAAGTTCAAGCTGTTGAAGCTGTCCCTCACTGTAGCCACTCCGTCCAACCCAGCCGAAAGCGAAGAGCTCACCCGAATCTTGTCCCAGGTGGAAGGGACTTACGGCAAGGGTAAGTACTGCGCTCCAAATACGACCAAGTGCCTCGACCTCGAAGACTTAAGTCGCATCCTGCGCACGAGTACTGATCCCAAGGAGTTGTTGGAAGCTTGGCGTGGCTGGCATACCATCTCAACGAGCATGCGTGCTCCGTTTACCCGCTATGTATCGCTGGCCAACAAAGGCGCGCGGGACTTGGGATTTGCCGACACCGGAGCGATGTGGCGCTCGAAATACGACATGCCCCCGGATGCGTTCGCGAAGGAGATAGACCGCCTTTGGAACCAAGTCCGGCCGCTTTATCTGTCGCTGCACGCCTACGTGCGAACCAGGTTGCGCGAGAAATATGGAGAGGCCGCGATCGCCGCTAACGGAGCAATTCCTGCCGATCTGCTCGGAAATATGTGGGCGCAAGATTGGTCGAACGTCTACTCGCTAGTGGCTCCCAAGAATTCCGACGCCGGTTTCGATCTCACGCAGATTTTAAAGACCCGCAACACCGATGAACTGCAAATGGTCCGTTACGGCGAGAAGTTTTTTGGTTCTCTGGGATTTGACCCGCTGCCCAAAACTTTTTGGGAACGCTCGCTCTTCGTAAAGCCTCGAGATCGCGATGTGGTTTGCCACGCGAGCGCCTGGGACGTCGATTTCGTCAATGATTTGCGCTTGAAGATGTGCATCGAAATCACGGGCGAGGACTTCTCCACCGTCCACCACGAACTCGGTCATAACTTCTATCAGCGGGCGTACAAAGACCAGCCGCTGCTCTTCCGGGACAGCGCCAACGACGGGTTTCACGAAGCCATCGGCGACACGATCGCGCTGTCGGTAACGCCGGAGTATCTCGTAAAAATCGGACTCCTGCCAAGCGCGCCCGACCCATCCAAGGACATCGGACTCTTGCTCCAAAAAGCTCTAGAGAAGATCGCTTTCCTTCCGTTCGGGCTCTTGATCGATCAATGGCGCTGGAAAGTCTTTTCCGGCGAGATTTCTCCGGAGAAATATAACCAAGCCTGGTGGCAACTCAGGCTGAAGTATCAGGGCATCGCGCCGCCAGTGGATCGCAGTGAACAGGATTTCGACCCCGGCGCCAAGTATCACGTGGCCGCGAACACTCCCTACGCGCGCTATTTCCTAGCCGACATCTTGCAGTTCCAGTTTCATCGCTCTCTATCGAAGATCGCGGGTTGCGATCAACCGCTGAACCGCTGCTCCATCTACGACAGCAAGGAGGCGGGCCAGCGATTAAACCAAATGCTCGCGATGGGTGCCAGCCGCCCCTGGCCGGAAGCGCTCGCCGTCGTGACCGGCCAGCATGAAATGGACGCGACCGCGATCGTCGACTATTTCGCTCCGCTCCAGAAATGGCTCGATGAGCAAAATCGAGGGAAGCCGGTCGGCTGGTAAAACACACGCATCGAGTGCGGCAAGTACCAACCCAGAAGCGCTAACTTAAGGGCCGGAGCTGGCGATTCTACCGTTCCAGCGCATGTTCGCGAGATGTGGCTGAGGGCTCTTGTCAGGGATGCCGACTAGCCGGCCAATTGAAGAGGGTCAACTTCCCAGAACAGGACTTGTGGCTCCATGCCTTATCGATGGCGCGTGCGAGGGAATCCGCCAGTACACCGGATGCAGTGCTGTCGTGTCCTCGGTTCGTTAAGGTGCTGGGGGCCCGCCCGGCACGTCGTTGGTAGCACCCAAGGTGCTGATTCATCGGAGCGATACAATGGTGGCTCATGCCTGAAGGAACAACGGATCCGATACTGCAGGCGCTGGCTAGCTGTGAGCCTAACGTCGCCCTTGAGCCGGAGGATCCCAGGTTCGTCGATCTGGACTCCATACGCGGTCAAGCTTTGCGTAAATACCTTCTGAAACTGTGTCGCGCAGCGGATACCAAGAAGGAATTTGTGAAGGTGGCGGTAGCAGGACATCGAGGAGCGGGGAAGAGCACCGAATTGAACCGCGCACAGAAGGAACTTGTGGTGGCTGGGTATGAGACCTTATGGGCGTCTGTGAACGAAAACTTGGACCCTAGTGATATTTCTTTCAGCGACGTCGTTCGACTAATCATCTCGCTTATTGATGGCTACTACGGTCATGCCGCGAACGAGGGCACACAGCTAAAGGAAGCCTTTGATGGCGTATTGAATTGGTTTCGTGTAGTGACTAAGACATACGAGACTCAGATCGACCATGCGAAGGACTTTGGTCTCCAATTCGGTGTTGGTGGGACCGCTGGAATCGAAGCGTCCGGCGAGGCGGGCACTAATGCCTTGGCAAAAGGCGGATTGAAGTTCAAAACCGATCTTGGCAAAATGAGCGCAGCTTTGTCTGTCCTTCGGCGGAGCGAGACGAAGGAACGAACCGAAATCCGCGACACACTTGAGCAATACAAAAACCAGCTGATTGCGAATTTGAATTTGCTCTTTCATGCGGTCCAGAAATGTTGCTGCAGCGGCAGGACGTTGGTTGTCATCCTGGACAATGTCGACAAGTATGAGCCTGAGGTGGTTAACCGCACGTTTCTTCGCCACGCGTCTCTTTTTCAAGAGATGCAGTGCCACTTGGTGTTCACCATCCAGTCATCACTCCTCCATAGTCCCGTAGAGGATGCGGTCGAGCATTGCTATACGAGTTTCGTGATTCCATCAGTCCCTGTTTTCCAAACTAACAGTCGTCTTCCAAACCCCGACATTATTGAGAAGATGAGACAAGCTGTTTACAGGCGTGTTCCTCAACATCTATTTCAGGGCGGGGATGATGTTGTGGATCAGTTAATCTTAAGCTCTGGTGGCTGCTGGCGGGATCTCCTAAGACTGCTGCAGGAGGCTCTGTTAGCTGCCGACGACCGTATCACTAGCAAGGAAGTCAAGCAAGCCACCGACAAAGTTGGCCAAACATATCGGCGCCTGATCGCCGATCCGCGCGATCTCAAGATCCTCGCCGAAACCCGTGTTAAGCATACCGTGCTTTCGGACGAGCGAACTCGGTACCTGCTGTTCCATTTATGTATCCTCGGCTACAACGGAGAGGGATGGTACGACGTTCATCCTCTACTTGACAACTACGGGCCGGTGCAGGAGGCAATTAAAGAAATGCGCAGGCTGCAATCGCCAATATGAGTATGGTCGCTGAAGATGATCTTTTAACGGAGGAGATCACCAAGCTCAAGCGCTTCTTGCGAGCTCACACGAGCCGCTTTGTACTAGCTATCGTGCAATCACCGTCTGGTCGCATTCGGGAGAAGGTGGTCCGAGCAGTTCGCAATATCGCGTTGAACCATAACCGTTCTTTTCTGCACTACGAACTCGCTAAGCTGACTGACGAGCAAGTATGGAGGCGATTTCAGGAACCCCACACAAACGGTACGGTGTTCCTATTGACTGGACTGTACTCTGGCCAAAGCGATTCAGTCGAAAGAGTGGTATCAATGTTGAACCGGCAGCGAGAGCAAATTTCAGAATTTCTTCGAGGTCCTACACTGCTCGTGGTGACGGAGGACGAATTGCGCCGTTTTTTCGTGGATGCCCCAGATTTTGCCGATTGGCGGGCGGCTGACTTTAGCTTTTACCCGCCTCAGCTTTTCGATTTCAATGGTTATCGTGAGTTCTTAAGATCGAAGTGTTCTACTTTGCAGCTCTCTGCAATCAGTACCGGCTCGTATAATGGCAGCGTCGGACTTTGGAGTATGTTCGTTCCCCAGTTAGCTCGAAAATCTCTTCCTATGCCCGATTTTTCCACCGAGCGGCTCCGGAATGAGGAGTTGAAGCAACTCGGTGACCGTTTTTCGCGGTGCCCTATTAGGCCAGTGTTGGAGCTGATTGAACATAATCGGAGACTAGTGATCCTGGGGGATCCGGGTTCGGGCAAGACATCGATAGTAAAGTTTTGCGTCATGACCTGGGTGAACCAAAAGTCAGACCCACTACTTACCGAACCTTTGCCCTTTTGGGTCGACTTCAGAGAATTTGGGCGGGCCGGGCAGGGACTGGAAGAATATTTGGATTCTAGCGTCGGCGAATTCGGTCTGCGCGCGCTGCAGCCGTCTCGGCTTTTAGATGGCAGAGCCACCGTCGTGTACTTCGACGACTTGGACGAGATCTTCGACACGGCTGACAAAGCGAGAACAGTCGAAGCGATAGTGGAATTTGCTACCCGCTACCCAGCGGCACGGATCGTGGTCACGTCACGAATAATTGGGTACGACTCGCGTCGGTTCGCAGAAGTTGGTTTCGCCCACGCAACGCTGGAGGACTTCAACGACTCTCAAATTCTCGAGTTTCTTCGGAAGTGGCACTCGGTCGCTGAGGAGGATGATCGCGAGCGAAAGATTCTTCACTCGCGGCTGGAGAGCGCGCTATCGACGTCCCGATCGGTACGTAAGTTGGCGCGCAATCCTCTGTTGCTCACGATGATGGCTCTTGTAAGCCGAAACAACGACTTACCACGCGACCGGGTGGAACTCTATCGGGAAGCAAGTCGGGTGCTCCTTCACGATTGGGATGCAAGTCGCGGACTGCATCTGGGCGGCTTTGGCAGGCAAGAAAAGGAGGCGTTGCTGCGCGAAATTGCCGGCGCTATGCAGATGCAGGAAGATGGTATGGCGCGAAACCTAATCGGTAGAGAAGCCCTTTTGAAACTGACTAAGCGATTTCTAGAGGAACTAGGGATTCGGGCTATTCGCGAAAGGGCGCAAGCGCTCGTCAGGCAGTTAACCGAACGCAACTTTATCCTCTGCTATTCGGGGGCCGATAGTTTTTCGTTCGTGCATCGCACCTTCCTTGAGTACTATTGCGCCGCCTGGTTCGTCCAGCGGGTGCAAAAATCTCTCTCCCTGGAGTGGCTCAGAGACGATGTCTTTGAATCCCACTGGCGCGATGAGGCTTGGCATGAGGTGCTTCGTCTTATTGTCGGAATGATCCATCCGAAGCAAGCGGAACAGATGATTCTGGTTCTTATGTTTCAAGAAGATCAACACGCAAAAGCGGCAAATCTATTCTTGGCTGCACTGTGCCTGGGTGAAATCCGCAATCGTCAAGCAGTACTCGCCACTAGCACTGCACTGTATCAAACATTTATTGACCGGGCGATTCATTACGAGCCGCCATACCCTCTTCAGACTTTGGGCGACATCGAGGACGTAAGTGAGGTGCGACGTCGGGCGGTGGCTGTATTTGCTGAAGTGTGGCGCGTAGAGTCTCGACCTTGGCTGCATCACGCTGCTCAATTCGATAAGTCTGCCGCTGTCCGCATCTCAGCGCTCTGCGAGTTGGCGCACGACCGGAAGGACGATCCCGAACTCCAGTAGATTGACGAATCCTTACCAGATCCGAATCCTTGCCCAGCACTTGAGGCCACTTCCGGACGTGTCACACGCCACTCGGAAAGAACGCAAATCGCTGGGCGGACGAATATCCCCCAAACGGCGTTGTGGGAAGTCATCCGCCGTTGGCCGCCCAACGCCCTTCACCACAACTGGAGCCTACAGATTCATACTGCCAGCAAGCTTAAGTCAGCCCCATCAGTTGCCAACCTGCAGCCGATCATCATCCATCGTTTGCGACAATAGTACTTGCAATTCGATCCCAGCACTTACGGCCATCAAGTCGCCGCAATTCTAGCTCTCGATCAGGATGGCATGCGGCCCATCCCCCTTATCTCGGGACAGTGCTCTTCCATCGACGCAAAAACCGCCCTGCAAGGGACCACCGCTTCCGCCCTCTTCCCCCGCGCTGCTTCTCCCGAAGCCGCCCTGGCCGGACTCTGGCTCTACTTTTCCTGTATCGACGAAGCCCATCAAATCGTTCAAAATCTTCATTCAACCGAAGCTCATTTCTGGCATGCCATTCTGCACCGGCAGGAGCCCGACTCGGGCAACTCGGCCTATTGGTTCCGGCGCGTAGGCACCCATCCGATTTTTCGTGACCTCTGCCGCATGGCGGATGAGGTGGTGGGCCAGCATCCCAAGGCAGAATTTCGGACCGGCGGCAAGTGGGATCCGTTCTCTTTCATCATGTTTTGCGACCGCGCCCGCCAGCAGCCGCACTCTGCGCAAGAGCAGGCCGCCGTCGAAATTCAACAGTCTGAATGGCAGCTTCTGTTCGATTTCTGCGCGCGTCCAAAAGCATGAGTCGGACCAAACTCACGCTGATTCTCGCGCTAGCCGCGGCGGGTGCGCTGTTGATTTGGGGATTCACCCGTCGATCTACGCCTCCCGAGATTCCCTTCACCAAGGCCACGCGCGCGACGGTCGTCAGCTCCTTGAGCACGAACGGAAAAGTGGAGCCGATCGAGTGGGCATCGGCGCGCGCCGAACGCCCTGGCGTGGTTGAGAAGGTCTTCGCGCAGCGCGGGCAAGTGGTGCAAAAGGGCGCTCAGCTCATTGCCTTGGACGTGAGTGGCGCAACTTCGGAATTGGCATCCGCCAACGCGGCGATCGCATCCGCTCAAGCGCAGCAGCAGGTCTTAAGCCAAGGCGGATCCCAGGCCGAGCGGACGCAAATCGAAAACGATCTGGCCGCCGCACGAGTGAATCTCCAAAACGCGCAGAAGGAGCATGATTCGCTCCAGCGGCTGGTCGCCAAGCAGGTGGCCACGCGGGTGGAACTTGAGGCCGCTCGCCAGAGAGTGGAGCAGGCGCAACTCCAGATTCAGGCGCTGGACCGTCGCAGGAACGCACTCGTGGCTCCAACGGACGTTCCTGTGGTGCGCGCGCGTCTGAACCAGGCGGAGTCGGCGGCAGCCTTCGCCCGTCGCAGTATTTCGCAAATGATCATTCGGGCCCCCATGACCGGGATCCTTTACCAGTTCGACATGCGAGTGGGATCGTTCGTGAACACGGGCGACTTGGTCGCGAATGTAGGGAAAGTGGATCACGTCCGCGTGACAGTTTACGTGGACGAGCCCGACTTGGGGCGCGCCGATAAGGGCATGCCCGTGACGATCACCTGGGACGCCTTGCCCGGACGCCAGTGGAAGGGAGTCGTTGACAAGCTTCCAACACAGGTTGTGCCGCTCGGCAGTCGGCAGGTTGGCGAAGTTAGTTGCGTGATCGATAATCCCGATCGCGACCTGCTTCCCGGAACCAACATTAATGCCGAGATCCAGTCGCGTGTAGTGGCGAACGCCTTAACGATTCCTAAAGAAGCGCTTCGGAGGCAGGGCGAGGTGTCTGGCGTGTTTCTTCTGTCTGGAGAAAAGATAGCGTGGAGACCCGTCAAAATTGGGGTCTCGAGTTACACGAAGGCTCAGGTGGTACAAGGACTGGCGGAAGGTGACTCCGTGGCTCTTCCCACTGATCGCCCCTTGAAAGACGGAACGAAAGTCACACCAATTTACCCCTAACGAAATCGAATCACATGCCGAACAAAATTGACAGACGAGCTTGGTTGGCCCGTGTCTCGGCCCTTGCAGCCGCCCCCGCCGCCTTAGCGCAGAACCCGCAACCGCCCGAAACTCCCCAGAAAATCACCAAGGACATGCTCCATCAAGCCCTGTCGCTGGACGGACTGGAATTTACCGACCCGCAGGAAGCCATGATGCTGTCCGGCATTAATCGCTATCTCATTGGCTACGAGAACCTTCGGAAAATCGACATCCCTCTCGACACCGAACCCGCCACTCGTTTTTACCCCATCGCGCCCAAAGCCGGTGGCGGAAAGTTTCAGCCCACTCGCGTGAAAGCCGGCAAGGCGCCCGCAAATATAGAAGACCTCGCATTCGCGCCGGTGACGGAAATCGGGCCGCTTCTGAAGGCTAAGAAGATCAGCTCGGTCGATCTCACCAAGATGTATCTTGCCCGCCTGAAACGCTATTCTCCCCAACTGAATTGCGTGATCACGCTCACCGAAGACCTCGCGCTGGCGCAAGCCGAACAGGCCGACCAGGAGATCCGCCACGGCAAGTACAAAGGCCCGCTCCACGGCGTACCTTGCGGCGTGAAGGACCTCTTCGCAACCAAGGGAATCAAAACCACCTGGGGTGCCGAGCCATTTCAAAATCAGACCTTCGATTACGATTCCGCCGTAGTTGAAAAACTGCGCCAGGCAGGTGCTCCCCTGTTGGCTAAACTCTCGATGGGAGCGCTGGCGCAAGGCGGATTGTGGTTCGGCGGCATGACTAAAACTCCTTGGAATCTGGAGCAGACCTCAAGCGGTTCCTCAGCGGGATCGGCTTCGGCCACCGCCGCCGGGCTGGTAGGTTTCGCGATCGGGACTGAAACGCTAGGCTCCATCGTCTCGCCTTCCACTCGCTGCGGCGTAGTCGGCATGCGACCCACCTACGGACGAGTCAGCCGCTTCGGCGCCATGGGCCTGAGTTGGACGATGGACAAAATCGGCCCCATCTGCCGCTCCGTCGAAGATTGCGCGCTGGTGTTCCAACAAATCCGCGGCTCCGACGATCGCGATTTAGCCGTGGTGGACGCTCCTTTCGAGTGGCAGCCGAAGCTCGGCCTTCAGGGCCTGCGGATCGGCGTGATTCAGTCCGAGTTCGATCGGATGAAAGACGATCAGAAGAAGGTTTACGATCAGGCCTTAACCGATCTAAAATCGGCCGGCGCCGTGCTGAAGCCGATGGAGCTTCCGAAGTTCGACTTTCAGCCCCTGCGCATAATTCTGTCGGCCGAAGCAGCCGCCGCCTTTGACGATCTCACTCGCAACTCCGGAGTCGATCAGCTCAAGGGACAGGCTCCGAACGACTGGCCAAATACCTTCCGCACCTCGCGTATGATTCCTGCGGTCGAGTATATCCGCGCGCAGCGCGCCCGCACGCTTCTAATGCGCGAAATGGACCGTCTGATGGCCGATTGGGACGTGCTCGTGTCCCCTCCCTTCAGCGCCGGGCTGACCATCACCAACCTCACTGGGCACCCTCAGATGGCCATCCCCTGCGGGTTTCTAAGCGGGTTGCCTGCCAGCCTCGTCTTCACAGGCCACTTATACCAGGAAGGCACACCGCTGCGCGTCGCGCTGGCCTTTGAACGAGCTACGAAGTGGCATACGATGCACCCTAAAGTAGACTGGAGTTAACACTCCCGAAACATGACTTTCAGCTTCCGTACATTTGCCCGAATTCTGTCTTGCGCCTGCGTGATTGCAGCGGCCGCGGCGATACCGGAATCGAGCGACGCTCCCTTGCCCGGCATGCCGCCAGTTCTCAATCCTTCGGACATCTATGCGGCTGATCATGTTGGGAAGCTCAGTCCTGTCGTGAAGAACTTCCCGGCGCGGATCTATGTGCCCAACAGCGGCAGCAACACGGTAGACGTGATCGATCCCGCGACTTACAAAATCGTGAACCATTTCGATGTTGGCAGGCAGCCCCAACACGTCGTTCCGTCCTGGGATCTGAGGACCTTGTGGGTATTGAACGATCTCGGCGACAGTCTGACGAGAATCGACCCGGCAACCGGCAAGAAAGGCGAGACCATCCCGGTGCAGGACCCGTACAACATGTATTACACGCCGGATGGCAAATACGCGATCGTGGTGGCGGAGGCGCAAAAACGGCTGGATTTTTACAACGCTCAGACCATGAAGCGCGAGAGTTACATCAAGGTGCCTTGCAAAGGCGTAGATCACATGGATTTCACCGCCAGCGGCCGTTTCGCTGTCGTGAGCTGCGAATTTTCGGGCGAAATGATCAAGGTGGATGTAGCCGAGAAGAAGGTGGTCGGGAAGCTGCATCTGACCAGCGAAGCCAAGCCTCAGGACGTCAAAACGTCCCCGGACGGGCGGGTCTTTTATGTGGCCGATATGATCTCCGACGGAGTCTGGGTGCTGGACGCCGACAAGTTCGAAAAGCTCGGCTTCATTGCGACTGGCAGGGGTGCGCACGGCCTGTACGCGAGCCGCGATTCCAAAGTGCTGTATTGTTCGAACCGCGGGGAGGCAAGCGTGTCGGTGATCGATTTCGCCGCGCGGCGCGTGATCAAGAAATGGCAGTTTGCCGATAGGGGCAAGGCGAGTCCAGACATGGGAGGCGTGTCGGCGGACGGCAAGGTATTGTGGCTCGCCGGCCGCTACAATCATGACGTCTACGCAATCGATACGAAAGATGGCAAGCTGCTGGCGCGCATCCCGGTCGGGAAAGGGCCGCACGGACTGTGCGTGTATCCGCAGCCAGGACGATATTCGTTAGGGCATACCGGCGTATTCCGCTAAGTGTTTCACAAGTGATCCGATCACTGAACTGATTTCGCGCGAATTATCCCGTCGAGATTATCGCGCACGAT
Source organism: Bryobacterales bacterium (assembly GCA_038225555.1). Lineage (GTDB taxonomy): Bacteria > Acidobacteriota > Terriglobia > Bryobacterales > Bryobacteraceae > JANXQZ01. The sequence continues at coordinate 118,974 of JBBRRB010000016.1, forward strand.
TCGCGTTTGCGGATTGTTCAGACCGTAGTGATTCTCAAAAATCTTAAGCGCCCGCTCGATCTGTTTCTGAGCCCATTCCAGATCCCCTTTGTCCTTCAGAATCTGCCCCATATTACTGGCGTAAATCGCCACCTTTGGGTGTTCCGGCCAGTACATGGGTAGAGGTAAGAATGTTGGTTAAACGTCACACTCGTTCTATTCTTGCCTCATCGTCCAGTTTCCGAGTGGCCGACCATCCGCTCGGAGCCGTAAGGTCACGCGCGGAGTAGCGCGTTTCCGTGGGCTCGTTTCGTCAATCTGACGCTCCAGATCGCTAGCCTTTTAAACCTTCGGCAAGTAATCCGGAGTCCGCTGAAAATATCGGCATCACGGCTAGCGAGCTCCGCTCCGAACCTATGGATCGAGCGGCAGCCGTCCTCTCGAATGGGTATTATGTGAGAGGCCCAACTTTGGGCGGGTTTTGAAAAGCGTTGACGTTGCAAGAAATTCATGAGTGACGATTTCTTCATCCCCGAAGAACGGCTCGTAACTTTAAAAGCTACCCGTGCGGGCCGCAGCAGTGAGGGCGGCTACAACTATCAGCGGGCTTACGGCGTTGCGCGGCTTGCCTCAATGCGCACGGCACAAACGCTGCTTGGCCTTCCTGATCATCCAGAGCGACTCCGTTACGACTGGGCTGATGATCTTGATGAGCTTCTCGGAGATGGTTGTGTGTGCTTCACGCAGTGTAAGCGGGTGGACGACATTGGAACGCCGGCCAAACTCGCGGACGTTTTGTCGGGCTTTGCACCTAAATGGCTGTGGGCTCCCGAAGCAAAGCGGGCACAAGTTCGCCTCCGATTGGTTAGCTGCGACCCACGGTTTATCCACGGTTTCACGAAAGAAAACGAGCGCCTCGAAGTGTGGGCAAATTTCCAGCCTCAACTGGCCACTGTCCCGTCCCCCCAGTCGGACCGGGCAAAATGGCAAAACGAAGCGGACTCAATCGGCCACAAGCAATTATTCGAAGCGCTTTGGCAGTCCTTGGAATTTGTTTATGTTGCCAAGAACGTGGTTACAAACGATCCGGTAGGCGTGATGCTGCCTGCAGAGCAAGCTGCGTTGCACCATCTCGCGGCTTGGAATGTAATTTGGGGGCGGACCCGAAAAGATGCGCTTAATCGCATGCGACGCCTGCTCCACGAGAACCTAATCGTATTCGACGCGACCGGACGGACGGATCCAACACTATCCACACGAGCGCCACGGACGATTGACGCAGCTGAAGTACGAGTAGTCTTGTTCGGGAAGGAGGAAGACGCTCCGCTGGTGCCATTCACCGTGGTGGACCGAATCCACCTTGCCGAGGCACGCAGTGTCGAACGCAAGAGGTTTTTGTTCGAAGCACCCGAATGGCACCACGTGGTGCACGGGACAGATGAGCAATTGAAGTTTATCGAGCGCGACCAGACTGCAGCACTCGGGCAAATCATCCGCGAGCGACTCATTGCGCCTCTCGGGCGTGGGACAAGCAACCTGTCGGTTTTGTTCGTAACTGGACCGCCAGGAGCGGGCAAGTCCACCCTCGTTCGCCGGGTCGTCGCACAACTGATCGAAGCGGGGGAGGTCGTAGTGGCTGATGCCGGGCACAATCTCGCTAATATCGTCCCGGGTGGTGTCGAGCGATACGTCCAGCAGGTCGCCAAGCTCGCCCAACAAGGCCGTCCGGTCCTGTTGGTGTTGGACGACCCATTAAGTGTGGAGTCCGAGTGGATTGAACTGCTCAGGCATTTGAAGCAACCGGGATTGCAACTCGCCGTGGTTAGCCCGACGCCGGATTTCTTGTATCACAAACATAAACATGAGCTCAAAGGATTGCGCGTTTACACGTTTCCGGTCAATCCTCCGAGTGGGGCAGAGAAGCAATTACTCGCCCGAGTCTATGGACGCGCGCTCAACGAGGGCGAAGATCTGCCGGATGACTTTCTGGTCATGGTCGCCGAAGCGGCAGAAGGGAGGCGGTTTCCGGAGATCATGCAGCGCCTCTGGGAGACTCTCAACGGTGGTCAAGGCATCAGCGGCGATGTATCTTTCAAAGATTTACCCTGGCCGGCGCGTGCGTTTTGGCTCGTCTGCGCATTGCATCGGAGCTACACCCCGTGCCCATTGCTCATCCTGCAAATAGCCTTGGATCAGAGTGGAGGAGCGGGCGGCTTGGATGTTTCCACCTCCTTGGCAAAGCTCAAGGCCCAGGGCGGCTGGAGCATCTTCCGGATCTTTCACAGCGGCACTTTTTGGTTCCGAGCCGCCGGCGAATTGGTTTCCACGGCCCACCAGAAGATCGCGTCGGTAGCATGGGAAAAGCGTCCCGGAGAATGGCTCGATGAAGAGGCAAACCGCTTGTTGGCGCAGGCAACTTTCCGCACACCGGGGTCAGTGGATCTTGTTGCAGGGGCAGCGCGCATCCTGGCAACGAGTACCCCAAATCCCGAGTTCAAGCTGGCTGACGAGTTGATCGGGCAGGGGATGGAAGCCGCACAAAAAAAAGAACTAGAAACGCGGGTTCCTGTAGCCTCGTAGCAAAGCTGATGTCTTGCCGCGTCGATTTGGTGCGGCAAATGTCTCCGTTGCTCCTTCAGCGATCGAATGGAAGCGACGGATGGCTTGCTGCTCTACATTTATTTTTTCTGTCGGCAACTATCAAAGCGGAGCGTTCCTTCCCCAGCGCTATTAAGATGGGCACATTGATCGCCCAAGCCGATTTCTCAATCGCACCGATGCGAGCACTCAAGCTTTTCAAAGCGCTCAGAGAAAACGAATACCGCGTTGCGATCATTTCGCGCTTGACCGACAGCTTAGATGACAAGACCGCTTGGCGGATTGACTCAACGCTTTTGGCCTGGCTGATTTCCACCGCACCTCGATCTTCGATAGTTAACCGTCTCAGTCGGATTCAATGGTGGCTTGCGGTACATGTGGATGATACAGCCGTTCGCACGCAGCATTTGGCCTTCATTCAGCAACTCCCAAAGGAAAAGCACTTTGACAAACTCCGGGAGCAGGCGGCGAATGACACCGAGAAATGGCTTGCGGTACATGTGGATGATACAGCCGTTCGCACGCAGCATTTGGCCTTCATTCAGCAACTCCCAAAGG